>JAFXZS010000001.1 GCA_017541105.1 Clostridia bacterium
ATTCCTCTTTAACCTTCAGAAAAGATTTGATCAATGCAATGTCCTTGAAATCTTTTTCCCGGCCGATCTTCTCCTTCATCTCAATCAATCCGTTCAGCGAAATGACCCGGAATCCTTCCATTTTTATCGTGGAGCCGTACAGCCATGACTCAAAAATTTCGATGGATTCTCCCACTTTGAACCATCTGTTTCCGTCTTTTGTCCGTCCATATAAATACCCGTCCGATTCAAGAAGGTCAGCCATTTTCACGCTGCAGCCAAGGTCGATATCACCGGCCTGTTCTTTGATTCCGTACATCACCATTGCGCTGCCTGTAATCACCCAGTATTCATCCCGGTCGTAGGGGAATGCCATTAGCCGGTTCAGTATTTCCTGCCTGTCCATCGTTCCTCCTGAATCAGGAATCATATATGTTTCGATTTATCCGGGATCTCATTATGTTCTGTTATGCTGAATCCAGTCAGTTGCAAAATCCACAAGCTCTCGCTGCTTCATCAGGCGAAGTTCAGCATTTCCAAGTTTACCATGTCTGACAGTGCATGCCTGTTCAAATGCCGTTCCAATCTGTTCAAAATCTTCGCCGTCAACGAAGAGCGTTTCATATGCTTTCCAGACACGTTTTTCGTTTTCCATAATGGCGCTGTGTTCAACGCAGTTGTGCTTGCCGGGGTAGGCAGCGTGTGTATCAGCGAGGTGGAGCGAAGTGTTCTTGTCATAACCAACGCCGAGAAGCAATACGTCGCCGTCCAATTCGTATAGTTTTCCAATGGGGGAGCCGTCTCCGAAAATGTTGGAAAAATCATGATTGGAAACAAGATACTCAGCGTGCTTTCCCCAGGCTGCTACCGATCTTGCGGGGTGATCGCTCCGAATAGCGCCGGGCCAGGAACGAAACATTTCAGCTACAGATCCCATCGTATTTGTCGGTGTAATACGCTTGTTGTATGCAGGCCAATGATCTCGGATAATTTGCCAGTATTCTTCTGCAACGTCCCAATGGACTCCGTCTTCCGGGTCGAGGTTCTTCCATGACTGTGTTGGCATCATAACCGTACCCTCTTCACCGACCGTTTCAAGAAGAGCCTCAATGACAGTTTGGGCGCCGCCGCACACATATCCGAATTTCGACAATGATGCATGAACCATCAGCGTATGTCCTTTTTCCAACCCAAGAGAATGAAAAACGCGCAAAAAATCATCCTTGATTATTGGACGCATTGAAAACTTCCTCCATGACTCTTGATTGTTATAGCCGACAAAATCAAAATCTTGGCAAGATTTCATAAGTATTCCGCTTCATATGATACCATAGCAATTGCTAATAAGGCTATACAGCTCTTTCTTTTCAATTCAACATGTTTAGGCTTTTATAGCAATCAGATGGACTGAGGACTTAGAAGAATATGACTGGTTATTGCTTTCTTAATTCAGGCTTTTGTTGCCACATGCTATCTTTTTCAGTCTGCGATAATACCCTATGATCAAGAAAATACCTGCGCTGATCCAGGCTGTGATTTCAGCCAGATAAACTCCCCAGTAACCGATGATTGCCGGAAGCAGCAGTGCTGAACCGATGCGAAACGCCAGTTCCACAAAACCCGAAATCATTGGAATTACTGTATCCCCAAGTCCCTGTAATGTGGATCGGTAAACAAACAGCAGGTAAAGCATCGGCAGCCCTGCAGCCATAACCCTCAGAAAGTCATAACCGAATGCCATAACCTGGTCAGAGATGCCTGCCTCTTCACGAATAAACAGAGACAGAAGCGGTTTCCCGAAGCATACCATGATCAAGCCAACAGATACGGCCAACAAAAAACCGATCCGGGCTGAACGCCGTAATCCATCTCTCACGCGTTCCATCTTTCCTGCGCCGTAGTTCTGACCGGTAAATGTACCCGCGGCATTTCCCAATGCAGTGCCCGCAATCTCGATCAGGCCCTGGAACCGGGAAGCAGCGTTATAGCCGGCCATGAAAATAAAGCCAAACGCATTAACCACGCCCTGCAAAACCAGGCCGCCCAGGGAGATAATCAGGTTCTGAAAGGCGATTGGGAATCCAAGCCGTACCAGTTTCCGGATGACTTTTCCGTCCAGCCGGAAATCTGCCTTTTCGGGCTTCAGTTCCGGAATTTTCAGCACTGCCGAGAAACATATCACAGCAGATACAGCCTGTGCGATCACCGTCGCCCAGGCGCCGCCGTTTGTTCCCATCCCGAGCGAACCGACAAACCACCAGTCAAGGAAAATATTGACCGCAGTAGCGCATGCCAAAGCGATCAGCGGAACCCTGCTGTTCCCCAGCGCATGCAGAAAACCGCTGAATATGTTTACGCACATGACGATAGGAAGACCGGCGTAAATAATCCTGAGATAGTTTTCAGTCATCCGGATCGTTTCGTCAGGAGAATTCATCCAGACCAGGACAGGATGCAAAAGGAACTGGCTTGCGATTTCCAGAAAGACCGTTACTGCGGCAGAGATAAGATAGCTCTGCGCCACGCTTCTCTTCAGATCCGCAAACCTTTTTCCTCCGTAACACTGTGCCGCATGAATCGAATAGCCCTGTGCAAGTCCCATGGGGACAGAGAGAACAGCCCAGTCCAGCCAGCCTGAAGCAGAAACCGCCGTCAGCGCGGTCACGCCGAGAATCCGGCCGATAATCAGCGAATCAACCAGACTGTATAATTGCTGAAGTATATTGCCGGCAAGAATCGGAAGCGCGAAAACCAGGATCAGTTTTACCGGATTGCCGGACGTCATATTCTTTGTTCTGGCCAAAGTGATAACCTCTCATAAGCATCTTGCGGTTCGGGTATCAGGTTCCGACCGGAACCGCGATGTGCCTGATAATTTCATGTACCGCCTTCAGGATCGCTGACTTGTGCAGCAGGAAAGAACAGCAGTTATCAACAACCAGCATATCGGCGATTGAATAGATCCCTTTGGGGAAATACAGGACGCCGCCGGCGCAGTCGGCAACCGCCCGCATGATCCTTCTGTCGTCTGAATGCTCGTTTTCAAGCCGCGGATAATCCGCAACGGATTTATCCCAGATACAGATATTCATGATGTCTCCTCCATATTATCCCTGCAATGATTCATACCATCTGACAGCCCTTTCCGGCCATCCCGCCATACACATTTCAGAGCCGTCCGCAAAGCCATGACCGACCTCTGTTCCCACTTCAAGTCTGCAGGGAATCGAAAGCTTCTCAAGCGCCGAAGCCAGCATTCTGGAATGATCGGGGCTGACCAGCTCATCATCTGCGGCGAAAAACAACGCGGTTGGCGGGAATCCTTCCGCATGTTCCTGAACCTCGTAGGCTGTTAAGACGGCTTCGTCCGCGGCGTCACCGTACAGCCGACGGGCACGGTCCGGATCATAAGCGCGTTTCCGGAGACTGACCGGGGAGTAGATCGGGAAAGATGCCTGAGGCTTTGGCAGGCCAAAGGATGCATAGCCCTTTCCCGGCGTATTCCAGAGACAGGTACTGTGACTGGGCTCAGTACAAGGAACGGCATCTGGTAGAATGCTTCTTCAATAAGCTGAAGGAGAATCGGCGGATTGGTACCCGGTTTGATAAGCTGGATCTTGGTTCCTCGCTTTCGTCCATCTTGGTTGTATTCGCATTCAGCTTGCATAATATGCAGCTGCTTCGAATTTAGAAACACACCCTAATCTGTTCTAATCAAGGCAAGAGGATAATGTTAGTGGAGCAACCATTCCAAGGCGTTGATCTGCTTGATTCCATTGTGAGAAGTAAGAGGGACAAAATCCATAGTAATCAGGTATTTCGGATTGTGATCCCTGATACGCTCCAGCGGTGCGAGCTCGCGCGCAAGGGTTTTTCCATCAGCGTCATTTACAGTGTATGCCACTTGATAGTATTCTTCTCCATAGTCGCCAATTGCAATAAAATCAACCTCTGCTGAACCAACTTTTCCAATTTGTACTTCGTATCCACGGCGCAATAACTCCAAATATACTACGTTTTCAAGAATATGCCCTGTATCGACCTTCTTGCTGCCGAGCAGATAATATCGCAAACCGATGTCGGAAAGATAATACTTGCTGCCTGTCGCAAGGTGCTGTTTTCCTTTTACATCGTATCTGCCTGCCTTATAGAGAACAAAGCTTTCAACAAGCGCAGAAAGATAGTTTTCCACTGTAGGCGCTGAAATCTTGCGCCCATAGGAGGTCATGGTGTTCGCTATATTGGTTGCAGAACAAAGGTTGCCGATGTTATCAAACATATAGCGGATTACGCTGTCAAGCATCCCCGCATCGGATATACGATGCCTTGCAACAATGTCTTTCAAGACAATAGAGGTATAGATGCCTTCCAGATATGCGTTGATGTCCCTGCAATGGGATAATTGCAATATATAGGGGAACGAGCCATTCTGGATATAGCGTTGATACTTCATCTGCAGATCGGTCTCATCTTCCAATGCGGAAATGTATTCTTTAAAGGAAAGCGGGAACATCTTAATCTCAACATAGCGACCGGAAAGAAGAGTGGCCAGCTCACCGGAAAGCATATAGGCGTTTGATCCCGTGATATATACATCGCAGTTTGCCTTAATAAACAGGCCATCCACTGCTTTCTGAAAGTCTGGAACTGTCTGTACCTCGTCAATGAAAATATAATTCATTTTATCAGGATTCAGTCGATCTTTAACCAAATTATAGAGCTGTAAGTAATCCTGTATATCGTGATAATCAGGATCTTCAAGATTGATCCGGATGATCTGATCTTTCTGGACGCCGTCATTTTGCAAATACTCGCAGTACAAATCAAACAGCGTTGATTTTCCACAGCGACGGATTCCCGTGACAACTTTTATGATCTGTTTTTCCCTGAAGCTGATAAGCTGTTCCATATAAATCGGGCGATTGATAAGATCATGCATTGCTCACACCTCCTTTTTGCAAAATGAATATATCATAAATTGCTTATTTCTTCAAGTTTGCAAAGTGAATTTTGCAAACTTTATGTTTCCTGGCCTGACCATTAATCGTGTTTTGTAGATAATAGAATTTTGACTTTGAGAGTATGCGAAATGGGACAATGGTAAAAAGGTCTTGGAATATATATCTTCAGACGCAGGAATTCTTGGGATTAACAAACCAGGAAATAGCAGAATATTTTGTATAGCGTTATCGCCCCAAAATCAGCGATTTTCCAACAGGTTTTTCGATGAATTACACAAGAGGTTCCAGAAAAAGCGGTAGACCTACTGATCATTAAAGATCATATAAGCCTTTCAGAGCATTTTAGTTTGATTTACTTGCAAACATATCCATAATGGATGCCGCATTTTTTATTTTGCTCGGTATCAGAAATGTCCGGTCTTTGCGTGGATAGATCTAAGCCTCTTGTTCCGCCACATACGAATTCATGGTATTATTTGCATGCGGTGACGAAAGGCCATTGCGCTTTTGAAATTGTCGATTATACAGAGGCGTATAGGTACAAGGAGTGAGGTTGTCACGATGGATCATAAACATATATCTGATTTAATCCGGCGCTACGCATTGTTCCTGGTTGGCCTGTTTATCGCTTCAATGGGCGTGGCTTTCTCGGCAAAAGCCGGTCTGGGAACGTCGCCTGTTGCCTCGGTGCCATACTCGGTCTCGCTGGTCAGTTCTTTCCTGTCCTTTGGCGGATGGCTCAATCTGCTCAGCGTGATACAGATCGTTATCCAGGTCATCATCCTGAAGGGAAAATGCAATTATCTGGAGATCGCGATACAGACTGCACTGGCATTTGCATATGGTTATCTGACGGATTTCTCCTGCTGGTTGATCAGGAACATTTCTGTTTCCAGCTATCTGATGCAGTTTATATTCATGCTGATCGGCTGCATCATACTGGCCTTTGGCATATGGATTCAGTTTAAGGGCGGGGTTGCCATGCTGCCGGGAGAAGCAATGAACCGGGCAGTCAGCAAAGTTACCGGCAGGAAATATGAAAATGTGAAAATCTTCTTTGATGTTTTCTATATCGCCGTCGCTGCTCTGATCTGTCTTGTGTTCCTGGGTGAACTGAAAGGTGTGCGTGAAGGCAGTATCATTGCGGCGCTGGCTGTCGGCAGTATGATAAAGCTGCTTAACCGCTGCTTCAACAAGCTCACATCAGGAACGGTATCGTGACGATGTACAATGCATCTTGCAGATGGTACAATTGGTACAATTTTAGAATATGAACTTGAATTTTATTCCATATTAGTAAATAATGAACTTGAATTTTATTCCTATTCCGCTTGATTGATACTTGAATTTTGTGCATAATAGAGGCGGCGATAACTGGAGGTGATCCTGATGCTCAAGCGCAAGGTGTACCGTGAGCTTCTTCAATGGAAAGAACAGCGCCGAACCGAACAGGTCAGAAAGTGCCTGCTGCTGAAAGGTGCCCGGCAGGTCGGCAAATCGTTCATCATCGAAGAGTTTGGCAAAAAGGAATATGCTTCTTTCCTCAAAATCGATTTCTTCCTCCAGCCGAACATGAAGGGGATCTTTGAAGGGGAACTTACAGCGGATGAAATTCTGAAGAGAATGACGGCATATGTGAGGGATTTTGAGCTGATCCCCGGCGATACGCTGGTTTTCCTGGATGAAATCCAGTGCTGCGGCAATGCCAGGACCGCGGTTAAATATCTTGCCATGGATTTTCGTTTTGACGTTATTTCTTCCGGATCTCTGCTTGGGTTAACATACGGTGAAGATGACGATGAAGCTGTGGAGATTCCTGAATCTGTGCCGGTAGGATATGAGACGCAGATCACCATGTACTCACTTGACTTTGAGGAGTTTCTCTGGGCAGAAGGATATGATTCAACAGCCATTGATGCGCTGAAATCATACTATACCTCTGGCTCAACCATTCCTGCGGCCGTTCACGAAAAATATGAGAGCCTTTTCCGTGAATTCATCGTGGTTGGCGGTATGCCGGAAGTTGTAAACGATTATGTACAACATCATGATTTCAATAGGGTTGACAGGCTTCAGCAAGACATTCTGGAAGAGTATCGGGATGATATCTCAAAGCACGCAAAAGGAAAGGAAAAAGTGTTGGTTCGGATGTGCTACGATGCGATTCCCATTCAGCTGATGAAAGAACAGAAGAAATTCCAATATTCAACTGTCGAACGTGGTCAAACCAGAAAGAAGTATGGCGGAAGCGTTCAGTGGCTGAAGGATTCTGACATGGTTCAGGTCTGCTATAATCTCAACGAACCATATTTGCCCTTAAAAGCGAATGCCAAAGGAGATCAATTCAAGCTTTACCTTAACGACACCGGTCTGCTCTGCTGTTCCTATGGTTTTGAAACGAAGCTTGCTGTTCTGAACGACACTATCACTGGAAATGCCCGCGGAGGTATATATGAGAATGCTATTTCGGAATGCTTGATCAAAAGGGGATATTCTCTGTATTACTACAAGCCGGACAGTGTACACGAGATTGAATTCTTTATTGAACGCAGCGGAGCGGTCATTCCGATCGAAGTTAAAGCAGGAAATCGCTCAACCCCGTCCCTCAATCAATACATTGCGCGTTACAGCCCTCCGTATGCTTATAAAGTGACGAATACGCAAAATGGCCGGGCAGATGAAAAAATCACACTCCCACACTATATGGTCATGTTTATTTGATCTGTTTGAATCCCAGCTGCAAGCATCTGGCAGCACATGCATGACAGTGAAAAGACAGAAGCTTTTTCTGTATAAGCGTCAGTCTGGCTTTCGACAAATCTGGGATCAGATCCTGGATTTGCCATAAAGGCTTTTCCCGGGCTGCACAAGTACGCACTTTTTGTAACTGTCCGGTTATAAAAAGGAAACTGACTGATAAAAAAGTGCGCATTGTCGCTGATTCTTCTGATATGATATAGTTGGAATGCTCAAGGATCAGCGACTTCTTTGCGGACATCGGCACAGAAGCATTCTTCAAGGATCTGGTTATCACACAAGAGGAAAGCAAATGATCATTAACACAGGTATGCGCACAGACATTCCTGCCTTCTACTCTGATTGGTTTGTAAACCGGCTGAGGGCTGGGTTTGTGCTGGTCCGCAATCCATACAATCCCCGTTCTGTTACCCGCTACCGGCTGTCACCGGATGTGGTGGATCTGATCGGTTTCTGCACGAAAAATCCGGCGCCGATGCTCCCGCATATGGATCTGCTCCGCCCCTATGGACAATACTGGTTTGTGACAATCACGCCATATGGGAAAGAGATCGAACCGCGTGTTCCGGACAAGCGGAGCGTGCTTGAAAACTTCAAACGCCTTTCTGATATGGTTGGCATAGACAGCATAGGATGGCGTTATGATCCGATCTTCATCAGCGAAGAGTATCCGGTTGAACGGCATATCAAAGCGTTTGAGTATATGGCAAAAACACTGTCGGGGTATACACGCACGGCAGTGATCAGTTTTGTTGATCTGTACGAGAAAACGAAGCGGAACTTCCCGGAGGTTCGACAGGTTACCGCAGAGCAGCGCCTCCTGCTGGGAAAGACATTTATTGAGATAGGGAAGCAATACGGCATGACGATCCGTCCCTGCGGAGAGGGTAACGAACTTGCATCTTTCGGCGCGGACTGCAGCGGATGCATGACAATTGCCACCTATGAAAAAGCGCTGCATCATCGGCTGAAGATGCCAAAGACCGCACCGGCCCGAAAGGAATGTGCCTGCTATCTGGGCGGAGATATCGGAGCATACAATACCTGCGGACATTTATGCCGATACTGTTACGCCAACTATAACGCGGAAACCGTAAGAAGGTATATGACGGCACATGATCCGAAATCGCCGCTGCTTATCGGACAGTTAATGCCGGAGGATCAGGTGTATGAAGCTAAACAGGAAAGCTGGATCGATCCTCAGATTTCTATTGACAGCATAATAGTATCAGGAATCTATGAGGAGTGATGGCTTCAATTGTCAAGCGCGGCAGCTGCAATTAAACGGCGGCGATATCAAGTCGGTGCAGGGAGATTCCGGGTGTGCTGAAGCAAGAATGGTGACAGATCACTTTGAATCGGCGATCTCCTCTGTCCGTGTTCCCCGGGACTATCCCATGTTTCCGCTGATCCACTGTGCAGATCTCACGCGGCGGGAAGACAGCAACGTCCCGACTGCCGGCGATATTCTCCGGCTGGGCCGGATTGATCCTGTCCCGTGCGATGTTTTCTCCGAAAACCTGGTGTATACCTATATCGGGCGTCCTGCCTACAGGGAGTTTAAGCGGCCGGTCTGTTTTATTTTGAAGCCGCTGCCCGCTCTGCTGCAGAACCTCCCATCCGCGGTCATCGTGCTGATTATGGCGGTATTGTTCCGGCATTTCCGGCGGAGCACAAAGCTGCGTCAGGTTCTGAACACCCTCAATGCCTGCATCGTTGCCGTTCTGCTGAACTCAGCCGTTCATCTGTTCATGAACGCATCCGGAATTGCCGGAAGGATCGACTGGATCGCACTGGCGATCTTCGTTGCCGCTTTCCTGCTGCTGTTCCGGTTCAAGGTCAATCCGCTTTATGTGATGGCGGCATCGGGAATCCTTGGCCTGATTCTGTATCCGCTGGTTCCGGGAGGCTGAACACGGTCCGTTCTGCCGTCCGGCTCATCAGAAAATCCGGAACCGGCAGGAGAACGCACTTCCGATCGAGCAGGAGGGAATGAAGCGGCATCTGGTTTATGACAGACCGGACAAGTCAAAACCTGGAATGATACATGAGAAAAACAGTATATATCATGCATTATAGCCAAATCTCTCTTGCGTTTTTCGGAAATCCGTGTTACTTTTCCCATACAGTTCGAAAGAACTGGATCTATGGCAAAGGTGCCGATGCCCCGAACAGTGGGCGTCGGCTTTCGTTTTACCATATTTGCCATAACGAGACCGGGCAAAGGCGTCGCTGCTGTTCAGCAGCGGCGCTGCCTTTTTTCAGAGGGGAATATGCCACACATCAGCAGACTGTCAAAGCTGAAGGAGGGGTTGCCATGACGGACACAGGAAACTGGTTCAGCACACCGGCTGCCTTACTGACCAACACCGATAAACTCTTTTGTTCAGGCCATGGAGAAGTATGCTTATGAAGGAAGAATGCGGAGTATTCGGAATCTGGTCCCCTCAAAAGAAAACCATAGCGGAGGAGATCTATCTGGGGTTATACGCACTGCAGCACAGGGGACAGGAAAGCTGCGGGATTGCGGTTTCCTGCGACGGTGTGTTTCAGCATTACAAGCATGAAGGACTGGTGGGAGAAGTATTTAACCGTGAAGCCCTGGACCGGATCGGAGAAGGCAATATTGCTGTCGGCCATGTGCGGTACTCTACTACCGGCGGAAACAACCATCACAATGTCCAGCCGCTTGTTGTCCGCCACATGAAAGGAAACATGGCGCTGTGCCATAACGGCAATCTGGTCAATGCCCGATCCTTGCGGGAAAAGCATGAACTCAACGGTGCGATTTTTCATGGTACCGCAGACACAGAAACCATCGTTTATACCATCGTATCGGAACGGCTGAAAGCTTCGACCACCGAAGAAGCTGTATTTCAGACAATGCAGCAGCTGCAGGGGGCTTATTCCTGCGTGCTGATGACCGCCACAAAACTGATTGCTTTCCGGGACCCGTTTGGCTTCCGGCCGTTATGCTATGGCAGAATGCAGGACGGAAGCTATGTTGTTTCCTCAGAATCCTGTGCACTTGATACAATCGGCGCCGCATTAATCCGCGATATCGATCCCGGTGAGATCGTCATCTTCGGGAAAGAAGGCATCATTGAAGACCGCCGCCTCTGCGGCAACAGACCGGCACTGTGTGTTTTCGAATACATTTATTTTGCCCGCCCTGATTCTGTCATAGAAGGCGCTTCAGTGCATGCTGCCCGGCTCCGGGCCGGCCGCTTCCTGGCACAGGAAAGTCCTGTGGATGCGGATGTTGTCATCGGAATACCGGACTCCGGCATCGACGCGGCCCTTGGCTATGCCCAGGAGAGCGGAATTCCTTATGGTGTCGGCTTCCTAAAAAACAAGTATATCGGACGCAGCTTTATTGCCCCGGATCAGATGACGCGGGAATCCGCTGTGAAAATCAAACTGAATGTCATTGCAGAAACAGTACGCGGGAAACGGGTTGTCCTGATTGATGATTCTATCGTCCGCGGAACAACAAGTGAGCGAATTGTAAGGCTTCTGAGGGAATCAGGCGCAAAGGAGGTCAATATGAGAATCTCTTCCCCGCCTTTCCGGTATCCCTGTTTTTTCGGAACAGATGTGGATTCGCAAGATAATCTGATTGCATGCCGTCTGAATACTCTGGAGGAAATCGCAGCAGATATCGGTACGGATTCCCTGGCCTATCTGTCTGTAAATGCTGTTCACCGTCTGACCGGCAGACAACAGGGTATGTTCTGCGATGGATGTTTTACCGGGAAGTATCCCATCGATATCACGGAAAACCAGGGGAAAAACAAGTTCGAGCAGCCTCTTCCCCCATGTGAACCTGGCGTACGCTGCCCTAACTCCTCTTCTTTTCTCTGTACTCCCCGGGAGTTATGTCCGTAATTTCCTTGAACACTTTTGAAAAGTGCCCCTGGCTTGAAAATCCAAGATAAGCTGCAATGGCGGAAACGGATCTGTCTGTATAGCGAAGAAGCCGTTTGCTCTCTTCAATTTTCTCGTTTCGTATAAAAGCTGCCAGAGGAATCCCTGCTTCCTGCGTAAATCTCCGGGACAGGTGCTGACGGCTCAGAAAGAGACCGGCGGCAATCTGATCCGTCGTGATTGCTTCGGACAGATGATGCTGAACATAATTAGCGACATTTCTCACCAGATCGGAAGCGTAGTTTCCATGGCGAATTCGCTGAACCTGCTGTGTATAAAAAAGAATCATATCATATTGCAGCCGGGTAATCTGATGTATATCCGTCATCATCTCGCATTCCTGAATATATGCATCACTGGATGTTAAAGCATCTTCTACATCCATGCCGCCGCGTATCGCCGCCCGGCTGGATTCGGCTGCTGTAACAATGAAAGTATTCTTTGCCTGACGCAGTTGTTCACGAGCCATAACTCCGGGCCGTACTGCGGGAGCTTCCTGAGCGAACGCTTCCAGCGCTGCAACATCTCCCTTCCGGATAATGTTCATAATTGTCTGTTCAATGGCCAGCGTATTGTGCAGTTCTTCCGGAGGAATTCCTTTTTCCGAGAAATGTTTCTCTGTGCGCCTTTCTTCCAGACCAAATTGATCTTCTCTGCCTCCGATTAAGTCATTCAGCGTGACTTTTTCATTATTCACCATAAAGTTAATGGCACACATCATCTGCATCATGCTTTCCAGCGGAAGGCGGATAATTTGTTTCATACCAATCAGAAAATCAGAAATATCATCTGAGGGGAGAGCCAATTCGAAAGCCATATCCCTTAATTCCTGATCCTGTGCAGCCGTTTGCCGGCTGGGGCCGATCACAATCTGATAATTACTGCTGGCAACAATGCCAAAGTAGAAAAAACTGGATGTAACACGGAACAGGATATGTTCATTTGGGAAAGGAATATCCTTGTGTGCTAACAAAACAGGATCTTTGGGAAGATTGACCACGCTGTGATAAAAAAGCATCTGGTCTTTATTGTAAAGCCGGACAGGAATACCGGAAAGGTTGCCAACCATGGTGCAAAGGTAAACTAAATCATCCTTTTTCACAAACATCTCCCCCGTTGCGCGACAATTATAAGAAATATGCGACAAATATGCAAGATATTACCCTATATTTCTGGTAGAATAGTATCAGAAGAACCGGAATCATCGAAACGTGAAAGGAGCCGTCTTCATGGCAAAGCTGTCTTCCCCGGTTTTTAACAGCCGCATAAAGAGCGAAAACGTAACAAAGCCTGAGAAATGGCTGGGCTATCTGTTTGGGCCTGCGGGCGCTTTGCTGCTGAATGCTGTCCTGGCGACCTATCTGAACGTATATTATACAGACGTTCTGAACCTGACACCCCTGTGGGGCGGCGTTTTCCTGACCGTATTCCCGATCGTTTCCAAAGTGATCGACGCCGTCACCAACGTCCTGATGGGACAGGTGATTGACCGCACGCATACAAAGCAGGGAAAAGCGCGGCCCTGGCTGCTGTTAGCGGCTTTCCTGGTGCCTCTGACAGGTATCCTGCTGTTCACTGTTCCTGAGAACAACGATACTGTCAAAGCTCTCTGGGTGATGATTTCCTACAATCTTTTCTACTCTTTTGCTTATACCATCTTCAGCATGAGCCACAGCCTGATGGTTCCGCTGTCTACCCGCGACGGAACGGCGCGCGGCGGACTGAGCGTGTTCAACCAGATCACGACCATCATGATGAGCGGCATTCTGGTTGCGCTGGTATTTCCCATGGTCATCATGCCGATGATCGGCGTAGATAAATCCAAATGGATTACACTTATGTCCATCCTCTCGATCGTTGCTCTTCCGCTGACCCTGCTGGAATACTACTTCACCAAGGAACGGGTCACGGAAGAAAGTACAAAGGCGGAGCAGGAACAAAGCAGGCTTCCTTTCCTGAAACAGATGAAGATCCTCTTCACGGACAAATATATGATCCTGATGTATATCTATTTTTTCGTTTACACCATCGGTATGACGCTGAAAAACCTTGGACTTGTATATTACTGCAATTACGTTCTGGGAACCTACAATGACGGCATTACCCAGATGCTGGTTTCCGTAATCGGCGGCATTCCCATGGGGATCGGTATCTTCGCTGTGTGGCCGCTGGCAAAGAAATTCGGCAAACGGAATGTGACCATGTTCGGCTTTATGCTGTATGCTATCGGCAGCCTGATCTGCTGGCTGTTCCCGACAAGCCTGGTTATTGTACTGATCGGACAGTTTATCAAGAACATCGGCGGCCTTCCCTGTGCCTATGTCTTTATGGCTCTCTTTGCTGACTGCCTGGATCATCTGGAATGGCGGAAAGACATTCGCATGGACGGTGCAGCCATGAGTATTTATAACATTATTGCGGTAGCAATGGTCGGAATCATGACCGGCGTCTTTAACTGGCTGCTTGCAGGGACCGGTTATATTGCCCCGATTACGGCAGAAAGTGTTTCCGAAGCGGCTTCAACACTCGCGGCCAACGGCTGGACAGCCCAGGTGGCCCTGGAGAACCTGAAACTCGCGGCGGATGGTGTGCTGACCGTTGCGATGCAGCAGTCTGCAGGTGTGAACTGGGTCATTTCCTTCGCGTTTGTCGGACTGGAAGTCTTCACAGGGATTATCCTGGTTGTGATCCTGAAGTTCCTGAATGTGGAAAAGAACATCGCCAGTGAGCAGGCAGAGATCAAGGCTCGCCATGAGGGGGGCAGCGCACAATGAAAGCGATCCGGCTGCGAACGGATTATTTGAAGGATCCGCTTGGCATTGATATCCGTCATCCCCGCCTTCAATGGATCTGCGAAGGCGGTGCTAGGCAGACCGCGTATCAGATTGTTGCGGAGAAGTGGGACAGTGGGAAAGTCGCATCCGCCTCTATGCATGCCGACTATCCTGAAGCGCTTTCCGACCGGGAACGGGTGAACTGGAAAGTGCGCCTGTGGGATGAGAAGGATCAGCCGGGAGAATGGAGCGAAGCGTTTTTCGAAATGGGCATTTCGGACTGGAAAGCCCGGTGGATTACAGGTGATTATTCTCCAAAAAGAAAAGAACGCTATCCCGTGGACTGTTTCCGCAAAGCCTTCTCCGCAGGGAAAGCGGGAAAAGCAAGGCTGTACATCTCGGCCTGCGGGGAGTACGAGGCCCGGATCAACGGCGAGCGCGTCGGGGATTTCATCCTGGCACCCGGATCCACGGATTATCGCAAGCGGATCCAGTACCAGACCTATGACGTGACCGACATGCTCCGGCCCGGCGAGAATGTCCTCACTGTGGAACTCGCGGACGGCTGGTATCGCGGATCCAGCGGAGCTAAAGGCCGTACCTGCACCTATGGTACTGTTACCCGCCTGATTGCACAGCTGGAGATTATCGATCAGGCCGGAAATGAACAGGTCATCATGACCGATGGCAGCTGGCAGTGGAGCAATGACGGTCCAATCCGTTTTGCGGACAATGAAGACGGAGAGATTGTTGACGCAAACAAAGCCCCGTCTTATTCCGGAAAAGCAAGAGCGAGTACCATCCGCGTACCCCTGACAGCGTCCAATAATGTATTTGTGACGGAACACGAGCGTTATCAGCCGGCCGAAAAGATCATCACGCCCTCCGGGAAAACCGTCCTGAAGTTCCCGCAGAACCTGTGCGGCTATCTGTCTTTCCGGCTGAATGCAAAGAAAGGGCAGACAATCCATATCCGGCTTGGGGAAATGCTGGATGATGCGGGAGAGTTTACGCAAAAAAACATCCAGTGCGTGACCAAAGGGAAAGCATCCCCGCTTCAGGAGTTCACTTATACCTGTAAAGAAGGCTTGAACGAATACAAACCAAAGTTCTTCTACGGCGGTTTTCAATATGCCCTGATTGAGACGGATATCCCCTACGAAGTGAATGATTTTACGCAGATTGCCCTGTATTCGGACTTCCCGTTCTCATCTTCCTTCACCTGTTCCAATTTACTGGTAAATCAGTTTTATAAAGCAACAGAATGGTCTCTGAAATCCAATTCGACGGATATTCCCTCTGATTGTCCTACCCGGGAGAGGATGGGTTGGACCGGAGACAGCCAGGTTTTCTTTGGCACAGCCAGCTATCTGGCAGACTACGCAGCTTTTGCCCGGAAGCATCTGCGCGATGTGTTCGACCGGCAGTGGAAGAACGGCAAATTGCCGCAGATCGCGCCGTTTGCCAATGAGGACTGGTTCATGAACGTGATGAACGGATCTGTTGGCTGGGCGGATGTCGGCATCCTGATGCCATGGCGCTTCTGGAAGCAATACGGCGACAGGCGTATTCTGGAAGACAACTTCGACAACATGCTTCGCTATGCGAAATTTATGATATCCCGCTGCGGAAAATGGGGCGGCATCTATTCCAAACCGTTGGGCATCTCCCGGAAGAGCCGGAAGTATGCTGTCAATGCCGGCCAGTCCTATGGGGAATGGGCAGAGCCAAAAGACGTAAAAGCCTTTGCCTGGACAGATTTTGCCGTACCACATCCTGAGGAGTCCACCGCATATACCGCATGGGTTCTCGGCATTATGGCGGAAATCTGTGAGATCCTCGGAAAACGCGATCCGATTCCGATGCTCAGGGAATACTCAGATGGCGCAAAAAAGGCTTATCAGGAGATGGTTTCCACTGAAAAGTTCTCCCTGGATACCGATCGTCAGGCCAAGCTGGTACGTCCACTGTTTATGAATCTCCTGAATGAAAAGCAGACGGCATTTGCGAAGAAACGTCTGATCCAGGCTCTGGACAACTACGGCTGGCGGTTGGGCACAGGCTTCCTGTCCACGCCGCTGATCCTCTATGTGCTTGCGGATATGGATATTGAGTACGCCTACCGCCTGCTGGAAAATGAGGAGATTCCCGGCTGGCTTTCCATGCCGAAGAGCGGCGCCAGAACCATCTGGGAGGGCTGGGAAGGGCCAAAGTCAGACAGCGGTATCTGCTCCCTGAATCATTATTCAAAAGGCGCTGCCTGTGAATGGCTGTTTGACACATGCTGCGGCATCCGGGTGAAGGATGAAAACAGCTTCGTCATCGCACCCCGGCCCGGGGGACACATGAGCTACGCCAGCGCCCGCTATGACAGCATCTATGGCACAGCGGAAAGCGGCTGGAAAAAGCAGGACGGAAAAAATCTGTTCACTGTTACCGTTCCGGTCAACTGTGAAGCTCTGGTGCGCCTGCCGGATGGCAGCGAATATACGCAGGGGCCGGGTACAAGAACCTACCAAATCTGACAGGAGCATACCATGAGAGACATCCAGGCTATTCTCAACAGCATGGCGCTGGAGGATAAGATTGCCCTCTGCTCCGGCGCGGACTTCTGGGAGACGAAAGCTTACGGGCAATACGGCATCCCGGCACTGTTCATGTGTGATGGGCCCCACGGCCTGCGGAAACAGGAAAACGCGGCGGATATGCTGGGCATCAATGAGTCCTGTCCAGCCACCTGTTTCCCTGCCGAAGCCACCACGGCGTCGAGCTGGGATCCCGCACTTCTCTCCCGCATCGGCGCGGCCATCGGAGAGGAAGCGAAAGACCAGGGCGTGGGCCTGGTGCTGGGCCCCGGGGCGAACCTGAAGCGCAATCCCCTTTGCGGGCGCAACTTTGAGTATTTCAGCGAAGACCCGTTCTTAGCGGGCAAACTGGCCGCCGGCTTCATCCAGGGCATCGAGGGACAGGACATAAGTTCCAGCCTCAAGCATTTTGCCGCCAATTCCCAGGAAACCTGCCGCTTTCAATCCGACTCCGTGATGGACGAGCGCACCCTGCGGGAGCTGTACTTGCCTGCCTTTGAAATCGCCGTCAAAGAGGGCAAGCCAGCTACGGTGATGTGCGCTTATCCCAAGCTGAACGGCGTTCATTGCAGTGACAGTCAAGCATTGCTGACCGATATTCTGCGGAACGAATGGGGCTTTGAAGGCCTGGTGGTCACGGACTGGGGCGCCATGAACGACCGCCTTGAAGGTTTTCGGGCAGGATGCGACCTGAATATGCCGGGCGGAAGCGCTTATATGGAAAAGGAAGCGCTGCAGGCGGTGCGGGACGGAAGCCTTCCGGAGGCAGATGTCGACCGGTGTGCCGGGCGTGTGCTTCGGCTCGTGTTCCACGCGGCGGAGACGAAGAAACCGTTCGCCTGCGATTACGGCGCAAACCATGCCCTGGCAAAGGAAGCCGCACTGGCCGGCGCCGTGCTGCTGCAGAACCGGGACGCCATCCTGCCCCTGCGGGAGGGCGAGCATGTCGCCGTCATTGGGGCCATGGCAAAGACGATGCGGTATCAGGGCGCGGGTTCCAGCCACATCAACCCGACGCGCCTCAGCCAGCCCATGGATTATCTGCCGGGTGTTTCTTATGCCGCGGGCTGTGATGAACGGGGCGATACCACGGAGGCGCTGATTGCCGAAGCGGTCATAGCAGCAAAAACGGCAAAGACCGCGGTCGTTTTCGCAGGCCTGCCCGGGCGGTATGAATCCGAAGGCTTCGACAGGGACAGCATGTCCATGCCCGAAGGGCATAACCGGCTGATCGAGGCTGTTTCCTGTGCGAATCCAAACACGGTGGTCGTGCTGCTCTGCGGAACGGCCGTGGAATGTCCCTGGGCGGATCAGGTCAAGGGCATCCTCTGGATGGGCCTTCCCGGTCAGGCAGGCGGCGAAGCCATTGCGGACCTGCTGTATGGCAGAGCAAATCCCTCCGGCAAGTTGGCGGAAACCTGGCCTCTGCGGTACGGGGACTGCGTGTCCGCTCCGTACTACGGAAAGACAAAAGATGCCCTGTACATGGAAGGCATATACGTGGGCTACCGGTACTACGACAAGGCAGGAAAAGACGTTCGCTGGCCTTTCGGCTATGGGCTGAGCTTTACGAGGTTTGGGTATACTGATCTTCGGGTGGATGGAAATACCGTTACGGTGACTGTCAGGAACATCGGGGACCGCAGCGGATCGGAAATCGTTCAGCTCTATATGGAAGCGCCTCAGAACGGCCTGCACCGTCCTGTACGGGAGCTCAGAGGCTTCCGGAAGGTGACCCTTGCCCCGGGCGAAGCGAGCACCGTGGAATTCATCCTGACAGACCGGGATTTTTCCGTCTGGCAGAACGGATGGGTAATGCCCGGCGGCGATTATACGGTCTGCGTCGGCACGAGCAGCCGCAATCTATCCCTGCGTCAGACGATCCATAGAAACGGCACAGACCTTTCCGTGCCTGACTGGCAGCATGGCAGTTTCTATGAAACCTGTGCGGGGACGCCCACGCAGGTCCTGCTGGAATCCGCCATGGGCAGGCCTTATACACCCAAAGCCCTGCAAAAGGGTTTCTTTACCATGGACAATTCCGTAGATGAAATGAAGGAGTTCTCCCTTGTCATGAAGATCATGTACAAAGCTGTGGAAAAGACGATCGCTAAGGGCTTTGGCGGCAAGGCTGACTATGAGAATCCGGAGTTCCGGATGATGATGGCTTCAAGCACAGGAAGCTCTCTGCGAAACCTGCAGACTTCCGGTGGACTCCGGGATGGGATCATGCAGGGCATGCTGGACATGGCGAACGGACACTTCTGCCGCGGGATTCTGAAAATGATCAAAGGATAAAAGAGCAAAAGCGCCAGTGTCTACCCCCGCAACCAGTGGGGCTGTTATCCCGGATACTTGGGGAACTGACCCAGCAGCTGCGGAACATACTTTTCAATGACGGCACACAGCAGCATGGACGCGGCAAAGGAAATGCAGGCGGCAATGCAGGCTACGAGCAGCTGGGGCCCTGACAGCCAGGTATGAATCCACGGAATGATCAGGTCCAGCTGCATGTTCTTATGCAGGAGAAAGATGCCCATCGTATGCTGTCCGGTATAGGTGATGGCGAAGGTGCTGAAAGGCCTTGCGCCTTCCCTGGAAATCCGGAACACCAGCATGGATACTCCAAGCACCAGCAGGCTGCCTGACACAGAATTCAGCAGGAACCAGAAGATAGATCCGCCACTCCCTGAATGACTTCAGCGCCTTGGGCTTGATAGACATGCCGGCCAGAAAAAAGAAAAGCGGCATATGGAAGGAATAAATCAGACGCCTGTACATGGGTGTTTCCGGATTGCCTGTGGTATGGCCCAGAATTACCAGAACGATCGTGATTGCTTTGGCGATATCGATGAGTTCGATCCTGGCTTTTTCTCGTTCATGGTATTTCTCTCCTTTTCATACCTGTAGGAGCAAGTCCGGTACATTGGATTGGATGATATGGTGATTGTGGAAGCATTATAACACAGATTCTGTCCTTTCCGGGGATCGTGATGTAAAGTTTTCAAGGCCGCCTGCTCCGCTTTACTGTCCAGGAAACCAAAAAGAACGATCAACCGGAAGGATGACAACTGCTGAACGGATCATAGCGCGGCAAAGAATGCCGGTTCAAATGACGCTGCAAGACGTTTTCCGAAAGCGCAAGATGCCAGCAGACTTATGAAGCACAGCCGGGGACAGAAGGCCATTTGCTTTGATGATCCGGACGGAAATCTGAATGAAGCGGAGACACCGGCATCACATGGAAGCCCTGAGAGGGTTTTGCCGCGTTTTTGCTGTCAGGGAGGAAACCGGAGAAAAGCACTTGACGTGACCGATCGTTTACATTATGATGAGAACGTTCGGTCACGTTTTTGTTTCGTTACAGGAGGGTGATGTTGTGGCAAAGGGTACAAAAAGGAAGATCCTGGAGGCGGCACTGGAACTGTTTTCAAAGAACGGCTATACCGGAACGAACATGCGGGAACTGATGGCTTCCATCGGATATGCCAAGTCATCGACCTACCGGCACTTTGAAAGCAAGGAAGAAATCTGGAATACCCTGCTGGATGAAATGATTGCCTATTATGGTGAGCGCTTTGGTTCACCGGAGCATATGCCTCCTGTGCCGGATTCCCTGGAGGAATTGGTTTCCATGACAATCCGGATGGTTCGTATTACCACACAGGACGAAACCATCGTGAAAACCCGGAAAGTGCTGACGCTTGAGCAGTTCAGGGATGACCGCGCCAGGGATCTGGCAACGAAACATTTCCTGACCGGCCTGACAGAGATGTTTACCGTCATCTTCACGGGCATGATGGAAAAGAAACTGCTTCGCCGGGACGATCCGGCGATGGTGGCTTTTGCCTATACCATGCCTATTTCAGCATTGATTCATCTGTGTGACCGGGAGCCGGCAAAAGCCGGGGAAGCGTTGAGACAGGTGGAAGCATTCAGCAGGCATTTTATCAAAGTGTACGGAGAGACGGAAGAAAAAACGACGAATAAAAATGCGGAGCTCGCCGGAAATGCCCGCAGGGACGGCAATACGGAACTGCCGGCAGCATTGGCCGGTGAAGCAGGAGCAAACGAAGAGACATGAATATCAAAACAGAACGCCTGATCATCAGTCCGCTCCGGGAAACGGACAAGGAAGCCTATTTCCGGAATATCTCGCATGACAGAAAGGTACTCGAAACGTTCATCTGCCGGTATGCGGAGACGCCGGAAGATTTCGATTTTTCCGTTTATCTGGCGAATCAAAGCCTGTATGCGATCCGCCTGAAAGAAACCGGCCGGCTGATCGGAATCATGGTCACCTGCGATGAAACAGAAACCTCCTGCGAGATCGGATACGGCATCGGCTCAGACTACTGGGGCCATGGCTATGCTACGGAAGCAGTTGCGGCGTTTATCGACTGGTGCTTTGCCGAAAGAGGCTTCAAAACAGTCTGCGCTTCCTTCTTCACAGGAAATGAAGCATCCCGGCACGTTATGGAAAAATGCGGCATGGCCTTCGACCGTTTCTCAGAAAAGGAACTGACATATCTGGGGATTGAAAGAGACCTGACATATTATTCGATCAGCAGAGAAGCCTGGAAAGGAAGAAAGACGAAAATGGACAGACCGGTAACAACGCTGTATATGCTGATGTCCGTGGACGGTAAGATCAGCACAGGCGCAAGTGACGAACTGGACGTGGACAGGGATTTTCCGATGATCAATGGCCTGAAGGAAGGCCTGCATCAGTACTATGAAATCGAGCAGACAACAGATCTGTGGTCTTTCAACACAGGCCGTGTTCAGGAGAAGATGGGAGTGAACCGGAAGGAGCTGCCGGCAAAATCCCCGGTATCTTTTGCGATTCTGGACAATCATCATCTGACAGAACAGGGCGTCCGCTATTTCTGCGCCTGGGCGAAGACCTTTGTGCTGATCACTTCGAATCGTTCGCATCCGGCCTTTGATGTACAGGAAGAGAACCTGCATATCATCATTCAGGAGAAAACGGATCTTCCCGGCGCGCTTATGCAGTTGAAAAAGGATTTCGGCTGTGAGCGGCTGACCGTCCAGTCCGGAGGGACCGTGAATGGCCTGTTTCTCCGGGAAAAGCTGTTCGACTATGTGGACCTGGTGGTCGCGCCGGTGCTGATCGGCGGGAAGGATACCTCCTCGCTGATCGACGGACCCTCCCTGATGAGCAGGGAAGAACTGTCCGGGCTGGGCATCCTGAAGCTGGAAAGCTGTTCTGTTCTGGAAAACTCCTATATCAGACTGCGTTATCAGGTAATCAGCTGACTGCGGGGAATGCAAACGGGTTGTCAGTTCTGCGAAAGAACAAGATCAGGATCCGAGGCGAGAATGTAGAATTATACATTTGTGCACGCGATACCGGGCAGGGAATATCATACAGAAACAGAAGGGAAAGTGTCCTTTATCCGTATGCCGATGGAAACAGACTGAAAAATCAAAAACATGGAGGAAATGAAAATGAAAACAATGATTGCCTATTGCGGACTGGACTGTGAAAAATGCGATGCTTACATCGCAACAATACAGAACGACCGGAACCTGCGGGAGAAAACAGCTAAGCTGTGGACTGAACTGAACGGTGTGGAGATTACGCCTGAGATGATCCATTGTGAAGGCTGCAGGGCAAACGGCGTGAAGACACCTTATTGCGAATCCCTGTGCCCGATCCGGCAGTGCGCCATGAACAGGAATATGGAAACCTGCGGAAGCTGCGCTGAAATAAATAACTGCGGCAAGGTCGGCGCAATCATCGGCAACAACCCGGAAGCCCGAAAAAACCTGGAAGCATGAGGCAACGGACAGGGAACAGACCACCAACATCATTCGCTTTATACCGAAGAGGTATATGGGGGAACGGGTATGATTGATAAATATGGAAGGATGAATTCAGATGGATTATAAAGTGGTCGATCAGGAACAGTATTACCGGAAAGGCGTATTCCGCCATTTTTCCGAGGACTGCAAGTGCTCTGTTTCCATAACCGCCCGGGTGGACGTGACGGACCTGGCCGCGTGGTCGAAGAAAACGGGATCGAAGTTCTATATCAACTTTCTGTATGTGTTGTCAAAGGTGTTGAATTCCAGGGATGATTATAAAATGGCCTGGCGGTGGGAGACCAAAGAACTGATTTGCTATGACCGGATTCATCCGACCCAGTATGTGTTCCATGAGGACACGGAAACCTGCACCCCGGTCTATACCGTCTACAGCGAAGATTACGATTTGTTTTACCGGAATGCCCTGGCGGATGTGGAAAAGGCAAAACAGACCAGGGAGTACGGCCTGGACGCCGCGAACCATCCGAACTGGTTTGACGCCTCCTATATTTCCTGGATTTCCTATGACGCGATGCATATTGAACTGCCGGACGGATATTTGTACCTGCTGCCCATCGTGAACTGGGGCAAATACCGGGAGGAGAACGGCAGGCTCATGATGCCGGTCAGCGTTCGGATGAACCACGCCATTGCCGACGGGTATCTGGTCGCGAATGTGTTCCGGCTGCTGGAGGAAGAGATCAGGGCTTTCTGCAAACGCTGATGGCGGACAGCATTTGACTTCCCGGGGTAACGGGAAATTGTCTGTTTGATGTGGAAACAGAATATATTTTCATCCTTTGGGGTGCGGCGGCAGCGTGGATGATAAGCTGCTGTCGATGCGCCTGTAAATCATAAACGCAGCAACCGCATTCAGAAAATCCGCCGCAAGCTGAGACCAGACCAGGCCGGCCAGTCCCCAGATCAGGTTCATCAGGATCATCACCGGGATGATCAGCACGATGTGCCGGAGCAGGGCGAGCAGGAAAGAGACTTTTCCCTTGTCTACCGCGTTCATATAGTTCACGATATGGTACCCGATCATCATAAAAGGAAGGGACAGGCACCTGCCCCGCAGAAACAGTATGCCCTGCGAAACGGTCTCATCATCCGCAATGAATGCCGAAACAAGCGGCTTTGCAAATGCCCAGAACAGGATTGCGCAGGCACAGGAAAAACCAAGAATTACGATGCGGGCCAGAGAGACAAACTGCCGCATCCGTACGCTGTTACCGGCACCGTAATTGTAAGCGACCAGGGGAACCATTCCCAGGCAGACGCCAAGTCCGACCTGGATCGGAATCCGTTCAAGCTTCAGGACAATACCCATGGCGGCAAGCGCCGTATCTCCGTAGGAAGCTGTCAGCCGGTTGATCACGATCGTAACCAGGTCAAAGAGGAAGATCGCAAACGCAGCAGGGATCCCGACAGAATAAAGCGACCGTTTTTGCTCACTGCTGATCTTTTCGATCCTGTGAGGAATCGACAGCACTGTCTTGTTCCGCAGTTTCCGGTACATAACGATGAAATAGAGAAGCGATACACAATTGGACAGCATTGTCGCGATTCCGGCGCCAAGGACTTCACTGCCTTTCGGAAGCAGGACAAACATGAAGACCGGATCCAGCAGGACGTTCAGCAGACTTCCGATCCCTACGCCAAGTCCGGCTTCTTTCGAGAAGCCGGCATTGCGCAGCATTTGCGGCATGGCCATTGACAGGACGGTCGGAATGCCGCCGAATACCGTGGTTGCCAGAACATACTGCTTCGCATAGGGAAGCGTATTGCTGCTTGCGCCCAGCAGTTTCAGCAGCGGATCCATCAGGAACAGGGTCAGCAGGGAAAAGGCCAGCGCGCTGACCGCTGCAGCAGCCACACTGTAGGAAGCAACCCGACGCGCATCCTGTTCCTTTTTTTCACCGATCAGACGGACCATCAGGCTCCCGCCGCCGACTCCGAAAACATTGGCAAGCGCGGTCACAGCCAGATAAACTGTCAGCGCCAGGGAGGAAGCGCCGACCATATACGGATTATTGGTCCTGCCGATGAACCAGGTATCCGCCAGATTGTAAACAAGGACAACGATCTGGCTTGCAATCGTCGGCAAGGCCATCATCGCGAGTGCTTTCGGGGGCTTTGCTTTTTCAAAGAGGTCTTTTTTCTCCATATTATCACCTGCTCCGGTCCCGCTTCGTCATACAGCATTTTTCCTGCCTTCGCACAAAACGAAGTGTTTCATGCCTTTGAACAGCTGAGCAGGACTCTCTTATGATAGTATCGGATCTTTTATCACAGATCAAGACTGTTCTCATTCAGAAGGAGTCATACAAAGGCATATAAAGTCCTGCCGCCATTTTGGATATTTGTTGGACAGCGCAGGTGATAATCTGTATAATGATAGATCATAGAGCTTAACCATAAGATAAATGATGGAAGGATGTTCCCCATGACGCGGCACGTTTCCCGGATGCGGACGCGATCCGGCTGACGCACGGACAGGATGCGCTGTTTTTCCCTCCTGATATTAATCTGTCTTTTGAGGTGAGGAAAGTATGCTGAAGAAAAAGATGCTCATAGGGCTTTCGATTCTGGTGCTTCTGCTGTTTTTCTCCGCCTGCGGGGAACCGGCTGACGGCAATCCTGTCTGGCAGGCATACAGCGGCAAGCGCATCGGCGTGCAGGTGGGCACCACCAGCGGACAGCAGGTGGAAGCCCGGATTCCTGACGCTGTTCTTTTGTACTATAACACGCAGACTGATTTGCTGGCTGCCCTGCGGGCAAAAAAGATCGACGCTTGTGCCAGCGATGAAACCATTTTCAGATTTCTGATGATGGAGAATGATGATCTGACGATCCTGGACGGGTATCTGGACACCTTTGAATACGCGCCGATTTTTGCCAAAAGCGAAAAGGGACGCGCCCTTCGGGATCAGTACAGCGCCTTTGTGGACAGCCTGGAGGAAAACGGTACCCTCCGGGAACTGGATGGAATCTGGTACGGAAAGGATGAGGCAAAGCGTACGGTACTGGACTATGAATCACTCCCGGATACGAACGGCACCCTGTCTATGGCGGTGGATACGTCTCTTATCCCGTTTTCGTATGTAAAAGATAACCGCGTCGTGGGTTATGACGTTGATATCGCTGCCCGGTTCTGCCAGGAATACGGCTACAGGCTGGCGGTCAAGCCTATGGACTTTGCCGGTGTACTGGCCTCTGTGCAAAGCGGCAAGGTGGATTTTGCCGCCTGCGGCATTACCGTCACGGAAGAGCGCAAGGAAAGCGTACTGTTCGGTTCTCCCGACTACATGACAGGCGCGGTCCTGGCCGTTTTGAGCGACAATACAGCAAATACGCAGCAGAATGCAGCTGATTCCGGTGACGCGCAGACAAAATCACCAATCACTTCCTTCAGGCAGCTTGCGCAGCCCGGAATCAAAATCGCCGTGGGGCTGAACACACCGGCGGAAGAAACCCTTCATCAGGATTATCCGGAAGCACAGCTGGTGCCCTATTCTGATATCTTCCTGGCTTATATGGACGTAATTAAAGGCCGGGTCGACGCATGCGTGAACGCGCGGAAGGAAATGGAATTTGCCATTCAAAACGGCTTATCCGGCGTGCACCTGCTGAAGGAAAACTACGCTTCGAACAAAATTGCCGTGGGTATTTCTCCTGTTTCCCCGATCCCCGATCTCAAGGGAAAGCTGAATACGTTTATCGCGGAATGCAAAGCGGACGGCACACTGGATGATCTGTATGACCGCTGGGTGCTTCGCGGAGAGGAGACGATGCCTGACATTCCCGAGGCGGAAAATCCGTCCTTTACGCTGCGCGTGGGCACAACAGGCTCTGTGATGCCTTATTCTTACTACGTGGGCACAGAGCTGGCAGGATACGATATTGAGCTGGCGCACCGGTTTGCTTCCTGGCTTGGGGCGAAACTGGAACTCTGGGTATTTGACTTTGGCGGGATTGTTCCCGCGGCGGAAGCCGGGCGCATCGATTGTATTATGTCGAACCTCTTCTATTCGGAGGAAAGGGACGAAGGCATCCCATTCTCCGACGTACTGTTTGAGGTGGAGATCACCGCGATGGTGCGGGATGAGGAGCAGAATGGCAAAAGTGCCTCGACGGACGGGATTACATCTCTTTCCCAACTGGACGGCAAACGTATCGGCGTACAAACCGGCACGACCTTTGATGAAATCGTGCTGGAAGTGCTTCCGGACGCGCAAATCAGCTATTATAACTCTTATCCTGACCTGACTGCCGCGCTGCAAGCCAACAAGATCGACGCTTACCCGGGCGATGAGCCTGTGATTCGGCTGATCGCGACGGAAAACGACAAGCTGGCTGTTCTGGAAGAACGCATGGACCATTTTGATTTCGGAATCGCCCTGCCCAAAACGGAAACTGGGGAAAAACTGCTTGGAGAAATCAACGCATGGCTTGCGTCCATGAAGGAGAGCGGGGAGCTTGCGCTGCTGACCTCAAAATGGACTGACGGCCCGGAAGACGAGAAGACCGTACCGGATTACGCTTCCTTTCCCGCGCCGAACGGCATATTGACGCTGGCGACAGAAGGCGCTTACGCCCCCATGTGCTATTACCGGGGAGACGTTCTGGTAGGATTGGAAATCGACCTGATTGCCCGGTTCTGTGAAGCAAACGGGTACGGCCTGAAGGTAGTTCCCATGCTGTTTGACGGCATCCTGCCGGCCGTTCAGTCCGGAAAAGCAGACTTTGCCGCCGCCGGGCTGACCATCACAGAGGAACGGAAGGAAAGCGTCTGGTTTTCCGATCCCTATTATACCGGCGGCACGGTGATGGCGGTACTGAAGGGTCAAACCGCAAGCGCGCCGCAGGCCGCGGGAACCGTCCGCTGGCAGGATTACAATGGGAAACGCCTTGGCGTGCTGACCGGACCGCTGATGGAGGACGCCGCGAAAGAGAGTTTCCCCGACAGCGAATACCTGCTGTTCAACAGCTATCCGGACTGCATCGAGGCCCTGCTGGCCGGGAAGATTGACGCATACCTGGGCGATGAAGTAGGGGTGAAATCTGTTCACGCGGAGCAGCCGGATATCGACTATATTCATGATCGCATCACCCAGAACAATTACAGCTTTGCCTTCCGGAAAAATGACCCGGACAGTGCCGCCCTGTGCGCGGAACTGAATGAGTTCCTTTCAATAAGCTGGGAAAACGGCACCATGCAGGAACTGGAGGATATCTGGTTCGGTGCGGATGAAGAGAGAAAAGTCGTGGATATGTCCGGCCTGACCGGGGAAAACGGGACGATCCGGGTCGTGACCACCTCCACGGACATGCCGTTTTCCTACATCAAGGACGGGAAAAACGCAGGATACGATATTGATCTCGTGGTTCGCTTCTGCCGGGACAGGGGTTATGCCCTGGAGCTGGGCGACGTGGATTTTGCCGGGCGGATTCCGGCAATTCAATCCGGAAAGTATGACTTCACCACGGACATGAACGTAACGCCGGAGCGGGAGGAGCAGGTGCTGTTTTCCGATCCGACCGGCTATGGCGGGATTGTCCTGGCTGTAAAGAGCAGCGACCTTGCTGCAGCGGATGCCGGCCGGGAATCTGCTGATACGGAAAGCGCGGAAGCATCGTTCTTTGATTCAATCAAAGACAGCTTCCGGAAAACGTTTATCCGCGAAGACCGCTGGAAGCTGTTCGTGGACGGCGTTCTGACCACGCTGCTCATCACTGTCCTGTCCATCCTGTTCGGTACGATGCTTGGTTTCCTTGTCTTCATGCTTTGCCGGAACGGCAATGCCTTCGCCAACGGCGTAACGCGGTTCTGCATCTGGCTGGTGCAGGGCATGCCGATGGTGGTGCTGCTGATGGTCCTGTATTACATCATCTTTGGTTCCGTGTCGATCAGCAGCATTGCGGTAGCAGTGATCGGCTTTACGCTCACTTTCGGCGCGGCGGTGTTCGGGCTGCTGAAAATGGGGGTTGGAACGATCGACCGGGGCCAGTATGAAGCGGCCTACGCCCTGGGCCATTCCAACCGGCACACCTTCTTCCGCATCATCCTGCCCCAGGCTGTCCCCCATATCCTGCCTGCCTATCAGGGGGAGATCGTGGGGCTGATCAAGGCCACGGCCATCGTGGGTTATATCGCGGTGCAGGACCTGACCAAGATGGGCGACATTGTACGCAGCCGCACCTATGAAGCCTTCTTCCCCCTGATCGCGATTACGATCATTTACTTTGTGCTGGAGGGCCTGTTCAGCCTGGCTGTCGGCCGCATCCGCATCAGAACCGATCCCAAGAAGCGCAAGCGCGAACGTATCCTGAAAGGGGTGAAGACCCATGATTAAGATCGAACATCTGAAGAAGGAATATCCCAACGTGACTCCTTTGAAGGACGTGAGCGTCGAAATTCATGACGGCGACGTCATCTCGGTCATCGGCCCCTCCGGTACGGGCAAAAGCACCCTGCTGCGCTGCATCAATCAAATGGAAAAACCCACTGCCGGCCGGGTTTGGGTGGACGGCAGGGAAATCACGGACAAAAAGTGCGATATCAACAAGGTCCGGCAGAAAATGGGCATGGTGTTCCAGAGCTTCAATCTGTTCGGGCACCTTACGGTGATCGAAAATATCATGCTGTCGCCCGTTGATCTGCTGGGCAAAAGCAGGCAGGAAGCCTATGACGAAGGTATGCGCCTGCTTCGCACGGTAGGCCTGGCGGAAAAAGCGCTGAATTACCCGGACGAGCTTTCCGGCGGCCAGAAGCAGCGCATTGCCATCGCCGGTACCCTGGCCATGGATCCGGACATTATTCTTTTCGACGAACCGACCAGCGCGCTGGACCCCACCATGGTGGGCGAGGTGCAGGCGGTGATCCGGGAGTTATCCAAAACCGGCAAGACCCTGATGATTGTGACCCATGAAATGAGTTTTGCCCGGGCTATTTCCAACCGCGTCTTCTATATGGACGAGGGCGGCATTTACGAAGAAGGCACCCCCGAGCAGATTTTTGACCATCCCCGGCGGGAAAATACCCGGCGCTTTATCCAGAAGCTGAAGGTGCTGGAACTGACTATTGAAAGCCGGGATTACGACTTCCTGGGCATGGCAGGCGAAATCGACCGGTATTGCGGCAAAAACCAGATTCCGGCAAAAGCGGCTCATTATATCCATCTGGCCTTTGAGGAGCTGGTGCATCAGATCCTGATTCCCGCCCTGGAACATCCGAGGATTCAGGCTGTGGTTGAGTATTCGGAGGCTCTGGAAAGCGCGGTTATGACTGTTCGCTATAACGGCCGGGCTTTTGACATAACCGCAAAGGGCGACGAGCTTTCCCTTGTGGTGCTCAGAAGCGCAGTGTCTGATATGGCCTATTCATGGGATGAAAACGAGGGGCTTCCCAATCGGGCAATACTGCGCATCCGAACTTCGTGACGGTTTTCACAGACGGATGAACAAAATACAGGAGAAAACGACCGGAGGTATGATTATGAAAAAACTGTCGGCATTACTGATGGCAATCCTGCTTGTCCTGACAGGCGCTGCAGGCCCCGCCTTCGCGGAAACGGCCGGGGAGCCGTTATCCCTGTGGAATCCGGACGCCCCGGCGCTGAATGCGCTGACCGAATACCTGGCAGCGGTCACGGACGAGGCCTCGCCCGATTACATTCCTGTGCAGGATCGCATCGCCGTGTTCGACCTGGACGGCACGCTGATGTGCGAGACCGATCCTTTCTGCTTTGAGTATATGGTGTTCGCAGATTACGCGCTGAACCACGCGGACAAAATGCCTGAAGAAGTGCTGGCTGTGGCGCAGGAGATCCTGGACGCCGCAGGCGGCGCGAAGCCGAGCGGCATGAGTACCCGCCAGGCCGCGGCGGCAGCCGTGGCCTACAAGGGCATGACGATGGCGGAGCTTGCCGAGGTCGTGGAGGAATTCAAGTCCAGCGAGGCCTGGGGCTTCACGGGCATGACACGGGGCGGGGCCTGGTACAAGCCCATGGTTCAGCTTGTGGAACAGCTCCGGGCGAAAGGCTTTACCGTCTATACCGTCACGGCCACTGAGCGCAACATCGTGCGCCAGGTCATTGCCGGCGTACTGGACATTCCGCCGGCGCAGGTCATCGGTACAGAGTACGGCTATACCGCCACGAACCAGGGCGACGCCGCGGACGGGGATTATACGTTCCGGAGTGATGACCAGGTTGTGTTCGACGGCAGCTATGCCGGTGAAAACGCCAACACCAGCAAGGTGGACGCGATCGTCCGCGAGATCGGCCGGCAACCGGTGCTCGCGTTCGGGAATTCCTCCGGCGACCTGGCGATGGAGGTCTATACAATTTCCAACAATCCCTACCGGAGCGCAGCCTACATGGTGCTGGCGGATGACGATGTGCGTGAGTGGGGCAAACCTGAGAACGCCGCGGAGAAGAAAGCGGCCTACGAGGCAATGGGTATCGGAACCATTTCCATGCGGGACGACTTCCTGACGATCTACGGCGACGGCGTGGCGAAGGACCCGCTGGCTCGTTACCAGCTGGAGCAGGTGGTCGTACTGAGCCGCCACAACCTGCGCGCACCACTTTCCAGCAATGGCTCTGTGCCGTCTGATCTGACGCCGCATTCCTGGATCGAATGGTCGGCGGGTTCCAGCGAGCTAACCCTGAAGGGCGGTATTGAAGAGACGAGTATGGGCCAGTATTTCCGGAAATGGCTTGCCAAAGAGGGCTTGTTTGAAGAGAACGCCGTCCCCGGAGCCGGTGAGGTGCGCTTCAATGCCCGCGACAAGCAGCGGTGCCGCGCTACAGCAAAGTACTTCGCGGCGGGCATGCTTCCAACAGCGGACACCGTGGTGGAGCATCCCGGCGACGACGTTGGAACACTGGACTTCATGCAGCCGGTGCTGCATCTCTATACTGAGAAATACGCTGACGACGCCACGGCGCAGGTGGCGGCCATGGGCGGCGACGCGGGTTTTGAGGGCCTGGCGGAACAGAACCGGGATGTGATCAGACTGATCATGGATACCGTCGATATGCAGGACAGCACCGTCTACCAGAGCGGTAAGTACGGAGACCTGCTTACGGATGGCTTCAGTTATACGATGGAAGCGGATAAGGAGCCTGACCTCGCCGGCGCGATCAAGCCGGCCTACCAGGTGGCGGACGCGCTGATCCTGCAATATTACGAATCGCCCGACGCCATCGAAGCGGCATTCGGCCATGAGCTGACGGACGAGGATTGGGCGGCGCTGGGCAAATTCATGACCACCTGCCTGGAGATCAAACACGGTGCGCCGCTGGTGGCCGTGAACATCACGAACCCCCTGATCCGGGAGCTCAAAGCGGAGCTTGAAAACACGGACAGGAAGTTCAGTTTCTTCTGCGCTCATGACTGCACTGTGCTCGGTACGCTCACTGCGCTGGGCGCGGAGGACTACGCGCTGCCTGGAAGTATCGAGACCAAGACGCCCATCGGCGTAAAGGTGCTGTTCGAGCGGTGGCGCGACAGCGCGGGCCAGGCGTGGTATCGCGTGAACCTGGTCTACCGCAGTACCGAACAAATCAGAAGCGGCGAAATGCTGACGCCGGAAAATCCGCCGCTCCGCTATGACCTTTGTTTTGAGGGCGTTGAAACGAACGCGGACGGGCTGATTTCCGAAGCGGATCTGCTGGCACTGTTCGACCGTACGCTCGACGCTTACGAAGAACTGGAAAAACAGTACGACGAAGAAATACCGGACGCGGCATAAGTTTCATCAATCACAACGGGCAACGTGCGGGAAGCGGTGATCCGAAAAGGTGCGAACAGCACAGCGATGATAATGTTCAACATAACCTGCTGTGCCTGAATGTGCCAGCGGTGCGTCTGCCAGTCCGCGGCTCATCAACCAGTGAGCTTTAGCCATGTAAAAAGTAAAAAGAATCTGAGAAAGCGTATTGGAGAGAGGCGGAGATCAAATCTTTCTTCTCATTGCCTGACATGATTGATAAGAATGATTAGAATATGAGAAGATTTCGAGGGAGTCCATAGGGTTGACCACCGGGCCTACCCGACTTCAGCGCTACGCGAAGCGCTGCTGAACGCGACTGTTCACCGGGATTATGCTTATTCAGCCAGCACGCTCATCAGCGTGTATGCTGATCGGATAGAGATCGTCTCTGTAGGCGGCCTGATCACCGGCTTCCATCTGGATGATGTGATCACCGGCTTGTCCATTTGCAGAAATTCCAAATTGGCAAATGTTTTCTATCGCCTGAGCCTGATTGAAGCATACGGAACAGGGCTGAAGATAATCCTGACTGCCTATTATCCCATAAGTGCAAACCAATTATTTCAGGTGACCGAAAAGGTATTCAAAGTGACGCTGCCGCGCAGGACAGGCCGTGTTTTCCAACCTCAGCACAGCTCCGCTGCACATCTCACTGCGGAGGAAATGATCCTTGAATTCCTGTTAACAAAAGAAATGATTGCACGCGCTGACGTTGAGCAGATGGTTGGGATCAGTTCGGCTACTGCCGCCAGAATCCTGAGGAAAATGGTACAGAGCGGTATGCTGAACAAAACACGGGACGGGCGGAATACGAAATACCGGCTTGTCAAAGCATAAGTATCAGCAAGAAGAATCTGTACCGCCAAGGATGGCGACAGGACCGCAGTTCGACCTGGGCAGGGTGTGCTGAATATCCTATTGCCATAAAAAGGGTATCACATTTACAACTGCCATTGTTAGAAAACTTGAGTGTTAAAAGTCCAATATTGATGAGAAAATAATTCCCGGAAATGCGAACAGTATCATTCTGTCAGCGGATCCCAGAATTCTCCTGCCAGGCCTTCCAGAATACAGCCGCAGGCCCAGGGCATCAACGCAAACCATGTGCTGGCCGGAGAGCCGTCCGCGTAGGTTTCCGTCAGGAGGCCTTCGCTGTGGCAGAAACGCTCACTCATCCATCCGGTTTTACCGTAGTCATACTCCCCGTCACGGGTGTTGCTGACCTGGCAGCTCCAGAGGACCGTGTCCTCCATCCTGCTCCGGATATATTCATCGCCTGTCCGGCTGACATAATACAGGAGTTCGTCAACAACGGAACTGGACATGGGATGAATATGAGGATTGCATACGGAGGTAATGCTCCCGCCGCAGCTGGACCAGCCCACTTTGCTCAGGGGCGGGACCTTGATCGGTGAATTGTAGCAGAACTTGAAGGTGAACTCATATTCCAGCGCGTCCCGCAGATGATCCAGAAGATCCTGCTCATCTGTGACCGCATGCAGCCAGCGGACAGCCCGGATATAAGCCAGGATTCCTTCAGAGTCCGTCTGCTTGTCGATATCCAGCGGGCCTCCGTAACATTCCATGCGGGAGACAAAAGCACGGTAATAATACTGCTCACTGCGGAGCAGGTTCACCAGCCAGCCGGTTTCTCCGCTCAGCGCACAGTAAAGGGAAGCGGCTGCCATACACCAGGTGCCGGAAAGGGAATCGTAACACAGCCCCGCGCCGGTTGTTTCAGAAAAGATATAGGGGTATTCCCCGTCCCCGTTCCTGCTTTGTTCCGTTACAAAAAGCACTTTCCTGGCATATTCCAGCCAGTCTTCGTGCTTTTCCCCGGAAAGCTGTTCTTCAAACATGTATGCTTTCAGGATCAGATAGACAGCCTGGCCGACCAGATAGGCGGCATGCCCCGGTACGGGCTGCGCGTCATACCACCAGCCCCGGTTGCACCATATATGGTCAATCTCAGCTGTGAAAGGCAGACCGTTTCGCGGATTGATACTTGTCTGCACGATGTGATTGATACACTGCAGCGCCTGATCCCTGAGATCTTCGCGATGCAGGCGGATGGCGGCTTCCAGCATCGGAACGGCGGCAGCCAGCCCGTTTGTCCAGGAGATGGAGGGAATGAGGCGCACTTCCTTGCTGTCGGGTTTATCAAATACAAAACCAGCGTAAGCCTGATCCTGCGGCAGCCAGGCGGTGCTTCCGACAGCTTCCGCAATCGTGCGGACAGCAGATTCCGGCGGCTGGCACCGGCGCGGCGGCTCATGATACAGGCTGTAGACTTTCCGGATCGCGGCGTTCAGCCCTGTTTCATTCTCCGCCGGATAGGAAAACTCCGCCGCCGTGAAACAGACTTCTTCTCCCGGCTCCAGACTGAAGCAATTACCGGCCAGCGGCGCACGGGGAGAATAGTGGCGGGAATCCAGGAAAAACCAGGGGGCGTTTTCATAGCCGAGGGTATAGCTGATCAGGCTTCTGTCCAGATCGCAGCCGAAACCGGCATACTGCAGCCAATCGCCGGACACGCCCGGCCTCCATGGAATGATCCGGCCGCCGGCCTTCAGAAAATAGGGTGACGCACAAAGCCCTGCGATCCTTTTCCCGGTAAAGGCAAAAACCGCCGGATGGGACAGTCTGTCACTCCGGGTCATCCACCAGGAAGACGCGGGAAAATCCGGATTTCCGCTTCTCAGGCGAGGGGCTTTACTGCCTGTCTGCATCGGCGCGTCTCCGCGGTTTGTTCCATACAGGAAACCCGGCATGAAGAAGCGGGGAGAGGCAGCATCAATGGACAGGTCCAGCCGGATAATACCGTTCCAGGATGTTTCTCCGCTGTTGCGAATCGTCACTTCATGCAGGAACGGGGAATCCGCAGAACCGTCCCCCTTCAGGAGCTTACAGCCGATTGCCAGATGCTGAATCTCCGGAGCAGTGTATTCGGGATTGGTTCGATCCGAACGAGCAGAAAACGTAAACATAATCTGAACTCCTTGAATCCGATTCATGCCCGGCTTTTTCCCGGGATATCCACGGTTCAGCCGTTGCAGAAGGCGTTCTGAATCACATTAAGCTGAAACTTAACAAGACAACTGTGCTGGCCGGACAGGCGTATGCACGATCTTTACAGGCGCCAGCATTGAAGGCCGGACCGCCCTGATTCTGCCGCCGTATTTGACGGCCAGATAATCGACAAAAGCATCCGGATCCCCCGGATTGTCCGCAAACATGTCCCAGTGCCCCGGAATCGTCAGCCCTGGCTGCAATTCACCTGCCAGGTCTGCCGCTTCCTGGAATGTCATATTGCCGATACAGTTCCGGCGATACCGTTCCGCATCTCTTCCGTTGATGGGCAGAAGCGCCGCGTCTATCGGTCCCAAATCCTTCAGCTTCGGCAGCATGCCTTCATATCGGACCGTATCGCCCGCATGGCAGATGCGGACACCGTTTCCCTCGATCACATACTGCAGGCAGGGATACAGCCCGGAGACCGGATCGGGATCCAGAAATTCGTGGGATGCCGCGACCGCGTGAACTGTGACGCCGCCGATCCGGACACACTCGCCGTCGTTCATCCCGACGCATCGGTCCGCGGCAATTCCGTCCGCCAGGATTTCCGTCTGATGGAGCCTGGGAAAAACAAACTTTGCATCGGGGCAGACCAAAGCCCAGGTTTGCCAGGCCGGATGGTCAATATGATCAATATGGTTATGTGTCCCGAGGAAAATACTGACCCCCGCCATCTCCTCCGCGGGAATCGGCGGAAGGACCTGCCTTCCCGGAAGGCCGGAAGCAAAGTAATCAATGCAGAGAACCGTCTGCCCCAATTTGACCAGCAGGCCCATCTGCCCAAGCCACCAAAGAACGGCTGAACCTTCCGGAACCTCTTCATTCATGACATCTTCCATGAACCTTTTCATCTGCCTGTCCTCCATTGAACTGTTCTGTGCGGCTGCTTTCCTGCCGGAAGCCCTGTCCCGGCAGGCTCTGTTCTTCGTTTGCCAGCATCTTAACCTTAAAAACCACTCAAAGTCAACATATACATCATAAATGCTTGACTTAGAGTAAACTCCAGGCTATATACAGATCCTAACGGTGCGATACAACCGTGAGTAACTGAGCGGAGAATGACCGATGAAAACTGTGAAAGCCGCTTTTGCCAAATCCCTGCCGGTCATGGCTGGGTATATCATTCTCGGAATCGGATTCGGCATTCTCGCACACAACGCCGGATATGGTTTCCTGTGGGTACTGGCCATGAGCCTGTTTATCTTCGCCGGCTCCATGCAGTATGTGGGCGTGGGAATGCTGGCGGGCGGGGCCTCCGTGCTGACGGTGATCCTTACTACCGTCATGGTGAATGCGCGGCATCTGTTCTACAGCATCTCCATGCTCCGCCATTACAGAAATGCAGGCCGTTATAAGCCTTATCTGGTCTTTTCCCTGACTGACGAGACCTATTCCCTGCTGTGCGACGGAAAGGTGCCGGACGATACGGATCCGGACCGGTTCCGTTTCCTGGTTTCCCTGTTTAATCAGTCGTACTGGGTACTGGGCAGTATCATCGGCAGCCTGGTGAGCGGGATCCTGCCGTTCTCCACCGCCGGAATTGAGTTCTCCATGACTGCCCTGTTCATCGCTTCCTTTACGGAACAGTGGATCACTGCAAAGGATCATATCCCTGCTGCCACGGGGCTGCTGGGAACACTGTTTTGCCTGATTGCCTTCGGACCCGATCGTTTCCTGATTCCTGCCATGCTGCTGATCACACTGCTTCTGACTTTGTTCCGGAACAGAATCAGCGCCGGAAAGAAGGTGGATGCGTGAGTACTGCTGCTTATTCCGCGCTGCTGGTGGCTGTTATGTCCATTGTGACCATCCTGCTCAGGGCCGCGCCTTTTCTGGTATTCAAAAAGAAAGCCCCGGCATATGTCATGTATCTGGGGCAGGTCCTTCCCGCGGCAATCATTGGCATGCTGGTGGTTTATTGCCTGAAGGATACCGAACCCCTGGCTGCACCTTTTGGCGCGCCGGAACTGATCGCAGGCCTGCTGGTCGTCGGTCTGCATGCATGGAAAAGAAAGATCCTGCTGAGCGTCCTGGCAGGAACTGCCGCCTATATGCTTCTGACCCAACTGGTCTTCTGACGGAATCCGGACAAAAAAGCAAAAAGCGGAACAGAAGCTTTTACCGTACTCCTGTCCGCTGAAGTTTGTATGGCCGTACAGATCGGCCGTCATGATTCTTTCTTACGGCAGAAATTTGCCGGAGGCGAGGTAGAGCTGCCACCACTCATTGTGGGACATTTCCACTTTTGAGGCGGCGCAGATGTCACGCAGGTGTGCCGGGTTCATGGTGCCCGCAATAGCCTGCATCTTTGCCGGATGGCGGAGGATCCACGCGATGGCGACGGCGGTCTTCGGCACGCCGTATTTTTCGCCCAGTTCGCCCAGGACTTTGTTCAGCTCCGGAAAGTCCGGATGGTCCACAAAGCAGCCTTTGAACATGCCGAACTGCAGCGGTGACCAGGCCTGAATCGTGATGTCATGCAGGCGGCAGTAATCCAGCAGGCCGTTGTCCCGGTTGGTGGAACGGTCCGTGGTCAGGTTGTTGACATACAGACCGTTGTCGATCAGCTGGGTCTGATCCAGGGAAAACTGGAGCTGGTTGAAAACCAGGGGCTGCTTTACATACTTCTTCAGCAGTTCCAGCTGACCCGGGCTCACGTTGCTGACGCCGAAATACTTTACCTTGCCGCTTTTTTCAAGCGTGTCAAAGGCTTCGGCCACTTCTTCCGGATCAAACAGCAGGTCCGGCCGGTGGAGCAGCAGCACGTCCAGGTAATCCGTTTTCAGCCGCTTCAGGCTGGCTTCCGCGCTTTCGAGGATGTCTTTTTTGCTCCAGTCGAATTCCTTCCGGTCAAAGTGTAAGCCGCACTTGCTCTGGATGTACACGTCCTCCCGCTTCAGGCCGGTCAGCGGGAACGCGTCGCCGAAGCGGGTTTCCGCCTCGCCGTCGCCATAGCAGGTGGCATGATCGAAAAAGTTGACGCCCTCCTCCGCCGCGGCGCGGATCATCTCCGCCGCTTTTTCCACGGACAGGGCGGGCATGCGCATGCAGCCCAGGATGACCGCAGAGGCGTTCTGCGGGCCGTTGACGACATTGATCATTTTCATGTTTGTTTTCTCCTTCCCTTATCGGGTGAAATTGGTCCAGACGCGGGGGTCCTCCGGCAGGGGAGTGCCGGCCTCTTTGGGTTCCTCCTTCAGACGCGGTAGATCCAGTTTGCCTTGCGGGGCGCGGCGGGTTTGAGCTCAGACGCCGCGTAGCCCAGCACGCAGTGGCCGATCCCTTCATAGTCGCCCTCGATGCCCAGGGACTTCAGGATCGCCTTGCCTTCCTCACTGTCGAACTCTTCCTTCGCCCGGTGGATCCAGCAGCTGGCGACGCCCAGGGCGTGGGCAGCATTCATCAGGTTGCCCATGACCAGGCTGCCGTCATACAGGTAAGTTCCGACCTTGCGGTCCGCCAGTACGACGATGACTGCCGGCGCGCCGTAGAAGGGATCGTTGTCAGTCCCCATCACCGCGGCGTTCATCTTTGACAGTTTGTTGCGCATGGCTTTGTCCGTGACAGCAATCATGATCGGGGACTGCCTGCCCATGCCGGTGGCGGCATAGGTACCGGCCTCCAGGATCTGGGCCAGGATCTCCGCCGGGATGGGATCGTCCCTGTAGCTGCGGCAGCTGCGGCGTTCAATGAGGGTCTTCATCGTTTCGTTCATGGGGAGTCCTCCTTTATCTTTCTGTTACCAGGGATAGGGTTTGCCTTCGTATGTGATGAACACCGGGCCGTCCTTGTCGCGGCGCTTTGCCTCAAAAAGGTTCCGGAGCGTCTCCGCGTGTTCATAGGGATCCAGCGGTGCCTCGCCGGGCCAGGTCCGCATCCAGCCGGGATGCAGGCAGAAGATGTTGATGTCCGGATCGTCCTTCAGCCAGTTGTGCAGCGTCATGGTGAGCATGTTCAGAGCGGCCTTCTCCGTACCATAGTCCAGGTAATACGCGCGGTAGCACTTTCCGATGCTTCCGGCCTCGGAGGAGATGTTCACAATGAGTCCGCCGATGGCGCTCTTCTTCAGCAGCGGCAGGAAGGCCTTCACCACGCGGACCGGACCGACGGCACCGACGTTTACCGCGGGGGCGATGAGGTCCAGGTCGAAATCCGGCAGCTCCTTGTTCGTATCGGCGGAGGCGGTGGTAGCGTTGTTGATGATCAGGTCCAGCCGGTCCGTCAGTTTTTCAGCTTCCCGGGCGGCGGCGTTCACCGATTCGGTGGAAGAGATATCCATCGTCAGGATGTGCAGGCGGCCGGCATAGTCCCCCCGCAGCGTTTCCAGCGCTTCGGACGGGCGGCGGACGGAGGCGAAGACCGTGTCTCCGTTCTCCAGGTAGCGCTTCACCAGGTTAAACCCCAGGCCCATGGCCCTGCCGGTGCCGGTGATCAGTACTGTCTGCGGCATGTTCTGTTCTCTCCTTTATGGTCATATTCTGCGCCTTGGAGTGGACTTGAGGTCAAGACGCGAATACCGGAATGCTTATAGTTTATTGCTCCCGGTGCTCCGGCGCTTCTCATTTTTTGATAAGGCCGTAACCATTTTTTGTGCAAAATAACGCAGAGCGTACCCACAACCCTGAGAGGCATCGATCTGAAGAACAAAACGGTCAGGCATCTCCGGGCGGGATGACCGCAAAACAACGATACCGACCGGAACAAATCCAGCCGGTATTTTATTGCTTTTTCTGCCTATGGGAATTGGTATCGGAAAGAAACGGTTCTCAGGGTGCTCCGAGGAGCAAAATGCTTCATTCTCTGTCCGGCGATGGCCGTCAGCCCTTAAGCTTCCGATCATCCTTCTGATATATTATTTCCAGTGCTTCAGCTGGGAAAGCCATCCGTCGTACTGGCTCCGCCGGTCGTCCGCAGGCAGTCCTTCCGGATTTGGCATATGTTCAACCAGGTAATTGAGCAGCGCGTCCTTTGTCGTATACGTAAATTTCCCGTCCGCGTAACACCATTTGCAATAATCCTCATTAAAGAATCCGTCCGGATCTTTACTGATCATCTGGTCTTCATTCAGCGGCATTCCGCAGCACTGGCAGAAAAGCTGCCTCGGAGAGCCAAGCAGGGTATTGATGGAAACGTCATATTCACGGGATAAAAGCTTGAGCGTTTCTGTGTTCGGCTGGGTTTCTCCGGTTTCCCAACGGCTTACAGCCTGCCGGGTCACCAGCACCCGCTCAGCCAATTCTTCCTGGGTCAGATGGTGTTTTTCCCTCAAGTCCTTCAGAATCTCGCATGTTGGCATTGATGAGACCTCCCTGTCGTTATTTCATCTGCATCATAAGCTGTCCGCGGTACAGATGCAAGCAACTGCCTGTTGCTATTGAGGGAAACTATCTCTTTTTCTTCGGCCCGGGCAGCTCGTCGTACATGGCGGTCAGCAGTTCCGCCAGGAAATCCCGGTTATCCACATTATCCACGAGCAGCATTTCCTTTGCTCCTTCATAGGGAATCTCCCGGTCTGCGTCCGGCATGATCTCCATCGCGGATTTCGTGGGTTTCACCAGAAAACGGTCATCGTAAATGCCGCCGATAATCTTCCCGCGGTAATAGAGTATGAATTCACCCATCATGGGCCGGTAAGTGATGTTTTCCAATCCGGAGAGCTGCTCCAGAATGAAATCCAGATACTCCCTGCCTGATGCCATATCGCCGGTTCCTCCCTTGCCGTATGTGAAAATCAAAATCCATGTCAGTCTGCGAACAGTTCCGGATCTGGCCGGACCTGAGCTTAACAATGACAGAGCTGTATTTATTGGTTCTTCCACTTCATCAGATGATACTTTGACACATCGTCAGCAAACCCTGCTGACCGGTATAAGGAATACCCCGCGTCCGTGGCTTTCAGTTCTATTGAACATAAGGCCATCTTCCGGGCATCGGAAATGAGTTCTTTCATGAGGAGGCCCGCATATCCTTTCTGCCGATGGGCAGGCCGTGTATAAACATTCAAAACCATCCCGGTTTTTCCATTGATAAACGAAGGACTCATCGGTTTTTCCACGACAAGAAGGAACGCGCATGAAACGATGTCTTTCCCGTCCCGGACAATGTAGCAAAACAGGTCTTTGCCCAAATGAGCCCGGAAGTATTCCGGCAGCTTTTCAGCGATTGTTTCTTCATCCTGAATCCCAAGCCGGCCATGATCTTCCTTCAAATACCGGATTCTCAGGTCAACAAGTGCATCAATGTCTGAAATCTGTGCTTTCTGAACATCCAAGTTTCTTTCCTCCGGTTGTTTGTGCCGTCCTGACTGCCCTCCCGGTTATATGACCCACAATCCGTCTGATTCCACGCGGCATGGCAGGAACAGAATGTTTACCCCGGCAGCTTTCGCCTCTTCAAAAGCGATTCCGAACTCCGGATGTGTCTGAATATTCGGCCTGACTTCCGTAATTCCTTCCATCTGGATTGCAAAAGCAAGCACGGCGCGGTATCCGTCCCCGGCAGCTTTGGCCAGTTCATGAAGGTGTTTGACTCCCCGCACGGTCGGAGCATCCGGGAAATAGCCGATCCCATCAACTTCCAGCGTACAGCCTTTCACCTCCATCAGGATCCGCTCAGGGCCGCGCTCGAGATAAAAATCGATTCTGGAATCACCGTAAGAATATTCCGGACGAATCAGATCGTAATGTTGTTTTTCAAGCCATTCATGCACAACCGCATTCGGTGCCTGGCTGTCAATGTTGATCATCAGGCCGTTGCTTTTTCTTACGGCAATCAGATCATACTTTGTTTTTCTGCCTTCTGTCCCCGGCGCCGACAGCCATACTTCGGCTCCCGGCAGCAGCAGCTCCCGGCACCGTCCTGTGTTTTTTACATGAACTGTCTCCGTATGATTGTCCATCTCCACATGCGCGATGAAACGGTTCGGGCGATCCAGGAAGATTCCCTTTACAGTGTTCTGATATTTCATACAACAATTTTTCTTGCGATAAATCCTTCGCTGTCTTTGTCAATCCTCAGCACAAATTCGAACCTGTCACGGGCAACGCACATCCAAAAGTCCTGTTCCGGATAGATTTCCTGAAGCTCCGGATGAAAGAAATGGGCGCCGCCGCCGAAACGGAGATTCCTGAGTTTCAGATCAATATCCGGCATTCCGGCTCCGGTCAGCAGGCTTTTCAGATAAACCGCGCACAGCTCATCTTCTTCCGCTTCCGCCAATCCTTCTTTTCCCATGCATACCAGGGATACCTTTTCCGGATTTTTCCGGCGGATATATTCAGCAACCGGCTTTGCGTTGACAAAGCTTCCGGTCAGGATCTCATCCGCGCGGCCGGCATTCACAATTCCCTGCGTCCCCGCACTGGTGGTATGGATGACCCGCTTTCCGCGGACCAGGCCCGGATATACGGAAGACGGCGAATTGCCCAGGTCACAGCCCTCAATCTTCTTTCCGTGCCGCTCCCCGATCAGGATACAGTCCCGATCTTTCTCTCTCCAGGCAAACGTCTCTTCGATGGAACCAACCGGCCGGACTTCACCGGCTCCCAGCGCATAAAGATAACACTCCATGGAAAACGCGCGGAACACGTCAATGATAACCACCAGTCCGTCTGCCTGCTTCGCGCCTTCAATCAGATGAAAAATTCCAATGTCCATTCCAATCCTCACAAATCTTCTTCTGCCGGCAGGGGAACCCTCCTGTTTCAGCCGGCCGTGCCGGCAAACGGCTGCATGACTGAAACTGCCATCCGGAAATGCCGGGAAGCAGGCCTTCGGGATTCCGGGGTTTACACACTCCGGTGCCGCCTGTTTTTGACCTTGTACCGGTACATCCTTTCATCCGCTTCACTCAGGGCATTGTCCAGGCTGATCTGCCGGTAATCCGGAAACACAGCGCATCCGATACTGGCGGAAACCGTATATGGTTTTGCGGCACGCTCCGAGTGTTTCGCGATTGCTTCTGAAAAATCCCCGGACCGCCCTGCTTCGTCTCCCTTGCTGTACGTTCCGATGCCGATCAGGAAGAATTCGTCCCCGCCGCTCCGGACACAGATCTCATTGCTTCTCGCGATGGACTGCAGGGCATCGCAGACGGTCCGGATACCGAAATCTCCCTCGCTGTGGCCGAACGTATCATTCACATACTTCAGGCCGTCCATGTCCACAACGCCTACAAACAGGGCGTCTCCTTCCCGGGCTTCGGAAACCATGGACCGGTACATGGCGTACATGCCTCTCCGGTTATAGGCTCCGGTCATTTCATCCCGCACGGAGATGGATTGCAGGCGTTCCCTGATCCGTGACATTTCCAGCGCGTTATTCAGGTATCGGATCCAGTTCCGGTAGACCACATTGATGATCGGCTGGCTGCAAAGCTCTCTTTGAAGGACCGTATATCCCAGCAGAACGCCGTCGAAATGCACCGGGGAAAAATAGAACACGGACGGCTTTTCGCGCGCGGTGTCCAGGAAGGGCAACATCGCATCGGTACGGAACGCCACGGCGTTTTCCTTCCCGAAGAACGACCTGTCCTCCGTCATGGAACGGGCAGCACAGATCTGCATCGTTTCGGGATATCCGTCATAGCGCATATCATCCATATCCTGCCAGTTGCATTTCAGGCACAGGTAAAAAGCCTGAAAGGGCCTCAGCAGATCCGCATAATGATGTATATTCCGGAAGCATTCTTCCGCGGACCCGGACGCGGTAAAGCCTTCCATAACGTAACCTTCCATAAAGTTTCCGAATCCCACCCGGTCGTTCTGTTCCTCGTCGGCCTGGTTATAGCTGCTGATATACAGATAGTCCCGGAAATGCTTCATCGCATAAGCGGGATCCGTCATGCAGCCGCAGCTCGCGCCTGCGTGAAACTGCGCGGAAACCTCGTGCCGCAAAGGATTCAGTTCCGCTTCCGGCTCGATCAGACTCCGCAGATAATCCACCGCGTTTGCGCCCATTTCCTTATCAGAGGGCTCATAAGAGGAGATGGTTGTCTGATTGACAGCTCCTTCATCGGAGGAATCAAAGCCGATGACCAGCACATCCTCCGGAACCCGGATGCCCAGTTTGATCAGCCGGTCCACCAGACCGATCGCCATACAGTCTCCGGCACAGATTACCGCGTCGGGCCGGGGGATTTCATTGCCCGCGATCTTTTTTGCCAGCGTGTCCCCGCTGAAATAGTAGAAATCCCCATACACAATGTGTTCCGGCAGGACATCCAGCCCGTGCCTGCGGATCTCGTCAAGGTACAGCGCAAGCCTTGTTTCCGCAATTTCATTTCCCTGCGTGCCGGTAAGGATGCATATCCGTTTCCTTCCATGGACTTCAATCGCGTGCCGGCATTGCTCCCGGATCGCGTTCTCATTGTTGTTCTGTATCAGGTGAATGCCGTCCATGGGAAGTTCCAGCGCGCATTTGGGCAGCTTTTCGTATCGGGAAAGCCTGGAGAGCAGCCTTTTCTGTATTCTGTCATCAGGATCGCCCGTAAGGGTCACGCTGTCGAGGATGACGCCGTCAAGCCTGTCCAGGCTGGCAAGCTCAAAGATATTCGCTTCCCCGCGCACATAATCCTCATGCGGAAAGGAAAGATGAACGCTGGGCGCGAATACGCACAGGTCATAATCGTATTTTTCACATTGCGTCATGATGCCTTTCAGGATTCTCCGCACATGCGTTGTTTCCGGATAGGCTGTAAAGAGTCCGATTCGCCTGCGGCTGTTCATTTCGGGGCCCTCCATATTCAGTCAGTATTCCCGGCAGCAGGTCCTGTTTCCGCCCGGCTGCGGGCGGTTCTCATCCGGATCCGCTGCTTCTGCTTCAGCTCCTGACGGTCAGTACGACCTGGTTTGCCATGTCCCTGTCTTCCTGCGTATTGTATGTGATCTCCGCCGCGGCGCCCTTCAGCACCGCCTGTGCCAGTTCATCCCCGGACCGGGTGAGGTCTGCCTGCGGGCCGTTGTACTGAACGGTCATTTTGGTTGCCTGCTCCTCTTGCGAATACTCGATCGCGGTATGGATTATCGGGCTTTCCAGTGACGGGATCAGGGCCTGCTGGACCAGTTCCTCGAAGGCCAGCTGGATGCGGCTTGCCATTCTGGGAGGGATCTGGTTACGGTTGCAGTACGTGCTGATTTCCCCGGCCATTCCCAGGAAATCGTAATCTTTGCTGTTGATATCCAGCTCCAGCACTTTCAGCCGGTGAATGAAACGGCGCGTTTTTTCCTTTACGGGATGGTCAAAAACCTGTTCCGGTGTGCCGTCTTCATAGATGCCGCCTTCGTCCATATAGAATACGCGGTTGCAGATGGCCCGGGCAAAATTCATTTCATGGGTCACGATCATCATCGTTTTTCCGGTCCGCGCCAGGTCCCGGATGACGGCCTGCACTTCGCCGACCATGGTCGGATCCAGCGCACTGGTGGGCTCATCCAGCAGAATAATATCCGGATCCATCGCCAGTGTCCGGGCGATGGCAATACGCTGCTTCTGGCCGCCGGAAAGCTCGTCCGGGTAGTTCAGCGCCTTCTCTGCCAATCCCACCATCCTCAAAAGGCGCATCGCCTCGTCATAAGCTTCCTGCCGGCTCTTCCGGAGCAGATCCACAGGGGAGAGCATGATGTTCTCGATCACGGTCAGGTGGCCGAACAGGTTGAAGGACTGGAACACCATGCCCATTTTCTGGCGCACTTTGCAGATGTTGCATTTCGGGTCGGTGATTTCCGTACCGTTGACCCAGATCCGTCCCTCCGTAGGCTTTTCCAGCAGGTTAATACAGCGCAGCAGCGTGCTCTTTCCTGTCCCGGAAGGCCCGATGACAGAGATCACATCCCCGTCATGGATCTCTGTATTTACATCTTGCAGCGGTGTAATGTTCGGATATGCTTTTTTCAGATGCTCGATCTTAATCATGGATCTTCACCCCCTTCAGGATTCGTTCACGGCTGCGCTTCTTCGGGTCGATGCTGACATTGATCCGGCTGATCAGGAATCCCAGCAATCCTTCCAGCAGGAAATAGATGATCGTGACGGCGATCAACGGGAAGAACGCCTCATAAGTCCGGCTCCGTACGATATCTCCCATTTTGGTCAGGTCCTGGACGGCTATATAGCCGACGATCGCAGTGGACTGGATCAGGCTGACGACCTCTCCCTTGTACTGGGGCAGGATATGGGGCAATGCCTGGGGATGAATGATTTTGTAAAAAGTGCGCCGATCGGAATGGCCCAGCGCATAGGCTGCTTCATACTGGCCCTTGTCCACTGCGCCGACACCCATCTGCAGCAGCCCGAACACGGACGCTCCGAAGGTCAGTGAGAAACCGACCACAGATACCATCAGGCCGCTGATGGCCACATTGCCGAAAACAACATAATACAGGATCATCAGCAGCACCACCATGGGCATTCCCTTGATCAGCCAGGTGGCAAAACCGGTAACGGCATTGGCAAAACGGTTTCCCTTCCGGCACATCATAAAGAGCCCGAACCCGAGGGCTGTGCCGAAGAGCATGGACAGCGCCGTAATCAGCAGGGTGTTCAGGATTCCGTTCACGAACAGGATCCAGCGGTCTTCCCGCAGGAAGGTTTTGTTGAAGCTGCTCCTGATCCCCTCCCAGAACGAAAGACTTTCCGATTCGCCCTGAGCGCCCTTCAGCACCGCCATCATTGTGCCGCACTGAATGTACGGCTCAGAGAAAACAACGCTTTCCTGCCGCTCTTCCTCAATGATGAAACTCGCGGCAGCAAAATCCGCCTTGCCTGCCTGAATGGCCGGCACGATCGCGTCGAAGTTCATCACTTCAATGATCAGCCCGTAGCCGCCGGCTTCGCAGAACCGGGCGGCCATATCGATCTCAAAGCCGACAAGCTCGGTGCCCCTGAAATAATTCATGGGCGTATATGCGCCTTCCGTCACCATCCGGAGTGTCCCTTTCGGCGCGGGGAAAGAAGCATAATCCGGTATGGTTTTTTCGCTTTCCGGGCCTTCAATCCACTTATAGGCGATTTCGTCCATCTCGCCGCTTTCTTTCGCGGACACGATCCAGGCGTTCAGCTCTTCGGCCAGTTTTCTGCCCGACTCAGACCTGGGCAGGACACAGGCCATCTCGACAGGGTCCATATCCTCCGGAAGTACAGCGAGCTGGCTGTCTTCCGCGGCCATGAATTTCAGTACGGGCTCGTCTCCCGGAAAACCGTCGATCTTGTTGGTTTCCAGCGCCGCGGCCAGATCCGGATAGCTGTTGTAGAAGCTGATTTCAGCCTCCGGCAGCAGTTTTTCAACCAGCAGCTCGTAGTCCGTCCCGACCTGCACGCCGATCCGCTTGCCGTTCAGCTGCCACAGGGATGTAAAAATGCCTTCCTGAGCGCTGCTTTCCGCCGGGAGAGGCAGAGCAGCCGCAAGCGCAAGCATCAGCACCAAAGCCAGCGCGACCCATTTTCTCATGAGGGTATTCCTCCTTGCGGAAAGATGCTTTATTCAGGCGTCAGCAGATCAAACTGATTGCCAATTGTTCAGCGCGGATCTTCCGAAGACCTTCCGGAGACCCTCATAGAAAACACTTGGTGATTATGTATTATTTTATCATGACGAAGTGAAATATGCAATATTCCGGGGCTTGCCGGACCACGCGGCCTTATCTGAAACGAGGCCCAAAGAAAGCAGGCGGCAGCCGCATCGGTCAGGGCAAAAAGATGTAGCGGGCGGTCAGGACCGGCAGGAGGTAACAGGCGGAAGAAACATCCGCATAAATCCGGCAGCGGCTGCCTGTTTCCAGCTGGAAGCCGGCATGTTTGGGGCATTCAACCACGACCGGCTGTGATTTTCCGTCTTCGCCGGTATTGAGGATGACCGTCAACGGGCTCCGGGAGAGAACCTGATGGACAACTCCTTCCAGCATGTATACCTGGCCGTATCCTGCTTCCACGTTGTCCAGCAGGGCGGCATAGCTCTCAGCAGTGAGCGGCCATGCTTTTTCGGTATATTCCTCCACGGGCGGAATGGCAGCTGCGGCTGATGCTTCTTCCGCGGTAAAATTCGGAACCACCCGCGGCGCATAGGTTCCGTCCGCAAGATAATCCGGAATGGAGGCGACGGCGGAAAAACCGGAAAGCTTTCCGCTTTTTATCCTCAGGCTTTCCAGATCATCCCTGTCGATGTGTTCCTGGTATTCCTCAAATGCCGCATCCACTTCAAACGCATAGTTATACAATCCATATGACAGGTCAACAATTGTCGGTTGACCGATCCCGCCTCCGGAGCCGTAGAGGAGGTATTCTTCCTCCACGAGCATGCCAACCGTCTTCCCGGTCTGCGCGTCCAGCTCCGCCTGGTCCTTCGGTTTCACGGTGAACTCCTCGGTATAGCTCACAGGCAGGGACCAGGCATATGCCTGAAACGCATCAAATGCTTCGCCGTTATCCTCTGCCTGCATGCCGGCCATATACATTTCCTTCGCGCGGTCGTCCAGCAGCGTGACCATGCGGATATACTTTCCGTTCTTCTCCGCCACAACCGCAAGGTAATCGATGTCACCGCCGACAGAGGCGGATTCTCCCGCGGTATCCACCGCTTCGCGGAAGTCCGCGGGAAGGCGCGGGCTCTCCCGCAGGAAAACGGCGCCGCAAATATTGCAGGGCTTCAGATCCCGATACTTTTCCTCTCCCAGCTGCGCGTACGTAAAGCGGCCGTTCAGGGGCAGGTATTTCGGATTGACCAGTTTGCAGTTCTGATCCAGGTGGTAATACTGCCCGCCTGACAGATTGTAATACAACACCGTATCGTTCAGCGTGCCCGCCGGATCAGCATCCGGATCCGCCGCCCCTGCGGAGAGGCCCCGGCTTTCCAGCTCTTCCGATACCTGCCGGTACAGCATCAGCAAATCCGCGTCAGACAGGGAAGCAAGCTCCTCGGCGAGCGAAACCGAAGCAAACAAAACCGCTGCAGCAAGCAGAAAAATGAAGATTTTTTTCATGAACCTGTTCTCCCTATAATCTGTTTTGTTCTGTTCCGCGGCCGGGCATTCCTGCCTGCAGAACGAACTCAATGATATAACGACGGACCGGGTATTTTTGTTTCCTTCCGGCGAAAGATGCAGGTCCCGGCCGGAAAAAAGCTTGACGCGGCCGGTCGGCCGCGATAAAATGTGAACGGTCGGTCGCGTGTTTATTGCGGGAAGGTGAGGCGGAGCACAGCAATGAATCAGCATGCGGATGTATATCTTTTCGGACAGGTGCTGGGGACGCATTCCTTTTTACTGAAGGACGGTTTTCTCCGGCCGGATGAATACTCGGAAATCAGGGAACAGTATTTTCTTCCGGGCGGGGAGACCGGCACTGCAGCGACGGTGCTGGATTCCCTGGGTGTTTCCGTCCGGATGGACGGAACCTGGATCGGCACGGAGGTTGCGCCGATGCTGAAGGCCTTCTATGCGGATAAAAAAGTGGATCTGTCCCCGCTGCACTTTACGGAGTCTCCCGGTGTCATGGATTATGTGGTGATTGCCGGGCTGGTGCGCTCTCCCATGGGACGGTTCCAGACGATGTTTGCCTCCGGTGAGCGGTGGTGGAGTATCCCGAAGGAAGAAGACCTCGCGGGATGCAGGGCGGCTGCCATTGACCCCTTTTTCCGGGAGGAATCCCTGCTGGCAGCCGCGCTTTGCGAACGGCACGGGGTGCCCTATGTGACCATCGACTGTCCGCATGATTCCCCGCTGCACCGGGGAGCCGCAGTCAATGTGGTTTCCAGGGAGTGCACCGGAGAGCACTACGCGGGGCTGGCTCCCGAAGAAGTGATGGAGAAACTGACGGAAACATCCGGCGGGCTGACGATCCTGACCCAGGGCGGAGGCGAAATGCTCTACGGCCGGAGGGGAGGAACCCTCCGCCGGATGAAGCCGTTCGATGTCGAGGTCCGAAGCACCCTCGGCGCGGGGGACACCTTCAAGGCCGGATGCGTATACGGCCTGCTGAACGGGATGGGCGATGAGGAACTGGTGCGCTTTGCCAGCGCCTGCTCCGGCATCGCAATCTCCCGGTTTCCGCTTCCGCTGAATCCGCCGAGGCCGGAGGAAGTCGGGAAGCTGATGTCAGCGGACCGGGGAAATGGCCAAAGGAGACTGTGATGGAACAGAAAAAGACCGTAAACGGGAAGGAGTATACCCTTCTCCGGCTGCTGGGCAAAGGAAAGGGCGGCTTTTCATACCTGGCGGAGCGTGAGGGCGCGCAGGCCGTGCTGAAACAGATTCACCATGAGCCCTGCGACTACTATACCTTCGGGAACAAGATTGAAGCGGAGCGGAGAGATTACGGCCGGCTGCGCGGCGCAGGCATCCGGATTCCCGGGATGCTTGCCATCGACACGGAGACGGAGTGCATTCTCAAGGAATATATTGAAGGGCCAACGGTCTTCGATCTGGTTCGGGAAAACATTCCCGCGGAAGCATATTTGCCGCAGGTGCGGGAGATGGCGGCACAGGCGCAGGCTGCCGGGCTGAACATTGATTACTTCCCGACCAACTTTGTGGTGCGGGACGGGCTGATCTGGTATGTGGATTACGAGTGCAATGACTATATGGATGAATGGAACTTCGAAAACTGGGGCATCCGCTACTGGAGCAGAACACCGGAATTCGAAGCGTACCTGAAGGAGCACGGCACGGATGCCCGGATCACGATCCGGGAGGAACGGATTACGGCGGAGGAATACATCTGTTTTCTGAAGCGTACAGATCTGGGTTCACAGTATCCCCTGGAGAGGTTTGCGGAGCGGATCGCAAAACTGGTGAATACCGTTTCGATCAGCCTGGCTGCCAGGAATACGGAAGGCCTGCTGGTTGGGGTGCTTTTCGGCCTGACCGATTACGCATACTGGCTGTACGTGACTGACCTGGGCGTGGACAGGAACTATGAACGGCAGGGCATCGGCAGGCGTCTGCTGAAGAGGGCCCACGAACTGGCAGGCGGTGAAAAGGACATCGCGGTTTATCTGATCGCCAACGAAAACGCTGTTCCGTTTTATGAGAAATGCGGCATGAAAAAAGCCGATGAGGTCATGAAGTACAACCATGTGGAGTGGACGGAGTTTACGGTGGAGTAACGGCAAAAGCGGATCACCGGGCGCCCTTTCAGACTGAACAACAGGCAGGAGTTTCCCGATCGGGTTTTATATCAATTCCCTCAGGTCTCTGAGCTTCAGATAAGATGTTTCCGTATCAGGCGCCGGACGGGCGGCGATCAGAACAGGAAAGATCCCCAGGGCTGCCGCGCCGTCCAGATTGGGAACGCTGTCGTCAATGAACGCCGTATCCCCGGCGGAAACGCCGCTCTTTGCAAGCGCGTCCAGGTACATACGGGGATCGGGCTTGAACACACCCAGGAAACAGCTGTAAGTCGCAAAAGAGAAGTACTGTGAAACACCGATATATTCCAGCTGCTGTTCAATGCTGGGCCAGGTGTCGGAAATCACGCCGAGCCTGTGCCTTTCACTCAGCCTGGCCAGGACTTCCCGGATACCCGGATAAGGTACATAGTTTTCCATATTGCAGGAACGGTCACGGGCGATCAGCCTGCGCTGTGCTTCGGACAGGCCGAGATCCAGTTCATCGGAGATAATCGTATAATACAGGAAAAACTGGTCGATTTCCGCCTCCACCGTTGTGACCAGATGATTCTCTGCCAGAAAGCGCAGGGCAGTGTCCCTCGCGCGGCGGATCTCTTCGCTTCCGCGCTTTTTCAGCGAATTCCCGGCTTCCTCCAGGAAGCGCTTCGTAAACATCCAGTCCCCGGACGCGGGCATATCAAGCGTGTATCCCACATCGAAAAACAGGACTTTCTTATCCTCCAGCTGCCTGATCATCGCGTATTCCTTTCTTCCCGGAGAACGTGCCCCGGGACAATCCGGCGAACCGGCCGGATATGTTCGTCCCAGCCCGGGCAGGACCGGGGCCCCACCCCGCCGCAAACGCAGGCGGATCAAAAAAGGAGCGGGCCGGATGCTTCCGGACCCGCTCCGCGGAGAAGAGAAGGGGGGGTTCAGCCCGGTTTATTACTGTTCCTTCTTTGTGGCGTAGGCCGCAACCAGCGCCAGTGCCAGAACCGCACCCTTGACGGCGGGAAGGACATAGAAGGGAACGGCACAGATGGTCAGTCCGTTTTCCAGGGTGGAGACCAGCAGGGCACCGATCATTGTTCCCAGCGCGTTCGGCTTTTCTGCGCCGCCCACGGTCCGGCCGACGAAGACGGCAGCCAGGGACTGCATCAGGTAATTATCGCAGCACATGACCTGCGCGGAGCTGCCGCGGGAGGAGACCAGGATGCCGCCGATCGCGATAAAGACCGCTGTGATCATACCCGCCAGATAACGGTATGCCTTGACATTGATACCGGAGAGCTTCGCGGCCTGTTTGTTGCCGCCCATGGCGTAGATAAACCGGCCGTGCTTGGTATGCTCCAGGAAAATGTAGGCAATCAGCACGCAGGCAAGCATGATAATGATCAGCCAGGGCTCCTTGCCGATAGCCAGGAAATCCTCTCCCAGCTTGATGCGCTTCGGATCCGCGCCCGCGGGGGTGCGCATGCCGGTTGAAACCGCGCCGCCGCCGATATACCACTGGCCGAGTCCCTGATGGACGAACATGAGGGCACAGGTGGCCAGCATGTCCGGGATCTTACAAACCAGGATCAGGAACATTGTCAGCTGATACATGAGGATCGTGACGAACGTGGCGATCAGGATGCACGCGCCCAGCGGCAGCCCGTGCCAGAGGTACATGCTGACGAATACATAGGCTGAACAGCTGGCCAGCGTGCATGCGGACATGTCAAATCCGTCCGGAGCCATCGTAACGGTGGCGGCAATGCCGAACACCGTGGTAATCGACATGGCCCGGAGAATGTTGATCATGTTGTTTGTGGACATGAACCGGTTCCCCTTAATCAGGGTAAAAGCGATTACACTGGCCACCAGAGTGAATACAGCTGCCCAGTCAATCAGGAATCTACCGACGCTTTTCTTCTGCTTCGGCATTGCAGCCCTGTTGGGCTTTGGAGTTGTTTGCGTCATGTTCGTTCCTCCTGTTCAGGCATAGCGGGCGCGGTTGCCCACGGCGTAATACATGATTTCGTCTTCCGATGTCTGTGAAGTGACCAGTTCCGCCATGACCTGACCGTCAAAGAGCACATAGATCCGGTCTGTGATGGATAGGAGCTCTGAATTTTCACACGAAGCGTAGATCACGCTGTTTCCCCGTTTCGCGATGTCACAGATCAGGTGGAAGATATCCTGCTTCGCTCCGACGTCCACCCCTTTGGTGGGTTCATCGAAAATATACAGGTCACAGTCCGCGGCCATCCACTTTGCGACGGCGACTTTTTGCTGGTTGCCGCCGGAAAGGTTTTTGACGAACTGTTTTACGGAAGGCGTGGAGATGCCGAGCTTATCAACATATTCTTCCGCGCACCGGTCGATCTTTCTTTTGTTGATAAAGGAAGCCGTGCAGAAGTTGTCAAGGGAAGCGGCTGAAATATTGAAGCTGACCGTTTCCCCCACAAGGACGCCTTCCTTGCGGCGCTCCTCCGGCACCAGGGCGATCCTGTTTTTCAGTGCCTGGGACGGATTCCTGACCGTCAGCTCCCTGCCGCCCATGATGACTTTGCCTCCGGTTTTCTCATAGGCACCGAAGATCGTCTTGCACAGTTCGGACTTGCCGGCACCGACCAGGCCGGCAATCCCGACGATCTCTCCCTTGCGTGTGTACAGGGAAACATCGTTGACTTTTCCTTCCGCGCCGGACAGGTGTTCCAACTGGAAAGTGATATCGCCGATCTCGGCGATGTCCTTGGGGAAGTTTTCCTCAAAGGTGCGCCCGAGCATTTTTTCCACAATTTCCTTTGTGGTGGTTTGCGGCGTGATTTCCGTTGTGTCAACGACCTGCCCGTTGCGCATCACCGTGTAGCATTCGCAGATCTTTATGATTTCGTTGATCCGGTGGGAGATAAAGATAATCGCGATGTTCTCAGTGGCCTGCAGATGCTTGACCAGCTTGAACAATTCTTCCGTTTCGGTATCGGACAGAGGCGCAGTGGGCTCGTCAAGGATCAGGAAATTGCATTCGTTGACAATTGCGCGGGCAATCAGCACCATCTGCTTCTGTGCCAGGGAAAGGTCCTGAACCAGTTTGTGCACATCGACATCAATGTGCAGCCGCTGAAGCACTTCCGCGGCGCGCTTGTAAAGGCTCCGCCATCTCATGACAAACCGCCCGTGCATCACGGTGTCGTTCAGCATCACGTTTTCCGCCACGGAAAGGGTGGGGATCAAGGCCATATCGACTTCCTGGTACACAATTTGAATGCCGAGCTTCTTCGCGGCCAAAGTGGAGCGGAGTTCCACGGTCTGGTCATTCAGATAAACCTCCCCGGTATAGTCCGGGTTTGCGCCGGCAAGCACCTTCATCAGCGTGGATTTCCCGGCTCCGTTGGCTCCGACCAGGGCATGGATTTCACCGGTGGTGACCTCAAAATCAACATTTGTCAGAGCTTTTACGCCGGGAAACTCGATGGAGACGTTCCGGGTTCCGAGCTTGATTCTTTCCATGGATTCCCCTCTTCTCTGCGCTCCGGCGCGCCGGAGCGGAATCAGTGCCAGGTGTTCTGAAGAAAAGGAGGGCCGGAGCAAGGACTCCGACCCTCCCTGTCAAGAGATTGCTCTCCGATTACTGATACCGATCACAGAATTACTTGTGGATCAGGTCAGCGGGCATCCAGTCGGCCACGCTCAGGTAGCCCAGGTTGCCATAGGTTTCACCGGCGATCTCGCCCAGGTTCTCCACGGTGGAGGTGTCCTTCAGAGAGGTTGCCAGGATGGCGGTGCCGGGAACTTCGACCACGTCCACACCGTACTCGCCGCTTGCCGGGTCATAGATCTTGTCATATTCGCCGGCCATTTCCAGAAGCAGCAGGCGCATGGCGATCTCACCGTTCATGGTCCAGTCGGTGGTGCCGGCAGCCGTCCAGATTTCCGGATGGTTCTGCATGTTGGTCACGTCCACCTGGTCGATGTCAACGGAAGCCATGGGCAGCGCGTTGTCTCCGCTGAAGTTGGGATCTTCAACGATGGCATTGAAGACACCCTGGCCGTACAGGTCGTAGTATACCACGACGCCGTCCACATCCTCACGGTTGACGGACTGGAGGTAAGCGGCCATCACGGAGTTGGCGGAATCCAGCGTATCCTGCAGGGGCTGCACTTCGCCGACGGTCTTGATCTTTCCGGCGGATTCATATTCCTGCCAGCCGACTTCACGGCGATCGAAGGGGCTGTTGTAGTTCGGGCCGCGCCAGACCTTGATCAGGCGGACACCCTCGCCGAACTTGTCGATCATGGAGTCGAGCAGAACGGTGACCAGGGACTTGTCCTGCTGGAACAGCTGGGTGATGCCGGGGAGCTTCTGATACTCACCGTCGGTATAGAACTGGGTGTCGAAGCAGACGATCTTCAGATCGGGATACTGCTCGGTGATGCCCTTCAGGAAGGTGTAGGAACCGTCCTGGTTGCCGTGGCTGACGAGCAGTCCGTCATAACCGGCGGCCGCGCAGGTGGAAATGGTGTCCTGCCATTTGTTGAAGTCACCGCCGCAGAAGTGCACGTCACACTGGACATCCAGGGCGGCGCACAGATCCGTGCAGGAATTGGCCCACATCTGGAAGATGGTGGCAGAGGGCAGCAGCATGATGTATGCGACTTTCTTGCCGGCAACGGGGTTCGCGGTTTCGGCAGTCGCGACTGACATTACGGAAAGCGCCAGTGCGAGGACCAGAACCAAAGCAATGATCTTTTTCATGGTATAACCTCCTATTAAATTGCCGCGGGCTCTCCCGCTTTATTTGATATGAGTATAACGTATGTCAAGTAAGTTGTCAAGTAATGTTTTATAAATTTTTTTAGTTCACCGACCGGCGGGAGAAGACGACTGATTACAAAAAAATATCAAAAATGAATCAAAAATCACCTAAAAAACACAAATTGTTAACAAACAGTGTCGTTTGTTTACTAAACTAATGATAAAAATATAGGATTTGTCTATTGACAGTTCAGCTGTGTTTGTTTACAATACAAATGCGAAAGTATGCATTGCGGTACAATACACATATTATAAAGAGGGATGAAGATGAACGAACTGAAGAAGTATCCGACGGATGCCGAGGCCCGGAAAATGATCGTGGAGATCGGCCGGCGCATGTATATGAAAAACTTTGTGGCTGCCAACGACGGCAATATCTCCTGCAAGGTGGATGATGACACGATCATGACAACGCCCACCGGCGTATCGAAGGGCTTCATGTCAGAAGATGAAATGGTGAAGATGAGGCTGGACGGGACAGTGATCAGCCAGGGGGACAGGGGCCCTTCCAGCGAAGCGAAGATGCATCTGCGTATATATAATGAAAGCAAGGACGCCATGGCCGTGTGCCACGCGCATCCGCCGATCTCCACTTCCTTTGCCATTGCGGGGATGAGCCTTGACCGTGCCATCTATCCGGAAGCGCTGGTGAACCTGGGGACCGTTCCCTGTGTTCACTATGAAGCCCCCGGATCGCAGGGAATCCCGGACTCCATTGCGCCGTATGTCCGGGACTATAACGCGCTGCTGCTGGCCAACCACGGCGCGGTGGCCTGGGGACCGTCCCTGATGGAGGCCTGGTACCGCCTGGAAGCCCTGGAGCATTACGCCATGGTCATCATGTATACGGGAAACATCATCGGAAAAGCCAACGTGCTGAGCTGCGATCAGGTCGGGGAACTGCTCCGGATCAGGGAGAGGATGGGGATTACGACCGGAGGGATCCCCGCCTGCGCCGCCAGGCCGAGCAATACGGTGGATGTGGTGGCCGGGCACAGCCCCGTCGGGGAAAAGCCGGACGGGCTGAAAACCTACGGGCTGAAAACCTACGGGCAGAAGGAGCCGGAGTCTCCCTGCGGATGCGCGGCGGGATCCGACTCGCTGAGTGAGGCCGAACTGAAGCAGATTACCCAGGCGGTGATCGCCCGGCTGAGCGGGAAGAAGTGAAGGACAGCGGCGGAAACACAACGGCACGGGGAGCCGGGCAGAAAAACCTGAAACCGAAAAATGGAACCGGGAAGGAGAACAGGCCGTGAAAGCGATCGTGATCGGAGGCGTGGCTGCCGGAATGTCGGCTGCCTCCAAACTGCGCAGGGTTCTGCCTGACGCGGAGATCACCGTCTATGAGAAAGGCGGATATCTGTCCTACGGGGCATGCGGTCTTCCGTACTACATCGGCGATTTCAATACGGATCCGGGCAAGCTGATTGCCAGGACAAAGGAACAGTTCCGGGAAATGAACATCGACTGCAGGCTGCATCATGAGGTGCTCCGTGTGGATACGGCCGCCAAAAAAGTCAGGGTGAAGGACCTGTCTGCCGGGACAGAATTTGAGGATTCCTACGACAGGCTGATGATCGCCACCGGCTGCAACAGCGTGATCCCGAAGCTGCCCGGCGCGGATCTGCCGTCGGTTTTCTATCTCCGGAGCATGGAGGACGGCCTGCTGCTGCGGGAGATCGCCCATGTGGAGGCTATCCGGCATGTGGCGGTGATCGGCGGCGGATACATCGGCGTGGAAATGGCGGAAGCGCTGGTGCATATCGGGCGGGAGGTTACGCTGATCGAAGCCGGGGACAGAATCATGAATACCTTCGAGCCGGAGTTTTCGGAACTGGCTGCGCAGGAGCTTGAACGGAACGGTGTGCGGATCATGATTCAGAGCCCGGTCACTTCCATTGAGGAAACCGGCCGTTCCCGCCTGGTCAGAACCGCGAAGGGAGACGTTTCCTGCGATATTGTGATCATGGCCGTCGGCGTGATCCCGGCGACCGGTTTTCTGAGGGAAACGGGGATCCGCATGGCCCGAAACGGCGCCCTTCTGGTGGACCGGGAGATGCGGACATCCATCGGGGACATCTGGGCGGCGGGGGACTGCGCCGTGGTCTATCACCGGCTGATGGAAGAGGATTATTTTATCGCACTGGGCACGGTTGCCAACAAATGCGGGCGGATTGCCGGCGAGAACATGGCCGGCGGCCATACCAAGTTTGTCGGCGCGCTCGGGACCGCGGCCATCAAGGTTTTTGACATGGAATTCGGCAGGACGGGCATGGCGGAACGGGACGCGAAGCGCCTGGGGACGGATTACAGGATGAAGCTGGTGACCGCCTACGACCATCCGGCATATTATCCGGACCCTGAAAAGCTGGTCATTAAGCTGATCTATGACGCCCGGACGAGAAAGCTCCTGGGGGCCAACGTATGCGGCAAACGAAACGCTGTCATGCGGACGGATATGTTTGCCATCGCCATCCATGCCGGCATGACTACGGACGAGCTGGGCATGGTGGACCTGGCTTACGCTCCGCCGTTTGCATCCGTATGGGATGCGGTCCATATCGCGGCGAACGCGGCAAAATAATACGGAAGGAAGGCTGGACAGCGCAGTGGACAAGCTTTGTTCAATCCGGGAAGCGATCGGTTCCGTGCAGGATGGCGCCATGATCGCGCTGGGAGGAAACACCCTGAACCGTGCGCCGATGGAAGCGGTGCTGGAACTGGTCCGCCAGGGAAAGCAGCGGCTTCGCCTGGTAAAAACCGCAGGCGGGCTGGATGTCGACCTGCTCAGCCTGGGAGGCTGCCTGGACAGCGTGGACGCCGGGTTTATCAGCATGGAGACGGAGTTCGGACTGGCCCAGCATTACCGCCGGGCGGTGCAGGCCGGGATGGTGAAAGCAAATGAGCACGCGTGCTATACGGTGATCTCCGCCCTGCGGGCCGGTGCGTACGGCATTCCGTTTATGCCGGTACGGGGGCTCCAGGTTTCCGATCTGCGCAAGGTGAACGACTATTTCGCAGACGTGAAGGATCCGTTCGGAGGGGAGACGCTGGCGGCGGTCAGGGCCCTGAAGCCGGATGTGGCCGTGATCCATGTCCAGAAGGCGGACAGCCGGGGAAACGCGCTGATCGAAGGCCCGAAGTATGACGACATACTGATGACCCGGGCCGCCGGGCGAGTGATCCTGACGGCGGAGGAGATCGTGGCGGACAACTGGTTTGCCCGGAACACCGCCAAGGCGGATGTGCCGCATTTCATGGTTTCCCATGTGGTCCGGGCGCGTATGGGCGCTTTCCCGGGAAGCTGCTATGGCGCTTACGAACCGGATGAGCAGATGATCCGGAAGTATACGGCGCTGGAGAACGGCAAACAGCTCAGGGAGCTTATCGGAGAGGAGGAGAGAGCATGATCCGCCCCTGCGATATGATGGCGGTCTGCCTGGCCCGCCTGATCAGGAACGGGGAGACTGTGTTCCACGGCGTTTCCTCGCATCTGCCGATGATTGCCGTGCTGCTCGCGAAAAAGCTTCATGCGCCGGACGCCGTCCATCTGAACATCCCCGGCGGCGTGGATCCGGAAGAACCGGAACTGAAGGCATATACCAGCGCGGGAGGCGAACTGTGGGAAACGGCCTGCGCGGCTCTGCCGCTGCAGGAGGTGTTTGACCTCAGCATGCGGGGCGGGCTGGATGTCGCTTTCCTCAGCGGCGTTCAGTTCGATCAGTACGGAAACGTGAACGCGTCGGTGATCGGGGATTACCGCAAGCCCAAGGTCCGCCTGCCCGGGGGAGCCGGGAGCGCCGTGCTGATTCCGACGGCGAAAAGGGCGATTCTCTGGAGGACCAAGCATGATCCCAGGACCTTTACGGAGAAGCTTGATTTTGTAACGGCCAAAGGGCATGTGAGTGACATCGTCACTCCGCTGTGCTGCTTTACCATGCATAACGGGGAGCTGATCCTGAAGAGCGTGCATCCGTATTCTTCCCTGGACGAAGTGGCGAAAGCCACGGGATTTCCGATCCGCTATTTTTCCGCCGATACAACGCCGGAGCCTACGGCCGAGGAGATGCGCGCGCTGAGGGAGATCGATCCGAGGGATCTGCGGAACCTGGAATTCCGCTGAGAGAGGGTTTTCCGGACCGGCTGACAGGCAGGCCCGATGATACAGTGATGAAACTAAACGGAAGGGAGTTATGACCATGTCCAAGTACGACACCTATTTTCTGATGAAGGAGAACGAGGTTCCCGAGTATGTGCAGACGAAATATCCCGGGTACTTTCCTCCGGACGCGAAGCTGGAAGTGAAGGAGATCGGTGACGGCAACCTGAATTATGTTTTCCGCGTCGTGGATCCTGCCACGGGGAAGAGCATCATCGTCAAACAGGCGGGCGAGGCGCTGAGAATCTCCGCGGAGATGCACGTATCCACCGACCGGAACCGGATCGAGAGCGAAATCCTGATCCTGCAGGACAAGTACGCCCCGGGGCTGGTGCCGAAGATTTACGGATATGACACTACCATGTGCGCCTGCACGATGGAAGACCTGTCCGATCACGCGCTGATGCGTTACGCGCTGATGCGGCATGAGACCTTCCCGCGGTTCGCCGAGGACATCGCGACGTTCATGGTCAACACACTGCTGATGACGACGGACGTGGTCATGGAGCACAAGGAGAAGAAGGCCCTGGTCAAGAGCTTTATCAATCCGGAACTGTGCGAGATCACCGAGGATCTGGTGCTGATGGAGCCCTATAACGATCTGAATCACCGGAACAACGTCTTCCCGCCGATTGCGGACTTTGTCCGGAAGGAACTGTATGAGGATGACGCGCTGAAGCTGGAAGTGGCGAAGCTTAAGTTTGACTTCATGAATAACGCCCAGGCGCTGCTTCACGGCGACCTGCACACCGGTTCCATCTTTGTGAAGCAGGATTCCACACGGGTGTTCGATCCGGAATTCGCCTTCTTCGGCCCGATCGGGTACGACACAGGCAACGTCATTGCCAACCTGATCTTTGCCTGGGACAACGGCCGGGCAGCCGGCGCGGAGGAGTTCTGCGACTGGTGCCTGAGAACCATCCGGGAAGTGATCGACCTGTTCCGGGTGAAATTCATGGATTGCTTCGAAAAGAACGCGAGGGAGCCCATGGCGAAGGTGCCCGGATTCGCGGAGTGGTATCTGGACTCGATCATCCGGGACACCGCCTCTTACTGCGGAACCGAACTGCACCGCCGGACCGTCGGCATGGCCAACGTGAAGGACGTGACCACGATTGCCGATCCTGAGAAGCGGGCGCACGCGGAAAAGGTCAACATTATCAGCGGCAAGGACTTCATCATGAACGCGGCGAGCTTCCGCACCGGCGAGGACTTTGTGGCAGCGGTGCTGCGGGCGGACGGGAAAGCCTGAGGACAGCGGGAGGAAAAGACCATGAGTGAAAAGAGCATTATGACCTATGAAACCGTGGAACTGAACGAGCAGGAAGGTGCGCTGGTGATCCTGGACCAGACGAAGCTGCCCGGCGAGGTGAAGATCCTGCATCTGACGGACCAGAAGGACATCTGGCAGGCGATCTATCTGCTGCAGGTCCGCGGCGCGCCGGCCATCGGCGTGGCGGCGGCCTTCGGCGTGTATCTGGCCGCGAAGGATATCCGGACGGACGACTATGAGGAGTTCTTCAGGCAGTTCCATGAAGCCAAGGAATACCTGAATTCCTCCCGGCCAACGGCGGTGAACCTGTCCTGGGCGCTGAACCGGATGGAACAGGTTGTGACCGGCAACAGGGACAAGCCTGTTGCCGAGATCAAGGAACTGCTGCGCAGGGAGAGCATAGAGATCAAGGCCGAGGATGTGTGGATGTGCCGGAAGATCGGTGAGTACGGACTGACGCTGATCAAGGACGGCGACGGTATTCTGACCCACTGCAACGCGGGCCAGCTGGCCACCTCCAAATATGGCACGGCGCTGGCGCCGATTCACCTCGGACGGGAGAAGGGCATGAATTTCCGGGTGTTCTGTGACGAGACCCGGCCGCTGCTCCAGGGCGCGCGGCTGTCCTCCTTTGAACTGTATGCCGACGGCGTGGATACTACGGTCATCTGTGACAACATGGCATCCCAGGTCATGAAAAACGGCTGGGTGAACGCCGTGTTTGTCGGCTGTGACCGGGTGGCGGCCAACGGGGACGCCTGCAACAAGATCGGCACCTCCGGCGTGGCAATTCTTGCGAAGTACTACGGGATCCCCTTCTATGTGCTGGGGCCGACATCGACCATTGATATGAGTATTGAAAAGGGCGATGATATCGTGATCGAGCAGCGGCCGCAGGAGGAAGTGACGGAGATGTGGTACAAGCAGCGCATGGCTCCGCAGGGCGTCAAAGCCTATAATCCGGCGTTTGACGTGGCCGACCATGAGCTGATTGCCGGCATTGTGACGGAGTACGGTATCGCGCGTCCGCCCTACTCGGAAAGCCTGAAGGAGATCTTCCGGAAGAAGGCGGAGGCTCAGGCGCGGGGAAAAAGGGAATGACGGGAATGAGGATTCGGCATGAATGAACAGGAACTGCGCGGAATGATCCAGCGGCTGGTGCTGGCTGAAATGGCCAGGCTCGGTTTTGCGTACGCGCCGGTCATGTCCTCCAACAGGCACTGCCATCTGAGCCAGGAGGACACCGAGCGGCTTTTCGGACCCGGATACCGGCTGACAAAGCTGCGGGACCTGGTACAGCCCGGGCAGTTTGCGTGCAATGAAAAGGTCCTGCTCGAGACTCCAAAGGGTTCGGTATCGCTGCGGGTGGTCGGGCCGGTCCGGAAAGAGACACAGGTGGAGCTGAGCCTGACGGACTGCGCCAAACTGGGGCTGAAGCCGCCGGTGCGGATGTCCGGCCGCCTGGAGAACACACCGGGATGCATACTGAAGAACGAGGGCAGGAGCATTCAGATTCCCCGGGGTGTGATCGTCGCGGCCAGGCATCTCCACATGTCCGCGGAGGAGGGAGTTGCCTACGGCCTGAAGGACGGGGATGTGGTCTCCCTCCGCATGGACGGCATCCGGTCCGTGACGATGGAGAACGTCGTGGTCCGCTGCGGCGAGGGGCATGTGCTGGAGGCCCATATCGACAAGGATGAAGCCAACGCGTGCGGGCTGGAGGACGGAACGCTCTGCAGGATCCTTATCCCCGGGAAACCCGGGGCCTCCGGGCTTCCGCCCCGGCAGGAACCCCCGAAGAAGGAAACCATGCTTGACCTGACCGGGGAAAAGGCAAGGCTGATTACAGAGGAGAACATCCTTGCCGCGGAACGGAACGGGTACCGGGCGATCCGCTTCGGGAAAGATGCGATCGTCACACCGCTGGCCAGGGACGCGGCGGCGGAGAGGCACATTGAGCTGATCAGGGCGATCGGGTAAGACAGAAGACAGAGAGGACAGGAAACATGGCACTGACAAAGGAAGAACTGCAGCGGCTGACGGACGAGATTGTACGCAGCCTCGCGGGGAAAGTGGACGTATCCCATCTGGCGGGAACGGCAGCTTCCGCGGCGGGAAGTACCGGACGATGGCTGTGCGATACCGCGGAGGAAGCTGTCGCCAACGCGAAAGCGGCGCAGGCGCAGCTGATGGACATGACGCTGGACCAGCGGGCGGATCTGATCGCGGCGATGAGAAAAGCCGGGATCGAACACGCGGAACCGCTGGCCAGGCTCGCGCATGAGGAGACCGGATACGGGCGGGTGGAAGACAAAGTCCAGAAGAACCTGCTGGTATCCCGCAAAACTCCCGGCCTGGAAGATCTGACAACCCGCTGCGAAACAGGCAGCAAGGGAATGATGATGATCGAGCAGGCTCCCTTCGGGGTGATCGGATCTATTACCCCTTCCACGAATCCGACATCCACGATCATCAATAACTCCATCAGCATGATTGCGGCAGGGAACGCGGTGGTGTTCAATCCCCATCCCGCGGCCAAGCGGGCATCCCAGGAAGCGATGCGGGTGATGACGGAAGCCATCGTATCCGCGGGCGGCCCCGCGACCCTGATCACCACCGTGCGGGAACCCACGCTGGAATCCGGCCAGGCAATCATGACCCATCCGGACATCCCGCTTTTATCCGTAACCGGCGGGGAAGCTGTTGTCAGGGTGGCCATGAAAACAGGGAAAAAGTGCATCGCGGCGGGGCCCGGCAATCCGCCGGTCATTGTGGACGAAACGGCGGAGATTCCGGAAGCGGCACGGAAGATCGTTGCCGGGGCAAGCTTTGACAACAATGTGCTGTGCATTGCGGAAAAAGAGGTATTTGTGGTGGACAGCGTGGCGGACCAGCTGCTGCGTGAGATGGAGAAAAACAACTGTGTCCGGATTTACGGGGAGGATATCGACCGGGTGCTCCGGACGACGCTGATTCCGAAGGACGGAAAGCATGTGATCAACCGGAAATACGTCGGGAGGGACGCGGGGGTCATCCTGCGGGACGCGGGGGTTTCCTTCAGCGGCGATCCCAGGCTGGCCATAGCGGAAGTGGACCGGAATCATCCGTTTGTGATGACGGAGATGCTGATGCCGGTGCTTGCCGTCGTCCGGGTCCGCAATATCGACGAGGCGATCTCGGAGGCGTACCGGGCGGAACAGAACTGCAGGCACTCGGCGATGATCTATTCCACGAACGTCCATAACATGTCCAACGCGGCCCGGAAGATGAACACCACGATCTTTGTGAAGAACGCGCCGAGCTATTCCGGCCTGGGCTTTGACGGAGAAGGCTATACCACGATGACCATCGCGACGCCGACAGGCGAGGGAGTGACAAGCGCGAGATCCTTCACCAGGTTAAGGCGCTGCGTCCTTTACGGTGATTTCCGCATCTGCTGATGTGGCAATACATAGAAACATGATACAGGAAACTGAAAGGAGAAAAGGAAAATGGCACAGGAAGCATTGGGAATGATTGAGACCAGAGGACTGGTCGGGTCGATCGAAGCAGCGGACGCGATGGTTAAAGCCGCCAATGTCCACCTGATCGGCAAGCAGCTGGTGGGCGGCGGACTGGTGACCGTGATGGTGCGCGGAGACGTCGGCGCCGTAAAATCAGCTGTGGAAGCGGGCGGCGCGGCAGCCAAGCGGGTCGGCGAACTTGTCAGCGTGCATGTGATCCCGCGTCCCCATGAGGAAGTCGAGGATATTCTGCCGACAACCCCAGCAGCACCCAAAGGGAAATAAGCAGGACAGGACAGAAGAAAGGAGCAGGAAAAATGGAACTGCAGGCATTGGGAATGGTGGAAACAAAAGGGCTGGTCGGATCGATTGAGGCGGCGGACGCGATGGTCAAAGCGGCCAATGTGCATCTGATCGGCAAGGTGCTTGTCGGAGGCGGACTGGTAACCGTGATGGTACGCGGAGATGTCGGCGCCGTGAAGGCCGCCGTGGAAGCGGGCGGAGCTGCCGCGAAGCGCGTCGGCGAACTTGTCAGCGTGCATGTGATTCCGCGTCCCCATGAGGAAGTGGAAGCGATTCTGCCTCAGGATTAAGCAACCGCCAGACCATACAGACAGAAAGAGAGGGAACCGGACATGTTAAAAGGGATTTCTCCGCTCCTGACGCCGGAATTGCTGAAAATTCTGGCAGAGATGGGACATGGTGATGAACTGGTCATCGGAGACTGCAATTTTCCGGCACAGTCCATGGGACAGCGCTGTGTCCGCTGCGACGGGCACGGCGGAGCGGAACTGCTCGATGCGATCCTGCAGTTGTTTCCGCTGGACCAGTTTGTTCCGGCTCCCGTAGCCGTCATGGATCCGGCGGGAGGCATGGAGGGAGATCCTCCGATCTGGGCGGAGCTGGACCGCGTCTGCCAGAAATACCAGCCGGGCGTACAGTTCGAAAAGATCGGGCGGTTTGATTTCTATGACCGCGCAAGGAAGGCTTATGCCACGGTCGCAACAGGAGAGAACGCTCTGTACGCGTGTTTTATCATCAAAAAAGGCTGTGTCATCTGAGGAGGACAATCCATGAAAAAGATCATCAATACGCCTGAGCGCTTTATTCCAGAAATGCTTGAGGGCATTTATGCAGCGCATCCCGATGAGCTGGCCTGCGTCGACGGAGACCTGCACTGCCTGGTGACGAAACACAGGCAGAAGGGGAAAGTGGGGATTGCGACCGGGGGCGGCTCCGGGCATCTTCCCCTGTTCCTGGGCTACGTGGGAAGAGGAATGCTGGACGGGTGCTCGATCGGCGATGTATTCCAGTCTCCCAGCGCGGAACAGATGCTGGCCGTAACCAAGGAGATCGACCAGGGAGCCGGAGTTCTGTATATCTACGGAAACTATAACGGGGATATCTTCAACTTCGATATGGCGGCAGAGATGGCGGACATGGAGGAAGATATCCGGGTGGAAAGTGTGGTTGCCGGCGAGGATGTCGCTTCCGCGGCACCTTCCGCAGCGGGTGAACCCAACAGGCGCAGGGGAGTTGCCGGCATCTTTTTCGTGTACAAGTGCGCCGGCGCGGCCGCGGCGGAAGGCAAGGACCTGGACGGAGTGAAAGCCGCGGCGGAAAAAGCCTGCGCGAATGTCCGCACCATGGGCGTTGCGCTGACATCCTGCACCGTGCCGAGAGTAGGCCATCCGAGCTTTGAAATCGCCGATGATGAGATGGAAATCGGAATGGGAATCCACGGTGAGCCGGGGATCCGCAGGGGAAACCTGAAACCGGCGGATGAAATTGTCGATGAGATGATGGAACCGATCCTGAAGGATATCCCCTATCAGGCAGGCGATGAGGTCGCCGTGCTGATCAACGGCCTGGGAGCGACACCGCTGGAAGAACAGTATGTGATGTTCCGGCGGGTGAAACAGATTCTGGACGAACAGGGAATCCGCGTCTGGCATACCTATGTGGGAGAATTTGCCACCTCCATGGAAATGGCCGGCGCTTCCATCTCCCTGCTGCGGCTGGATGAGGAACTGAAGAGATACCTGGCGGCACCGGCGGATACGCCTTTCTTTAAACAGTTTCAACTGTAAGGAGGTATTATGGACGCTGCATTTCTGAGGGCGCTGCTCTCCTCCTGGGCGGAACTGATGGCGGAAAAAAAGGAATGGCTGATTGAACTGGACAGCGTAGTCGGCGACAGTGATCTGGGGCTGACGATGAGCGACGGTTTTCAGGCGGCAGCTGCCGCCTCCGCGGAAAGCGATGAAACGGATGTCGGAAAACTGGCTTACCTGGCGGGAAAGGCTATGGCAGCCGCCGTACCTTCCACCATGGGAACGCTGATGGCCAGCGGACTGATGAACGCGGGGAAAACACTGAAAGGACAGGCGGAAGCCGCGGACAGAGCATTCTTTCAGGCTTATTATGACGGTGTGCGGAACCGCGGCAAAGCCGAACTTGGCGAAAAAACCTTTCTGGATGGATTTGCTCCGGCCGTCGAGGTGCTGAAAAACGGCGGGACGCCGGCGGAAGCCGCGGAAACCGCTTGGCAGGCCTTTCAGGACACCCGGGGAATGCTGGCAAAACACGGAAGGATGGCAATCCGCGGAGAAGCCTCCCGGGATCTGCTGGATCCCGGCGCCGCTGTTGCGGCACTGCTGATGAAGGGATATTCGGAAACAATGAAACAAGGATGAATCGTATCAGAATGATTATGCGCTGAGTCGGTTGCAACAGACAGGCCAGCCGGGGAGTGACACGACATGACCATTCGGGAGATTGCTGCGCAGGCAGGGGTTTCCCCCGCTGCGGTATCCCTTGTGATCAACAACAAAAAAGGAGTCAGCGAAGATACCCGGAAACGGATCCTGACGGTGATGGAGGAGAGCGGTTATTCGCCGGCTGCCCGGAAAAAGAGCGAAAAACCGCTGAAAATCGTTGTCCTGAAATACAGGGTTCACGGGATTGCGTTTGAGGAAAACCAGGGTTTTATCGCATCCATTGTGGACCGGATCGAGAGCGAATGCAGGCATCACGGATATGACCTGATGATGTATAACTGTGAGCCTGCCACCGCCGCGGTGACCATCCGGGATATGATGAACATTCCTCCGGACGGCGTGATCCTGATAGCAACGGAATTGCCCCGGGAGGATTTCCAGCTGCTGGACCTGATCGATGTTCCGCTTGTGGCTCTGGACCAAAACCTGTATCATCCGAACGCGGACTGTGTCGTCATGGACAATTCAAACCTGATGGCGAGCCTGGTGGAATACCTGGTGGAATGCGGGCACAGGGATATCGGGTATTTCAAATTCTCCCAGGCTGTGCGGAACTGTGACGAGCGGTACCAGGGCTACCTTGCGGCGCTGGAACGCCTGGGGCTGAACATCCCCGGGCCGATCCTGCTGAAACCGACCGTGGACGGCGCCTTTGAAGACCTGGCCCGGATGATCCGCAACGGGGAGTATATTCCGCACGGGGCCGTAGTCTGTGACAACGATACGATTGCAATCGGAGCGATCAAGGCGATCCGGGAAGCAGGCTACTCCATTCCGGAGGATATTTCCATCATCGGATTTGATGATATCCCGTTCAGCGCAACAACCATGCCGGCGCTGACCACGATGCGGATTTCCCGGTCCGCCATGGGAGAGATGGCGGTCAATATCCTTCGCAGGCGGATGAAGCACCCGGATTATCCCTGCATGAAGCTGCTGCTGGGCGGGAAGCTGATCATCCGGAATTCGACCCGGGTGCTGGAGGGAAAGCCATGATTGTTGGACGCGTTACGGGCAATGTGGTCAGCTCCAATAAAAGCGAAAAACTGCGGAACGCAAAGCTGCTTATTGTTCAGACAGTCGATCTGTCCACGATGGAGATGAAGGAAGACTATCAGGTGATGGTCGACGATGTGGGAGCCGGTGTCGGGGATCTGGTGTTCGGCGCATACGGAAGCTCCTCCCGCCAGTCTGACACATCCCGCCAGTTTGCTTCGGACTATACGATCTACGGGATTATCGATTCGGTCGATCTGCGCGGCAGGCGCACATATGATAAAGCGGAGGAGGAAAACCCGTGCAATTGGCAAAAATCATCGGAAGTGTAGTTTCCACCCGCAAGTGCGACAGGCTGGAAGGCATGAAGCTGCTGGTTGCGATCCCGATCGATATGGACACTTTTGAGGAAAAGGGATCCCCTTTTGTCACTGTGGATACGGTGGGGGCAGGAGAAGGAGAAATCGTCATGTGGTGCGGAGGTTCCAGCTCCCGGGCGACAGAGATGACAACCAATAAACCGGTGGACGCAACCATCATCGGCATTGTGGATAATGTGGATATCCTGGGCAAACGGGTATTCACCAAAGGAGCATTATGAAACTTTCAACAGTGACGGGCACGGTGGTGTCCACGATCAAATACGGCCGGTACCAGGGATATAAGCTGCTGAAGGTGCGCCATCTGGACCTGGACGGCTGGACGGTCGGGGAGGATCTGGTGGCCATTGATATGGCGGACGCCGGGATCGGGGATATTGTGCTGACCAATAATGACGGCGGAGCGGCCAAGATGATTACCGGCGATACGGAAATCATCGCGGGGCTGACGATCTGCGGGGTCGTGGATTCCTACAGCTGCAGGGGACGGACCGTGCAATGCCACTGAAGGAGGCGGAAGGATGAATATCGGCCGGGTGGAGGGCAGTGTTGTCTGTTCGGTGAAAACACCGACACTGACAGGGGTCAAGCTGCTGGTGGTCCGTCAGCTGGCAAACGGAAAACCGAAAGGCCTGGTGATCGCGTCCGACGGAACGCACCAGGCCGGGATCGGTGATACGGTGTATATGATCGGAAGAATGGAAGCGGCGATGATGACGGATCTGCAGAAACTGCCTCCCTGTGATCTGTGCATTGCCGGCATTATCGATCCGGAAACACTGGAGGACGGTGTGTAACGGCCGGGTTATTCCGCCCGGCTGATTTCCTCAGCGGTGGGAATGGAATCGGCCGCGCCTTTCCGGCTGACGGCAATGGAAGCGGCGAAGGCAGCACGGCGCAGGGCATCCGGGATCTGCAGGCCGCTGCCGATTCCGGCCAGAAAATAACCGGTGAAGGTATCGCCCGCGGCGGTGGTATCAACCGCTTTCACTTCGAATGCGGGCTGGAAATACCGCTTCCCATGGCTTGAAGCCCATGCTCCGCTCCTGCCAAGCGTCAGGACCACGCTGCTGCCGGGATATTTCTGTTCCAGGCAGTCAAGCATTTTTTCGGGGTCGGATTCCCCGGTCAGCGCTTCCCCCTCAATTTCGTTCAGCAGGAACCAGCTGACCGATTCCAGCGGATATCCGAGCATTTCCGCGCTCACGGGAGAGGGATTGAAAATGATGGTCATTCCCTTTTCGGCCGCTTTTTTCATCATCAGGGGCGTATTGTACAGCTCATTCTGCATGAGTACGGCGTCCTCCGGGGAAAAGTCCTCCAGAATCCGGTCAATATCGGCTTCCGAGGGGCGCATGTTTTCGCCGCTGTAGACGATAATGCAGTTCTGTCCGCCCGGATCCACCTGGATGATGGTGTGCGCGCTGGCACCGGATGCCCGGCGGACATGGCGGACGTCCACACCGGCTGAGCGCAGCGCCTCCAGCAGGATGTCCCCATCCTCACCGACGACGCCGGCATGGCAGACTTCGGCGCCTGCCTTCGCCAGCGCAATGGACTGATTCAGCCCTTTACCGCCGCAGAAAAGATCCTGCGCTCCGGCCAGCAGCGTTTCCCCCGGCTGGACGATATGAGGCACCTGATATACGTGATCGAGATTGATGGAACCGTAATTTACGATTTTCATGGAGTGTACCCCCTTTTTATCTACGGATATGGTATCAGAAACCCAGATCTTCGTCAATGAGATCCCTGCAGACGAAAGGAGAAGCGGCATGGCGTTCCGTGTCAATTCGGTGAAAACAAGCTTTTTCGGAAAAGGAGCCGTTTCCCTGCTGATTCCGGAATTGAAAAAGATGGGGGTCAGCCGTGCGCTGATTGTGACAGATCCTTTTCTGTATCAGTCCGGAGCGGCTGATTACGTAGGGGAAGCGCTGTCGAAGGCAGGCCTGGCCTATGCGGTTTATCATCAGGTTCAGCCCAACCCGACGGTTACGGTGGTCAACGAATGCATCACTGCGGCAAAACTGCTGCAGATTGATCTGCTGGTGGCTGTGGGCGGCGGCAGCGCAATTGACACGGCAAAGGCGGCCAGTATTGTCACAGCCAACGGCGGCCGGGTGGAGGACTATGAAGGGGTGAACCGATCCGCCAAACCGGGAATCCCGATTGTCGCGGTGAACACGACTGCCGGAACCGGCAGTGAATGTACTTCTTTCTATATTGTCACCGACCCTGTCCGCCACAGCAAAATGGCGATGGTGGACCCCAACTGTATGGTGACGGTCGCGGTCAACGACATTGAACTGATGATGTCCATGCCTCCGAAGCTGACCGCTTCCACGGGACTGGATGCGCTGACCCATGCGATTGAGGCGCTTCTGGCCAAAGGCGCCAATCCGATGACGGACCGGGACGCACTCTGGGCAATGGAAACCATCTGGGAATATCTCCCCCGGGCTGTCCGGAACGGCCGGGACGAGGAAGCCAGAACAAGGATGGCCTATGCGGAATATGCCGCAGGAATGGCTTTTTCCAACGCGGGCCTCGGCATGGTTCACGCCATGGCGCACGCACTGGGCGGCCACAGCAATCTTCCTCACGGCGTCTGCAATGCGGTGCTGCTTCCGTATGTGATTGATTTCAACGCGCAGCACAGCGCGGAGGCACGGGAAAGAATGCCGCGGATTTCAGCGGCGCTTTCGCTGCCGGATGGAAGGCCGTATACATTGGTACAGGCGCTCCGCCGGACTGCCGCGGAGATGGGGATTCCCGGAACGCTGAAGGAAATGGGCGGCGTATCCCGGGAAGACTTCGGGGATCTGGCCGGGCTGGCCCTGAAGGACGCCTGCATGGCGGACAATCTTTATACGCCTTCCGCGGACGAAGTCATCAGCGTATACGAGAACGCGTGGACGGGAAAGTAAAAACAATTTAAGCTTTACTCATTATCACGGATGGTGTCCAGCGCGTGATTGATCTTTTTTTCATCCTGCTTGTCGAGCCAGTGGCCGGAGAGCCAGACAAACACATAGACGATGAAAAAGGTGATGCTTACACCGGCAAAGCTTTCCGGATCGGAATACCATCCGAAAAGCCAGCCCGCGCCGGCTACGATCAGATAGAGCAGCAGGCAATGTACGGACACCCTGACCCAGAATGTTTTCCTGTCCCACTGATCTTCATTCCGCAGCAGTACCGTCGGTAAAGCACAAAGGATACCGGTCAGGACGATCGTAATGGGATGATACCATTGCAGGGAGATATCATGCCCGGCAAAATGCTGTATCACGGCGTTTATGCCATTCAGGAACAGGATGGCTGTGGTAATGGCCATGCTCTGAACAAACAGCTTTTTTGTGATATTCACTGGATCCCGAGCCTCCTTTTGATCTCTTTGACATAGCTTCTGGAGATAATCACCCGCTCCCCGTTCAGGAGCTCGGCAACCATCCTGCCGCCCGGTTCAGCGCTGACATTCCGGATTTTCCGCAGGTTTACGATCATGGATTTGGAAATGCGCACATAGTACATTCCCAGCTTTTCTTCCAGTTCATACAAACGGTCCCGGGATTCATAACAGTCACCCCTGGTGCAGACATATGTCCGCTTGTCCACAGACTCGATATAGTAGATCTGGGTCAGTTTGCAGAAATAGGTGCTTCTGTCCCGGGTGACGGTGATCCCGCCGGAACCGTTTTCCAGCAGATCCATCGCGCTGAGGATGTCCGCGGTCTTCTCAACCGCGCGAATCAGCGCCTGCTCCTTTTCCACTGCATCCACCTGCTCGAACCGAACCCGCATCACAACTTTCCCCTTTGCCGCGCATTATTGATCCTTGCCCGTAATTATACTACAACCGGCATCCGGTTTGAACCGGGAAAACCATCCGCGGAAGAAGCCGCCCTGAAAAACGGAGATGATTGTAAAGAAAATATCCGCGCACAGAATGAAAATGAAGGAGGGCAGCATGATGCGGGTGTACCGTTTTCCCGCGTCCGTGCCTTTGCTGATATGCAGCGCCAGCCGAACGGTGAAGGCAATGATCCCGCAGCAGAGGACCAGCAGTTCCGCAACGCTGATTCCAAAGGACCGGACCGGTTCCAGAATGTTTTCCCCCTGAATGCCGCGGAGCAGCATGTTCAGGATCATCAGGCCGAACAGCACGGTGATCATGATCCGCTCCACGTTCAGCATAACACCGCCGCCGATTCCGACACCGCCGCACCATTCCAGCCCGCTGCGCGCGCAGAAGTTTTCCATCACCTGCATCAGGGGCTCGTTCTGCCGGCCTTCGATGAAACCGTTGTTGGCAATGACATATACCTTCAGGCGGAGACCGTTTTCCAGGCAGAACCTTTCCATCTCCTTCATGAAGGGCAGAACGTGTGAGGGAACCCCGTCGACATACAGCGGAACAGCAAAGACCACTTTCCCGGCATCCTTCAGCGCCTGCAGGATCCTTTCGCGGTCCGCCGGCGTCCGCAGGTGCAGGTATTCCTTTTTGCCCCGGACCATCAGGCCGGCGCATTTCATGATGAAACCCGAAACACTCAGCTTTTTCTTTGGGCTGCAATTAATCAGAACTGTATGATCCATTATGCCAATCCTCCCGCTTCTTCCGCGTCCGCGCAGAATGCGACCCTGCACTCCCTGAATCCCATATTCACCGCATTTCGTTCAGCCATCAGCTTCAGGGTGCTTTTTTCCGGCTCGCTGATATTCCCGTAGGCAATTATATAAAGGCAGTTTCGCCTGCCATAGCGAAGGGTATGGTGCATCTGGCCTCCCCGGTAGGTGCTGAACGGAGTGGAGATCCCGATGCTTCTGTCCAGCAGGTTCTTGACCGCCGGGCTGTACCCTCCGTACAGGTTTTCTGTAATGACGGTCAGGTCATCGCTCATGCCCAGCACCCGGCAGGACTGATAAAGCGCGTCCTTCATTTCGCAGGCGGCAGGATGCTTTGTCCAGCATTTGAAGCATCCCTGGCAAGGCGCATACCGGCCGTCCGCACAGATGACCTGGTCCGCGGCGGCAAGAAGCTTTTCGTTCTGTTCTTTTCCGAGATCATGAATGATGGTTTTCATACAATGCCTTCCTTCCGGTCATTCATTAGCGGGTTCGCGTGCCCGCAGAACAGAGCATACAGGAATCGGCCGAAAAAGCAATATATCCGCTACCAGGATACACTCAGGCGCGACCAAGATGCACATGCTGAGCGCATCCCTGCGCAGAAGAGGACGGAAGGATGCGCTGAACAGAAGAAAGGCTTGACAGTGACCGCTCGTTCGCTATAATCGTAAACGACCGGCCGCGTTCCGCCGCGGGAGGTAAGGGCGCGGCGAAAAGGACAAAGGAAAAATACCCATCAATGGTGCAGGATGATCGGGAAACGCGGGAGAAGACCGACATGATGATAATTGAGACGGAGCGCCTGCTGCTGAGGGAGTATACGGCGGATGATTTTGACGCACTTTATGAGATCCTGTCTGATCCGGAAACGATGCGGCACTATCCGGCGCCTTTCGATGCGGCCCAAACAAGGCGCTGGATTGACTGGAACCTGGAAAACTACGCGAAGTACGGGTACGGGCTGTGGGCTGTTGTATTGAAGGAAACAGGGCAGTTTATCGGAGACTGCGGCATTACCATACAGTGCATCGACGGAGAAATGCTTCCGGAGATCGGGTATCATATCCATAAAAAGTTTCAGAGGCAGGGCTTCGCCAAAGAAGCGGCGAGGGCCGTGCGGGACTGGGGATTCCGGCACACGCAGTATGATACGTTCTATTCCTATATGAAGTATACCAACCTGGCCTCCCAGGCCACCGCCGCCGCGAACGGCATGAGGAAAGTCAAGGAATATCCCGATCCGAAGAATACCATATCCTGTGCTTATGCGATTACGCGTCCGGAATGGGAAAGATCTTTTCGGACGGACTTCCGGATCGTTCCGGCGGCAGCGGCGGACACGGACGCGGTGCTGCGCCTTTACCGGGAACAGATCGGCCGGGCGTTCTGCCCCTGGAATATGTACTATCCAGGACCGGAGACAATCGAAAACGACCTGTCCAGGGACGCTCTGTTTGTGATGAAAAATGAAGCAGGCGGGATCCTTGCGGCTATCTCTGTCGAAGAGGACGAGGATATGGACAGGCTGGAATGCTGGGACCCGTCCCTGCAGCCGGCCGGCGAATACGCGCGGCTGGCAGTCACTCCCGCTTACCAGAACCGGGGACTTGCCCGGAAAATGGTCTCCCATGTACTGGATGTGCTGAAGGAGCGGGGATTCAAAAGCGTACACATCCTCGTGGCCAGGGATAACCTTCCGGCGATCCGCTCCTATGCGCGGTTCGGGTTCCGCACCGCCGGAGAATGCGAGATGTATGACCAGCATTTTCTCTGTTACGAGAAAAAACTGGACTGATTCATTTCCGGGAATGACGGTCCGGACCGTTCTGCGTGTGAAGGGAGGCCGCTGATTGTGGGAAAGAAAACCGTGACCTTTCTGCTCCTCCTGATCCTGTGCTTCATGAACCTGGCTTCCTGTGCGGAAACCGTGATCCCGGACGGGCAGCCGCAGCTGGAAGACATTCTGTCATCATACGCCGGAAAAGAAGCGGTCCTGTCCGGCCGGCTTCAGATCATCCGGGACGGGGTCAATTTCCGGGAGGCTCCCGGGGGAAAGGTGCTGGGCCGGCTTCAGGGCGGAACGGTCCTGGACTGCCTGGATGAAACACAGGATCAGGGAGCGCTCTGGTATTATGCCCGGTCAGCGGAATATGGATGCGGATACGTAGTATGCACCTTTGCCAAGCCTGTCTGGAATGAACTGGACTGGTGGCCGCTGCCGGCAGCGGGGGACGTGGTATCGGATAACATGCTGCTTTTTGCGTACTGGATGGGGACCTACCAGCTGGACCACGGGCTGTCCGTCATCGAAACCGCCGGCACGGAGAAACTGCTCAGTATTGCGCCGGCAGCTGTCCGGGGGAATGCTTCGCTGATTCCCGGGGATATGAAGATTCAGCTTGTTTCCAAACTCTTTGAATACGGCCTGATCTGCAGGAACCCGGCATATGACCGGTTGAGGGATCCTTCCGTATCTCCGGAGGAAAAGAACGGAATCGCGGTTTCTGTCCTTCAGAAGCACTATGGAACGGATGATATCTGGAAGATTATCACGGGACAGTCCATCGTTCTGTTCATTCATCAGAACGATTTGCACGCAATGCCGGAGGGCCCTGTTTCAGGCAGGGATCAGATGCTGATGCACGCAGTGATGGACAGGCTGATTGAAGAACACTGAAAGAGGAGATTCCTCTGCGCGCCTTCCGGCCGGCGCGGGCGGCTGTGCCCGCTGCTCCGGCCGGGGTGACGCGGCGATGAATCAGGGGACGGTGAATCGTCCTGAGACCTTCAGGTACGGAGGGATTCTGATGCAGGAAAAGGAAAGAGAGTATGTTTACCGCCGCAGCCGCAGCGCGGCAATTGTTGTGCGGGACGGTAAGATTCTGATGGAGCGGGTGTTCTATTTCGGACGGGAGTTCTTTACGGTTCCGGGCGGCGGGATTGAAGAAGGCGAAACACCGGAGGAGGCAGCACTGCGCGAACTGAAGGAAGAATGCGGACTGGACGGAACGATTGTCAGGCCGCTGGCCGTTCAGTACAAGACCGGCGGCGGAGCGGAGTATTCTTTTGAAGTCAGCATCCCAGCGGAACAGGAACCTGTGACCGGATACGATCCGGAAGAAACGGCGGAGGATCCGCCGCTGAAGGAAGTCCTCTGGATGGCGCTGGACGAGATCAGCGAAAAGGACAGGGCTTTCCTCTGGTCCTACGGTTTGATTTCAGTGGCCGGCTTTTTTGACCGGGTCAAGGCCTGGGGAAACGCGATCAGTTACCCGCATCCGGACGATGGGGGAAAATGCGGACGCGGTCAAGAGGTGAACCGATGACGACGGAAGCGGAAACGAAATCGAATGACAGCGCGGCGGTCAGAAAACAATACAGCACAGCAGAAAAACTGAACACACGGATTTCGATTCACAGCAAGTATTCCGTGAACAAACAGGGTTTCGGAAACTGGATCGCCTCGCATTACCGGATCCGGGAAGGCGTGTCCGTACTGGAACTCGGGTGCGGCACAGGCGAAATGTGGATCGGAAAGCAGGAGCTCATCAATCGGTGCGCCCGGTTCATCCTGTCCGACCTGTCCGAAGGCATGCTGGGGAAGGCAAAGGAAGTACTCCGGGAGTATGGCGGCATTGAATACCGGACGATTGATATTCAGGAGATTCCGTTTGCGGACCATTCATTTGATATTGTGATTGCGAATATGATGCTCTATCATGTTCCGGATCTTTCCCGGGGCCTGCGGGAGGTCCGGCGTGTTCTGAAGGAATGCGGCACATTCTATTGCGCGACATACGGCGAAAACGGCATGATGAAATATATTACCGGCCTGTTCCGTGATTATGGGATTCAGTACGAACCCAACAGCAGCTTCACGCTGCAGAACGGGGAGGACAAGCTTCGGGCTGTTTTCCCGGATGTCCGGCGCTTTTTGTACGAGGACGCGCTGGAAGTGACCCACGCGCAGGATCTGGTTGATTATATCCGTTCCCTGACCGGCATGACAGAAGTGGGGAAGCTGCCGGAAGAAACCGTCCGGTCCGTCCTTGAGCAGCATATGACGGACGGGGTGCTGAGGATTCCCAAAGAATACGGGATGTTTACCGCGCGCCGCGACGAATCCGGCGCACGCAGCGGCGGGGACGGCTGAACAAGGCTTCGTGTGGCCGCGGGATCATGCAGCGGCCTTTCCCGGGCTTTTCAGCCGGCGCCTGTTCCTGCTTTACAGCATGATTCCGTTGATGACCGCACGAACCCTGTGATGATGATACAGCTCCTCATTCGGCCGCATGTTATGCATATAGGCGACCGCAAACCGGTCGACCGGATCCGCTTCCACCCATATGCCGGTCCCGCCGGTCCAGCCGAAATCGCCCAGGTGGCCGTTATGGCCGTACCGCTGCGTCATCAGTGTCCGAAAGCCCAGGCCGTAACCGTATCCGGCCAGATAGTCGTTTTCAAAATCCGCCAGCTGAACCGGCCCGAGCTGGTTTTCATGCAGCATGGAAACCGTTCCGGCGCCCAGATACTTCCTGCCCCTGTAGACGCCTCCGTTTGCCAGCATCTGCATGAACACGGCAAAATCCCGGGCGCTGATAAGCAGGTTCGGCCGGGCGCCCGCGGGCACGCTGTCCGGATCCAGGGATGAAAAATCCGCCGCCGGTTCAAACTGTCCCGGCCCTTTTTTTACATAGTTTGTCACAATCCGGTCCCTGTTCCACGGGCGCGCGAAAGTGTCCGCGTCCTCCAGCTCCAGCGGATCAATCAGCCGGTCGGTAAATACCTCCCGCAGCGGTTTTCCTTCGAAGATTTCGACCAGGACGCCCGTGATTTCAGACCCGAACCCGTACTGCCAGTGGGAACCCGGTTCAAACATGACCGGCACGCCGGCCATTGCGCGGACTTCCTCCGCGATCGTACTCGGCCCTTTTTTCAGCAGTTCCTCCATCTTCCGGCTCATGGAGGCCAGCGTCGGTGTTGCCGGATCGACGGCCGGCACCATACAGTAAGGCAGGCCGCACATCATGTCGACCGCGTCCCGGACGGTGATTGGTTTTTCCAGCGGCGCTGTATCCACCGATCCGTTTGGAAGCGTGATGTATTTCCGGGTGTTTTTCCATTCCGGGAGATAGTCGGACAGCGGATCGCTGAAAAGGAACTTTCCCTCTTCATAGATCATTCCGAGAATGGCATAGGTAAAAAGCTTCGTGGTGGAAGCCTGGCTGAACATACTGTGGATATCCACTTTTTTTCCGGACGCAATATCCGCATATCCGGCCTCGCCGTGATAAATCAGTTCATCCCCCTGCATGACCGCGACCGCGCAGCCGGGATTGGTTCCCTGCTCCACGAAACGCTTCAGCAGGCTGTCCATTCTGGAAAAATCCCTCATGGTATACTCCTCCGCCGGAATTGTCCGCAGATCCTCCGCGAATTGCCTCTCGCCGGGCCGGAAGGTCTGCGGGTTCCGTTATTTCGCCCTGTATTTTGCAAGAATCCGATGATAAGCGATCATCAGCGCGATGGTGATCCATGCCACGCCCAAAACAGAGAGCAGGAAGCCCGGGAAATTTTGCCTCAGAAAAAGGAACGGCAGCCCCAGCAGCTCAAACAGCACGGCATACACAAACCACAGGATGGCTACCGAACGGTTATACTTCCGGACGTCCCTGACTTCCGGAGGCTTCACTCCGGCAAAAAAGCCCACGGCTTTGCCGGACTTCCATGCCCAGATACCGATACACAGGAGTACGATACTTACAGCACTCCATATCACAAAACCAGCAATCAAACCATATTCCCTTCTTTTTCTTTTTCTGTGATCTGTTCTTGGCCTTCATACAATGCGGGAGGAATGATCTGCCGCCCGGAAAACGTTCTTTACGCGAACCACTTCCGGATATTTGCCTCGCGCTCCTCGGGCGTTTCACAGGGCTTGGGTTTCTGGCCGTTTTTCCGCTTGTAGAGCATGGCATCCAGCGCTTCCGGTTTGTGGAACAGATAGCCCTGTGCCAGTTCACATCCGCTGTCCCTTAAAAACTGCCTTTGTTCTTCCGTCTCCATGCCCTCCGCCAGCGTGTGAATTCCCAGTTCCCTGGCCACGCCGATCATCGCTTTGATGATCCGGCGGTTTGCTCCGTTGTGTTCATCCAGATGGCGGAGCAGATCCATATCAAATTTGATCAGGTCGAAATCAAACCGGCTGAACATACTGAGGGATGAATACCCGCTTCCGAAATCATCAAGCCAAAGCCAATGCCCGTTTTTTCTTAAGGACTGAAGCTGCTCGCGAAAGCGGTCTGTACCGGTAACGATATCCTGCTCGGTAATCTCAATAATGAGGTAACTCTTATCCACATACTGACTGACTCCGTAACGGTTGTACAGGGCATCGATTTCTGCCGGAATATCCACATAGTCAAAATCCTGCGCGGCGAAATTAATGGAAACAGGAAGAAGATGAAACCCGTTTTCCACACGGACCCGGATCTCTCTGCAAACCTGCTCCACCATATAAAGATCCAGCTTGTACAGAAGATGGTACCGCGTGAGAACCGGAATAAACTCTCCGGGAGGAATGATGCCGCGCACCGGGTCGATCCAGCGGGCCAATGCTTCCAGAGCAGCCCCTTTGTTGGAGTCAATCCGGGAGATGCACTGATAATACACCTTGATCCAGCCTTCCTCCAGCGCACGGCTGAAGTTCTCCAGAATGTACCGCTGATTCCAGTAGGGGTCATCATCTCCATTGGAGTAGAATTTGACCTCCTTATTCAGATCATCCCGGATCAGTTTAACCGCCTGTTTTGCCAGGTCGATGGCTTCCGCTGTTACGGTTCCCTCATCATACAGGCTGATTCCTGCCTGAATACCGTATGTGCTTCCGTAGGCGCGTTTACGGATGCTCTCATTTGCGGCGGTGATTTTTTCCGACAGCTCCTTCTGCCCCGGGAAGGAATCGATAATGATAAAATGGTCCTCGGCTCCGCGCATCACGAGGCCATGCGGGAAAGCTTTTTTCAGCTCGTCCGCAATGATGCACAGCAGCTCGTTTCCATGGGAAAAACCGTACTGGTTGTTGTAGAACTGCATGGAATGCGTATCCGTATAGATCAGGACAGGCTGCCGGTTGTCAGCCCGGATCAGATTCACCCGTTCATCCGCGAACTGGATCAGGAAATTAATGTTCGGCAATCCTGTCAAAGGATCCGAGTAAAAGTGATCCTGCTGGAACAAACCGTATCGGTCCGCGACCTGTTTGACTTCCTTCGACCATTTTTTCAGATCCAGGTAAATGACCAGGATCAGTTCATTCCCGTCATCCATGGGCCACCAGAAGGCAACGGAATGGACATAATGGTAAGTATTGTCAACATTCCTGACCCGGTAAACGACATCGTAATTGGACTGCTTGTTCCAGAAGGCCCGGACGGCCTGGGATATTTTGCCGACATCTTCCGGGTGAATACGGTCGAATTTGCTCAAATGCTGTTCTTTCATCATCTTTTCCCTGTCAATGCCCAACAGCCTGCAAAAACCATCGGAGACCAGGAGCGGAACGTTCTGCCCGTCGACATTCTGAAAGAAAGAGAGAGGCAGCGAAAGCTGTTCCAGGGCTTTTCTCGCCATATCAGGAAACTGATACATCTCATTTCTCCTTATAATAACTGACTGTTCAAACGGTATATTCAGATTATATATCCCAGAGCCCGCTTTCTGTCAATAAGGGAATGCGGAAAATATGCAAATTACGGACTTCCGGCTGCGGGAGTCTTGAACTGTACACAGGTCGGCTGCCCGCGCATGATCGTCGGCGCCGGCAAAAATGCTTTGACTTTTTTCCGGCATGTGCTACAATAATTTTACGATTGATGTGTCCGGGAGAGACCCGCGGCCGGCGTGCGCGCGGGAACCGAAGGGGCAAAACTCTCAGGTAAAAGAACCGGGCGCGGACGTATCCCTGGAAAGTGATATCACACCGAAGAAGCAAGGCTGCCATTCCGCGGGCGGAAGCGGCTGAATCTTTCAGGTACCATGACAGGGCTCACAGGTCATCGCGAAATGCGGTGCCGTGGGCCTTTTTCGCGGTTGCGGAAGCGGGAAAGGCACGGCGTTGCCCAAAGAAAGAGGAGGGAACCGGATGGAACTGAAACACACGCCTCTGTATGAGGCACATCTGCGGTGCGGCGGGAAGATGGTGGAGTTCGGGGGCTTTGAGATGCCGGTGCAATACAGGACCGGCGTAATCCGGGAGCATATGGCCGTGCGCACGGCCTGCGGCCTGTTTGATGTTTCCCACATGGGGGAGGTCATCCTGCAGGGGCCGGATACGGTCCGCAACCTGAACCGGCTGCTAACAAACGACTATACGGTGATGGAGGACGGGCAGGCGCGCTACAGCCCCATGTGCAACGAACAGGGCGGAACCGTGGATGACCTGATTGTCTATAAGGTGGCCGGGGACCGCTATTTTGTGGTGGTCAACGCCAGCAACCGGGAGAAGGACGTAGCCTGGATCCGGGCGCATGTTTCAGGTGAAACCGCGGTGGAGGATGTCTCGGAGTCCTACGGCCAGATTGCGCTTCAGGGCCCGCTGGCGGAACGGATTCTGCGGAAGCTGACCGCGGAGGAAAACATCCCGCGGAAGAATTACACAGCCCTGTGGGACCGGAGCGTGGGCGGCGTGAACTGCATCGTGTCCCGCACCGGATATACCGGCTCCGACGGGTTTGAGCTCTACACACACGCGAAGGATACGGAGAAGCTTTGGGACCTGCTGCTGGAAGCGGGCCGGGAGGAGGAACTGATCCCCTGCGGCCTCGGCGCCCGGGATACCCTGCGCCTGGAAGCGGGCATGCCGCTGTACGGCCATGAGCTGAGCGACACGATTTCCCCGATGACGGCGGGCCTGGGCTACTTTGTGAAGATGAACAAGGAGGATTTTATCGGGAAAGCGGCCCTGGAGACGGCCGGCGTCCCGGCGCAGTGCCGCGTGGGCCTGAAGGCAGTCGGCCGCGGAATCATGCGCGAGCATCAGGATGTGTACGCGGACGGGCGGAAGATCGGGCAAACCACCTCCGGCACCCATTGCCCGTACATCGGCTATCCCGCCGCCATGGCGATCATCGACAGGGGATACGGTATTCCCGGAACCGCGGTGCAGGTGGATGTGCGGGGGCGGCTGGTGGAGGCGGAGGTTGTGAAGCTGCCGTTCTACAAAAGGTAAACCGAAACAGCGAAAAACACATCGCGCGCGGCGGCGCGGATGAAAGAAAGGGAGGACGACCATGAATTTTCCAAAGGAACTGAAGTATTCCAGAACACATGAATGGGTCAGGTTTCAGGAGGACGGAACCGCGTATATCGGCATCACGGATTACGCCCAGGACCAGCTGGGAGACCTGGTGTTCGTGAACCTGCCTGCGGCGGGGGATTCCCTGCAGGCCGGTGAGGCTTTTGCCGACGTGGAATCCGTGAAGGCGGTTTCCGATGTGAACGCGCCGCTTTCCGGCACCGTGAAGGAAGTGAATGACGCCCTTGCGGACGCACCGGAAAAGATGAACGAGGCGCCGTATGACGCATGGTTTGTCCTGGCAGAGGAGATCACGGAGACCGACGGGCTGATGACCGCGGAGGAGTACGAGGCTTTTATCGCTGAAGAAGGCTGACCAATCCGAAAGGAGAGCGGCATATGGGTACCTATGTTCCGAACACAAAGGCAGAGCAGCAGAAGATGCTCGAAAGCTGCGGCTTTCAGAGCTTTGACGAAATGTATGCCTGCATTCCGGAAGAGCTGCGGCTGAGGAAACCGCTGGAACTGCCGGAGGGGAAAACCGAGCTGGAAGTGACGCGCGCGGCGGAGGCGGCCGCGCGGAAAAACCGCGTGTATACCACCGTTTTCAGGGGCGCCGGCGCTTACCGCCATTTTATTCCGTCCATCGTGCGGGAAGTGGTCGGCAAGGAGGAATTCCGTACGGCCTATACGCCCTACCAGGCAGAAATCAGCCAGGGTGTACTGCAGTCGATTTTTGAATTCCAGACCGACATCTGCGAACTGACCGGCATGGCCGCGGCCAACGCCAGCGTGTATGACGGCGCCACGGCGGCCGCGGAGGCCTGCGAGATGTGCCGGGAAAAAACGCGGCAAAGGATACTGGTTTCAGCAACAGTGGATCCGAAGATCCTGTCTGTGGTACGCACCTACAGCTTCGGCCGCGGCACGGAGGTGGCTGTCGTGCCGGAAAAGGACGGCGTGACGGATCCGGACGCCCTCAGGCAGATGACGGACGCGGAAACGGCCTGCCTGCTTCTGCAGCAGCCGAACCGCTATGGCTGCATGGAGGACGCTGACACGGCGGCGGAGATCGTGCACGGGGCGAAGGCAAAGCTGATCATGAGCTGCAATCCGATTGCCCTGGCCGTGATGAAAACCCCGGGAGAGACCGGAGCGGACATCGCCGTGGGCGAAGGGCAGCCCCTGGGGCTTCCGCTGGGATTCGGCGGGCCTTATCTGGGCTTTATGGCGGCGGATGAGAAGATGATGCGCAAACTCCCCGGCAGGATCGTGGGGGAGACGACAGACATGAACGGAACCCGCTGCTATGTGCTGACGCTGCAGGCCAGGGAACAGCATATCCGCCGGGAAAAGGCCGGCTCCAACATCTGTTCCAATGAAGCGCTCTGCGCGCTGACAGCGGCCGTGTATCTGGCTGCCATGGGGCCGGAGAACCTGAAAAGGGCGGCGCTGACCTGCCATGCCAACGCGGCCAGCCTGAAGGCGAAGCTGACGGAAAGCGGCATGAAACCCGTGCATTGCCGTCCTTTCTTTCACGAATTCGTGATGCAGACGGCGGATGAAGCGCAGGCGGAACGGATTCTCGCGGCGCTGGACAGGGAGGATATTCTGGGCGGACTGCCGCTGGGAGACGGAAAGATCCTCTGGTGCGCCACGGAGATGAACACACCGGAAGAGATCGGCAGGACAGCTGCCATCGTGAAGGAGGTGCTGCAGGCATGAAGCTGGTCTTTGAAAGAAGCGTGCCCGGCAGAGGCACGGCTTATCTTCCGGAGGCTCCGGAGACGACCCTGGACTTCCCGCTGCGGGAAAGGCCCCTGCGGCTGCCGGAACTGGCGGAAAACCAGGTGGACCGGCATTATACGGAACTGGCCGGGGAAACGCGGGGCGTAAACGGCGGCTTTTACCCGCTGGGTTCCTGCACCATGAAGTACAACCCGGCTGTGCTGGAAACAGCGGCGAACCAGCCCGGGTTTACGGACGTACACCCGCTGCAGCCGGACGAGAGCGTTCAGGGCTGCCTGGAAGTGATGCGCCTGGCGGAACGGTATCTGTGTGAAATCACCGGGATGGACGCCATGACGCTCCAGCCTGCGGCAGGCGCCCACGGGGAATTTACCGGACTGCTGCTGATCAAGGCCTGGCACAGGTCCAGGGGCGATCTTGCCCGGACGAAGGTGATCGTTCCGGATTCCGCCCATGGAACCAATCCCGCCAGTGCAGCGATGGCCGGCTTTGAAGTGGTGAATATCCCCTCTGACAGCCACGGCTATGTGGATCTGAATGCCCTGCGCAGCGCGGCCGGGCCGGATACGGCCGGCCTGATGCTCACCAATCCCAACACGGTGGGACTGTTCGATCCGCATATCGCGGAGATTACGCGGATCGTGCATGATGCCGGCGGCCTGAATTATTATGACGGCGCGAATCTGAACGCGATCATGGGCATCGCGCGGCCGGGAGACATGGGCTTTGATGTGGTGCATATCAATCTGCATAAAACCTTTGCCACGCCCCACGGCGGCGGAGGCCCCGGCAGCGGCCCCTCCGGCTGCAAGGCGTTCCTGAAGCAATTCCTGCCGGGCATCCGGATCAGTGAGGAGAACGGCATGCTGCGCCGGGCGGAGGCTGAAAGCCGCATCGGTGACGTGCGCAGCTTTGCCGGGAATTTCCTGGTTGTGGTGAAAGCACTGGCCTATCTGGCAATGATCGGGCGGGAAGGCGTCACCGAAACCGCCTCCAACGCGGTGCTGAACGCAAATTATATGATGAACCGCCTGAAGGATCTGTATCCGATGGCATATGACGCCACATGCATGCATGAGTTTGTGATGACCCTGGAGCAGATGAAGCATGACACCGGCGTGTCAGCCCTCGACATGGCCAAGGCACTGCTGGATTACGGCATGCATCCGCCGACCATGTATTTCCCCCTGATTGTCCATGAGGCCCTGATGGTGGAGCCCACGGAGACGGAAACCATGGAAACCCTGGACGAGGCGGTCGATGTTTTCCGAAAGATCATGGAGGAAGCGAAAGCGGATCCCGAGCGGATGCACGAACGGCCCCTCACCACCCGGGTGCGCCGGCCGGACGAGGTGAAGGCGGCGAGAAAACCGGTGGTACGGTATGATTTCGGCACTTAAGTGGATCGCCGCGGAGGGTACGGATCCCTACCGGAATCTGGCCGCGGAAAAGCTGCTGACGCTGGATGTCCGGGAGGGGGAATGCATCCTCTTTCTGTGGCAGAACCGGCGTACGGTGGTGATCGGCCGGAACCAGAACGCCTGGGAGGAATGTGCCGTGCGGAAGCTGGAGGAGGACGGCGGGCATCTTGCCCGCCGCCTCTCCGGAGGCGGCGCCGTGTACCATGACCTGGGCAATCTGAATTTCAGCTTTGCTGTCCGGAAGGCGGACAGTGATCCGGGGAAGGAGAGCGAGGTGATCCGCCGCGCGGCGGAGAAGCTCGGCATCGCGGCGGAAAGAACGGGAAGGAACGATTTTGAGGCCGGAGGACGGAAGTTTTCCGGCAACGCGTATTATGAAACCCGGGGCTGCCGCTGCCACCACGGGACGGTCATGATGGATGTGGACCTGGGCGCCCTGGCCGCATACCTGACGGTATCCGGCGCAAAGCTGCGCTCAAAGGGAGTCGCTTCGGTGCGCGCCCGGGTGGTGAACCTGAAGGAACTCTGCCCGGACCTCACCGCGGACCGGCTGAAGGCCGCGATGCTCGAAGCCTTCGGCGAGGTATACGGCCTGCCGGCGGAAGCATTGGAGCCGGGGCGCCTGCGCGAAACGGAGATCCTGCGCGAGGCCGCGGCCTTTTCTTCCGAGGCCTGGCTGTTTCCGCCCCGGCTCCCCTTCACCGCGGCACTGGAGAACCGGTACGCGTGGGGCGGCATCCGTGTGGAACTGATGGTGCGCGGGGATCGCGTGGCTCGGGCGGAATGCGTGTCGGACGCGATGGACGAAAGCCTGATCCGCCGGATCCGGGATGCCCTGCAGGGCTGCCCCTGGAGCGGGGAGGAACTGGCGGCGCGCGTGGAGGCCGTATCCGAGGAAGAGGAGGAGGCCGCGGCAGGCCGGGAACTGCGGGTCCGGACGGGCCGGGATATCGCGGAACTGATCCGTACGCGGATTCCGTAGCCCGGCAGGCGGAAGCGCCCCCGGCGGGAAAGGCCGCGGGAGAAAAGAACGGGAGAGGGAAGAAATGGACTACGATCTGATTGTGATCGGGGCAGGCCCCGGAGGGTACGAAGCGGCCTTTGAGGCGGCGGACCTGGGGATGAAAACAGCGCTGGTGGAGAAGGAGGAGACGGGCGGCACCTGCCTGAACCGCGGCTGCATTCCGACCAAGGCGCTTCTGCATGCGGCGGAACTGTACCGGAGCATGAAGGAAGCGGAGGCCGCGGGCGTCTGCGCAAAGGAAATCCTGTACGATCCGCGGAAGATGCAGCAGCGGAAGCGGGAGGTAGTGCTTCAGCTGCGCAAAGGGATCGAAGATACCGCGAAGCGGAAAAAGGTTGAACTGATCCGGGGGACAGGCACCGTCTGCGGGGAAGGCAGGGTATCGGTGCGCACCGCCGCGGAGGAGCGGCTGCTTACGGCGGACAGGATTCTGATTGCCACGGGCTCCCGCCCGATCCGGCCGCCGATTGAGGGAATCAGCCTGCCCGGTGTGGTGACCAGCGATGAGCTGCTGGAATACGAGGAACCTGTCGGCAGCCTGGTGATAATCGGGGGCGGCGTGATCGGCGTGGAGTTTGCCGCGCTGTACCAGGCGCTCGGGACACAGGTGACCGTGATCGAAGCGATGCCGCAGCTGCTGCCGAATCTGGACCGCGAGCTGGCCCAGAGCCTGAAAATGCTCATGAAGAAACGCGGGATTGCCGTATGTACCGGCGCGAGGGTGGAAGCGATCCGGCAGCGTGAGAGCGGCGGGCTGGTCTGCGAATATACCGCCGACAAGCCTGATACCGCGGAGGCGGACGCGGTCCTGGTCTGTGTGGGCCGGCGCCCGTATACGGAGGGGCTCTTCGCCGAGGGCTTCCGGCCAGACATGGACCGGGGCTGTATCCGGGTGAACGAACGGTATGAAACCAGCCTGCCCGGGGTATACGCCATCGGGGACGTGACCGGCGGCATCATGCTGGCGCACGCGGCGGCCGCGGAGGGAAGGAATGCCGCAAGGATCATGGCGGGCCGGGCGGAAGCGGCGGATATGCGCTGGATTCCGTCCTGCATTTATACGGAACCGGAAATCGCCTGCGTCGGAATGACCGCGGACGAGGCGAAGGCGGCGGGAATCGACGCGGACAGCCGGAAGGTGCCGATGGGCGCCAACGGCAGGACCGTGATTGCCGGGGGAGAGCGCGGATATATCCGTGTGGTGTCTGAAAGGGAAACGGGCAGGATTCTCGGCGCGCAGATGATGTGCGCGCGCGCGACGGACCTGATCAGCGAATTCACCCAGGCGCTTTCCGCCGGGCTGACCGTCGGGGATCTGGCACGGGTGATCCGTCCGCATCCCACCTTCAGCGAGGCGATCTCCGACGCGGTCCGCGGATGACCGGGGCACGGAACGGAGAACAGGGGAAGAACCGGAAGACCGGAAGGAGGAGCATCCATTTATGCGGAAGACAAAGATCATCTGTACCATCGGGCCGGCCTGTGACAATGAGGAAACCCTGACTGCGCTGTGCAGGGCCGGGATGAATGTCGCAAGGCTGAATTTCTCTCACGGGACGCAGGAAGAGCACCTGAGGAGGATTAACCTGATCAAAAAGGTCAGGGAAAAGCTGGATCTCCCGATTGCGATCATGCTGGACACGAAAGGCCCGGAATACCGGATCGGTACGTTTCGGGACGGCCCGGTAACGCTGCGGGACGGGGCGGATTTCACGCTGACGACAGACAGCGTTCCCGGGGATGAAACCCGTGTTTCCGTGTCATACCGGAGGCTGACGGAGGAGCTTTCCGAAGGCGATACGGTCCTGATCAATAACGGGCTGGTGGTCCTGGCCGTGCGGCAGGTCACCGGCAGCGAGATCCTCTGCCGCGTGACCGCGGGAGGGGTGCTGAGCGACCGGAAGAGCATGAACTTCCCGGGCAAGGTGCTCAGGCAGGACTTCCTTTCCGAGCAGGACCGGAAGGACATCCTGTTCGGCCTGGAAAACGATATCGACTTTGTGGCGGCCTCCTTTGTCAGCACCCGGGCGGATGTCCAGCAGCTCCGGGACCTGATGGACCAGAACGGCGGCGGGGATGTGGACCTGATTGCCAAGATCGAGAACCGGAGCGGCGTCGATCATATCGAGGAAATCTGTGAGGTCGCAGACGGCGTCATGGTTGCCCGCGGCGACCTGGGCGTGGAAATCCCCTTCATGGAAGTGCCGGCGCTGCAGAAATACCTGATCAGCAAATGCCGGATGCTCGGAAAGCGGGTCATCACCGCCACGGAAATGCTGGAGAGCATGATCCAGAATCCGCGGCCGACCCGGGCGGAAATCTCGGATGTGGCGAACGCGGTCTATGACGGCTCCTCCGCGATCATGCTCAGCGGGGAAACCGCCGCGGGCAAGTATCCCGTCCAGGCGGCAGCCACCATGGCGAAGACGGCGGAGTTCACGGAAGCGGGGATTGATTACGCGGAACGTTTCCTCACCATGGAATTCCGGATTCATAACAATCTCGACGCGATTTCCCATGCCACCTGCTCCATGGCGGTGGATGTCGGCGCCAAAGCGATCGTCGTCAATTCCATTTCCGGGCGGACAGCCCGGATGGTCAGCCGCTTCCGGTGCCCTGTGAACATCATCGGGACGACGACCAGCCCCAAAGCCTGGCGAAAGCTGAATATGTCCTGGGGTGTGACCCCGGTGCTGACGGAAGCGTATTCTTCCATGGATGTGATGTTCTGGCAGGACCTGAAACTGGCGAAGGATCTCTTTGCGCTCCAGCCGGGGGACAATGTGGTGCTGACCGGAGGGCAGATCAACGGCGCGCCGGGCAACACCAATACCATCAAGGTGGAAACGGTGAAATGACAGGACAGGAACGGCCGGGAAGCATATCGGCTGAAGGGGGCACAGGATTGTGATGACGATCATGGAAGCAATAGACGCCAGGCATTCCGTGCGCGCATATCTGGACCGGCCGATTGACCGGGACACCCGGCAGCGGCTGGATGAGTTTGTGCGGGAATGCAACCTGGCATCCGGGCTGGATATCTTTATCCGGTACGGCGATCCGGACGGTTTTGACTCAAGGCTTGCGCACTACGGGCATTTCCGCAATGTGAAAAACTATATCGTTCTGGCCGGGAAAAAGGGCCCGGATTTCGAATATGCCTGCGGCTACTATGGCGAGAAGATCGTCCTGTTTGCGCAGCAGTGCGGACTGAACACCTGCTGGGCAGCACTGACGTTCAACAAGCGGAAGGTCAGAGAGCTGATTCCCGAAGGGGAAACCCTGTGCATGGTGATCGCGCTTGGCTACGGAGAGACACAGGGAGCCATCCGCAAAAGCAGGAAGGCGGAGGATGTCGCAGATTCCGGTATGGAACAGGAATGGTTCGCAAAGGGCGTGATTGCCGCGCTGAAAGCTCCGACCGCGGTCAATCAGCAGAAGTTCATGTTCAGCCTGAAGGACCGGGAACCGTTTGTGAGGGTCAGGGGGCTGGGATCATACACGAAGGTGGATCTGGGGATTGCTGCCTGCCATTTTGAAGCCGCATCGGGGCGAAAAGTGAGGCACTGAGAAACGCCGCAGCCTGACGGACATAAAAAACGCACGGAACTGCCCGATATACCGGGAGTCGTGCGTTATTCATTCAGATGAAAGGCATACCGGCAGATGCGCTGTTCTGTCCCATGCTCCATGCCGTTTCCCTCGTATTCCAGTTCAAATCCGCACTTTTCCATGACTCTGCGGGAAGCAAGGTTATCCTGCACGCAGATGCCTGTGATCTGATGAATCCCGAGATGTTTCATGATTGCGGGAAGAAAAGCCTTCATGGCTTCCGTGGCATACCCTTTTTTCACATGGCGCTTTCCGATATGGTACCCGGCTTCCCACGCGCCGCCGCCGATCGGAACGGCCTGTACGTGGCCGATGGGCGTTCCGTTTTTCAGCAGCACGGGGTAGACCAGCGGCCCTTCCGCGCTTCCGTACTGCGCCCTCAGGAACCGGATGGTTTCCGCTGCTTCCTCAACGGTCTCAAAAACCTCGTCGGGTAGGAACCGCCGGTTATCCTCGTCCAGCGAGTTCTCATGAACTGCCTGCGCCATTTCCGGCGTGAATTCGGAAATCATCAATCTTTCTGTCTCCAACTGAAACATGCAGATTCCACCTCCCGCAGCGGTGTTTTCCATACAGCTCCTGACGGCAGCCAGCCATATTGTAGGAAGGAACTTCCGGCATGTCAAGGCGGGAAGCCGGCGGGGGAAAACGGTTTGACATGCGCCGGATCGCCTGTTACAATGCGGGAACGGACGGTCACAATTCTGATGCGGAAGGCGCCTGCGCGGCGCCCGGCCGGGAGGGCATGATGCAATGATCCATGAAATCAAGGATACCGGAAAAGTCCGAAGCCTCTTTGAAGGATGGGAGGAAACACTTATTTATTCATGCCTGCAGAATGTGATGGGGAAGGTCTATGTGACGGATCCCGGGCATCCAAAGTCCGCCTTGGCTTTTGCCGGCTGCTTTTGCTTTTATGCCGGAGAGCCGGACAGGGAGCTTGTGGCGCATAAGCCGGAAGGATTTGTCATCATGGTCCCTCAGGATGAAAAGTGGGCAGCGCTGATAGAAAGCTGTTTTCCAGACGCCCGGAGAGTGACCCGGTACGCGATGAAAAAGGACACCTGTTTCGATCCGGCCATGCTGCAAAAAGAAGCGGACCGGCTGCCGGAAGGTTATGAACTGAAGGAAATCGACGCGGAGATTTATGATCAATGCCTGGAGGATCCCGTGACAAGGGACTTTGTCTCCTCCTTCGGAAGCAAGGAAAAGTATCTGGAATCGGGAAGGGGCATGGTCATCCTCAAAGGCGGCAGGATCGTTTCCGGAGCCTCTTCCTATACCCGCTACCGGGAAGGAATTGAAATCGAAGTGGATACGGTTGAAACCGAAAGGAGAAGGCACCTGGCAACCGCCGTGTGCGCGGCGCTGATCCTTCGATGCCTGAAAGAAGGGCTTTATCCCAGCTGGGACGCGCAGAACATGAATTCCGTCCATCTGGCGGAAAAGCTCGGCTACGAATTTGATCATGAGTATACAGCGTATGAGGTGGACAGCGCGGCAAGAACTCATTAGCGCCTGTTCCCCGCAGAGAGGTTTTTCCCGCAATGTGAATTTTGTTTTCCTGTTTCAAGGCATCGTTTTACCCATATGGCAGGAACTGCAGACGGTTTCGTACAACCTCTTACCCGCTAAAGCTGTTGTTTTCCTTGGATTCGTGATTTCTTTATAAACTATGCAAGTGTACGAAAAAATGCTGTGCGTGAAAGGATTTCGTACACTTCGTACAGGTGTACGAGCCGTACAAAATTCGTACAGGGCACAGCAAGTCTTGCAACCGAAAAGTGCTTTCATGCTAAAATGTCACTGATATTTTTATCAGGAGACCAAAATATCTTGAGTTTTCGTGTTATGGAACATAAAAGCAATATGACATTTTTCTGCCCAAAAGTTTTTGATTGTGAAGCATCTGTGCCGGATCAATCGTTTATATCGCGGAGGTGCTGTTCATGAAGAAGTTTGTGATTATTCTGATTGTCGTTTTGCTGAGCATGACCGTTTCATCCTGCACAGCCTCCGAAAAACCTGAAGCATTGGTTGAGCTTAGCTGCGGAAAAGTGGAATACCTGAATTACCGGTGTACACTGCCGGACGGACGACTGCTGCTGACCGGCGGAACAAGAAGGGACGAGTACGGCGGGGACGCTGCGTGGATCATGTGCCTGAACACGGATCGGACGATCAGCTGGGAATATATCAGCCGGAAGGATGGTTATACTTCGGCCGAGGAGGCCACGGTGCTGACGGACGGGACAGTCGCGGTCATCATGGAGGATTATCCGAGAAAGCGGGCAGTGATGTTCTTTACGCCGGATGGGAAAAAAGCCCGAAAAAAGCTTGATCTGAAGAAGAAACGCGGGATCATATATACCATCACACCTTCTTTTATTATGTCATACGATGATGTGAGCAAAAAAGCAGAAGATTATCGGTACAAGACCATTTTGTATGACTGGAAAGGAAAGGAAATCAATCGGTATGATGGCCTGATCATGAAAGACGGATACGGCTATATTGTCCCAAACAATGACGAATATGTATTCTTTGGCCATGATGCTGTATTCAACGGCCATGCGATGATCCAGAAGCTGGACGGATCGCTGGACAAGGTGTTGTGGGAAACGAGGATGGACTGGCAATTGTCCGGCAGTGATACAGCGATGCTTGACTATGCCCTGAAAACCAGCGATGGCGGATATGTTGCGTGGCTGCGGGAAGGCTGCCCCGGAGAAAATGAATGGTCATCTTATGAGTGGGCTCATTTCCTTGTAAAGTTTGACGCGGACGGCCGTCTGCTGTGGGTGAAAGGTAAAGATGAGTACGGCCCTGACACCGGATATCTGTTTCTGCATGACGGAAAAATCGGTATTTTCTGTAAGGACAGTTTACAGATTGACGCATCCAGTTATATTTGCTGGCTGGATATGGACGGAAACAAGCTGGGAAATACGGAAGTCAAACTGAATCCTGATGACTTTAGGGTGCTTCGGGATTATATGGAGCCGGAAACTGCCGAAGAAAAGAGAACCACTATCATGGACCAGCAGCAGTTCATTCCGATGGATGACGGGCTTTGGGTCATGGCAACATGCTTTGCTGCAAACGACCATGGGGAAGAAGGATTCAGCACGATCTTTGACAGCCAGGAGATCGTCATGTTCAAAATACCGGAGACCTGAGCGATTTGTTACAATGTAAGGGGTACTGGGGGAAGAGATTATTAGTGATGATTTTTGTGAGGATCAGTTTTGCGCAAAATGTTGACATAAAAGGAAAACGTGACAGAAGTCTAAAACCGTTGTATAATCTTTAAATAAGTTACCAAAATGGCATCGCCGTTCAGGTTGTTCTTCAGAACTTCATGTTCGAACGCTTTCTGGAATGTTTATCCCGATCAGAATACAACAGAAATTCGTAATCAAAGGCGGAATGCTGGTAGACCAAACGGCAGAAAACTGAAGGAGAATGATGCCAGTCGGCGAGAGGAAAAGAGCAGACATGAACATAGCTTTTTTTGAAAAGAACGAGCAGAGCTGGATCAAACTGAAAGAGTGGCTTTGCGAATACACGATCCGTAAGGATATGGACTTCTCTGTTTTACGCTTTTACCGCAAGGATGCGGCAGAGGTATTATTTAAATACGCAATAGGCATCAGCTTTGCTTTTATTTCGCTGGATCATGAGGAGAGCATGAAAATCGGCAAGGCTTTGGCCAGGCTGAATCCTCATTGTTATATTTGCTATTACGCTCAGAAGCCATGTGAGTTTCAGCCGTTTTTACATACCCGTCCGTTCGATTTTTACTTCGGGATCCGTTATCAAAACGATATGGATACTGTCATGGATGCGATGCTGTCAGAATACATTCAGTCAAGCGGTACTTTTTTGTATGAAACAAGAAGGAGCTTTTTATATTATCCCATTAAAAATATCGCCTATTTTCAAAGTGATTTGAAATATGTTCATGTCATTGAGACGAACAGAATCCCAAACGAAATGCAGGAACAGGAGAATACGCATCGTCTTTATGCCCGATTGAGCGATATAGAAGCCGAATTGGAAAAACAGAAGACCGCATGGTGTTTTGTGCGAATCCACAAGAGCTATCTTGTGAATCAATACCATATTGCCAGCGTTGACAAGCAAAACCACTCGGTTCAGCTTACTAACGACGAGATACTGCCGATATCCGCCTCTTTTTACAATGAAGCCATTGGAAAGATCAGGAGTTTTAGAGCGCCTGTGATGCAGGAGAATCCTGATTCTGCTGTTTCGCACATCAATTATAACCAAATCAATTCCTGCTTAGAATAAATAAGTAGCATAATGCGTGAAGAACAGTACAGAGGAGGATTCCATATGTTGAAAGATATATTGAATATGCTTAGCAGAAACGAACTCAGCCTGGATGACCAGCACATTCCGATGAATATAAACGTTCCGGACGATTTTTACCAGTCACTGCTGGCGCAGCTTCTGGAACGAGACTACCTTTGCGGCACATCAGAAATGAAGTTCATCAATCTCTATGCGAAAAACCCAGGGACCGTCCCCCTGCGCAGACCGCAGATCCATTGGATGCAGATCACCCGGCTGCCGGTTCATCCCAATGAAAAAGAGGACTATGACCTTCTCTCCCGCTGGCAGGGCGTATTGTCAAGCATTCATGCCTGGGGGTATAGGTTGTATTTCCTGCTTTTGAGAAATGAAGGAAAAACAAAACTCTTCCTGGGTACGGCATCAGCCAATCAGAATATCACTGGCAATGACGCCATTCAGCAATTACGGCAAGCCACCTTCGGCTCTATGCCCGGAATGGGGCTTCAGGTGCTCGACGCAGGGGAGAAGGTTCTGAATGAGATTCATACACCGCTTCAGAGTATGGACAGCATCGGAGCGGTTACCGGGATTCCGTCATTCCAGGAGAACCAGAAAAAAGGGCTCCTTCAGACATTGGATCAACTGGCGTTTGGCATTCGGGACGCCCACGGAGAAGAAAAGAACTATGCAATGCTGGTGATCGCCGATCCCATCAACGATGAAGAAATCACGGAAATCATCTCTTGCCATCGCAGACTGAGCAGCCAGATCCACTCGGCGGTAAAAATGACTGTGAACACATCGGATTCAAAGCAGGAATCCTTTGATCCTTTGGCGAGAAAAAAGGCGGGAGCCAATCTTCTTGGGACAGTTCTCGGCGGAATTGGCGGAATCTTATTGGGCAATCCTCAGGTTGGGGCGCTGATCGGCGGCAGTATCGCCAATACAGTTACATCAGACATCAGTCGGCCGAAAAGCGTCAGCAGCAGCTCTGGCCTCAGCACCGAATACCTCGACAAGTTTGCCGAATATGCGGAATCTGCTACAGAACATCATATCAAGCGATTGAATGACGGCAGAAATTTTGGCTTCTGGAATACGGGAGTTTATGTTCTTGGGAATCTGCCTGTCGATGTGAAAACTGTTACCGGGATGCTGCGCTCCATCTATTCCGGAGAAGAGACCTATTATGAACCGATTCGTCTTCATCTGTTCCAGACTGACTCCAATGCCCTTTCAATCGTACGAAACAATTTTGACCTGCTGCCCATGCTGGACGCCAGAATTGTTAAGCCCAAAGAGGGGTTTACCTATGCCCAGAGCCAGTGGCATCTGTTTGGCAAGAATTATCAGTATCTCAGTACCCCGCTCTCCACGAAAGAACTGAGCCTTGCCACCTCCCTGCCCCGGCGTGATGTTCCGGGCCTCCGTTTTGTGAAGACCGCAGTACGTTTTGCAAACAACCCGGCAGAGGTTCCTGACGAGAAGAGCAAGATCCGCTTGGGCAGCATCGTGGATACAGGCATTATCCAAGGGACCACCTACGATATCGACGTCAATTCTCTGGTGCGTCACGCGCTTATTACAGGTATCACCGGCAGCGGCAAGTCCACTACCTGTAAGCGCTTGCTGGGCAAGGCAATGAAGCGGAGTATCCCCGTCATGGTCATTGAACCTGCAAAGGATGACTATGTGCGCTGGGCAATTGCTCAGAACCGTCACCTTCCTGCGGAAAAGCGTTTCAAAATCTATATGCCCGGCCTGGCTGAATTTGAAGGTTATCCGCTTGAACAGTTGAAGCTGAATCTATTTGAACCGGCTCACGCAAAGGATGCGCCGGTCGATCTGCTTCAGCACAGCGAAACGGCGGCCACGCTGCTGAATGCCTGCTTGCCGTCCGAGGAGGTTGTCCCAATCCTGATTGAAGAAACGATCTATAACACGATTTCCGATTTTGCGAAGGATAATGACAGAGATTTTGATGACGGACTTGTAGCCCCCCTGACAGCCTATCCAAAGGTAGAGTACCTCATAGGACAGGCAGAAACCCTCATGCGACACAAAACGTACGAGGATCGGGTTCGGGAGAATATGAAGGAAATACTGATAACTCGCTTTTCATCTCTGACTCGGGGAATGAGGGGAAAAATTCTGAATGTCAAAAAATCAACGGATTTTGCCGAACTGTTTTCTTCCAACGTCATCATCAATATCAGCAAGCTGTCAGGCTCCAAGGACAAGGCGCTGATTATGTCCCTGCTCATGCAGGCGCTGTACGAATACCGTGTTTCGTGTTATACCTATGATCGGAGTTACAGGGAGAAAGCGCAGAAGAATCAGCTTTTGCACCTTACGCTGATTGAAGAAGCGCATAATGTGCTGCTGAAGCCTGCTGATCACCAGAGCAGCGGAAGCCCCCAGCGCGCAGTGGCTGATTTGTTTGGAAATATGCTGTCCGAGGTTCGGGGCTACGGTCAGGGGCTGGTGGTCGTGGATCAGGTTCCCACCCGTCTGATCGACGATGTGATCAAGAACACAAACTACAAAATCGTGCATCGGATTACCGCTCCGGACGATCAGACGATCATGGCCTCCTGCATGGCGTTCCGGGACGATCAGAAGTATATTATCCCCGCACTGGAGAAAGGCTATGCGATCATTTGCGGCGACGATGACGACGCAGCTGCCTGGGTAAAAATTCCGATGGCCGGATCCGAGGAGGAGCATGCGCTGGATATCGAGGAAAGCTGACTGCTGAATGGGGAAGGATTCATACGTCGAGCCTGGCAAAAAACAAACCATGAAGGAATGAAAGGGGCATCTGGCAATGAATGAACTTTTAGGCGGAATGGAACTGAATGAAATGGGCGAAAACTCCGCAACGCGCGAGATCGCGAGTCAGCTTCAGGCGTATCAATCAAGACTATTTGAAGCAATGAAGGCGGGAGATGCGGAAACCGCCAATTACTTCCGCGGCCAAATCGAAAAGCTGAATGAAGAAATGGGTGCCAGCCAAGGAACAGCGGCAGGTGTCGGAGCAGAAAATGCCAGCGGTATTCCTGGATATCATCCGGAACAATTGAAGGCAGCGCAAGACAGGTTGACAAACGCAAAGAGGGAGTTGAGCGCGCTGGAGCATCAGCGCAAGGGAAGGACTGATGATCCAGCGCTGGAAAAACTGATCAGCAAAAAAGCGCAGGAAGTACAAAAATTGGAGCGGGAATATAAAAGGACACAGTATTATAACCGCCCCCGGCTCCGAGGAGAGGATGAAGGAATCGACACCCCACAAGGCGCGAAAGAGGCGGTGAAGCAGGGTGCCCGCCAGGGAAGCAAGGGCCAGGAGATCAGCTTTGGCGGTGGAGCCGGCGTAACGGAGATTATTCACAGCCGTGGTTCTATGAAGATCAGCGAAGCAAATAGCAAAAGATCAACCGCCTCCAGTTATGAATCAAGCGCACGCAGAGCGCGCAATGAGGGCAATTTCAGCAAGGCATCAAGCTTGGAATCCACAGCAAGATCTTTGCGCAGCGAGGCAAACAAATTGGAAACGGAAGGAAAGAATCTAAGAGCGTATAAGCCCAAATAATCTTCATGATTACACATTGAGGAGCATCAAGCATGGGAATTGAATTCTTTTCTGAAGGATCCGAAAGCCTAAAAGCAGAGCGCTACGAGGGATTGAGGGAGCTGGAACCCGGTGTTTCTTTGGAGCACGTCGGCCCCCGGCAAGCGTTTAGACCGGAGCAGGAAAACTTCGAGCTCAGCGCAGGAACGCCGGAGAAGGATGCAGAGCACTGGCACCGTCAGGGAGAGGCGTACTCCTGTGCCGTAGTCTGTCAGGAATTTGTGGCGGAACAGCTTCTGGATCGTGACTTTTCAGAGCAGAGCCTGATCGAATTCGCCAAAGAAAGAGGCTGGTACGATCCTGAATCCGGAACCACAGCCAATGATGTCGGAAAGATATTGGAAAGTCTGGGTATCCATGTGGAGCGGGCAAAGGACCTGAACCTGCGTGATTTGGCTCAGGAACTGGATTCCGGGGCAAAACTGATCTGCGGTGTAAACAGCGCGATTATGGCGAAACCGGAGCTTGCAGAGGTGCCGGGTTTCAATATCAATCACGCAGTTGAGGTCATCGGAATCAAACAGACACCGTCGGATACGTGGGTAATTCTGAATGATCCCGGCCTTGAAGGCGGCCGCGGAGTCCAGATTCGGGCATCCACCTTCCTGAAAGCGTGGAAGCCCGGAAACAACTATACTGTGATTGCAAGGAAAGGAGGCATCAACGCCTGATGGACGCATTGGAGCTTGTTAAGGAGCTGTCGCAGCGCGATATCGTTGCGTCAGAGCTGCCGATAGGCCTTCAGTTAGGGCTGCCATGGCTTGAACAGCGAAACGGCCGGCTCTGTATCCGCTTTTTGCCTCACCGGGAGGAATACGCCGAGGATCGCATCTGTTATTATGCTCCTCAGTTTGAAATCGCGTGGGTCTGGCCCTTTACACACCTGGCCTCTTTCCGCAACCTGACCTTGGAGAACGAGGTGGACGTATCGCAGCCGCTGTGCACTGTCAGCGCGGATCGTCTTCTCTCTGTTGGAAAGCATGGGATGGAAGAGTTATATCAAGCGTGCTCGAAAACCCTGACCATTCGGGAAGACACCGGCACGATTACAAGTGCTTGGGTTCGCGCATACCAGAAGAAATACATGAGTCTGATCGAATCATTGGATCTGACAGAGCTGTACAACAGATAACCGGGAGCGTGAGTATTATGCCAGCAGAGAGAATTATAGGGGTGGACTTTGGCACCAGCACTTCGGTGATCCGGGTAAAACGGTACACAGAGAACGGTGCACCAATCGGGGAGCGATTTGAAACAAAGGAAGTCGTTTTCGGAGGCAAAGGCGGCATGGTGCCTACGTTGATCCAAAAAAAGATCGGTGATCCGAGTGTGGTGTACTTCGGCTACGAGGCGGAACAGAAAAGGCGCAATCATACGCTTTACCAGGGGTTCAAGGTAGAGCTGGAAAGCCAGGACCCGGATCAGCGGGCCTTGGCCAGAATTTTGACCGCAGAATTCTATGGCTATCTGGCGAAACAATACAAATCGCAAAGCGATGGAGGCCATCTGGGAGAGGCAGACGACCGCGAACGTACCATCATCAGTTATCCGGTGAAGTGGAAAGATGAGACCAAGCAATTCGTGGTGGAAGCCGCAATAAAGGCCGGATTTCCGAGCGTGGAGGGAATGGACGAGGCGCAGGCGGCGATCCAGGCGGCGCTGGTGCAAAGCGAAGCACACCTGAAATCCATCGGGCTGCTGCGGGACGGCGTGCCTGTTACAATCCTGCTGATCGACATGGGAGCGGGGACAACGGACCTGGTGCTGTGCAATTATACACCGGGGGATGCGGTCATGGAGACTTTGAACACCTGGCCGAGAGGCGAACAGGCGCTTTTCGGCGGGCGGGAATTGGATCAGCTGCTGCAGGGGTTTTTCCGTCCGATGCTGTCTCCGGAGATCGCGGAAAGCATTTTCCAGCGCATAGGTGTGGAGAAATTCAAGGGATGGAAGGAAACGGTTGTTTCTCCTGCGCTGCTTCGAAAGGCGCAAGTCGAGGATTTTGAGGCGTTGGACAGCTGCCTGGAACTTCTGGGCCAGGAGATTGGCGATTACCGCTTGGATAGAGCTGGATTTGAGACGCTCATGGAAGCGTATCTGAAACAGTTTCCGACCCTGATTAACGACTGCATTCGGGAATCGCCCGTAAAGGGGGATGACGTGGATCTGGTAATCGTCACCGGCGGCCATAGTCAGTGGTATTTTGTGGACGATATACTCACTGGCAAAAGCAGCAGATTCGGAACGGTAAACCTTCCTAAAATCAAGGAAGCATCGAAACGATTGATTTCAATCGCGCGTCCCCAGGAGACGGTGGCTCTGGGCCTCGCGTTTCAGAAAACGCCGATCAGCACGTTGCCCAAGCCCGCGCAGAAAAAAGCTGTCAATTCAGCACAGGGCGAGCAGATAAGCATTGGAGATAAGAAACAGTTTCAGAAAACGCCAGTCAGCACGCTGCCTAAGCCCACGCAGAAAAAAGCCGTCAATTCGGCACAGGGAGAACAGACAAGCAGTGGAGATAAGGAGCATACTGAATTTGAAGAAGCGATGACGGCGTATCGGGAAGCCTACATGAAAGGCGTGGGTGTCGATCCTCAAGCGGAGAGAAAGGCGGTGAAATTGTTCCGAAAGCTCGCGAATCAGGGACATTCTGAAGCGCAGTTTTATCTTGGCGAATGCTATAAAGCAGGCCTGGGCGTAAAAGAAAATTACGAAGAAGCAGAGCATTGGTACGGTCTGGCCGCAAAACAGGGAGATAAAGCTGCCAGGAAAGCCTTGGAACGTGTGCGGCAAAAGGCAAAACAGCAGAAAGAGCAGCATGAGAGCGTGCGGAACATGATAGCGTCGTTGAACCAGAAAGGCGCGGATGCACAATCATATGCAAAAATTCATATTGTTCGAAGAAAGCGGTTTGTCGGAAGCGGAAGGGATCAATTTATCCGTATTGACAAAGACAGCACGCAAACTTACAGGATCTCAAATGGGGACGATTATATGATCACAGTCTCTGTTGGTACTCATTGTGTGGAATTGTGTGACGCCACCTATTGGGGGAATAATCAGAATTGGACCAATCCAGCCTATTTTCCTGATTTGCAATTCTCTGAAGGGGATGTTTTGTTAATTGATCTGACGGGCGACGTGAAAGTCGTATGGGAATCATGAATGAATGCAAGTCAAACAAAGCAGGTGAATTCTATGAAACAGGAAGCAAGTTTAGTCAGGCAGCTTTTAGTGCGGTTGATCTGCCGGCTGCGCCGAAGTACGAAGCTGTTTCCGCTTCGTCAAAAAGACGTTTTTGTCCGCGCCTGGCGCGATACGCTTCGTACCAATGCCAAGCTTTTCAACGGCCTTTATGCCGGGCTGGTTCGCGTGGGGTCCGGGAACGCAAAAACGCCCCAGAAAGCGCTTAAGGAGTGGTATGATCGGACACGCTTCAAATGGGAAGACGGGGAAATCACGAAGCTTTGTGAAAAGTCTCTGTGTCCCGTGATTGAGCGTTCAAACCCCGACGAATGCGCATCATGGGCAGGTTTGCTGCTAAAAGCGGCAGAAGCGGCGGGGCTGCAAAGAGAGGAAGAAAAGCATCTGGTCCTGAACGAACAAAACGCAAATTCCTATACGGAATGGAACGGCAAGGAGCTGTACGTGGGCGATACGGTTGAAGTCATGCTTCCCGCCTGGTATCAAAACGGAGAGCTGATCGAGCAGGGCATCTGCACCCTGCTTACCAGCGGAGAAGAGTAAATCGCGGCGGAGAAAACCATTGGCATAAGCTTTAGAATATCTAAGGATACGGGAAAAACGCCGGCGAGATGAATCTGCATGACAGCGGACAGAGGGAAAACCTAATAGAGATTGGACAAGAAGCACCTGCAGAGGGGATGGAGGTGTGAAGATGCCGTTCCTATCGGACTATGAACAGCGTACAGTATGGAAATATGAGCCGATTCACGGTTCCTTCCATACACATGAGGGACTCGGGAGAAAAGTTAATCCCGACGGAAGCTATGCTCCATTCCATGGCAGCACAGTGGCGTTCCGACCCGGAAAAAAGTGCTTCCGAATCATTCGGCTGATGATGAGCGTTCTTTATCAGAAGCTGGACGGAACGGGAATGCTGGCGATCCCTCTTCCTGACGATGCGATTCATATGACACTGCATGACTTGGTTTCTCCTGAGATGTGTTCATCTTACCCGGCGGAAGCGTATGACCCTGAAGTTGTGCAGAGCATTGACAGGGCGGCTGGCATCGTTGAAGATATCCGAAAAGAATATGCGGGAAGAAAGATCACCATGGTATCGGATCGGATTGTCAGCATGGTGGCCAAGTCTGTGGTATTGATGCTGCGTCCACAGACAGAGGAAGATTTTGAACTGCTGATGGAGCTGTATCGGCGGTTCGACGAGATACAGAGTCTTCCTTATCCCTTGACGCCGCATATTACTCTTGCGTATTTCAAGCCCGGCATGATCGATGGAGACACACTCGGAGAAGCGGTTGAATTTGCGCAGATAGATCCGGAAAAAGCGCCGGTATTTGCGTTTTTTCCGGAGGCGCTGACTGCGCAGAGCTTCCTCGATATGCAGTCGTATCTGGATATCCCCGCGCGGATTTGCTTTTGCTGCGACGGAGGTCTGAACCGCAGTGTCATGGCGGCTCAGATTCTCAATTATCTTGCGCGTGAAAGACACCTTCCGGTGATCGGAGAAGCAAGAGCCGCCTATCCCAGCACACAAGGATGGCCTGTACGGGAGCAGGTCTGGAACACGCTGGAAAGCCATGGTATTCGTCCCGACAGGACATATTCGTCGGCGAAATACCTACAGGATGATGAGGCTGCATTATTCTCATCGCTCGTTGGAATCTCAGGCGGAGCAATGGATCGGATTGCACGGCTGGGCCTGCCGGAAGAAAGAGTATATCATGCGAGCCGGTTTTTCTTTGGCGTTCGGGATCCGGAGTACGGCGAAATAACCCACGAACAGGCTTTTGCGGATTTATACTGCAGGGCGGAAAAATACCTGGATGACTTTGAAACCGTCTACAGAAAGCATGTGAGGAAGTGACGATATGGATATGGAAGCGTTCCTGAAAAGGCAGGAGGAGTTTAAACGGCAAGCGCTGGAGGCTGAAAAAGAACGCGCTGAAAGGCGCAGGGCAGAAAAACGGCCGTACCTCAATAAAATCATGGGCGGGCTGGTCGGAGGCGCAATCGGCGATGCCCTTGGCTATCCTGTGGAATTTTCATCCTGGAAAGAGATACAGAAGGAATACGGTTTCGAAGGGATACAGAAATACGATCTGGATTTTGAAACCGGTGCCGCAGTGTTTTCAGATGACACGCAGATGAGCCTGTTTACAGCGAACGGAATTCTGATCGGCGAAACGCATGGCCATCTGAAAGGAATCCAGGGGCCAATTGCCAATTACGTGCATACAGCCTATAAGGAATGGCTCAGGACGCAGGAGTGGGGTTCTGATCCCCGGCAGGATCATCATTGCTGGCTGTATGAAATCCCGGATCTTCACTGTGACCGCGCGCCTGGCACAACGTGCCTCTCTGCGCTGCGGTCAGGCAAAATGGGCAGCATTGACGCGCCGCTGAATTCCAGCAAAGGCTGCGGCGGCGTGATGCGCGTTGCCCCCCTTGCCTTGCATTATCAGCCGATATCCGACGCAGACCGCAGATTCCTTGACATGGACGGTGCTGAGATTGCGGCAATTACGCACGGGCATCCGCTTGGCTATATTCCTGCCGCCATTCTGACCCATATCATCAGCATCGGCGTATACGGCGATGGAACAAAGAGCATCCTGGCAGCCGTGGATGAAGCCTGGGCTGCGGCGAGAGACATGTTTAAGGAAAAAGCCTCTGCCGCGGATCTGGACTGCATGGAATCGCTGATCACAAAGGCCAGGGCGCTTGCAGATGCGGAAGGCTCCGATGAAGAGCATATCAGGGCAATCGGTGAAGGCTGGTCAGGGGATGAGGCGCTTGCCATAGCCGTCTATTGCAGTCTGCGGTACGCTGATGATTTCAGCAAAGCCGTGATTGCGGCTGTCAATCACAGCGGCGACAGCGATTCCACAGGAGCCATTACGGGGAACATACTCGGTTCCTGGCTTGGATATGACGCGATTGACGAAAAATGGAAAACGAATCTGGAGATGAAGGGCATTCTCCTGGAGATGGCGGAAGACCTTTGCTATGGCTGTGTAATGTACGAGGGCGAAAACTACGTGGATGAGGCCTGGGTCAGGAAGTACTGCGAGGGACACGCGGGATGAACGGCGTGGAAAAGAGCACCGTGCATTGTCCGGCCTGTCATTTGCTCCATGTCCGGAAGAATTCAGTTTCCTGCGCTTTGGCGTCTTCCCGGCTTTGCCCCATGAATCCGTGCCCCTGCCCCGGATAAACGATCAGCTGCGCATTGGGATAGACCTCGGAAGCTCGTTCGGAGTATTTCAGCGGAACGATCGGATCCCTGTCCCCGTGGAGGATGAGCACGGGGCCGGAATACCGCGGAAGCAGGTCGTAAAGATCAAAAGACGTCGCATCCTCATCATACTTCCGGCTGACCTTTACCCCCATAATGCTGCTGGTTTCGGGGAAGCTTCCGTCCTCCCGCCTGCGCTTTTCGGAATCGTCCTGCAGCACGATTGCCGGAAACTCCAGAACAACCGCTTTTACATCATCCGGCCGCAGCGCGGACACATAGGCGGAAACGAAGCCGCCCTGGCTGGCACCCCAGAGCAGGATACAGCTGAAACGCGGATCCCCGCGGAAAGAGTCAATGACGGCATTCAGATCCGCAGCCTCTGTCAGCACGGACATCTCCAGCATGCTCCCGCTGCTCTTTGATCCGATTCCGCCGCCGCAAAAATCGAAATTGTATACCGCAAAGCCCCGGCTGACAAAAGCATCCGCATAATCCTGGCTGAACGTATGGTTTCCGCCGAAACCGTGGGACAGAATAATCAGCGGCACCGCTTCCCTGGACGCGGGCGCCTGCAAAACACCGTAGATTTCACCGTTGGGTCCGGAAACAATGATCTCTTCCATCTGGCTCTCCTCCGCTGCTCCTCCGCACATAAATCCCAGAATCAACACTGTGACAAGTATCCCCGCGAACCTTTTTATCATTCCGCTCCTCCTTTGTATGTCCGGGACGGATCCTTTCCTCCGGGCAGGGCGGTTATGCCTGCTCCAGCCGCTTCAGGAACTCAACGGCCGCCCGGTAGCAGTTTTCCAGGGCTTCCGCATTCAGGCTGTCGCTGCGATCCAGCCGGGTGTGATAAAACCGTTCCAGCTTGTGGCTCATCCCGGTGATTGCTATGGACCGGAACCCTCCCTGTATGAAAGCCGCGCTGTCGGTCGCGCCGCCGAGCAGCGGCACCAGCCCTGTCCTGCACGGGACATTCACGGCTTCGGCTGCCTGAAGAAAGAGGCTGCAGAGGGCCGCGTCCGTGGTGACCGTGCCGTTCAGGTCCTTCCTGTTGACCATCAGATGGCGGGGATCCTGGATCGTATCAAAACAGATCACCGAGGTCGGGACATCCCGGCAGTCGTCCCGGTGCGCTTTGCTCCATGCTTTCGCGCCGCGCAGCCCGGCTTCCTCCGAACCGGTCAGGATGACGCCGATTTCCGTGTGCTCCGGCCGAATGCCGTTTTTTTCCATCTCCCGGAGCAATCCGATGCCGATCAGGCAGCCGGTGAGATTATCGTTTGCCCCGTCGACGATCCGCTTCGGATTATAGGTCAGGCCGAGCAGCAGAAAGAACGGGATGAAGATCAGCCCGCAGAGCCCGGCTGTATGGGTCCAGCTGCCCGCACCGCACACCGCGCAGACCGCCAGAACGAGATCATAGCAAATCCCGACGGTTGCCATGACGCCCGGTATTTCAAAAACGATTCCGCCGAAGTGATAATTCAGGGGGAACTCCCACGCGGCATCCAGATGCCCGTTCAGAAAGATCCGCTGCCGGACCTCACCGCTGCACGGACGGACGGCGGTTACGTTGGTCCCCTGCCGTGCCGGAAACAGCGGATCGATCACCTGCCTGTACAGGACGAAATGGAACAGGAACAGGAGCAGGCTCAGGCTTCCGAAGAGGATACTCAGCCACGGCTGAATAAAAAAGGTGATGCCGCACAGGGTATCGCATACCATGGAACAATAGAAATACCCGTAAAAGGAAGCGGGATGTTCGGTAAAGCTTTCCACCCTGATCCCGGTGCAGCCGCAATCCTTCCCGAGGATACCGGCCATATACTCGGCTGCTTTCCTTTCGTTCTCACTGCCGGGGGAACGCGATTTGAATCTGCGGCAGATCTCGGCAATCTCCCGCATCATGTAGGCCACACATTCCCCGCTGCCCGCAGCAAGCACGTCAAAGGCATTCCCGTCCGGCTTTGTCATTTCCCTTCTCCCCGTGTATCCTGCCATTCTTCCATGGCAATGAAGTGTTTCTGCTTTTCAATCCGGCGGACCGGAACCTCAAAATATGGTAAGGGATTCGCGGAAAAACGTCAAGGGCTTTCCGGCCGGGGGCAATTGATGTTCCGGTGCGCGTCTGATATAGTATATTCAGCTGCGGCGTGTCCGGCAGGGCTTCCGGGAAAAAGCCAAAGGGAACAGGGATCCGAGTGAGGTGCTGAAAAACCATGAAAGCGGGTATTATTTCCGATACGCATGACCTTCTCCGCACGGAAGTGGTGGATAAGCTTCGGGGATGTGAATGTATTCTTCACGGAGGGGATATCAGCAGCCGGGCTGTCCTTGATCAGCTGAAGCAGCTTGCCCCGGTTCTGGCCGTCCGCGGCAACAACGACAGGGAGTGGGCGGAGGAGCTGCCGATGCAGCTGGATTTCAGGCTGGAGACGCTGCATATCTGCATGGCGCATAAGAAAAAAGACCTGCCCGGGGACCTGAGCGCCTATGATCTTGCCATCTGCGGGCATACCCATCAGTACGCGTCCGGCTGGAAGGAGCATGGCGGCGGGAAGCGTACGCTGGTGCTGAATCCGGGAAGCTGCGGCCCCCGGCGATTGATCCAGCCGGTCACCATGGCAATGCTGGAAACGGGCCGGGACGGATGGACCGTTGAACGGATCGACATTCCGCATTCACGGAAAGAAGAGGCCGTGAAAATTGAAAGCGGCGATATCCGCAGGCAGGTTGAAACCGTGATGCGGGAAATGCAGAAAGGCATGACGGTGGACGCCATTGCGGGAAAGCATCGGCTGGATCCTGCCCTGACCGAACAGATTGCCAGGCTGTATGTCACTCATCCCGGGGTTACGGCAGAAGGGATCATGACAAAACTGGGCCTGCTGGGGAAACTGTAAATTCAGCCTGTATTTTTCCGCGTCCTTCAGCAGATTGGCCATTGTTTTCTCCTGTTGCATAAAAATGATGCAAAATGATAACGCAGATACCGGAAAAACCGATTCCGGCTTCCGGCCTGCCGGGTTTCGGGGGAGGAACAGCCGCGAACCTATGAAGCCGGGCTTCCTTCCGTACCCAGACCGCTCAGAAGCTGAAAGAGCTCCGTGACATCCTCCCGGATCAGCAGGGAAGCCCGGCTGTCGGCGGGTGTCGGCTCCCGGTTGATGATGACCAGATTCTTTCCCCGGAAATCCTCCGTGAAGGAAGCGGCAGGCTCAACCGCCAGCGAAGTACCCGCTATGATCAGCGTATCCGCGTTTGTGATTTCCCTTCTGGCTCCGATGCATACATACTTTTCCAGCGGCTCCCCGTACAGCACAATATTCGGCCGGATCACGCCGCCGCAGTCACAGCGGGGAATGCCGGAGGAACGGAGAATCTTTTCCGGCGGGTAGGAAGCGTTGCATTCCATGCAATAGTTCTCATGCACATTCCCGTGAAGCTCATAAACCCGGATGTTTCCCGCCTGCTTATGCAGGCCATCTATATTCTGGGTGACAATTCCCCGCAGCTTATCGCGCTTCTCCAGCTCAAAAAGATACCGATGGACCGCGTTCGGAACCGCATCCGGATAAAGCATGTGCTTCCGGTAGAAGTCAAAGAATTCTTCCGGATGCAGATAGAAGAAGCTTCTGCTCAGAATCATTTCCGGTGACAGGCCGTTTTCTTCCTTCGCGAACAAACCCGCCGAAGACCTGAAATCCGGGATTCCGCTTCCCGTGGAAACACCTGCCCCGCTGAAAAAGACGATCCTCCTGGACCGGCGGATGATTTCACCGAGCTGCTCCGCTTCTTTTTTCATTGTCAGCATCTCTCCGGCCTGCCATCCTTCGGGACGGGCATTCATTTCGCGCTGAATATACAATGAAAGGGTTCCCGTGTCAAGCGTATCGGGCCGGACAGGGATTCCGTGATCCGGCGCGCGCGGCAGAGGCATGCCGGCATTTTCCTGTTGACTTACAGTAAGCTTTAAGGTTTACCATGGATCCGTACAAGGGACGCGCGTTTTCAGCCAGGCAACAGATAAAGGAGGAAAAGGATATGTTCGGATTCAATTACTATACGCCGACAAAAGTGGTATTCGGAAAAGGAACGGAAATGAAGGCGGCTGAACTGATCCGGGAGTTCGGCGGCAAAAAAGTCCTGATCCATTATGGGGGAGGAAGCGTGATCCGCTCAGGACTGCTGAAGAAGGTTACCGACACGCTGGACAATGCCGGGATTCCTTATGTGACGCTGGGCGGCGCTGTTCCGAACCCCCGCCTGGGGCTTGTGTACGAGGGAATCGACCTTTGCAGGAAGGAAAACGTCGATTTCCTGCTGGCTGTCGGCGGCGGCAGCGCCATCGACTCCGCCAAAGCGATCGGATACGGCGTGACCAATGAAGGCGACGTATGGGATTTTTATGATTATAAGCGGCAGGCAACCGCGTGCCTTCCGATCGGCGTCATCCTGACGATTGCCGCCACGGGAAGCGAGATGAGCGATTCCTCCGTGATTACAAAGGAGGAAGGCCTTGTAAAAAGAGGCTACAGCAGTGACTACTGCAGGCCGAAGTTTGCGATCATGAATCCGGAGCTGACCATGACGCTTCCGGACTATCAGACGGCCTGCGGCTGCGCGGATATTATGATGCACACGATGGAGCGGTATTTTACCAACGGCGGCAATATGGAAATTACCGACGCGCTGGCGGAAGGCCTGCTCCGGACGGTGATGAAGAACGCCGAAATCCTGGCAAGGGATCCGAAAGACTACAACGCGCGCGCTGAAGTCATGTGGGCCGGAAGCCTGGCGCATAACGGGCTCACGGGATGCGGCAACGACGGCGGGGACTGGATGACCCATAAGCTGGAGCATGAGCTGGGCGGGCTGTATGATGTGGCGCACGGCGCGGGACTTGCCTCGATCTGGGGAAGCTGGGCACGGTATGTCTACAGGGACTGCCTGCCCAGGTTCAGGCGCTTCGCGGTGGAAGTCATGGGGGTCGAGCCGGCCGCGTCGGACGAGGAAACCGCGCTGAAAGGGATTGAGGCGATGGAGGACTTCTACAGAAGGATCCATATGCCCACGAACCTGCGGGAGCTCGGTGTCCGCGCGACGGAGGAGGACCTTGCCGCCATGGCGCACAAATGCGCTGTGGGTGTTGGCGGATCGATGGGTTCGGCAAAGGTGCTTTACGAAGAGGATATGCTGGCGATTTTCAGGGCCAGCCTGTGACGGGCGGGAACTGTACGGAACAGAAGAGATGAAAGGCGCGGAATCAGATGAAGACACTGTATCTGGAATGCAATATGGGCGCTGCGGGCGATATGCTGACCGCGGCGCTGCTGGAACTGATCGAAGACCGGCAGGGATTTATCCGCAGAATGAATGATCTCGGCCTGCCCGGCGTGGCGATCGCCGCCGAGGAATCCGTGAAATGCGGAATCACGGGAACGCACATGAAGGTCACCGTGGGCGGCACGGAGGAAGAGCCGGACGACGCGGAAGCGCATCATCACGGGCATCATTCCCATGCCTCCATGGCGGACATCCGCGAACTGATTGACGGCCTGGAGCTGTCCGACCGGGTCAGGAGGGACGCCCTGGCAGTATACGAACTCATCGCGGACGCGGAAAGCAAAGTGCATGGCCGCCCGGTCAGCGAAATCCATTTTCACGAGGTGGGCGCCATGGACGCGATCGCGGACGTGGTGGGCGTCTGCCTGCTGATGGAGATGCTTTCGCCGGATCAGGTGATCGCGTCTCCCGTTCACACAGGCAGCGGACATGTCCATTGCGCACACGGCATCCTGCCTGTTCCGGCACCGGCAACCGCGCTGATCCTGCAGGGAATTCCTTCCTACGGCGGACAGGTGAAGGGAGAACTGTGCACCCCGACAGGAGCCGCGCTGCTGAAGCACTTTGTCTCCCGCTTTGGGGAACGCCCGGTGATGACCGTTGAAGCGGTCGGCTACGGCATGGGCAAAAAGGATTTTGAGCAGGCAAACTGTGTACGCGCGTTCCTGGGGGAAAGCGAAGGCTCCCGGGAAAGAGCCGCGAAGCTGGAATGCAATCTGGATGACATGACCGGCGAGGAGATCGGCTTTGCCATGGAACAGCTGTTCGCGGCCGGGGCACGGGATGTCTATACAGTGCCCGTCGGCATGAAGAAGAACAGGCCGGGGATCCTGCTGACGGTCATCTGCATGGCGGAGGACGCGGACAGGCTTGCGGAAGTGATGATGAAGCATACGTCCACACTGGGGATCCGCCGGCAGGACCTGAGCCGGTATGTGCTGCGGCGGGAAGAGAAAACGGTCCGGACGGCTTACGGAGAGGTCCGGATCAAACGGGCATACGGCATGGGTGCCGAACGCGAGAAACCGGAATATGAGGATCTTGCCAGGCTGGCAAGGGAACACCATGTGCCTTTGAAGACGATCCGGGACACCGTTCCGAAAAGCGCCGGCTCTCCTGAATAAGCGTCCATCAAAGAAAAACATACCGCCGGGTGAAACCCACACAAAAAATCCTGCAGGCTGCCGGCCTGCAGGATTTTTTCGCGGCGCACCGTTTCCGGCCGCGGATGATTACCGGATGATGCTGGTTTTTGTTTCCAGAGATTCCCGTGTGGTCGCGCCGCTGGTGGCGTCCACACTGCTGTCAGCTTTTCCGATCAGCAGGACGACAACCGCCTGCATGGAAGGATCCACCCCGAGCTTTTCGCACAGCGCGTCATGGTTTGCTCCGTTCAGGGTCATGGTCGGGGAGGAAACAATTTTGACACCGTACCCCAGGGAAGCCGCGGCAATCACCATGTTCTGCGCGGCGAGACCGCAGTCAAAATCCGCATTGGGGGATTTTGACCCGTCATTCCTGTAAATGATGATCGCCGCCGGAGAATCGCCGAGGGAAGCCTTTGCACCGCAGCCTCCCGCAGGCATCGCGGCAGGCGCGTCTCCTCCGGGCATTCCTTCCGGAGCGCCTTCAGGCTTTTCTCCCATGCCGGCAGGCGGCGTAAACCCTGCTCCGGGACCCGCGCCGGAACCGGCCAGCTCCTTCATGACATCCGGATCCGTGACGGCCACAAAGAACCATGGCTGCTGGTTGATGGCACTTGCCGCGGCCAGGCCGGCCCGGAGAATCGTTTCCAGATCATCGGACGAAACCGCTTCATCCGTAAAGGACTGGGTTGTTCCGGTATTCATGATGATATCAACCGCTGTTTCAGCGCATGCAAAGGAAGACATCAGAACCAGAACTGCCAGCATCATCCCCATCATTCGTTTCACTATCCTAATCCTCCTTGTCTGTTTTGTTCACCCGCTTTCAGGCAACCGAATTATACAGCGCCAACCTTATATGAAGCTAAAGATGACCGCCAAGAAGGAATTCTTTCGTCTTCCGGCCGGGCCTGTCCGGCCGCCCGGAAGCGGACTGCCCGCGCATCTTTCCGGCGGATCCGGAGAATGCGCACGGCACATAAAAGGGAATAATACCCATTATTATGCAAAAATAAAAGCAAGCATGTATCATAAATACCACTTATAAACGATATTTACATCTTACATAACGCATCAGCCCCACTTTGATGCATAAACCGGACAGCTGCGGACGTGCCGCGGCCGCAGCGGGTTTTAGATTCCCATAAGGTTCCCTGGCTATGATAGGATCCGGCCGGCCGCAGGCATCCGTCAGAGGATGCCGCGGCCCGGCCGGAGGAAGACATCAGACGGGGAGGTATGCGGTTTGATCGAAGTCAGGCACCTGACAAAGCGGTACGGCAGCCATACGGCGGTATCGGATTTGAACTTTACGATTCAGAACGGCGTTATCTACGGGTTTCTCGGACCAAACGGAGCCGGAAAATCCACTACCATGAATATTATTACCGGCTGCCTCGACGCAACGGACGGTGAAGTTCTTGTGGACGGGCATTCCATCAGCGAAGAGCCCATGCTGGCGAAGAAGCGAATCGGCTACCTGCCGGAACGACCACGCTGCATCTGGAAGCAAACTGTGAAGAGGACGCGTTCCGGAACGTTCTGTCAGGCGTGGTGCAGATTGAGGAGCTTTCCGTCCGGAAGGGGGATCAGAGCCTGATCCTGGCAGACCTGAAGCCGGAAGGGAACGCGGAGATTCGGGCGCAGGTCTTTACAGCCTTTGCAGAGGCAAAAATCCCGCTGCTGGAGATGAAGAGCGTCCGGGCAAGCCTGGAGGATGTGTTCCTGGAGCTGACACAGGGCGATGTGCAGGTGCCCGCGGCCGGCAAAGAAACGGAAGCGCCGGATCATCCCTCCGGGAGTGAGGGGACGGAGGAGAAGGAGGCGATGGAAGAATGACGGCAGTCCTGAAACGTGAGTTCGGATCATATTACAAAAACGGGATCGGCTGGCTGCTGGCGGCATTCCTGCTGATTTTTGCCGGGATTTACTGCATGTCCTATAACCTGAGCGGATATACCGCCAAGTTTGAATATGTTCTTTCCGCGATCTCCTTTATCTACCTGATTGCAGTCCCGATTATCTCCATGCGCGCGCTGGCAGAGGAAAAACGGCAGAAAACGGACCAGCTGCTTTATTCGCTGCCTGTGCGGCTGTCCGGGGTCGTGATCGGGAAATACCTGGGGATGCTGGCTGTTCTTGCTTTGCCTGTGCTGATTCTGGCACTGTACCCCCTGATTCTTTCGCAGTTCGGAACGATTCAGTATGCTTCCGCATACGGAGCGTTATTCGCTTTCTTCCTGCTGGGAGCATGCCTTCTGTCCATCGGCCTGTTTATTTCCTCCGTGACGGAGAGCCAGGTAGCTGCCGCCGTGATCACACTGGTGACAATGCTGCTGCTGTATTTCATGACCGGGCTTTCCGGCTTTGTATCCACAGAGGCTTCCGCTTCACTGATTGCGCTGATGATTCTGGTTGTGGTTTTCGCGGTGATCCTGCAGCTGCTGGCAAAGAATCCGGTGATCAGCATTCTTACGGCGGCTGCCGGCTGCGGGGCACTGTATATCTGGTACGCGGGAAATCCCGGCGTGTTTGCCGACCTGTTTGCCGCCCTGAAAAGGCGCAGGGCCGGCTGTCCGGGAATTACCTATTGACACAGTAGGCAAGTAGTTATATAATGCAGATGAAATCCAGGGGAGGAGTGAAACGCTTGATTTATGCTGATAACGCCGCAACAACAAAAATGAGCGATGCGGCTGTGGAGGCCATGCTGGCCGCCGTTCGCGAGAATTACGGAAACCCATCCAGCCTGTACAGTACCGGCCAGCGGGCAAAGGAAGCGCTGGAAGAAGCCCGCCGGACCATCGCGGCCGTGATCGGGGCAGAGCCCCGTGAGATTCTGTTCACTTCAGGAGGCAGCGAATCGGATAACCAGGCCATTCTGTCCGCCGCGGCAGAAGGCCGAAGGAACGGGAAAACGCATATCCTTTCCTCGGCGTTTGAGCATCACGCGGTGCTGCATACGCTGGAGAAACTGAAGAAGGAAGGCTTTGATATCACCCTGCTGGACGTGCATGAAAACGGGATCGTCCGTCCGGAGGAAGTGAAGGCCGCGATCCGGGAAGATACCTGCCTGGTTACGATCATGTATGCCAACAACGAGATCGGAACCATTCAGCCGATTCGGGAGATCGGAGCCATCTGCCGGGAACGGGGGGTGCTGTTCCACACGGACGCGGTGCAGGCCGTCGGGCATATCCCGGTTCACACGAAAGAGGACGGGGTGGATCTGCTTTCCGCTTCCGCGCACAAGTTCCACGGCCCCAAAGGAGTCGGCTTTCTGTACGCGCGGAAAGGGGTGCGCCTGACGAACCTGATTGAGGGAGGCGCGCAGGAAAACGGGAAACGCGCCGGAACCGAGAATGTTCCGGGAATCGTCGCCATGGCCGCGGCGCTGCAGGAAGCGGACGCGCAAATGCGGCAGGGGGCTGCCGCCCTGGCGGAGAAAAGAGACAGGCTGATCCGGGGCCTGAAACGGATTCCCCACGCCGCGCTGAACGGGGATGAAACGCGCAGGCTTCCGGGAAATGTGAATTTCTGCTTTGAGGGCATCGAAGGGGAATCCCTGCTGCTTCTGCTGGATGACAAGGGGATCGAAGCATCATCAGGCAGCGCCTGTACATCCGGATCCCTGGATCCGAGCCATGTGCTGCTGGCAATCGGCCGGGTCCATGATGTTGCCCACGGATCGCTCCGGCTGAGCATCGGAGAAGAACTGACGGACGCGGATCTGGATTATATCATCCAGTCAGTGGCGGAGACTGTGGAATACCTGAGAAGCTTTTCACCGATCTGGCGTGACCTGGAGAGCGGGAAAAAACCGCACTTACTGTAAGAGGAGGCTGCATTATGGCATTATACAGCGAAAAAGTGATGGATCATTTCCGGAATCCGAGAAACGTGGGCGTCATTGAGGACGCGAACGGCATCGGGGAAGTCGGGAACGCAAAATGCGGGGATATCATGAAGATGTACCTGAAGATCGAAGATGAGATCATTCAGGATGTAAAATTTGAGACCTTCGGATGCGGCAGCGCGATCGCTTCCAGTTCCATGGCAACGGAGCTGATCAAGGGAAAACCCGTGTCGGAAGCCATGAAGCTGACCAATCAGGCGGTGGCGGAAGCGCTGGACGGGCTGCCGGCCTATAAAATGCACTGTTCCGTTCTGGCGGAGGAAGCAATTCACGCGGCGCTGGAGGATTATCGCAGCCGGACGGAAAAAATCCATAAACCCTATTGACATAGTAGGCAAATGGTGATATGATGCAGACAAGCTGATGAGAGGAGGCGCCGGAAATGTTCGTGAAGGGCGGTCAGAGCATGATGTGTTGTCGAATGCAGTTCTCCCGGGCATGTACTGTGGCAGGGGCGTTCGGCCTGTATCCTGTGCGCCTCCGGATTACACGATGTTGCTGAGCCGTGTTCATCCTGATGCCTTTGCCCGGGAGCTTCCGTAACAAGCCCCCGGTTTTTTATGCCGGATCAAGGACAGAAAAAAAGGAAAAAGGAGAAATGGATCATGAGCAATTACAGATTTGAAACACTGCAGCTTCATGTGGGGCAGGAACAGCCGGATCCGGCAACAGATGCCCGGGCCGTACCGATTTATCAGACAACTTCCTATGTGTTCAGGAACAGCCGGCATGCCGCCGACCGCTTCGGCCTCGCGGACGCGGGCAATATCTACGGCCGGCTGACCAATTCCACCCAGGAGGTGCTGGAGAAGCGCATCGCGGCTCTGGAGGGCGGAAGCGCTGCCCTGGCAGTGGCATCCGGAGCGGCAGCCATCACCTATACCGTTCAGGCGCTGGCTGCCGGCGGCGGCCACATCGTGGCCCAGAAAACCATTTACGGGGGAAGCTTCAATCTCCTGGGGCACACACTGCCGCAGTACGGCATTGAAACCACCTTCGTCAACGCCCACGACCTCCGGGAAGTGGAAGGGGCCATCCGGGAAAACACCCGGGCGATCTATCTGGAAACGCTGGGGAATCCCAACAGCGATATTCCGGACATAGACGCGATCGCTGAGATCGCGCACCGCCACGGGCTTCCGCTGGTGATTGACAACACGTTCGGTACCCCTTACCTGATCCGGCCGATTGAGCACGGCGCGGATATCGTGGTGCACTCCGCGACCAAGTTTATCGGCGGGCACGGCACGACACTGGGCGGAATCATCGTGGAATCCGGAAAGTTCAACTGGAAAGCCGGCGGAAAGTATCCGAACATCGCGGATCCGAATCCGAGTTACCACGGCGTTTCCTTCTATGACGCGGTCGGTCCGGCAGCCTTTGTGACCTATATCCGGGCCATCCTGCTGCGGGATACCGGCGCGGCCATTTCTCCCTTCAATGCCTTCCTGCTGCTGCAGGGCGTGGAAACGCTTTCCCTCCGGCTGGACAGGCATGCGGAGAATACCCGGAAGGTGGTGGAATACCTGCGGAACCATCCGTCGGTGGAAAAGGTCAACCATCCCTCCCTGCCGGACCATCCGGATCACGCCCTGTACGAAAAGTATTTTCCGAACGGCGGCGCATCGATCTTCACCTTTGAGATCAAGGGCGGGCAGAAGGAAGCCTGGACGTTTATCGACCATCTGGAAATCTTCTCCCTGCTGGCCAATGTGGCGGACGTGAAGAGCCTTGTGATTCATCCGGCTTCCACCACGCATTCCCAGCTTTCAGAGGAGGAACTGCTGGACCAGGGAATCAAGCCGAATACCATCCGGCTTTCCATCGGAACAGAGCATATAGACGATATCATCGCGGACCTGGAAAAAGGATTCCGGGCCGCAAACAGCTGACAGACGGTAAAAAACCCATTATAATACAGGAGCAACAATAAAAGGAGGAAGGAACCATGTCCAATATTTACAAAGGAACGCTTGGCCTGATCGGGAATACTCCCCTGGTGGAGGTTGCCAATATCGAAAAGGAACTGAACCTGAAGGCGACGGTGCTGGTAAAGCTTGAGTACTTCAATCCCGCCGGAAGCGTAAAGGACCGTATCGCAAAGGCGATGATCGAGGACGCGGAAGCCCGGGGCCTGCTGAAGGAAGGTTCCGTGATCATTGAGCCCACCAGCGGCAATACGGGCATCGGGCTTGCGGCCATTGCCGCTGCCAAGGGCTACAGGATTATCCTGACGATGCCGGAAACGATGAGCGTGGAGCGCAGGAATATCCTTAAAGCCTACGGCGCCGAACTGGTGCTGACCGAAGGCGCAAAGGGAATGAAAGGCGCCATCGCGAAGGCGGAAGAACTGGCGAAGGAGATTCCGGGCAGCTTTATTCCCGGCCAGTTTGTCAACCCGGCAAATCCGGCCATTCATAAGGCGACCACGGGGCCTGAAATCTGGAGGGATACGGACGGGAAGGTCGATATCTTTATCGCCGGCGTCGGAACGGGCGGCACCGTGACCGGCACAGGCGAGTACCTGAAGGAACAGAATCCGGCCGTGAAGGTCGTGGCGATTGAGCCGGAAGATTCCCCGGTGCTGTCGGAAGGCCGTGCGGGTGCGCATAAGATTCAGGGAATCGGCGCGGGCTTTGTGCCGGACGTGCTGAACACGAAGGTTTACGACGAGGTCTTTAAGGCATCCAACGCGGACGCTTTTGCGACGGCAAAACTGCTGGCGAGAAAAGAAGGCATCTCCGTCGGGATTTCCTCCGGCGCGGCGCTCTTCGGCGCCATTGAACTGGCCAGGCGGCCTGAAAACGAGGGGAAAGTGATCGTGGCGCTGCTTCCCGACAGCGGTGACCGGTATTATTCCACCCCCCTGTTTACCGAATAAACGCTTCACTATCCATGTAAAACGCATTTCAAAACGCGCGTCCCGGCGGATGCGCGTTTTGCTTTGTTGACCATCTCCGTTGAAGATGGTATGATAAATAAAACATCTGACGGGTGACCGATATTTGACGAATATGCTGAAAGCAGGAGAAAACAGAATGTATGATGTGATTGCGCTGGGAGAACTGCTGATTGATTTCGCGCCTTGTTCCGTCAGCGACACGGGGTATCCGGTGCTCGCGGCCAACCCCGGAGGCGCGCCGGGGAACTTCCTGGCCGCGCTTGCCCGATACGGATGCAGCACGGCGATGATCGGAAAGGTGGGGGAGGACACCTTCGGAAAACTGCTGATCCGGACAGCGAAGGACGCGGGGATCGATCCTGCCGGCATTGTCATGGATCCGGCGGTTTTTACCACGCTGGCCTTTGTTTCGCTGGATGCTTCCGGGAACCGGGACTTCAGTTTTGCCCGGAAACCCGGGGCCGATACCTGCCTGACGCCGGCGGAAGTGGACGAATCGCTGTTTGAAGGCGCGAAGGTGTTCCACTTCGGGACCCTGTCGCTGACGGACGAGCCCGCCGCGTCCGCGACCCGGTATGCCGTGAAACTGGCGAAGGAACGGAAGATGCTGATCAGCGTGGATCCGAATCTGCGCAAGCCGCTGTGGAAACGGGAGGAAGACGCGAAGGCGGCCATGGAATGGAGTCTGCACCAGGCGGATATCGTCAAGATCAGCGATGAGGAAATCTCCTGGTTATGGGGCCTGTCCCCGGAGGAAGGCGCGCGGAAGCTGCTGGAAGAGTACGGCGTATCGCTGGTCTACGCGACCCTGGGCCCGAAGGGCAGCCATGCCGCCACCCGCTCCCGGAAGGTTACGGTGCCGAGCCCCGCGGGGATTCATGTGGTGGATACGACCGGCGCGGGGGATATCTTCGGCGGCAGCGCGATGAGCCAGCTGATTCAGTGCGGGAAACATCCGGCGGATCTGACAGAAGAGGAACTGGAGCGCATTGTTCGTTTCGCGTGCACGGCGGCCAGCCTTTCCACCCAGAAGCACGGCGGAATCACGAGCGTGCCCGCTCCGGAGGAAATCCGTAAGCTCATCGGCGGCATATGACCCGGTATGTGCCCGTTTCCCGCGCCGCGGCGGCGGTGCGAAGGCGCTTCACCGGGAGATCAGGGAAGAAAAAGCAGGGAAGCCATTACGGCGCCCGCCCAAACGGCGGGCGTATTTGGCGGACAGGGATTCCGGCGGTTCAGGGAGGCCGGGCCGGCTGATTACGGCACAAAGCCGATGCCGTGCTTTACTTTCCTGAATTTGTCTGGTAAAATATAGATAATCAGAACATCACAGCTTCGGCACGGCACAGGGATCATCCCAGGATTTCATCCCAGGGTCAGCTGTGCCTCGGCGGGATGGGGAAAGGAGTCGGCATACAGTGAGAAATACTTTTCGCGGCGGCGTTCATCCGGAAGAGCGAAAGGAGCTGAGCCGGGAAGCGCGGCTGCGCCTGTTTAATCCCAGTGGAGAGATGGTATTCCCCCTGCAGCAGCATATCGGGAAGCCCGCGAAGCCTCTGGTACAGAAGGGGGACGCGGTGCTGGTCGGCCAGCGGATCGCGGAGGCGGACGGAATGGTTTCCGCGCATATCTATTCCAGCTGTTCCGGCAAGGTAAAGGCAGTGGAGAAACGTCGGGTCCTCAGCGGAGACATGGCGGAATGCATCGTGATTGACAATGACGGGCAGTTTACCTGCGCGGCGGATTACTCCGTCCGCGACAGCGAAAGCAACCTGTCCGTCAACGAGATCGTGCAGCGGGTGCAGGACGCGGGCGTGGTCGGCCTCGGCGGCGCCGGTTTTCCGACCCATGTCAAGCTGCGGCCGAAGAATCCGGACGCGATTGAGTACGTCATCGCCAACGGCGCGGAATGCGAACCGTATCTGACCTGCAACGATCAGCTGATGCGGACCAACGCGCCGGCGATCGTGGAAGGCCTGGAGCTGGTGCTGCGCCTGTTCCCCAACGCGGAAGGCGTGATCTGCATCGAGGACAATAAGCCCGAAGCCATTCACGCAATGGAGATCGCGGCTTCCGGGAAGCAGCGGATCAGCGTGCGCACCATGATCACCAAGTATCCGCAGGGCGGTGAGCGGAGCCTGATCCAGGCGGTGACCGGGGTGGATTTCCCGATCAGCAAACTGCCGGCGGATGTGGGCTGCATCGTCCAGAACGTAGGCACCCTGTACGCGATTCAGCGGGCGGTACTGTACCATGAACCCCTCTTCAGCCAGTGCTTTACACTGACGGGCGAGGCCGTGGCGGAGCCGGCCAACTTCATGGTCCGGGTGGGCACTTCCTACCGGGAGCTGCTGGAAGCAAACGGCGGGCTGAAACCCGGCACGGAGGCGGTCAAAGCGCTGGCAGGCGGCCCCATGATGGGCGTCGCCATGGGCTCCCTGGATGTACCGATTCAAAAACAGAACAACGGGCTGACGCTGCTGGCGGAGGATCCGGTGGCGCAGGCGGAAAAGCTGATGACCGCCTGCCTGCACTGCGGACGGTGCACGACGGTATGCCCGGTCGGCCTGATGCCGCAGCTGATGGCGGACGCGGCGATCGCCGGGGACCTGGACAGATATGAAAGGAAGCTGTATGGCCTGGAATGCATCCAGTGCGGCAGCTGCACGGTGGCCTGCCCCGCGAAGCGTCCGCTGATGCAGACCTTCAAACAGGCCAAGGCGGAAATACAGGCAAAGAAAAAGCGTGAAGGAGGCGGTCAGAAATGAACGGCATGCTGAATCTTTCCTCCGCGCCTCACACGCGGGACAAATGGACAACCCCGTACATCATGCGCATGGTCACGCTGAGCCTGCTGCCGGCAACCATCGTCGGGATCCTGGTGCACGGCTGGAACGCCTTCGGCATCGTCGCGCTGGCCATCGTGTCGGCAGTGGCGTCCGAGTGGTGCTTCAACAAAATCTGCCGTAAGCCGGACACGATCTGGGACGGCAGCGCGGTGGTCACGGGACTGCTGCTGGCCCTGAGCCTCGGGCCGCAGACGCCCCTGTATATTCCCGTGATCGGATCGGTTTTTGCGATCGTGGTCTGCAAGGGATGCTTCGGCGGCCTGGGCAAGAACTTCATCAACCCGGCCCTGGCGGCCCGGTGCTTCCTGCTGATCTCCTTCGCCAACGCGATGACGATCAAGCCTTCGCTGGACGCAATCGCAACCGCGACGCCGGTGGGCGCCCTGAAGGCCTTTGAGCAGGTAGACATTACAAAGATGTTCCTGGGTACGGCGGACGGCGTGATCGGCGGTTCCATCCTGGCGCTGCTGGTGGGCGGCCTGCTGCTGTGGAGCCTGGACATTATCCACGGCCAGATCTGCTTCTCCGTGCTGATCGGATTCACCCTGCTGATCGGCCTGTTCGGCGGGGAAGGATTCGCGCCGGGATTCCTGCTGGCACATCTGTGCGGCGGCGGCGTGGTGATGGGCGCCTTCTTCATGGCGACGGACTATGTGACCAGCCCGGTCAGCCGGCTGGGGCAGTTCATCTACGGCTGCCTGATCGGTGTGCTGGGCGGCATTTTCCGGCTGTGGGGTAACACGGCGGACTCCTTCAGTTACGCGATCATTATCGGAAACGTCTGCACCCCCCTGATTGACACGTATATCGTTCAGAAACCCCTTGCGTACCGGAAGATCGGAAAGACCCGCAGGGTCAAGCGGGAACCGTTCCGGATTCCGAAGCCGGTGATCGCGCTGACGCTGATTGCCGCGCTGGCCGGCGTGGCGCTGAGCGGTGTCTTCTCCGTTACCAAGGATCCGATTGAAAAGCAGGAGCTGGCCGCCAAGACCGCGTCCTACAAGGAAGTGTGCCCCGACGCGGCAACGTTCGAAGTGCCGGACGGCGCGGAGGAGAAGCTGCAGGAGGCGGCGGGCAGTACAACCCGGGTGAACGAGGCCTATATCGCGAAGGACGCGGCGGGCAATACCATCGGATACGCGCTGAACGTCAGCTCCAAGGGCTTCGGCGGCGATGTGACCCTGGCGCTGGGCCTGACCGCGGACGGCTCCATTACGGGCATTTCCTTTACGGAGCTGAACGAAACCGCCGGCCTTGGCATGCGGGCGGATGAACCCGCGTTCAAGGAACAGTTCGCCGGCAAGAGCGGTACGCTGAACCTGGTGAAGGGCGACGCGGGCGACGGAGAGATCAGCGCCATCACAGGCGCCTCCGTAACCTCCAACGCGGTGATCAACGCGGTGAACGAAGGCCTCAGCTTCTACGAGACGGTATTGAAGGGAGGCAACTGAGATGAAAGCTTATTTCGAACGCCTCTGGAACGGACTGATTAAGGAAAACCCGGTGCTGGTGCTGATGCTGGGCATGTGCCCGGCGCTGGCGGTATCCACCCAGGCGGCCAACGGCATCGGCATGGGCCTGAGCACGCTGGCGGTGCTGGTTCTGAGCAATTTTGTGATCAGCTGCCTGCGGAAGGTGATTCCGGACCAGGTCCGGCTGCCCTCCTACATCGTGATCGTGGCCAGCCTGGTGACGGTGACGGAACTGCTGATCAAGGCGTATATCCCCAGCCTGTATGAAGCGCTGGGCATCTACATTCCCCTGATTGTGGTGAACTGCATTATCCTGGGCCGGGCAGAAGCCTATGCCAACAAGCATACGCCGCTGCTGTCCGTGATGGACGGCATCGGCATGGGCCTCGGCTTTACGGTGGCCCTGACGATTGCCGGCGCGCTGCGGGAGCTGCTGGGAACCGGAAAAATCTTCGGCGCGCAGCTGCTGCCGGAAGGGTTTGGGATGACGATCTTTATCCAGCCTCCGGGAGCCTTCCTGATCTTTGCGCTGATGATCGCGGTGATGAACGCGGCCGGGATCAAGACCCGCCAGCGGAAACTGGTGGAGAGCGGCTGCGACGGGAACTGCTCCCTGTGCGCTTCCGCCGCGTCGTGCGATCCCGCCGTGAAGACGGAAAAGGCGGAGAAAACCGAAAAAGCGGAAAAAGCTGAGAAGGCGGAGAAGAAGGGAGGAGCGCGGAAATGAAGAGCCTGATTATGATCATCATTGCCGGGGCGCTGATCAACAACGTGGTCCTGAATCAGTTCCTGGGCATCTGCTCCTTCCTGGGTGTCAGCAAACAGATGAAAGCCTCCATCAGCCTGGGCGGCGCGGTGATTTTCGTCATCACGATCGCGTCCGCGGTGGCGAGCCTGCTGTATGATTTCGTGCTGAAGCCGCTGGGCATGGACTTCATGAAGACAATTATCTTCATTCTGGTGATTGCCGCCCTGGTGCAGATCGTGGAGATGTTCCTGAAAAAGAAATCCCCCGCGGTCTATAACGCGCTGGGCATCTACCTTCCCCTGATTACAACCAACTGCGCCGTGCTGGGCGTGGCCCTGACCAACGTGCAGGATGGGTACAACTTTATCCAGTGTGTGGCCAGCGGCTTCGGAACGGCTGTGGGCTATACGATCGCCATTGTGCTGCTGGCGGGAATCCGCAGCCGGATCAACGAAAAGGACCTGCCGGCGCCGCTGCGGGGAGCGCCCATCGTGATGATCGCGGCCGCCCTGATGTCCATCGCGTTTATGGGCTTCGGCGGGCTGAAGCTGTAAGGAGGGTCGAGGGATGAATATTATCTGGATTACGACCCTGGTAATTGCCGTAATCGGCGTGATTGTGGGAGTGGGCCTGGTTTTCACGGGAAAGAAATTCGCCGTGGAAGTGGACGAGCGGGAAGTCGCCGTCCGGGAAAAGCTGCCGGGCAACAACTGCGGCGCCTGCGGCTTCGCGGGATGCGACGCGCTTGCCGGCGCGATTTCCCGGGGAGAGGCACCCGTGAACGCGTGCCCGGTCGGCGGGGCGCCCGTGGCGCAGGCCATCGGGGATATCATGGGAACGACGGCGGGAGCTCTGGAACGCAAGACGGCGTTTGTGGCCTGCAAGGGCACCTGCGGCGTGACGAAGAATCAGGGCAACTACATCGGAATCCGGGACTGCCGGGCGGCGGTGCTCTCCGGGATGAACGTGACGGACTGCAATTACGGATGTCTGGGCTTCGGCAGCTGCGCGGAAGTATGCCCGGAACAGGCGATTTCCGTCCGTGACGGAGTGGCTGTCGTGAACCGGAACCGCTGTGTCAGCTGCGGGCTTTGCGTCAAGACCTGCCCCCGGGGCCTGATCTCCCTGATTCCGGAAAGCAAAATCATCCGGGTACAGTGTTCGAACAAGGACAAGGGCCCCATGGTCAAGAAGGTTTGCCAGGCCGGATGCATCGGCTGCGGGCTGTGTGCCAGGCAGTGCGAATCGGAAGCCATCGAGTTTGACGGAACGCTGGCCCGCGTGAATCCCGAGAAGTGCACGCTGTGCGGCAAGTGCGCTGAAAAGTGTCCGGTGAAGGTTATAACGACGACCCCGGTCTGAAAGGGAGAGAAAACATGAATGAATTCAAAAGAAAGCAGTGGATCCGGATCGGCCTGAGCATCGCGGCGGTCCTTGTGGCCGTGCTGTTCCTGACGGGTATCGTCGGCGGTAAATCCATGACTTACCAGGTGGAGGAACCGCTGACTCCCATGATGGAAGGCATTACGGTCACCATGGGGCAGAACGCGGAAAACAGCACCGCGGAGGATTACCTGGAACAGGATCCGTACCTGGTCAACATCTATGAAGGCTTCGGATTCTCCAAGGATTATATGGCGGCCCGGGGCCATGCCTATACCCTGGAGGATGTAGCCAATACCGGCCGCCCCCATCCCAAAGCCAACTGCATCACCTGCAAAACGCCGGATTTCACCAAAATGGTGAATGAGGAAGGCGTCGAGGTCTACAGCCGCGCCTTTGATGAAGTGATGGGGCAGATGACGCAGGCGATCTCCTGCTACACGTGCCACGGGGACGACAAAGGCAACAACGGCCAGATTGTCATCACCCACAGCTATGTGGAGAAGGCGCTGGGGGAGAACGCTTCACAGATTGACCCGAAGACGCTGAACTGCGGCCAGTGCCATATCGAATATTACTTTACCCCGGAAGACAGCGAGACCATGATGCCGTATCACGACCAGGACGGGATGACGCCGGAGGCAATCCTGGCCTATTACGACGAGATGGGCTTCAAGGACTGGGAGCAGCCCGGGACAGGCACCGCGATGCTGAAAGCGCAGCATCCCGAGATGGAAACCTTCCTGGCCAGCACGCACGCGAAGATGGGGCTGAACTGTGCCAGCTGCCACATGGCGGAGGAAACGGCAGAGGACGGCAGCACCTATCACAGCCATTATCTGGTGAGTCCGCTGCAGAATGAGACACTGATGGCAACCTGCGCCGCCTGCCACGGCAGCGCGGACGCGGCCCGGACGCTGGTCACCTCAACCCAGGAGCGGGTGACCGCCAGGGAAACGGAGGTCGGCAACCGGCTCAGCGGCCTGAAGGATACGCTGACCGAAGCTGTTTCCAAGGGCGAGATGACGGGGGAAGAACTGGACGCGGTGCGCAAACTGCACCGGGAAGCGCAGTGGTTCTTCGACTTCTGTTATGTGGAAAACTCCGAAGGCGCGCATAATTCTTCCCTGGCCATGCGCTGCCTGGATACCGCGGACGGGAAGATCACGGAAGCTATGGCACTGCTGACCGGCGAAGTGCCGGAGGAAACGGCGGAAGCTGAACAGGCCGGCAGCGGAGCGGAACTGACCGCGTCCGAGAAGGGCTTCGGCGGAGACGTAACGGTGCATGTGGCGCTGGCGGAGGACGGGACGGTTCAGACGCTGGCGATCGACACGCCGAACGAGACGGCCGGCCTGGGCCAGCGGGCGTCTGAAGAAGCATTTACAAGCCAGTTCATCGGCAAGGCGGCGCCGTTCGCATACGGTGAAAACGGCATCGACGCGCTGTCCGGCGCGACGATTACCTCGGAAGCGGCTCTGAAGGCGATCAATCAGGCGGCTGCCGGAAACGCGGAAACCGCACCGGAAGAAAGCCCAGCGGAACCTGAACAGGCGGATGGCGGAGCGGAACTGACCGCGTCCGAGCAGGGCTTCGGCGGAGACGTAACGGTGCATGTGGCGCTGGCGGAGGACGGGACGGTTCAGACGCTGGCGATCGACACGCCGAACGAGACGGCCGGCCTGGGCCAGCGGGCGTCGGAAGAAGCATTTACAAGCCAGTTTATCGGCAAGGCCGCGCCGTTCGCATACGGTGAAAACGGCATCGACGCGCTGTCCGGCGCGACGATTACCTCGGAAGCGGCTCTGAAGGCGATCAATCAGGCGGCTGCCGGAAACGCGGAAGCCGCGCCGGAAGAAAGCCCGGCAGAGCCCGCGGCAGAAGAGGAAAAGACTGAAGAGCCCGCGGCGGAAGAGCAGCCGGCAGAAGAAAAGGCGGAGCCTGAAGCTGAAACGGAGAAGGCCGAAGCGGAGCCTGCGGAAGCCGCCGAAAAGACAGAGAAGGCGGACAACAGCCAGGCGGTGTACGGCAGCTATCTGGCGGAGAAAGAAACCAACTTCAGCATCATCCGGGTACTCGTCAGCACGAAGAACGGGGAAATCACCGGCTGCAGGATCCTCTCGGAAGCGAAGAGCGAAGGCAGCGACTTCCTGACCGATGAAATCCGGAGCGCGTGGGCGAAGGAGATCGTGGCGAACCAGACCGCGGAAACGGACGCGATCACCGGCGCGACGCTGCAGTTCTCCTCCGGCGCCGTGCGGGAAGCCGTTGCGGAGATCCTGAGCCAGGTCTCCGGCGGCAGCGCGGAACCGGCAGAAGAGGAAAAAGCTGAAGAGCCCGCAGCGGAAGAAAAGGCGGAGCCCGAAGCTGAAACGGAGAAGGCCGGAGAGAAGCCTGCAGAAACTGCTGAAAAGACGGAGAAGGCGGACAACGGGCAGGCGGTGTACGGCAGCTATCTGGCGGAGAAGGAAACCAACTTCAGCATCATCCGGGTGTTCGTCAGCACGAAGAACGGGGAAATCACCGGCTGCAGGATTCTCTCGGAAGCGAAGAGCGAAGGCAGTGATTTCCTGACGGATGAAATCCGGAGCGCGTGGGCGAAGGAGATCGTGGCGAACCAGACCGCGGAAACGGACGCGATCACCGGCGCGACGCTGCAGTTTTCCTCCGGCGCCGTGCGGGAAGCCGTCGCGGAGATCCTGAACCGGGTCAACGGTACGGCGGAACCGGCGGAAGAGGAAAAAGCGGAAGAACCTGCGGCGGAAGAGCAGCAGGCAGAAGAAAAGGCGGAACCGGCGGAAGAGACGCCGGCGGAACCCGCGGCTGAAGAGGAAAAGGCTGAAGAACCCGCGGCGGAAGAGCAGCCGGCAGAAGAAAAGGCGGAACCTGAAGCTGAAACGGAGAAGGCCGGAGAGGAGCCTGCGGAAACCGCCGAAAAGACGGAGAAGGCAGACAACGGGCAGGCGGTGTACGGCAGCTATCTGGCGGAGAAGGAAACCAACTTCAGCATCATCCGGGTGTTCGTCAGCACGAAGAACGGGGAAATCACCGGCTGCAGGATCCTCTCGGAAGCGAAGAGCGAAGGCAGCGACTTCCTGACGGATGAAATCCGGAGCGCGTGGGCGAAGGAGATCGTGGCGAACCAGACCGCGGAAACGGACGCGATCACCGGCGCGACGCTGCAGTTTTCCTCCGGCGCCGTGCGGGAAGCCGTGGCGGAGATTCTGGAGAAGGTACAGGGGAAATAAGCTTCAATCGAAACTGAGGACAAGGAGACCGCTGCCTGTGCGGCGGTCTCCTTTTGCAAAACAGAAAAGGATTGGCTTTCGTCATGAAGAAAATCGGGAAATTCCTCTCCTCCATGGGTTTTGCGGTGGCTTTGCTGGTGATTCTGGCAGCTGCCTGCGCGCTGAGTTCCCTGGTGGAGCAGGGACTGACGCAGGAAACCTACGCGGCCCGTTACGGCGAGGGAATCGCTTCCGTGATTATGGCGCTGCAGGTGAACGACGCCTATCACAGCGTCTGGTTTATCGTGCTGAGCGGCTTTCTGTGCCTGAATCTGATTCTGTGCAATCTCATTCGTTTTCCCGCATTCGTAAAGCGCTGGCGGAAGGAAAAGGATCCGGAAGCCGTGAATACTGCCGGAGATCTCGGGGATACGGAGACAGGATCCCCGGAACAGGTGCTTTCCGCAATGCGGATGCCGGACGTGAAACGCTGCAGGACGGCTGAGGGCAGAGAAGCGCTGTTTTCAAACCGGAACGCGATCGGCCAGTGGGGCGCCTGGATCTGCCATCTGGGCGTGCTGCTTCTGATTGCCGGGTTTGCCCTGGGGCAGATGACGCTGCAGGAAACGGTGATTTGGGGTGTTCCCGGGGATACCCGGATCATGCAGGAGACCGGGCTGGCAATCACGATCGATGATTTCCGGACGGAGACGCGGGAGGACGCGAGTGTAGCCCAGTATGTTACGGAGATTACCGTGACAGATCCGGCAACAGGGAAATCGGAACAGGCGTCTGTCAGCGTCAATCATCCCGCGGTCGCCGGCGGGTTTCACCTGTATCAGAATAACACGGGGCCGGCGGCTTCCGCGTCGGTGGTGCGGGACGGAAAGGAAATTCAGCGGAAAACGCTGCTTCCGCAGCAGACGATGGCGGAAAGCGTGCTGGGGCTGGAGGATCAGCCGGAGTACGCATTTTACTTCGCGGGCGTGAGAACCATGCGGGAAGAGGGACAGGAGGAGCGGACACTGTATCTCTACGATCTGTACCGGAGCGGCGTGCTTCAGCAAGGATATTATTTCCTTGGGGAAGGCAGCGTGACGGTCGGAGAGGATCAGATCACTTTTACTCCCCGGACGTTTACCCTGCTCGTTGCACGGAAGGACCGCTTTGCATGGCTGGCGCTGCTGGGCGGACTGATTACCCTGGCCGGCCTGGCCCTGGCGTTCTATCTGCAGCCGAAGGCACTATGGGCTGTCCGGCAGGAAGACGGGAAATGGATTCTCCGCGGCCGGTGCCGAAAGGGGAAAACCCTGATGAAGGAACAGCTGGAGGAAGCGGTCCGCGCGGCAGAAAAGGAGGAAAAACAAGTTGCAGAACACTGAGAACATTCTGTTTACCCTGGCGATGATCGGATACTTTGCCGCGATGGCATGCTCCTTTTTGTTTGTCTCCGTGAAAAAGGACGGCTTTGCGAAAGCCGGCGAAGCTTTGCAGATTGTTTCGCTGGCACTGCATACCGGAGCCCTGGTTCTGCGGGGCCTGGCGGCAGGACGGCTGCCGATGACCAACCAGTACGAGTTTGCCACCTGCTTCGCCTGGGCATTGTGTTTCGTCAGCCTCGTGTTCATCCGGAAGTATCGCTTTCCCGTGCTGAGCGTGTTCGCCATGCCGATCATTTTCCTGATTATGGGATACGCGGCGATGCAGAGCCGGGATATCAAGCCGCTGATGCCCGCGCTGCAGAGCGGATGGCTGGCGTTTCATGTATCCACGGCCATTATCAGCTACGGTGCTTTCGGCGTCAGCGCGGCGCTGGGGGCAATCTTCCTGCTGCGGGGCAGGATCCGGGAAAACAGTTTCCTGGATCAGCATATTCCCGGGGAGGCCAAACTAGACCTGATTGCGTACCGGAGCGTTTGCCTGGGTTTGCTTTTCCTGACGCTGACGATTCTGACAGGAGCGATCTGGGCGGAACGGGCCTGGGGAAGCTACTGGAGCTGGGACCCGAAAGAAACGTGGTCCCTGGTAACCTGGATTGTTTACGCGGTCTATCTGCATCTCCGGCTGCGCAGAGGCTGGAAAGGCCGGGCGGCGGCGATCTTTGCCGTGGCGGGCTTTGTATGCGTGATTTTCACCTATATCGGTGTGAATACCCTGCTGCCGGGGATTCACAGCTACGCGTAATCCATGCGGAAGGAGTGTTCCGGAAAGTGAAAAGGCTGTTTATTCTGTTTCTGGTGATGGTATTGCTGGGAGGAAGCACGGCGATGGGCGAATTTGCAACGGAAGCCTGGTATGGGGAAGCACTGAAGGAATCTGAAATGTCCCTGGGAAATACCCTTCGGCTGAAAAAGGTGATCGAGCGGGCCATGAGCGGGGAACGCATTACGATCGCGACGATAGGCGGCTCTATTACGGAGGGCGCCGCCGCGTCGAAATACGAGGAATGCTGGGCCTGTACTTTCGCGCGGCTGTTCGGGGAAACCTACGGAACGGACGGCGGAGCCAACGTGACCCTGATCAACTGCGGCGTGGGGGGAACACCGTCTTCCTTCGGCTGGCTGCGCTACGGGCGGGACATTCTGGAACGGATGCCCGAAGACGATCCGGACGGATATCCGGATCTCGCAGTGATCGAGTACGCCGTGAATGACTGGAACGAACCCACGCATTACCGCTGCTACGAATCCATGGTGAAGGAAATCCTGCAGCAGCCGAATGATCCGGCGGTCATTCTGCTGTTTTCCGCCCGGAGCGACGGCTGGAACGTGCAGGCGGACCACCGGAAGATCGGGGACCGTTACGGCCTGGCCATGGTCTCCGTCACGAACGGGATCTGGAAACATCTGGACAGGGATTTTCCGTCCAAGACATGGTATAACGATGAGTATCATCCGAAATCCGTCGGCCACCGGATGATGGCGGACGCGCTGATGCAGGCCGTGAAGGATTCCGCGGAAGCGGAAACCCCGGAGGCGGATCCGGATCTGTCCGTGAAAGCCGTCTACGGAACGGACTTTATGGGGCTGAAGACGGTTTACGGCGACCGGTCGGTGCCCGAAGGCATCACCGTGGAGCGCGGGAGCTTTGACAAGAACGACAAATCCGCCTATTCCAACACGCCTGTGGGCCTGGTCTGCGGAAAGAACTTCTGCCACGGGACGACCAGTGAGGGGAACGAGCCCCTGCGGATTACGGGAACGTTCCGCAAATGCCTGATCGCCTGGAAGGCCTCCAACGATGCCGCGTACGGCAGCGCGGAGGTGCTGGTGGACGGAAAAGTGAAGGACATCCTGAAGGGCGGCGCGGGCAGCTGGGGACAGAGCGAGGTCGTGCTCGTGCTGGACGGGGCGGAAGCGGCAGAACATACCGTGGAAATCCGGGCAGCGGAAGGCAAGCGTTTTACCGTGACCGCAATCGGTGTAGTTCCGTAATGAAATGGTTGAATTTACCAGTGGTTTCCGGTATAATGAATACCAGAAGGACAATCCCATAACCGACGACCATGATACAGGAGGTACAAATGAAAAAACTGATTTGCCTGATTCTCTCTCTTGCCATGCTGTTCGGCGTGTCCGCCCTTGCGGAGACAGCGCCGGAACAGGCGATTTTTACACCAGGCACCTATGAAGCTGAAGCACAGGGAATCTTTGTTCCCGTAAAAGTGCAGATTACTGTGGATGAAAACACCATTACCAATGTGCTGATTGACGCGACCGGTGAAACACCCGAACTGGGCGGCCTGGCCGCGGGCAAGCTGTCGGAGTCGATCCTGCTGGCGCAGACGCCGAACGTGGACGTGCTGAGCGGGGCCACCGTGACCAGCAACGCGATCATCAAGGCTGCGACGGAAGCCCTCGAGGCCGCAGGAGCGGATATCGCCGTGCTGGACGCCAACCGCAGGGACCTGGGCGGGGAAGACACGCCCAAGGGCGAACAGACCGTGGATACCGAAGTGGTAGTCATCGGCGCGGGCGGCGCGGGCATGGCGGCCGCGATCATGCTGCACCAGGCAGGGAAGGATTTCGTGCTCCTGGAGAAAATGCCCTACGCGGGCGGCAACACCACCAAGGCAACCGGCGGTATGAACGCCGCGGAAACCCATTATCAGAAAGAGCAGGGAATCGAGGACTCCACCGCCCTCTTCGCCGCGGATACCATGAAGGGCGGACATGCCCTGAACGATCCGGCGCTGGTGGCCACGATGGCCAACCTCTCGTCGGACGCGATTGACTGGCTGGATTCCATCGGCGCGGCGCTGCCCAAGATTTCCTTCTCCGGCGGCGCTTCCGTCAACCGGATTCACGCGCCGGAGGACGGCTCCGGCGTCGGCGGCTTCCTGGTGGACCGCTTCTCCGCGAAGCTTGCGGAGCTGGGAGTCGAGATCCTGTACAACACCAAGGCAACGGAACTGCTGACAGACGGGGAAGGCAAGATCTGCGGCGTGAAGGCGGAGGGTGAGGACACCAACTATACCTTCAACTGCAAGGCTGTCATCCTGGCGACCGGCGGTTTCGGCGCGAATGAGGAGATGTATACCCAGTACCGGCCGGACCTGAAGGGCACCGTGACCACGAACGCCCCCGGCGCGACGGGCGACGGCATCCTCATGGCGCAGGCACTGGGGGCCGACCTGGTGGATATCGAGCAGATTCAGCTGCACCCCACCGTGGAACAGACGACGTCCATGCTGATTACGGAATCCGTTCGCGGTGACGGCGCCATCCTGGTCAACCAGCAGGGCGTGCGCTTCACCAATGAACTGCTGACCCGCGACGCGGTTTCCGCGGCGGAACTGGCGCAGGAAGGCCAGTACGCGTACATCCTGTTTGACCAGAACCTGCGGGATCACCTGAAGGCGATTGAAAAGTACGTGAAGGCGGACCTGACCGTTCAGTCCGATACCATTGAAGGACTGGCGGAGCAGCTGGGCATCGATCCCGCCACGCTGGCGAAGACGCTTGCGGACTGGAACGAATGCGTCGCGAACCAGCGGGATCCGGAGTTCGGCCGTTCCACCGGCATGAACGCGGACCTGACCACCCCGCCGTATTACGCCATCAAGGTGGCCCCCGGGATCCATCATACGATGGGCGGCGTCAAGATTGACACGGCGGCGCAGGTCATCAACACCGAAGGCCAGCCGATTCCCGGCCTGTTTGCCGCGGGCGAAGTCACCGGCGGCGTGCACGGCGGAAACCGCCTGGGCGGCAATGCCGTGGCGGACATCGTCATCTTCGGCCGCATCGCCGCGCAGAGCGCGATCGACTATATCAAGTAAAGGCGGAACGAAAAAACCACCGGCAGGATTTCCTGCCGGTGGAATTTTTTTGCCGGGAATGATCAGCCGACCGCGGCGGCGCCGCGCTCCATCGCCTGCCGGTTGATGGGCAGGAGATGTTCCTTCTTCGGGCCGAAGGTGGCTTTCAGGGCCTCCATCGCGGAATCGATGGAGACCACCCCGGTCTTCGCCAGGATGGCGCCGAGCATGACCATGTTGGCCGTGCGGGCATTCCCCAGTTCTTCGGCGATGCCGTTGCAGTCCACGGGGATGGCGGTGATGTCGTCCCGGTCGGGGGTGATGTCGATCAGGGAAGAGTTGTAGAGCATGATGCCGCCCTTTTCCATGGCCGGCGTGAACTTGATCATGCTGGGTTTGTTCATGATCACGGCGATCGGGATCTCCGTCACCAGGGGGGAACCGATGGGCTCATCCGAGATGACCACGGCGCAGTTTGCCTCTCCGCCGCGCATTTCAGGGCCGTAAGAGGGCATCCAGGATACGTTCATCCCGTCATGCATGGCGGCCTTGGCCAGCAGCTGGCCGATCAGCAGGACGCCCTGGCCGCCGAAACCGGCAATCAGAAATTGAGCTTCCATGGATTACTCAACCTCCTTTTTCACACCCAGCGGATACTGGGGAATCATATTGTCCGCCAGCCACTTGAGGGCTTCCTGCGGGGTCATGCCCCAGTTGGTGGGGCAGGCGGAAAGCACTTCCACCATGGAGAAGCCCTTGCCTGCGATCTGCATTTCAAAGGCTTTCCTGATGGCCTTTTTCGCTTCCATGATATGCTTCACGTCATGCACGGAGACGCGGGCGATGAAAGCGGGGCCGTCCAGGGTGGCCAACATTTCGCTGACGCGGATCGGATAGCCGCAGAGCTTCGGATCCCGGCCGTAGGGGGAGGTGGTGGTCACCTGGCCCGGCAGGGTGGTCGGCGCCATCTGGCCGCCGGTCATGCCGTAAATGGCATTGTTCACAAAGATGACGGTGATATTCTCTCCGCGGGTGGCGGCGTGGGTGATCTCCGCGGCGCCGATGGAGGCCAGGTCGCCGTCCCCCTGATAGGTGAAGACCACGTTTTTCGGGTTCACCCGCTTGCAGCCGGTGGCCACGGCGGGAGCGCGCCCGTGGGCGGCTTCCATCATGTCACAGTTGAAATAGTCATAGGCGAAGACGGCGCAGCCCACAGGCGCGATGCCGATGGTCTTCTCCTGAACGCCGAGCTCATCGATGACTTCCGCCACCAGGCGGTGAATGATGCCGTGGGTGCAGCCGGGACAGTAATGCAGGGGCTTATCGGTCAGCAGCTTTGTCTTTTCATACACAACAGCCATGATTATTCTCCCTCCTTCGCCAGGGCTTCCACCTGGGTGATGATCTCCCGGACGGTGGGCACGATGCCGCCGGTGCGGCCGAAGAAATGAACGGGCTTTTTGCCTTCCACTGCCAGCTTCACGTCATCCACCATCTGGCCCATGGACATTTCCACGGTCAGGAAGGCTTTGGCATGCTCCGCCGCCTTCGCGATAGGCGCGGCGGGGAAGGGCCACAGGGTGATAGGCCGGATCAGGCCGGCACGGATGCCTTCCGCCCGGAGCTTGCGCATGGCGCTGCGGGCAATGCGGGCAGTGGTCCCGTAGGCAACGATGACATAATCGGCGTCTTCGGTCATTTCCTCCTGCCAGCGGCATTCGGTCTGCTCCATGACGGCGTATTTCTCATACAGGTGGTTGACGTGCTTCTCCAGCACGGCGGGATCGATATACAGCGAGTTGATAATCGCCCTGTCCCGCCCGCAGCCGGGCTTCCAGCCGGTGGCCGCCCAGGTCTTGGGCGGAAGATCCTTGTTCACCCGGGGCTCAGGCATCTCCACGGGCTCCATCATCTGGCCGATCAGGCCGTCGCCCATGACGAGCACGGGATTGCGGTACTTGTCCGCCAGGTCAAAGGCGTCCATGGTCAGCTCCACGGCTTCCTGCACGGAGGAAGGCGCCAGGACCAGCATCCTGTAATCCCCGTGGCCGCCGCCGCGGGTGGACTGGTAGTAGTCGCTCTGCGCGGGCTGAATGGATCCCAGGCCGGGGCCGCCGCGGACCATGTTTACGATGACGCAGGGCAGCTCCGCCCCGACGATATAGCTGATGCCTTCCTGCTTCAGGGAAATTCCCGGGCTGGAAGAGGAAGTCATGACCCGGGCGCCGGCGCCGGCCGCGCCGTAAACCATGTTGATGGCGGCGACTTCACTCTCCGCCTGCAGGAAGCAGCCGCCCTCCATCTTCGGCAGGCGCTTGGACATGTATTCGGGAATCTGGTTCTGGGGGGTGATGGGATAACCGAAGAAGAAGCGGCATCCGGCCTGGATGGCGGCTTCCGCGATCGCTTCATTCCCCTTCATGAGCATTTTCTGACCCATGGATACGCTTCCTCCTTATTTTTCCACTTTAATCACGGCATCCGGGCACATCCGGGCGCAGAACGCGCAGCCGATGCAGGCTTCCTGATCCGTTATTCCGATGGGATGATATCCCTTGGCGTTAATCTCCCGGCTGAGGGCCAGAAGATGTTTGGGACAAACGTCGGCACACAGACCGCAGCCCTTGCAGGTTTCCCGGTCAATGGTCAGTTTGGCCATGGCATTCCGCCTCCTTACAAAAATGGTATTGAGAGAATTATAGGATTTTCATGTTTTTGCGTCAATGCCGGACATGAATCAAACCGCCGGAAAGGCAGGAAAAGAACAAATCAGGGCAGCAGGCTCCGCAGGAAGTCCGCCAGAAGCAGGCCGGCCTTCCGGTTCCACTCCGCGTTCGGATGCCAGCGGGCGCCCGTATCTTCCTCCCGGTAATCCGGCAGGGAGAAGGAAAAGAGATTCCGGACGCCTTCCGCCTGCGCGAGGCGGACCGCTTCAGCGCCAAGCTCGGGACGGCAGTCCGAAGCGGGAAGGATCCAGACGATTTTCGCCCCCGGATTATGCTCCCGCACCCGGCGGATAAAACCCAGCGCGCCCCGGATGACCGCGTCACGGTCCGCTTCAAAGGAGTTTTTCTGATTCATGCCGCCGTTGTCGTTTGTCAGCAGGCGGATGCAGACGAAATCCGGCTGCCAGGAACTGAAATCATAAGGCTTGAGGCAGCCCCGGGCTTCCGCCTCCCGTCCCCGCAGGACGCCGGCGATCTCTTCATAGTACGCGGGCAGGGCATGATCCGGGTTGTGCTCCCAATCCCAGCAGACGCCCCAGCCGCTCTGGGACAGCACCCGGCCTTCTGCGTTCAGGGCTTCGCAGGCAATACGGGAATAATTCCCGGCCGCGGTAAACCACAGGGGAATCCATTCGTCGTTGCCCCGGGGCGCCAGGGCGCCTTCCCCGCTGGTCAGGCTGTCCCCGATAAACTCAATTTTCAGATCCCGTTCCGGCAGTGCTTCCAGGCTGCCGTTCATGCGCAGGGAATGGAGGAAGACCGTGGCCTCCGGACTGTCCGGCATACACTGGGTTTCCTTCAGAAGGGTGATGACGCGGCAGCCCTCCGGGGACATGCCCAGGACCAGGGGATAGAAGCGGATGCCGGGCTCCACGGGAAAACGCGTGACGGGACGCCCGTCCGCCAGGACGATGACATACATGACCGGGGAGAGCGCGGGCGCTTCCAGCTCCGCCCAGAGATCGGATCCCCGGAAGGCGCATTCGAAACCGCTGCCGGTCCAGTCCAGCGCCAGCGGCGAGCGGGAAAGATCCATGCGGCCGAGCATCCTGAGCCGGGGCTCGGCGGAAGGAACGGGGATTACCTGCATGGCGTCAGCCTCCTATCGGAAAAGACAGAAAAAGGCCGGGCCCCGGGGACCCGGCTTGAACGGTTATTTCAGCATGGACTTTTCCCAGCAGTCATAGGGCTTCAGACCCAGCAGCTCCACGACGGTCGGCGCAACGTTGGCCAGGCCGAAGGGGGATTCGGTATCCATGTCGTGGCGGGCATCCTTGTCATGAATGATGAAGGGAACGGGATTCAGGCTGTGGGCCGTACGGACGGAAACAACCCCCTTCTTGTTCTTCTCCAGCATCTGGTCGGAATTCCCATGGTCGGCGGTGACGACGAGGATGCAGCCGTGCTCGTCACAGGCCTTCAGAATCCGGGCCAGGCAAAGATCCACGGTTTCCACGGCGATCTCCGTGGCGTAGAGGTTGCCGGTATGGCCGACCATGTCGCCGTTGGGGAAATTGCAGCGGATGAAACCGTATTTGCCGGATTCGATGGCGGCAATGACCAGGTCGGTAATCTCGGTGCCCTTCATCCAGGGGCATTCATCGAAGGAACGGACATCGGAAGGAACTTCCTGCCAGGTTTCCAGCTCCTCGGAAAACTTCTCGGAACGGTTTCCGTTCCAGAAATAGGTCACATGGCCGTACTTCTGGGTTTCGGAACAGGCATATTCGTTAATGCCGTTTTCCACCAGCAGCTCGGTGAGCGTATTGCGGATCTGGGGCGGGCTGACCAGGTACCGGTGGGGGATGTGCAGATCGCCGTCGTACTCCAGCATGCCGGCATATTTCACCTGCGGGATATCTCCGCGGTCAAATTTGTCAAAGGAAGCATCGCCGTCGAAGGCCATTGAGATTTCGAGCGCGCGGTCCCCGCGGAAATTGAACAGGATCACGCTGTCCCCGTCCTTCATGGGGCCGACGGGCTCACCGTTTTCGGCGATGACGAAACCGGGCAGATCCTGATCGATCACGCCGGGCTGCTCGGCCCGGAAGGTCCCGATGGCTTCCGCCGCGGAGGCAAAGGTGCGGCCCCGGCCGAACACATGAATGTTCCAGCCGCGCTCCACCATGCCCCAGTTGGCCTGGTAGCGGTCCATGGTGATCTGCATACGGCCGCCGCCGGAAGCGATCCGCCCGTCAAAGGAGGCATCGTTCAGGGAGGCCAGGGTCTCCTCCAGCGCAGACACATAGTCCAGCGCGGAGGTGGCGGGGACATCACGGCCGTCCAGCAGGATATGGACCCGGGCCTTCTTTACGCCCTCGGCCTTGGCTTCCTTCAGCATGGCCAGCAGGTGGGAAATATTGCTGTGGACATTTCCGTCGGACAGCAGGCCGATGAAATGCAGCGCGCCGCCGCCGGCGACGACGGAACCGACCAGATCCTTCCAGGTTTCGCTCTGGAAGATGGAGCCGGACTCGATGGACTCGTTAACCAGCTTGGCGCCCTGGGAGTATACCTGGCCGCAGCCCAGCGCGTTGTGGCCGACCTCGCTGTCCCCCATATCATCATCGGAGGGGAGGCCGACGGCGGTGCCGTGCGCCTTGATAATCCGGAAAGGATCGTTGGCTTTCAGAAAATCCAGGGTCGGGGTTGTCGCCTGCCGTACCATGTTTCCCAGCTCGGAAGGGGTCTCTCCCACGCCGTCCATCACGACCAGAACCACGGGTTTTTTCATAAGAAAATTCCTCCTGTACTGTATTGCATCCGCCCTGCGCACCAGGCGCGGGGACGAAAAAACTCACCCTATCAGAATACAGCAGGAGACCGGAAATGTCAAATATTTCAAGGCGTAGAGGCAAATTACAGACAAGCGGGCAATCTTTCTTTCAAATCTTTCAAATCCGGCCTGGAAAGGATTTACAAGCAGAAAAAAGAATCGTATAATTGTTTTACAGTCAGATGAACGTGAACTTGCAGCGGGTACGGATGCGCCGATGCCCGAAAATACGGATCTGTTTTTCCGCGCGGGGAGGACGCGCTGAAAAATACAGAATATGGAGAAAAGGAGCGATGAACCCATGAAGAAACTTGTTTCCATGATGCTGATCCTTTGCATGGCCTGCCTGATGCTGCCCGCGATGGCGGACGAGGAGATCACCGGCGACTGGTACCTGAAAATCATGAAGATGGGCGAACAGGAATATGACGCAGCCGCGATGGGATACGCCGTCACCATGACGCTGAACGAGGACGGCAGCGTAGTGATGACCGTGCCCGGTGATGATCCCGCGTCCGGCACCTGGACGATCGAAGGGGACGAGATCACCGTCATCGCGAATGATTCCCCGGCCAAAGGCATGGTTTCCGAAGGGGTATTTATGCTGGCGTCCGAGGACGGACAGGTGATGATCTTTACCCGGGAAGCGCCCGAAACGGTTGCCCTCGCGGAAGTGATCCCCGCCGAGAGCGCTGAGGAGTTCTACGGCCCGTGGACGATTGTTTATCTGGATATGGAAGGCCGCATCATGGATATCGCCGCGATGGGTGACGAAGGCGCGCTTGTGACCATCTCCGAGGAAACGATGGAGATTGCCGGCGAGGGAACCATTTCGGGCATGCTCAGCCTGATCAAGATGGACGCCCCCGCTTTCGCGGACGGCATGCTGACCATCCAGGCCGCGCCGGATGCCCTGAATCCGAACCTCTCCGCCACAGCGGAGCTGCTGGAGGACGGGATGGTCAAACTGACAATCACGAGCACCAGCCCCATGATCCTGTATCTCGCGCCTGTGGAAGACGCGGAAGAAGCGCCTGCCGCCTGAGCCATCGGGACCGGTTATGAACAAAGCCCCTGCAGTCCGCGGGGGCTTTGTTCTTTGGTGTGCCCGGCAGGATACTTGACGCACGCGGCGGAAGCGCCTATAATATCGACAGCCACTTGAAGCTTCTTCGGGGATGGGTGCAATTCCCTACCGGCGGTAAAGCCCGCGAACTGAGCTGACGCTCAGCCGATCCGGTGATGATTCCGGAGCCGACAGTTACAGTCTGGATGAGAGAAGAAACGGTCACGAATAATCCGCGCACATCCGCGATTTATGCCGGCCGCCCCTCAGAGCGAAGCTTGCTTTGAGGGGCGCAGCATTTATCAAGGAGGAATGAACCCATGAGCAACTCAAACCGGAAATCCCTGATGACCACAGGCACCATGACGCGGATTGCGATCCTGGCGGCCGCAGCCTCCATCCTCTTTCTGATCGAGATTCCGATCGTTGCCTTCTACAAGCTTGATCTGAGCAACATCCCGGTATTGCTGGGTGCTTTCAGCATGGGCACCGTCCCCGGCCTGATCATATTGGGATTGAAGAGCGCAATCGGCCTGCTCCACTCCTCCAGCGCCGGAGTCGGCGAACTGGCGGACTTTATCATGGGCGCGGCGCTGCTGATTCCGGCGAGCCTGATCTACCACCGGAACAAGACGCGGAAAAACGCGCTGATCGGCATGGCGGCCGGCACGGTGTGCACCGCGATCGTGGGCGTCCTGGTGAACAAGTGGATCATGCTGCCCTTCTATATGGGCGCGTTCCATATGGATATTGAAGGAATTCTGGCCTATGCGAAAGTCAGCGGCGTGGACAGCGAATGGAAACTGCTGCTGATGGTTACGGGACCGTTTAACCTGCTGAAGGGAATCGTGCTGAGCATCGTAACCGGCCTGATTTACAAACCGCTGAGCCCGATTCTGCACGGAAAGAGAAGATAATAAAGACAGGAGATAAGCTGCAATGCCGATGGATGGACTGACGGTAGGCTTCGCGGCCCGGGAACTGGACCGGACGCTGAAAGGCGGACGGGTGGACCGGGTGACCCAGCCGGAACGGGACGCGGTGGTGGTGGTGATCCGCGCAGGAAGCGAGAACCATAAGCTGCTGCTGTGCGCCTCCCCGAACAACGCAAGATGCCATCTGACCGGAAGCAGCTTCAGCAATCCGCTGGAGCCGCCGGCGCTGTGCATGCTGATGCGCAAACAGCTGACCGGCGCGCGGATCGCGGAGATCCGCCAGGAGGCGGGGGACCGGATCCTCCGGGTGGATCTGGACGCGGTGAACGAAATGGGCGATCCGGTGCGGCGGCGCCTGATCCTGGAAATCATGGGGCGGCACAGCAACCTGATGCTGCTGGACGAGAACGACCGAATCCTGGAGGCGGCCCGCCATGTGAACGCGGAAATGAGCCGGGTGCGCCAGATTCAGCCGGGCATGACCTACCTGCCGCCGCCGGCCCAGGACCGGCTGAACCCGGAGACCGTGACGGCAGCGGAACTGGAGGCCCGGCTGCGGGAGCGGACGGGGATGACCTTTGAAAAGGCCCTGGCGGACACGGTGACCGGCCTGAGCCGCGCCGCGGCGGAGGAACTGGCCTGCCGGATCCGGCAGGCCGGGGAGAACTGGCCACTGAACCTGCAGGAGGCATGCGTACGGCTGGCGGCTTTTCTGCGCGGGCTGCCGGAAAAGGCTGCTCCCTGCGTGCTGCTGAACGACCAGGGGGAGGCGGAGGATGTCTTTCCCTTCCCCTACCTGAGCCGGGACCTCGGGCGGCAGGAAGCGTACAGGACCCTGAGCGCCGCGCTGGACCGGTACTACACATCCCGGGACGCGAAGGACCGGCTGAACCAGAAAAGCGCCGGGATGATCCGGACGCTGAAAAGCCACGCGGAGCGGTGCGAGCGGAAACTGGCCCTGCAGGAAGAGGAACTGGCCTCCGCGGAAAAGATGGACGAATACCGCCGGATGGGGGAGGCCATCAACGCCAATCTGTTCCGGCTGAAGAAGGGCATGACGGAAGCCATGCTGCCGGACTGGTCAGGCCCGGAGGGCGGGGAAATCCTGGTACCGCTGGACCAGCGGCTGACACCCAGCCAGAATGCCCAGAAATACTTCAAAAGGTACCAGAAGGCACGGTCCGCCCGGGAAACCGCCGCCGTCCAGCGGCAGAAGACGCTGGAGGAGCTGGAGTACCTGGAGAGCATGCTGGCGGACGCGGAACAGTGCACCGGGGAAAGCGAGCTGGAGGAAATCCGGCAGGAACTGGTGCGCACGGGATACATGAAAAAGGTGACCAGCCGCCGGCAGCAGCGGCAGCTGCCCCAGAGCAGGCCGGCCCGCTTCCTGAGCGCGGACGGAATTGAAATCCATGTGGGGAAGAATTCGCTGCAGAACGACCGGCTGACGCAGGCGGCCCGCGGAGACGAAATGTGGCTGCATGCCAAGGACATGCCGGGAAGCCATGTGATCATCCGGGCGGAAGGGGAAATCCCGCTGAACACGCTGAAGCAGGCGGCGCAGCTGGCGGCCTGGTTCAGCAAAGGGCAGCGTTCTTCCACCGTGCCGGTGGACTATACCCGGAGAAAGTATGTAAAAAAACCTTCCGGAGCGGCACCGGGGAAGGTCATCTATACCCATCAGAAGACGACCTTCATTACGGTGGAGGAAGGCGAGATCGGCAGTATTCAGCAGATAGAGTAGATTTTACCTTTTCCGCTGCAAAGGTTTTTTCCAGCGGCCGGAGAGCAGGAAAGCGAAACCGACCAGGAAGGGAACGCAGCCGGAGATCGCGTTGCCGTACCAGAAACCGGCGATGCCCCATCCCAGGGTGACGCCCAGCAGAACGGACAGGCCGATGCGGCAGGCGACCCCGTCCAGCAGGGCCACGGCCAGGTTCAGCTTCGAATTGCCGGAGCCGTTGATCAGCGCAAAGGCCGGGGGACGCAGGACGCAGCCCAGGTACTGGATCATGGCGACGGGGATGTACAGCTCCAGCACCATCCGCAGGACTTCGGGGTCCTGCGTGAAAATACCGAAAAGCCATTCCGGCCGCACAAGCGTGATGAACGCGAAGACCGCGGAAGGAATCGCGACAATCCAGAGCGCGTGGCCGACGACTTTCGGCACGCGCTTTATTTTTCCGGCGCCGAGGGCCTGGGAAATCATGGCGCCGCCCGCGGCGGAAATCGCCTGGGCCACGATGCTGATCATGTTTTCCAGCTTCCGGGCGATGCCGGTAACGGCGATGGGAACCTTTCCGTACTGGTTGATATACGAATTCACGAACAGCATGGAGAAGGTAATGGCCGCGGACTGGATGACCATGGGAATGCCCAGGGACATCAGGGGACGGATCACCAGGCGGGAAATCCGGAAGCTGGAAGGCCTGAAATCGAAATGAATCTGTTCCCGGTGCCGATAAAGCAGCGTCAGGGCAAAGAGGAAGCTGACCGCCTGGCCGATCACGGTGGCCAGCGCCGCGCCGCGGGGCCCCATGCCCATCGGCCCGACGAAAAGCAGGTCCAGGATCAGGTTCAGCACGGAGGCGATGGCGATGAACAGGAAGGGATGCCTGGAGTCCCCCATGCCGCGGAGGATGGCGGAAACCAGATTGTAGCCGTAGATAAACACGGTGCCGAGGATGCAGGTGATGCTGTATTCGCAGGTATAATTCCAGATATCCTGCGGCGTGTTCAGCCAGGACAGGATCTCCTGATAGGTCAGGAGAAACAGCACCATAATGACGACCGCGGCGGACATCAGAAGCGTGAACAGCGTGGCTACCATTTCCCCGATCAGATCGTGGCGCTTTTCGCCCACGTAGCGGGAGATCAGGATCTGGCCGGCATTGGAGAAGCCCATGGCGATGAAGGTGATGAGCATCAGCATTTCACCGCCGACGGAAACAGCGGAAAGGCCTTCCGTTCCGACCACCTGCCCGACGACGACCATGTCCACCATGTTGTATATCATCTGGAGCAGGCCGGAAAGGAACAGGGGCGTCGCAAAGCGGAGCATCGTCCGCGGAACGCTGTCCGTTGTCAGATCCCGGATGATTTCCTTCTGTTTCTTGCTGGTCTCCATGGTTTATTCGCCCCGCAGCGTGTGATAAACGGTATCAAAACAGGTCTTGATCTTATAATCGGTGGTCAGGAAGCAGCCGTAGGGGCTGTTCATTTTATAGACATAGTTGTTTTTGTCGGCGGGGTTGGCGTCCACCAGGCCCCAGATGCACACGGCGGTCAGGGGATGCTGATCCCCGCTGTTGGCCTGCATGAAGACTTCGCTGAAGAGGCGGCCGTAGAAGGCGGCGTGCTCAGCGGCTTTCGACCGGTCAAAATTCCGGACGGCCATTTCGGTGATCTGCACTTCCAGCCCCAGGGAGCTGAACAGGCTGATCGCCTCCTTCACGTCCGTAATCAGGCTCTCCTCCAGGCAGCCGCTCTGTGTGCCGTAGCCGCCGAGATATCCCTGCATGCCGATGCCGTCAATCAGGCGGCGCCCGTCGGGATCATAGGAGAGGATGCTTTCCGCCAGGCTGACGGCCGCTTCCCGCTTTCCTTTCATGAACATGTTGTAATCGTTGTAGAAGAGGCGGATGTCCACGCCCAGGCGCTCCACGGTGTTCCGGGCGCAGAGGAAGGCATATTCCACATAATCGTCCCCCACATATTCCCGGAAGAAATTCGGGCCGCCGTCGCGAACCACGCGGATATGCCGGGGATCATCCGCCCGCCAGTCGGACGCGCTGTCCCCGATCGCTTCGTTCACCACGTCCCAGCAATAGATGACGCCGGGGAACTTTTCCTCAAAATGGGTGATCACCTGGTCAATATAGGAGGCGAGGCGGGCCCGGTTGACCTCCGGATCCGCAAAGGGCTTACTGACGTCGTAATCCTCATGGAAGAACCAGGGATACTGCATCACCGCATCCCAGACCAGCACATGGCCCCGGACCGCGATGCCCTGCTTCTGCGCCCAGGCGATCATCCTGTCGGCATTGGCGTAATTCATCCGGGGCATCCCGTCCTCGCTCTTCCTGCAGGCGTTCTGGTCCAGCAGGGAGTAGGCCTTGGTTTCATTGGTACAGGTCAGGGAATTGAAATGGCGGGACACAAAATCCATGTAGGCCTTGTTGCTCATGTCCCAGTAACCGAAGCAGCCTCCCAGCTTGAAGCCATAGGGTTCCGCGGCGGGCCAGAGAGGTTCATAATCCTCGTTGGAGAGGCCGGATTCCTCCGCGAAGGACAGCACGGGCAGCAGACAGAGCACCAGCAGAAGAGGAAGCAGACGGGTCATGGGACGGACCTCCTTCATAAATGTACGGACAAAAAAAGAATCCGGACCCTATTGTAGAGTCCGGAGTTCTTTCTGTCAACCGTGGAATCAGGTGTCCTCGTCGAAGGTGCAGCCCCCGATGAATTCCCGCAGCAGGGAAAGCGGAGGGATCTCATCCAGGAGGGAAGGATCCACATCCGGCAGATAGTTGAGGGCTTTGATGAGGCGGCGGGCCAGCAGGTAGTTCGGGGAATCCGCGGGAACCTCCTTCAGCAGCTGATAAGCGTACAGCTTGAGAATCGGCAGCTCATAATGGAGGGCCGTGTTGAACATGGAATCCGCGTTTTCCTGATAGGCGAAAATGTATTTTTCCTCGCCCCGGCGCACACTGGGCCAGGTCGACAGCGTCTCCTCCGGCGGATAGGAACGGAACTGCTTGTCCCGGACGATCCGCCGCAGGAGGCGGACATCCGTCGTGCGGATGCGGTTATGGTCATCCAGGTTGAGGCAGGTCAGCGCGCTGGCGAAAACGCGGTAGATTTCATCCGCCGGGAGAGATTCCACAACCTTTGGATTCAGGCCGTGGATGCCTTCCAGGATGATGATTTCCCCGGGGACAAGGGAGGTCGGCGGGGTGAGGTAATCCTTTTCCCCGGTATCGAAATCGTATCCGGGCATGAACATTTCCTCGCCGTTGAGCAGGCCTGTGAGCGTGTCGGACAGGAGCTTGACATCCAGCGCGTCGATGGTCTCATAATCCCGGGTGCCGTCCAGCTGAACGGGCAGATCCGCCCGGTTGATAAAGAAGTCATCCATGGAGATCCGGCGGGAGGGATGGCCGTACATCTGGAGATGAACGGCCAGGCGCGCGGCAAAGGTCGTCTTGCCGGAAGCGGAGGGGCCGGCCACCAGTACGATATGCTTGTTGTTTTCATGGATCTTCCGCGCGATCCCGTCAATGGCGCTTTCATGCAGGGCTTCGTTGACCCGGATAAAGTTCCTCAGGCGCCCGGTTTCGATCAGGGCGGAGACGTCCGATACGTTGGTTACGCCGAGGATTTCGCACCATTGCGCGCTCTGATGGAAAATCTGCAGGTGCTTCGGGCGGTAAATATACGGAGCGGCGTGGTCAAAGTCCGAACCTGCGGGCAGCTGCAGCACGAACCCGCCCCGGAGCTCAAAGAGCGTGAACACGGACACATAGCCGGTGGACACGGTCATGGCGCCGTAGAAATATTCCCACATGCCGTCGATCGAATACATGGTGATCGTGGGGACGGGGCGGCGGAGCAGCAGCTCCACCTTGTCCGGCTGTTTTTCCTCTTCAAAGTAGCGGATCGCGTCCTCCCGGGTCCACAGCTTCCGGGTGAAGACCAGATCCAGCTCGACAATACGCCGCATTTCGTTTTCCAGGCGGACGATATCCTGCCGATGCAGCTCCACACCCGGAAGATGGACGAAAACGCCGTAGCCGACAGAATACTCAATCCGGACCTGCTGGTAAGGATAGAGATGGCGCAGGGCCAGCAGCATGACAAAACGCAGCGAGCGCTCATAGACCCGGCGCCCTTCCTCATGCTCCAGGGTCAGGGGTGTAAGCGAGCAGTCACATCGGATCGGCTCGTTCAATTCACGGACAACACCGCCGGAAAGCGCGGCCAGCGTTCCGCGCGGAAAAGCATCCAGCGCCTTCAGACAGGCCTGAACCGTGGTTCCTTCGGGGAATTCCTTCTGGTTGTTCATCGAACGGATAATCATGCAGCGGCCTCCTTACGCAAAGATCAATCGAAGGGCATGCTGGACAAGTCCGCGTGCAGCAGCTCTTCATCCGGATCCGGGAGAGTGCCGTGTTCCTGCAGCCAGCGCTCCTGGCGCTCCCGCATCTGCAGCTGTTTGGTGTGCACGTAGGCGACATTGGCTCCGGTGGCAGGAGCTGTGGAACGGGAGAGGACCTTTTTTCCGTCCTCATCAATCCGGAAACGGAGACGGATCAGGATCCGGCCGTGATTTCTACATTTGGCCACAGCGATATATTTATCAGCACTCTGTTTTATATATTCGCCGTCGAGCGCCAGAACCCTTCCGCAGCGCGGACAAACCGGATGAATTGCCGATTCGCTCTGCAGCGCGTCCCGGACCGAATCAAAGGTTTCCCCCGAGGTTTTTTCCCGGGCGCCGCGGCGGCTATGGATCAGGGGGCGGGGCTTCTGGGGATAATTCAGCACCGCGGAGGGATCCGGAAGGGTTTTGAAAACCAGCGACGTGTACCACGCGTCGTACAGCGCGTTGTGGAAAGCCATGGAATCGTCCGGGACAATCCCCATGATCTCCATGGCGGCTTTCAGCCCGGAGCGGTCCCTGAGGTGATGCACGTCGCTGAACAGCCGCTGGATATCGCACAGGGGAGCGACCGGGATATCCTCGCAATGGAAGAAGAGGATGTTCTGGTACAGCACGCTGATATCGTCGCAGCCCCAGGTCAGAAGGGTGTAATCGTCCCCGCACCAGTCGACAAACTGCTGCAGGGCATCCCGGAAGGTCGGCGCGCCGGCCAGCTTTTCGGAATCCAGCCCTGTCATCCGCTTGATCCGGGGATGAATCCGCAGATAATGCGTCGGCGCGATCGGAATGGAAATGGCTTCGGCGGGATTCAGATCCGCGTCCAGCCGGACGGCGCCGATCTGGATCATTTCAAAAATCAGCCGGTCGCCGACCTCCCGATAGGTCCGGCTTTGGTAGGAGATCGGTTGATTCCATTCAAGGTCAAGAACAATATAGGTCATACGTCCTCCTTTGTCGCCGCGCCGGCAGGATCGGAAGAAAGCCGCGCGGCGGAATGGCCGGCCAGGGCGCCGGTGGACCAGGCGATCTGCAGATTGAAGCCGCCGGTATGGGCATCCACATCCAGCATTTCGCCGGCAAAATACAGATTGGGAAGCAGCTTGCTGCGCATGGAAGAGGGATCCACTTCCCGGACCTGCACGCCGCCCCGGGTGACCACCGCTTCCGCAAGCGGACGGGGGGCACGGACGGAAAGCGGCAGGCCTTTCAGGACTTCGACAAGGCGGCGGCGCTGCTCTCCGGTTATCTGATTGCAGGGAACGGCGGCCGGCAGTCCGCACAGGGAAGGGAAGAGCTCCGCCAGACGGACGGGAAGGAGCGAGGCCAGCTCGCTCTTGAGCTGTTTCTTTCCGGTGGCAGAAAAATCCCTGAGAAGACGGGCGTCCAGCTGTGCCGGTGTCAGTCCGGGCTTCAGGTCCAGCAGAAGGGAAGCACCCTGCGGGGGATCCGGCAGGTGGCAGCTGGCTTCCAGCGCCAGGGGCCCGGAAATGCCGAAATGGGTGAAGAGCATTTCGCCCAGCTCGGAATACAGCACTTTTTTGCCGCGGCAGAGCGTCAGCGTGACGTTCTTCAGGCTCAGGCCCTGCAGGGAACGGGGCCAGTCTTCCGCGGTCTCCAGGCCGACCAGAACCGGGGAGGGAGGCAGCACCGTATGCCCGAGCTCCGCGGCGAGGCGGTATCCGTCCCCTGTGGAACCGGTGGAGGGATAGCTGAGGCCGCCGGTGCAGAGAATCACGGCATCTGCCGGGAGAAAGCCGTTCCCGGTCTCGACGCCGGCGAGGCGGCCGTTTTCCTGCCGGAGGGACTGCACCTGTGTGTTCAGCCGGATCCGGACGCCGGCATCGCGCAGGAGCGCGGAGAGCGCCTTCGTGACGTCGCTGGCTTTTTCCGACGCCGGGAAAACGCGGCGCCCGCGCTGCACCGTGACCGGGCATCCGGCGCTCTCCAGCAGCGCCATCATCTCCCGCGGGGGAAAGAAGGAAAGCGCGCTGTACAGGAACCGTGGATTCCGGGGCACCTGCGCCAGGAACTCGTCCAGGGAGCAGTCATTGGTCAGGTTGCACCGGCCTTTCCCGGTGATATATACTTTTTTACCCAGCTTTTCATTATGCTCCAGAAGGGTGACGGACGCACCTGCGCGCGCTGCGAACAGGGAGGCCGCCATCCCGGCGGCGCCGCCGCCGACGACTGCGATTTCAGACATGGCGATCCTCCTCCAGGTACACCCGATAAGATTTCCAGATCTCTTCCAGGCGGCGGAAATGATCGCTGAGCGCATCCTTCCGGTGCAGCGAAAGCGAGACGAGCAGCGCGTTGATCACGCTCAGCGGGGCAGCCAGGGAGTCCACGAAGGAAGCCATATCCGTCCGTGCGGTCAGGCAGGCGTCCGCCACCTCCCGCAGCGGACTCATCGGCCCGTCGGTGATGGCGACGACCTGCGCCCCGCAGTGGCGCGCGAACCGCATGACTTCCAGCGTCCGCGCGGAATAGCGGGGGAAGGAAATGCCGATGAGCACATCCGAGGAATGAAGCTCGAGCATTTCCTCCGGACCATCCGCGGCACCGCCGGAGACGAGGCGGACATGGTCGAACATATACCGGAGATAATTGACAAGGAACTGGGCCAGCGGCGCGGCGCTCCGCAGGCCGACCACATAGATGGTGCGGGCGGAAAGCAGCCGGGAAACCACATCCTCGAAGACGTCGGGATCCAGATCCTCCAGGGTGTTGTGCAGGTTCTGCATGTCGCTCTTCAGCACGGTGGACAGCACATCCCGGGGATCGATCTCCGAGGCCATCTCAAAGCGCTGGTTGGCGGTGAGCCGGTGGGAAACAAGCTCCTGCAGGCTGCGCTGCAGCTGGGGATACCCCTCATATCCAAGCGCCGAGGCAAAGCGGACGACGGTGCTTTCGCTGACGCCCACACATTCTCCCAGGCGGGCGGCGGTCATAAAGACTGCTTTGTCATAATGGGCGGTAATGTATTCGGCGATCTTCCGGTGGCTTTTGGACAGACGCCTGCCCGAGTGATTCAGGCGTTCCATCATATCCCCGGCTTTCTGCATCATTCCCGCACTCCTCCGCTATTTCGGTCCGGAGAGATTATACGGGGAAAGGGGTTCTTTTGCAAGACAGATCTGCCCGCGGGCGGAAGAACGGTTGAAAACATGCCGAAAAAGGAGTAAAATAGCGGAACAGACAGAAATCGAAAAAGGCAGACGCAGAGGAGACCGGTATGACGAAGGAACGTAGAGCGGCGGAAAGGCTGGCCTGCAAGGGGTTCGGGGCGCTGTTGCTGCTGCTGGCGGGCATGTGGGCTGTTCCGCAGCTCTGGGACAAGCTGAGCCCGTTTATCATCGCGGTGCCGCTGGCAGCCGCGCTGCAGCCGGTCGTCCGATTCATGCATAACAAGCTGAAATTCCGCCGGAGCCTTGCGGTGCTGATCTGCGTACTGATCCTGGTGGCAATCCTGCTGGGGATCACATACTGGCTGGTGGTCATCATCACGGAGCAGACACCGCAGCTGGTAGGGCGTTCGGGCACGATGCTGAAGGACGCGCTGGATGCCCTGCACCGGCTGAGCGAACAGCTGATGAACGATGAAACCATGATCGCAAGCCCGCAGGTGCAGAGCCTGATTAAAAACGCGACGGACCAGGCGGTGGTGCTCGTCACGGAATGGGGATCCGACCTGGCGGCCAGCATCCTGGCGTTTACCATGAACCTGGTGACTTCGCTGCCCTACGGGGTGATCTATCTCAGCTTTCTGGCCATGGCGCTGTATTTCATTGCCCACCATTATTCGGAAATCCGCAGTTATCTGCCCGGCGGCAAGCGCCGGCGGCAGGACAGCAACACAACCCAGCTGACGAATTCCGCCGTCCGCAGCCTGATGGGCTACCTGCGGGTGCAGGGCACCTTTGCGCTGATGGTCTTTGTTGTCAGTATGATCTTCCTTCGGATCTTCGGTTTCCGCAATGCCACACTGCTGGCGCTGGTGGCCGGGCTGATGGAAATGATTCCCATGATCGGCAGCGGCCTGCTGTTCATCCTGATGAGCATCGTGTATTTCCTGACGGGACAGACGGCCATGGGCCTGCAGACGCTGGGGCTGACAGGCGGCCTGCAGCTGCTGCGCAGAGTGCTGGAACCGAAACTGATGTCCGACTCCATCGGGATCTCACCGCTGGAGAGCCTGATCGGAATGTTTGTGGGAATGCGCTTCGGCGGGATCCTTGGACTGATCGGAGGCCCCGTGCTGATGAGCGTGCTTGTCGGCGCCGTGCGCGGGGGCATGCTGAAGAGTACTAATGATGATCTGTTTGTGATCATCCAGTGGTTCAGAAAGCGCTGGTCGAACAGGGAACAGAAAGACAGCCTGGCCCCGGTGCCCGAATTGGCGGACGCACAGGGGAAAGACGGGGAAACGGATAAGGCGGACGGCCCGCAGGAAGTGTGCCTGCAGAAGGAAAAGGACGGGCAGGGCAGGGAAGGCTGACCGGGAAAGCGGCTTGGATCAACGGCGGAGGAGGAACCGAACATGAAGAATCTGCGAGAACTGAACCCTTTCAGGCTTGGCTTCGGCCTGATGCGGCTTCCCAAGAACCCGGACGGCAGCATTGACATCCCCCAGGTCTGCCGGATGGCGGACCGCTTTCTGGAAGCCGGGGGCACCTATTTTGACACCGCGTATGTTTACGATAACGGGGCAAGCGAGGCAGCGTTCAGGGAGGCCGTGGCGAACCGGTATCCCCGGGAATCCTACACGCTCTGTACAAAGCTGAATGCCTGGATGCAGTGCAGTGACGAGAAAAGCGCAAAACAGCAGTTCTGGACCAGCCTGGACCGTACCGGCGCGGGGTATTTCGATTACTACCTCCTGCATGCCCTGCAGCGGGTCAATATCGGCAAATACAACGAATACCGCATCTGGGATTTCATCGCGGAGCAGAAGCAAAAGGGGCTGGTGAAGCATTACGGGTTCTCTTTCCACGCGGATCCGGAACTTCTTGAACAGCTGCTGCGGGAACACCCGGAGGTGGACTTTGTCCAGCTCCAGATGAACTACGCGGACTGGGAGAATCCGGGAGTGGCCTCCCGGAGAAACTGGGAGATCTGCCGGGAACACGGAAAACCCGTCGTCATTATGGAACCGGTCAAGGGAGGAATTCTGGCAAACCCGATTCCGGAGGTGCGGGAGATCCTGGACCGGGCGAACGGACAGGTATCCTACGCCAGCTGGGCGCTGCGTTTCTGCGCAGGGCTGGATAATATTCTGGCTGTGCTCAGCGGGATGAGCAGCCTGGAACAGATGGAAGACAACCTGAGGACCATGAAGGACTTCAGTCCTCTGAATGATACGGAAATGCAGGTGATCCGGCAGGCACAGGAAGCCCTGAACGCGGCGCGTGCCATTCCCTGTACATCCTGCCGTTACTGTACGGAGGGGTGCCCGATGGGGATCCCGATTCCGGATATCTTCACCGTGTACAACCGACGGGAGGGAAGCCCCCATTTCCGGACAGTCCGGGAGTACACGATTGTAACCACGGGGAAAGGGAAAGCCTCCCAGTGCGTTCAGTGCGGCCAGTGTGAACGGGCCTGCCCGCAGCACCTGCCGATCATCTCCCTGCTGGAAACCTGCCGGGAAATGGAAACTTAACGAAAAACATATCGGAAAATAACGGGAAAAGAGAAAGAAAAGCTTGCCTTTTCTTTTCCCCTGTGTTATACTCCCGTTTGCGGCTGAATGCCGGATCCGTATACGGGGCATTAGCACAGTTGGTAGAACAAACCATCCGTACTTACGCCCCACAGGAAATCAGTTCCGAAAGCCGACCATAGGAGCTGATGGAAAATATGGTCGGAATTGTTACCAAATTCGGGGCATTAGCACAGATGGTAGAACAAACCATCCGTACTTACGCCCCACAGGAAATCAGTTCCGAAAGCCGACCATAGGAGCTGATGGAAAATATGGTCGGAATTGTTACCAAATTCGGGGCATTAGCACAGATG
>JAFXZS010000021.1 GCA_017541105.1 Clostridia bacterium
AACCATTGCTCAAACCATGGGGCTGGAAGGCCGCAGCTATGCCAATCTTCTGCGGGTGACGGTGGACCCGGCCGCTGCCTTTTTCCCCACCAATATGGGAGAATACGGCTGGGACGGCTGGCTGAGCACCTTTTTTATCAATGATCCCGCCACCGGCGTGACCATCCTGCTGATGCAAAATCAAAAGGACGGCGACGGAACGCTGATCGGCAAAATCCGCAGCTTGATCTACCTTTCCTGACGAAAAGGAGGAAAACCTGTGCGTAAACTGATCCCATTCAATGAAAGCTGGCTGTTTACAAAACCCGGAGAAAACCGCGTGCCCGTCACGCTGCCCCATACATGGAACGCTCTGGACGGCCAGGACGGCGGCGGGGATTACTGGCGGGGTGAATGCGTGTATGAAAAGACTTTCGCCGCGCCGGACAGAAAAACCGATGAGGAAGTTTATCTGGAATTTGACGGCGTGTCCGCCTCCGCCCAGGTGACCCTGAACGGGCAATGGATCGGGGAGCATCACGGGGGCTACAGCCGGTTCCGGTTCAATATCACGGCATATCTGAATGCTGGCGAAAACCGCCTGGCCGTCGCCGTCAGCAACACCGCCTGCGATACCGTGTATCCCCAGAACGCTGATTTTACGTTCTACGGCGGCATCTACCGGGCAGTTCGGCTGATCGTGCTGCCGAAAGTCCATTTTGACATGGATACTTTGGGCGGCTGCGGCATCCGGGTAACGCCCAAGGTGCTGGATGACGGAGCCGCTGACGTGCGGGTTTCCGCCCGCGCCACCGGCGGTCAGGCTGTATTTGAGTTGAATGGGGTAACACTGACAGGGAGCGAAGTCACCTTCCATGTGGAAGAGCCCATCCTGTGGCAGGGAAGAAAAAACCCCTGTCTGTATACGCTGAAAGCCCGCCTGTACGACGGCGATACGCTGCGCGATTCCCTGGACATCCCCTTTGGCATCCGTTCCTTCCGCATTGACCCCAATGAAGGGTTTATCCTGAACGGCGAAAGCTATCCCCTGCGGGGGGTGGCCATGCACCAGGACTGGCTGGGCAAAGGAAACGCCATTTCCGAAACGGACATGGAGGTAAGCCTGCGCCACGTGTACGACATGGGGGCCACCACCGTGCGCCTGGCCCATTACCAGCACGATCAGCACACTTATGATCTGTGCGACAGGATGGGACTCGTGGTGTGGACGGAAATCCCTTACATCAGCGAACACCTGGACAACGCCCGGGAAAACGCTCTGAGCCAGATGCGGGAACTGATCGGGCAGAATTACAATCATCCCTCCATCGTGGTGTGGGGCCTGAGCAACGAAATCACCATGGCCCATGGTGACCAGGAAACCCTGGTGCCTTTCCATCAAAAGCTGAATGAACTGTGCCATCAGATGGACGCTACCCGCCTTACCACCATGGCATGTATTTCGCCCCTGCCGGTGGATCATCCGCTGCTGGACGTACCGGATGTGCTGAGCTATAACCACTATTTCGGCTGGTACGGCGGCCGCCTGGAGGATAACGGCCCCTGGTTCGACCGCTTCCACGCCATGCATCCCGATCTGCCCGTGGGCGTATCGGAATACGGCTGCGAAAACAGCCTGTGGCATGCCTCCCACCCTGAACCCGGTGATTACAGCAACGAATACCAGATGATCTACCACGAAAGTCTGATCAAACAGCTTTATTCCCGGAAATACCTGTGGGCCACCCACGTATGGAACATGTTCGACTTCGCCGCCGATGCCCGGGAAGAGGGCGGAACCAAGGGCCGCAACAACAAAGGACTGGTGACCTTTGACCGAAAGACCCGCAAGGACGCTTTCTATGCCTACCAGGCCTGGCTGACGGATGAACCCATGCTGCATCTGTGCGGTAAGGAATTTGTGAACCGGGACGGGGACACCGCGGAATTTGTGGTGTACAGCAATCTGCCGGAAGTCACCCTGACGGTGGACGGAACGGCTTATACGAAACAAGCGGAGGATCATTTCTTCCATTTCACCGCACCTCAGCCGGAAGGAACCTATACGGTCATTGCGTCCGCGGACGATTTGTCCGAGCAGGCACAGTTTACTCATGTTGCTCAGCCCGATCCCGCCTATCGCTTCCAGCAGGGTACAGTGCTCAACTGGTTTGATATTGACACGCCGGACGGGTTCTATTCCGTGAAAGACCTGCTGAAGGACATATCCCAGTCGCATGACGCCACTGCGCTGGTGCAGCCATTCCTGGCTGAAATGATGGCAGCCCGGGCCGCGAAAGCTGCGCAGAAGGAACAGGAAACCGGACGGGAAACAGTGAAAAGCGGCGAGGGTATGAGCGCCGAGGACCGCAGACGGACGACGATGCAGTTCAGCCTTCTGCAGCTCATCCGTATGGGCGCCCCGGACATGCCCAAAGAGCGTATCATCGCAATCAATAAGCAATTGAATCAAATTCCCAGATATGTTCCGCCTAAGGATATGGACATGGAACAGGCCGAAAAAGATGCTCACCGGAAAGAAAACTGCTATGCACTGGACGACCGGTTTGTTCTTCGGGACGGACAGCGCCATCCCTTCGCGGTGATTTGTCCCGGCGGAGGATACACCATGGTGTGCAGTTACATCGAGGGTGTGCCCTACGCCCGGAAGCTGAATGCCATGGGCATTTCCGCCTTTATCGTATATTACCGGGTGAAGGAGGCCGCCCGTTTCCCGGCTCCCCAGGATGATCTGGCCCGGGCTGTGCGGGACATCTTCACGAAAGCAGATGAATACCTGCTGGACACTGCCCACTGGTCCGTGTGGGGCTCATCCGCAGGCGGACACCTGGCAGCCAGCTTCGGTACCGCCAATATGGGCTATTCCCATTACGGCCTGCCCAGGCCTGAGACGCTGGTGCTGACCTATCCCGTCATCAGCATGCGTCCGGGTTTGACTGAACAGCAAACCCATAACATGCTGCTGGGCGATCCCGCTGATTCTGAAATGGAGGCCTTTGCCAGTGTGGATGAGCAGGTGACCGCAGACTATCCGCCCACCTACATCTGGTGCGGTGACGCGGATAAAACGGTAAAGCCCGACAACACCCGCCGTATGGCGGAAGCCCTTGAAAAGGCCGGCGTTCCGTATCAGTGTGAAATCTTCCCCGGTGTGGATCACGGTGTCGGCCCCGGCACGGAAACTGCCGCAGAAGGGTGGATAGACCGCGCTGCGGCGTTCTGGAAACAGCAGATAAAATAAATAACATGCGGGAGAACAGCTATGAAACATCCTGAGATTGAAAAAAGAATCAAGGAATTAATGAGCGAAATGACCCTGGAGGAAAAGGTTGGGCAGCTTCATCAGGCCGGCGGATCCCTAGTGGGGGCCTTTGACCTGACGCTTGAAGAAATCCTGACTATGGTGGCGGACGGACGCATGACCGAGGAGGAAGGCCATAATATGCTGTCCGAAGCTCGACGGGACTGGCATGAGGACGACCTTCGCGCCGGACGCATCGGTTCCTATATCGGAGTGCTCAGCGCGGAGGAAATGAACCGTCTGCAGCACATCGCCGTAGAGGAAACGCGGCTTGGTATTCCTCTCATCAACGGCGTTGACGTGATTCATGGTTTTCGCACCATCACTCCCATTCCGCTGGCGGAAAGCTGTGCCTGGGATATGGAATTGTGGCAGCGCACTGCCCGTATGTCCGCGGAGGAAGCTACCGCTGCGGGAGTACATATGACTTTTTCGCCCATGGTGGACGTGAGCAAGGATCCCCGCTGGGGCCGCATTGCCGAGAGTGCCGGAGAGGACGCAATGCTGAACGGCCTTTACGGTGAAGCAAAGGTTAGGGGATACCAGTCCGACGACCTTACCCGTCATGACGCGATGGCCGCCTGTGTGAAGCATTTTGCCGCTTATGGTGCAGCGGAGGGCGGCCGGGACTACAACCGGGTGGATATGTCCCCACAGCGGTTCGAGGAAGAATACCTGCCCTCCTATGAACGGGCGGTCAAGGCGGGAGCGCGCGCTGTGATGCCCGCGTTCAATGACCTGAGCGGTGTGCCCTGCTCGGTGAACAAAAAGCTTCTGACGGATATTCTGCGGAAACGCTGGGGCTTTGACGGTATGACCATCAGCGACGCAAACGCCATCGCAGAGTGCATCAATCACGGCATCGCCGCTGACCGCCGGGATGCCGCACGTCAGGCGTTGAATGCGGGGATGAATATGGATATGACTTCCGGCTGCTTTCTGGATCACGTGAAGGAGCTGGTGGAAGCGGGCGAAGTCAGCATGGACACGCTGGATGAGGCGGTCAGCAATATTCTGCGGCTGAAATTTGAACTGGGTCTGTTTGACGATCCCTATCGCTCCAATGCGGAAGAGGAAAAGGCCGCCATGCTGAAGCCCGAATACCGTGCCCTGGCCCGCGAAGCGGCGCAGAAATCCATGGTGCTGCTGAAAAACAGCGGGCTGCTGCCGCTGAAAGAAGGCGTGCGCATTGGCCTGGCAGGAGCAATGGCATCCAACGGGGATGAAATGTGCGGCACCTGGGCCGGGGCTGTACAACCCGGAGACTGCAAGAGTATCCGGGACGGTATGGACGAAGAACGGATCGGCTATGCCATGATCACAGAAGAACCGCTGCCGGACTGCGATGTGTTCGTTTGTGCCATTGGCGAGCGCAAGGCGGAGAGCGGCGAAGCCGCCAGCCGTGCATCCCTGGAACTGACAGAAGCGGATATTGCCTTGCTGAAGCGTCTGAAGGAAAGCGGAAAGCCGGTTGTGACCGTGGTGTTCGCCGGCCGTCCTCTGTGCCTGGGACCCGCAGTGGAATATGCCGACGCCGTTCTGATGGCCTGGCATCCCGGCACAGAAGCAGGCCCGGCGATCCTGGATCTGCTCTTTGGACGGGTGAATCCCTCCGCCAAGCTGACTGCAAGCTTCCCGGCAGCCACCGGACAATGCCCCACCCTGTATTACGACCATATCCGCACAGGCCGTCCGGCCGGGAAATTCAAATATACCAGCAAGTATCTGGATGCGCCGGTGGAACCTCTGTTTCCATTCGGGTTCGGTCTGAGCTATACCAGTTACCGGTACAGCGAGATTTCCGCCACACAGACGGGGAACGGAATCCATGCGGAAATCACCGTGCAGAATACCGGCGACCGGGCGGGGGACGAGATCGTGCAATGCTATTTCCGTGATCCCGCAGCGCAGCGCGTCCGTCCTGTACGGAAGCTGGCAGCCTTTGAAAAAGTCACGCTCCAGCCGGGAGAAATCAAAAGGGTTGCCTTTGACATCCCCGAAACCGCCCTGGGTTATTACGATCAGGACATGAACTTCGTGATCGATGACGGACTGATTGAAATCCATATCGGCGGAAATGTGCGGGATACCCTGCTGGCGGACGTGGATTATCGCAACGCATGATCCGGCAACTGCCAGGTTTCAAATCAGATTCATCAGCGGTATCTGTTTTTAAAAAAACACCGGTGCCGCTCCAACAGGAGGCGAGAAAATGACTGAACGGGAACAAATCACCGAGGAAGTGCGCTGTCAACTCATACAGGAAATGATGGCGAATTTCAATCATGAGAAGGAAAGAAAGCTGGCGAATTTTCGCAGTCAAAACGCTTACGTTCAAAAAGGACAAATCCTGTTTACCGGTTCTTCCCTGATGGAACAATTTCCTGTCGCTGAATTCTGCCTGAACGAAGGCTTGCCCATCGTATACAACCGGGGCATCGGCGGCTATACAACGGACGAGTTTTTGACGGCAATCGGCCCGATGATGCTGGATCTGGAACCGGCCAAGCTCTTTATCAACATTGGTACCAACGATATCCGTGATTTGCCGGACGGGGAGGACTGGCTTTCGCATCTGTCCGTCAATTACAGGAAAATCTGTGAAATCATCCGGGAAAAACTGCCGGAAACCATCGTCTACATGATGGCCTATTATCCCGTCAATCCCCACCGGAATAATCCGGGACTGCGGGTGCGTACCAATGAGGCGATCACCCGTGCCAATGAAATGGTTCGCGCTCTTGCATCGGAGTTCGGTTTCCGGTATATCGATGTAAACGATGGCCTGAAGGACGAACAGGGAAATCTGCAAATCGAGCATACCCAGGATGGCATCCATTTTGATGCCGCCGCGTATCGCACGGTGTTTGAACGATTGAAGCAGTATCTGTAACAGCGGATTGCGAGGAGGAAGGTATGCGAAAACAGCTCTGTATCGAAAAAAAGCGGGAAGTGCTTTCTCTGATCACGAATGTCACTTTTTCCAATGTTTCCTGCTGGTATGACGCTTCCCGGCGTGATCTGAAAATGGATCTGATTGTGCCCAAGAACCGGACAGCCCATCCTGCCTGTCCAACCATCGTATGGATTTGCGGGGGAGCTTACCGGGTGGTGAACCGGACTGTCTGGCTGCCGGAAATGATGCGTTTTGCAAGAGCGGGCTATGTGGTGGCCGGTATCGAATACCGCACCAGCAATGAAGCCGTTTTTCCGGCTCAATTAATCGACGTGAAATCTGCCGTGCGTTTCCTGCGGGCACACGCAAAAGAATTCTGCGTTGATCCGGGCCGAATTTACGCCATGGGTGAATCGGCGGGCGGTACCATGGCAAGTATGCTTGGCGTGACGGGAGATCAGAAAGAATTTGACCAGGGCGATCACCTGGACCAGTCCAGTGCTGTGCAGGGTGTGGTGGATTACTACGGCGTGGTTGATTTGTCCGACGCGTCCGCGGAAAAAGACCGCGCGGCCGCTCTGGTCAATCCGAATAACAACGTTCCTTATTTCGCCTTTGAAGAATTTCTGGGCGTCGGGTACGGAAAGACGGAAGCGGAAAAGGCAAGCACGATCCGGTATATCTCTGAACAGACACCGCCATTTATGATCCTGCACGGTACAAAAGACACGGTGGTTCCCATGGCTCAAAGCGAGGCACTGTATGACGCTTTGCAAAAGAAAGGTGTTTTCTGTGAATTCATGGTGATTGAAGAAGCGGCTCACGGGGATGATCTGTTCTACCAGGATGAAGTGACCGATGCCGTTCTCCGGTTTCTGAACAGCTTGCCGGAAGGAAAGGAATGACGTATATGGAAGAAAAAGCGAAAGGCTATACGACCGGCGTATTCCAGGTCGGTATCCTGGTGAGCGATATCGACGAATGCATCCGTTTGTTCTGCGACACCCTGGGCATGGAGGTCGTTTTCGACGCGCGGAATCAGATCCAGCCTGCCCAGGGACTGTCCGGAGTGGAGAATCAATTGATGAATGTGCTTATGCTCCATGGCCGGGAAGGTGTGGATCTGGAAATCCACCAGTATGTGGATCCGCCCGCCAGACCCTGTCCGCCCATGAATCACAATGACCTGGGGTCTATGCATTTCATGCTGCGGGTGGATGATATTTATGCTGTGTGCGAAAAAGTAGAGGCTCTGGGCTATAAGCTGATGAATCCTGTAGTGGAATCCAGGCACATTCCCGGCTTCAAGTTTACCTATTTCCGGGGACCGGACAATGTGATGATCGAGCTGCATGAGGGTGTTGTGCCACGCAGAAAGTGAGGGAAAAGCATATGAAGGCATTTGATTTATCCGGACGGACAGCTCTGATTACCGGCGGCGGTTCCGGAATAGGGAAAGGCTGCGCGAAGATTCTGGCGGAGGCCGGCGCGAAAGTTGTTGTTGTGGGCCGCAGAATGAACAAGCTGGAAGAGGTAAAGGCAGAGATCGAAGCTGCCGGCGGAACATGTGACTGCTTCTCCGCAGATCTGACCAATGAAGAAAACTGCAAGGCCATGGTGGATTTCTGTGTTCGCACCTTTGGCCGCCTGGATATCCTGATCAACAGCGCGGGAGGACGCGGCGTCCATGGCAGCCTGGAGGAAGAATTCAGCACCGCAAATTTAGAGGAGACGATGGCGGTAGATTTCACTTCCACATTTATGGCGGTGAAATATGCTTATCCGGAATGCGCAAAGAACGGCGCGGGTTCCATTATTAATATCGCCTCTCTGGCCGCACTGCAAGCCCGCGGGCCTATCGTTTATTCTGCAGCCAAAGGCGCGGTACGCTCTTTTTCCCGCACCCTGGCCAAACGCCTGGGCGACCAGAAGGTACGGGTGAATACGATTTATCCCGGCTTTATTATTACCGAAATGACGGAGGGCGTGAAGGATCGTCCCGACATGCGTGAACGCTTTGAGAAGGAATCTCCGCTGGGGCTGCTGGGCGAAGTGGAAGATATCGGCTATTGCGCTTTGTATCTCGCTTCAGACGCTGCCCGTTTTGTTACAGGCCAGGACTTCGTGATCGACGGGGGCGCGACCTGCTGACGCAGATGCTTTATTTTATGTATGTTCATTCCGCCATTCCCGGGGCGTGCAGCCCACTTCCCGCCTGAACACTGTAAAGAAATAATTATAATCCTGATATCCGCATTGCCAGGCAACTTCTGCCAGGGGCAAATCCCTTTGGTCCCGCAGAAGTTGCCTGGCTTTTTTCATGCGCAATTCCCGGATTCGTTTCGCCATGCCCTGCTGATACAGCTTTTTCGTCAGCGCGTATAATTGTGTTTTTCCGATGCCCAGGGCCCTTGACAGCCGCGCGGCGTCCAGGGGTTCCGTATAATGATCGGCAATGTAGGTGTCCAGACGTACTTCCAATATATCTTCTTTCAGTGTCGCCATGCGCTCCAGGATCAGATAGGAAGCCACCGCGTGGAGAATGTGGGCAGCGGAACGGACATAGTCGTCCTGCATGGGCGTGGCTTGCAGAATGGCTTCGTGAAGCTTTTGCGGATCAATCGTCAAAGATGCGCAGCGGCGTTTGATTTCCTGCCAGCCCTCTTCCTGGCTGTCATAAGGAAACACATGACCGAAGAGCAGAAAACCGATCAGCATATTGCTTCCGTACAGCGGGGCAACGGCCTCGGTAAACCCGGCATGACAGCGGTATATGTGGGTTTTCTTTTTTTCCGCTGCCGTCCGGCAGGCCTGCCGATCACAGTTCATGCAGGCTTTCAATCCTTCCGCACTTTCCCGGATCAGGGCGCAATATGGCGCGACCCGCGTTGGATATGCCACCAGCTCCCGCATACTGTCGTCAAACACAGTGATCCGAATGCCGGTAATGGCATAAAAGTCCTTCAGCAGCTTTTGAAGTTTTTCCACATCAAACACGGAAATCATGAGGCACCCTCCCGGATGGAAAATATGGTATATAATATTTTATCACCGGCGCGAACAAATTCAAAGTAAAATGAACACTTTCCTATATTTTTTCTGTTTTGAACAGAATAAAATAGACGCAGAAACATCAAGGAGGCGGCTGGCTTGCGGGAATTGATGGAAAAAGGCTATATCGGTCATCCGGGACAGTTGGTTACCCTGCGCCGCGTGACTGCGGCGGAGGGAAAAGCCAAAGGCACGGAGATCATTGAAGTGAAAACGGCAGGCGGCCTGGAACTGGATATCCTGCCGGATACCGGGCTGGATATCGGACAATGCCGGTTCCGGGGTGTGAACATGAGCTGGATGAGCAAGAACGGTTACGACAGCCCTGCTGTGACTGTTCCGTACGAGAACGAGTTTGTGAACACCTTCCCCGGCGGGCTGCTCTACACCTGCGGCCTGCGTTCCGTCGGGCCGGCCAACCGGGATCATGGGGAATGGCACCCGCTGCACGGGCGGTATCATTCCCTGGCGGCGGAGCAGGTGTGCGCGGAGATCGCGGGCGATGAAATCATCGTCCGGGGCGTGATCCGTGAAACTGCGCTGTTCGGACACGTGCTGGAAAACCGGCGCACGATCCGGATTCCCGCGTTCGGCGCGTCGGTGACGGTGGAGGATGAAATCACCAACCTGACGCCCGGGGACGAGGAATTCATGCAGATTTATCACTGCAATTTCGGGTATCCGCTGCTGAGCGAAAAAGCGAAGCTGATCCTGCCTGATGACAGGGAAACCGTTCCCCGGACGGAATTCGCCAAAACGGGGCTGGGAAGGGAACGTGAGTTTGACAAGCCCGTCCCGGGCGAGGAAGAACGGGTATTCTTCCAGAAAATGAAGCGGGATTTCCGGGCGGAGCTGGTCAATCCGGATTTGCAGGTGCGCATGACCGTGACCTGGAGCGGCGACACGCTGCCCATCCTTTCCCAGTGGCGCAGCATGGCGGCGGGAGACTATGTGCTGGGCCTGGAGCCCACCAACTGTTATATCATGGGCCGGCATGACGAACGGGAAAACGGCACCCTGCCGGTGCTGAAAGCCTTTGAAACGGAAAAACATACCGTGACGATTCTATTTGAGGAGGAGAAAAACAATGGCTAAGAAAATGACATTTGCCCTGGCATTCTGCAACCGCGGCTTCATGCCCGGAGAGCTGATCTACGGCGCCCGGGAGGACATGGTGAAGGCTGTCACCGACGCGGGCTATGACTACATCATGATGGACAAGGACCTGACCCGCTACGGCGGCATCGAAACCCGGGACGAGGGCCTGCTGTACGCCAGGTGGCTGAAGGAACATGAAGGCCAGTATGACGGTGTGATCTTCTCTATGCCCATTTTCGCGGACGAAAACGGGGCCGTCACCGCCCTGCAGGACGCGGGCGTACCGATTCTCATGCAGGCGTACCCGGATGAAATCGGCAGGATGGATTTTGCCCACCGCCGGGATGCATACTGCGGCAAATTCTCCGTCACCGATGTGTTCACCCAGTACGGGGTGCCCTTTACCGTCCTGAAGCCCCATGTGGTACATCCGCTTTCTCCCAAATTCCAGGAAAACCTGCGGGATTTCGCCGCTGTCTGCCGGGTGGTGAACGGCATGAAGCGGTTCAATCTGGGCTGCATCGGAGCCCGCACCACCGCCTTCAAAACCGTGCGCTTTGACGAAATCGCCCTGCAGAAGCACGGCATTAACGTGGAATCTTTCGATCTTTCCGAGGTGTTTGACAAGATCGCCGCCATGCAGGATAATGACCCTGCTGTGGCTGCCAAAATCGAACACCTGAAAAACTACACCGACTTTTCCCAGGTGCCGGAAATGAACATGCTGAACCTGGGCAAACTGGCGGTCGTCATCGACCAGTACATCGAAGAATACCATCTGGACGCTCTGGCCCTGCGCTGCTGGAATGAGATGGAAGCCCATTTGCGCATCTGCCCCTGCGTAATCCTTTCCGAACTGAATGACCGGGGCATCGTAGCCAGTTGTGAAATCGACATGTGCAGCGCCCTCACCATGCGGGCCATGAACCTGGCCACCGAAAAGCCGACGGCGGTGCTGGACTGGAACAACAATTACGGCGACGACGAAAACAAGGTGATCCTGTTCCACTGCGGCCCCGTGGCCCAGAGCCTGATGACCTGCAAGGGCACCGTGACCAACCACAAGATGTTCGACAAGACCGATCCCGGCTCCGGCTGGGGCTGCAATGAGGGCCGCATCAAGGCGATGCCTATCACTATTTCCAACTGCCAGACCAGGGACGGCAAAATTGTGATTTACGCCTCTGAAGCCCGGTTCACCGACGATCCTATCGAGGACGGTTACTTCGGATGCGCGGGCGTGGCGGAGATCGGCGATCTGCAGAACAAACTCATCAAGCTGGCCCGGGGCGGCTTCAAGCACCACACTTCTATCGGCGAAGGCCATGTGAAGGATGTACTGAAGGAAGCGTTCACGACCTACCTGCACTATGACTGGGTGGAGATCGACGCATGAAAATGGCGGGTTTGGATATTGGTACGACCGGCTGCAAGCTGACCGTTTTCGACGAGCAGGGCCAGGATCTTGGCAAAGCGTACCGGGATTACCCGGTGCGCCGTCAGGTCAGCGGCCACGAGATTGACATCTCTGTGGTGATGGACAGCGTGTACGCGGTCATCCGGGAAATGGCCACGCAGTACCCCGACATCGGCGGAATCGGCGTCACCAGCTTTGGGGAAACTTTCGTGATGACGGATGACGCGGGCACGCCCCTGCACACCGCCATGCTCTACACCGACCCCCGGGGCGCGGAGGAATGCGCGGAATTGGTGGAAAAGCTGGGAGCGGACAGAATCGCCCGGATTTCCGGCCTGGCGCCCCATGAAATGTATTCCGTCTGCAAGATCATGTGGCTTAAAAAGCATCAGCCGGAGGCGTATCAGCAGGCGAAGCATATTTTCCTCATCGGGGATTATGTGAGCTGGCACCTGACAGGGAACGCCCGGATTGACTATTCCCTTGCCACCCGCTCCATGGCTTTCGATATTGGAAAGCTCGACTGGAGCGAAGAAATCCTGAACGCGGCTGAAATCGACATTTCATTGCTGAGCAAGCCCGTGCCCACAGGAACTGTCGCAGGCTGCGTCACACAAGCGGCGGCGGAAAGGACGGGCCTGAACCACGCCTGTCAGATCGTCACCGTCAGCCATGACCAGGTGGCGGCGGCGGTGGGGGCCGGGGCGTTTGACGGGGAAACCGCTGTAGACGGCGCGGGCACGGTGGAATGTCTGACGCCCATTTATGACAGCCTGCCGGATATCGCCGTCATGAGCAAGGGGTTCTTTTCCGTGGTGCCCTACGTGATTCCCGGCAAATATGTGGCTTACGCCTTTTCTTATACCGGCGGCGCGCTGATCCAGTGGTGCGTGAACACTTTCGCCAGAGCGGAACAGGAAGAAGCCCGGCGACGGGGAATTTCAGTGAACACCTACCTGGAACAGCAGTATGAAAAACAGGAGCCCACCGGGCTGCTTGTATTGCCCCACTTTGCCGGCGCGGCCACGCCTTACATGGACACCGGCTCCAGGGGAGCTATCCTGGGCCTGACCGCCGGAACTACGCTTCCCGAAATCTACCGGGCCTGCATGGAGGGCGTCGCCTGCGAGATGCGGGTGAATTACGACGCCCTGGCCGATTCGGGCATTCGCTTTACCAAGCTCCACGCTACCGGCGGCGGGGCCAGGTCCAAGGTTTGGATGCAGATGAAGGCGGATATGCTGAACCTGCCTATCACGGCCCTGAAAACCTCCGACGCGGGCACCGTGGGCAGCGCTATGCTCACAGGCGTCGCCGTGGGTGCATTCAGGGATTTAGCGGAAGCCGCTGCCATCATGGTGCGGAAGATGGAAACCTATCAGCCCGATCCCCGGCGCCACGAACAATACATGCGGATTTATGAACGTTACAGGAAGGTCTATCATGCGGTTCGCCCGCTGATGTAACAGGAGGAAAAAGTCATGCTTGTGAATCTGGTTGAAATTCTGAAACTGGCGGAAGAAAAGAAGTGCGCGGTCGGTGCGTTCAATACCCCCAATCTGGAGTGCATCAACGCGGTCCTGAACGCCGCGGAACGACTGAACGTGCCGGTCATCATTTCCCATGCCGAGCTTCATGAGCCCGTAGCTCCTTTATCGGTCATTGGCCCGGTAATGGTGGAAGCGGCAAAAAAGGCGAAGGTGCCCGTCTGCGTGCATCTGGATCACTGCGAAACCTTTTCTTATATGCAGCAAGCTCTGGACATCGGCTTCACCGGCATCATGTATGACGGCAGCCTGCTGCCCTACGAAGAAAATCTGGCGAACACAAAGAAAGCTGTCGCCATGGCGAAGCATTACAGCTGCGGTGTGGAAGCTGAATTAGGCGCACTGGCTTCCCGGGAGGGCGGAACTTCCGCCGGCAGCGGCCCCGTGTACACCGACCCGGATCAGGCCGTCGTTTACTGCAAGGAAACAGGCATCGACGCGCTGGCTCCTTCCTTCGGCACGGCCCACGGCATCTACAAATCCAAGCCTGTGCTGGATCTGGAACGGGTGAAGGTCATTGCGGAAAAGACCGGTTTGCCCCTGGTGATGCACGGCGGCAGCGGAGTATCTCCCGACGATTACCGCACCGGCATTCAAAACGGCCTGCGCAAGATCAACTATTACAGCTATATGTCCAGGGCCGGCGTGACGGCCGTAAAAGAACTGCTGGAGAAGGAAGACGTGACCTTCTTCCATGATCTGGCTCTGGCTGCGCAAAACGCCATGGAAGCCGATGCTGAAAAAGCCATGCGGGTTTTTGCAAAGCTGTGATACAGAAAAATCCATTCCGTAAGACTGCAATGCGGAGGCTGCAATGAACAGAAAAGACCTGGCAAGGAATCCGGTTCTTCCGCCGGAACATCACATTCCGGATGGCGAAGCACATGTTATGCCGGATGGCAAACTGTATGTATACGGCAGCTATGACAACCAAAGGGACTTCTATTGCAGCAATATCTACCGTGTTGCGTCCACTGCGGATCTGAAAGCATGGGAAGTACACGATATTGCGCTGCGCGCTGAGGATATTCCGTGGTTTAACAATCCGGAAGCTCCGCATTATCCGGGTGTTGACTGGTCCAGGCCTACTCCGTTCATGAGGGAAAGAATGCCTGAACTGGTTTCGGATTCACCCGAAGAAAAGGGAGTGAAGTTCAGGACGACGGATGTCCCAGCGTTGCTGTATGCTCCGGATTGCGCTTATCGCAATGGGAAATATTACCTGTATTTCTGCATGTCCGATGAAAGCGAGGGCGTGGCCGTGTCTGACAAACCGACAGGGCCCTTCCTGCATCCTGTACAGCTCCCGTGCGGACAGATTGACCCGGCTGTGTTTGTGGATGAAGACGGCAGCGCGTATTATTACTGGGGCCAGTTTTGCGCACGGGGCGTCAGGCTCAATGATGATATGGTTTCCTTCGATGAAACGAAGGTGATTGAGGACCTTGTAACGGAAGAAGAGCATTTCTTCCATGAAGGTTCGTCAATGAGAAAAATAGGCGATACTTATTATTTTGTTTTTGCGGATGTGGAGCGAGGAAAGCCGACAGCATTAGGATACGCTACCGGGAAAACGCCGCTTGGCCCGTTCACTTATCGGGGAATCATTATCGACAATGCGGACTGTGACAGCGCCAGCTGGAACAATCACGGTTCTATTGAATGCGTGAACGGACAATGGTATATCTTTTATCATCGGTGCAGCCGGGGAACGCAGCTCTATCGCAGGCTTTGCGTGGAACCCATTCAGATTCTGCCGGATGGGACCATCCCGGAAGTCTGCATGACTTCTCAGGGAGCTGGGGAACCCTTCGGACCCGGAGAGAAAATCCAGGCGTTTCGTGCATGTGAGCTTCACGGGAGTATATACATTGCACCGGAAGAAAACGGCAGCGAAGAAGCACTAACGCATATCGGAGAGGGAGACAGCGCCTCCTTCCGCTATGTCCGGACGGAAGGAACGTTTCATCGCGCAGTCCTTGAGTACAGCGGGCGCGGCAATGTCAGGATCCTGCTGAACCGGCACGTCGTCGGCACGGCCGATCTGCCTGATGAAGAAAGAACAGAAGTACAGCTTACTGAAGAAGTACAGAGTCAGGAACAGGCGGAATTGACGCTCGTTTTTATCAAGCCGCAGGGCCTGGTCATCCGAAGCATTACCTTGTTTTAAGGCACGGATAAGAAACCGGCCGTCTCCACAGAGACGGTCGGGAAAGTTCATATTCCGTATGGATCAATTCACAAAAGAAAATATCTTCAGCCTGCTGCCGGAGCTTTTTATTCATCTGGTCCGGATTTGCCGGCTGTTTTTATACGCTTTTGCGGCGTACAAGCTGCGTAAATACTTCAATCTTCAAGGGCTGCTGATTCTTTTCCTCGATCAGCTGAATGATTCGGACGGCGGCGGTTTCGCCCATGAAGAACTTTGGCACCATGATTGTGGTCAGCGGCGGGCTCATGTATTCGCAGGACGGCAGATCATCAAAGCCCACGATCGATACATCCCCGGGAATGCGATAGCCCGCATCCTTCATTGCTTTCATGGCCCCGATGGCGATCAGATCGTTATCGGCAAAATAGCAAGGAGCGGGCTTTTCACCGGAAGCAAGCAATGCCTTCATATCCTCGTACGCCCCTTCCTGAGAAGGCGACAGACGCAGCACCTGGGAGGCGGCTGTGGGCATTCCGGCAGCGCGGATGGCTTTATAGAATCCATCCGCCCGCTGCTCAAAATTGCTGATGGAGTAAGCCGAACGCAGATAACCCGGCTGGATGCGGCACTTGCGGATCAGATACTGTGCCGCTGTGAACGCACCCTGCACGTTATTGATAAGAATGAAATTATATTGCGGCTTTTCAAAGTAAGCATCCAGAAATACCAGCGGCATCTTCAACCGGTCAAAACGGGACAGGGTGGCTTCTTCCATTTCGGTAGCCAACACGATGACACCGGAAAACTGCGCCCTGCCAAGCGAATAGATCTGGTCATCCAGATCGTCATCCTCATATAAATATCGAATCACACATTCATAGCCCTTCCGGCGGCAGGCTGTGCTGACGCCGTCCGTCAGGGAAGAAAAGAACGGCGTGTCGTCCACTACGGCGCCGCTTCTTTTATATACAGCGAAACAAACTGTTCCTTTCTTTTGGCTGTCGCTGTAGTTCTTTCTGGAAAAATCGTACCCGTGTTCTTTGGCGGTGTCGATCACCCGTTTCCGTGTTTCGCGGCTTACGCCCGGCTTATTATTGAGCGCCAGGGAAACGGCAGATTCTGAAATGCCCAGCAGCGCCGCCAATGCTTTTGCTGTGATTGCCATGCTGCTCACCTCGTTCCAATTCTACAGGATTGAGTAAATTTAGTCAATTAATACTCAATTATTTATTGAGATTTAGTTTTCGCCTTGTTATGATGCGGGCAGAAATCAACGCAGGAGGGAAGACCATGACTGCTAAAATCAAATTAGGATTTGCCCCTACCCGCCGGGCCATTTTCAGCGCACCGGCTGCCGTGGAATACCGAAAGCTGACTGCTGATCGGCTGCGGGAATTGGGTATTGACTTTGTGGACATTGACGATATCAACGAGGAAGGCCTGCTTTATGACGATGCGGGCCTGGAAAAGATTATTGAGAAATTCCGGCGGGAAAAGGTGGACGGCCTGTTCCTGCCCCATGCCAACTTCGGTACCGAATATGAATGCGCCCGTCTGGCAAAAGCTCTGAATGTGCCGGTACTCCTATGGGGTCCCCGGGACGAGCGGCCTGACGAAAACGGCATGCGGCTTCGCGACAGCCAGTGCGGCCTGTTTGCCACTGGCAAGGTGCTGCGGCGCTTCCGGGTACCCTTCACTTACATGAACAACTGCAATCTGACGGATCCAGAGTTTGAACGGGGCATCCGGGATTTCCTGGCGGTGTGCAACGTGGTGAAGGTGTTCCGTCATACCCGCATTCTGCAGATCGGCCCCCGGCCCTTCGATTTCTGGTCCACCATGTGCAACGAGGGCGAACTGCTGGAGAAGTTCAATATACAGCTAGCTCCCATTCCGCTGCCCGAGCTGTACGCCGAAATGCGGAAATGGCGGGAGGAAAAGACAGAAGTCGCCAAGGTTGTGGCCTACTGCAGGGGAAATATGACCTGCAGGATCGAGGATGAATATCTGACTAACGTGGCAGAACTGAAAGTCGCCATGAAGTCTTTAGCTGAAAAATACGGCTGCAACGCCATTGCCATTCAGTGCTGGAACGCCCTGCAGGACGAAATCCACATCATGCCCTGCGCTGCCAACAGCCTGCTCAACGAAGAGGGCATTCCCGTGGTCTGCGAAACGGACATTCACGGGGCCATTTCCCAGCTGATCGCGGAGGCCGCCAGCATGAACGAGCGGCGGGTAATGTTCAGCGACTGGACGGTGCGCCATCCCGACAACGACAACGGCGAGCTATTGCAGCACTGCGGCCCCTGGCCCATCAGCGTGGCCAAGGAAAAGCCCGCCATCTGCGTGCCCGTAGCCTTCCCGGAGAATGGCGCGGTATCAGCCGAGGCCAAGCACGGCCCCATGAGCCTGGTGCGGTTCGATGGGGACGAAGGTGAGTACTCCATCCTGCTGGGCCATGCCCGGGGCATCGACGGCCCCTGGACCCGCGGCACTTATGTGTGGGTGGAAGTCAACAACCTGAAGCGCCTGGAAGCCAAGGTGGTGGAAGGCCCCTATATTCACCATGTGGCTGCCATCCATGGCGATGTGGTGCCCGTGGTGTATGAGGCGTGCAAATACATCGGCGTGAAGCCCGATCTGTACGATCCCATCGAGGACAAGGTGAAGGCTTATCTGCACGGCGAGGATGTCGTTTTTGACGAGGTGTGAGCGATGAATACGTTGAAAATAAAAGCCTATGATCTCCGTCAGGATGTGCTGGACATCATTGTGTCCGGCGGCGGCGGGCACATCGGCGGCGACATGAGCAGCATGGAAATCATGCTGACGCTGTACAGCCGCATGAATGTATCGCCTGAGAAGCAGAACGACCCTGACCGGGACCGGTTTGTGCTCAGCAAAGGCCACTGCGTGGAAACGCTGTACGCCGTGCTGGCAGACAAGGGTTTCCTGGACATTAACGAAGTGAAGACCCGGTTTTCCAAATTCGGCAGTGAATACATCGGCCATCCCCATAACACCCTTCCCGGCATTGAAATGAACAGCGGTTCCCTGGGACATGGCCTTTCCGTGTGCGTGGGCATGGCGTTGGCCGGGAAAATGGATCAACGGAATTACCGCGTGTATACCCTGATGGGCGACGGCGAATTGGCTGAAGGCTCCGTCTGGGAAGGAGCCATGGCGGCGGGCCATTATAAGCTGGATAACCTTTGCGCCGTCATCGACCGCAACCATTTGCAGATTTCCGGCAGCACCGAGGACGTGATGGCCCATCACGATCTGCATGCCCGGTTTGCCGCCTTCGGCTGGCACGTGATCGATGTAAAGGATGGCAATGACGTGGATCAGCTGAACGCCGCCTTCGACGAAGCGGAGCGAATCAAGGGCATGCCCATCCTGATCATCGCCAATACCGTCAAGGGCAAGGGCGCAGGTATCATGGAAAACAAGGCGTCCTGGCATCATCATCTGCCCAATGCCGGGGAATACGAAATCATCCGCAAAGAACTGAAGGAACGGAAGGAGACGCTCCAACATGAATAAGATCGCCAATCGCGCCGTCATGTGCGAGGTGCTGAAGGAAGCCGCCGCCAAGGACAAAAATGTGGTCGTTCTTTGCAGCGACAGCCGGGGCAGCGCATCCCTGACCTCCTTTGCTGACACCTATCCGGACCAATTCGTGGAAGTGGGCATTGCGGAGCAGAACCTGGTAAGCATTGCTGCAGGTTTGGCCTCCTGCGGCAAAAAGGCTTTCGCTGCCTCCCCAGCTTCTTTCATCAGCACCCGCAGCTACGAACAGTGCAAGGTGGACTGCGCCTATTCCAATACGAACGTAAAGCTTATCGGTATTTCCGGCGGCGTCAGCTACGGTGCGCTGGGCATGACCCATCACTCCGCCCAGGACATTGCCGCCATGAGCGCCATCCCCGGCATGCGGGTGTATTTACCCTCCGACCGGCACCAGACCCGAAAGCTCTTTGAAGCATTATTGCAGGACGATCAAACCGCCTACATTCGCCTGGGCCGTAACCCCGTTGAGGATGTGTACGAGGAAAGCAGCGTACCCTTTGAAATGAACAAGGCCACCGTACTGTCCGAGGGTACGGACGTGCTGCTGGTGGCCTGCGGCGAAATGGTGAAGCCCATCCAGGAGGCAGCCCGGCTGCTGAACGAGCAGGGCATTTCCACCGGCGCGCTGGACATGTACTGCGTCAAGCCCCTGGACAAAGAAGGGCTGCTGAAAGCTGCCCAGGGTAAGAAACTCATTGTTACCATGGAGGAGCATGCGCCCTTTGGCGGCCTGGGATCCATGGTAGCACAGGTGATCAGCGCCAACGATCCGAAAAAGGTCATCAATCTGGCCTTACCCGATACTCCCGTCATTACCGGCACCTCCCAGGAGGTCTTTGATTGCTACGGTCTGAACGCCGCGGGCATTGTAGATACCGTCAAAAAAACGCTGGAGGGCTGAACCATGGCGAATTATGTGCTTTCCGTGGATCAGAGCACCCAGGGTACCAAGGCGCTGATCTTTGACGAAGCGGGCAAAATGCTGACCCGGGCCGATCTGCCTCACAAGCAGATCGTCAATGATCTGGGCTGGGTGTCCCACGACGCGGAGGAGATCTGTCAAAACACGCTGAAGGTCGTCCGCATGGCTGCCGAAAAGGCAGGCATTGACCCCGCCCATATCGCCTGCATGGGTATCAGCAACCAGCGGGAGACCACGGTGGCCTGGGACAAAACCACCGGCAGGCCCGTCTGCGACGCCATCGTGTGGCAGTGCGCCCGGGCAGCGGATGTATGCGCGGAAGTCGAAAAAACCGGCATCGGCGAGCTTGTACGGAACCGCACCGGCATCCCCGTTTCGCCCTATTTTCCGGCGGCTAAGATGGCCTGGATACTGCAAAACGTGCCGGAAGCCAGAACACTGGCGGAGAAGCGCCAGCTTTGTCTGGGCACCGTCGATGCCTGGCTTGTGTGGAAACTGACGGGGCAGTACAAAACCGACTATTCCAACGCTTCCCGCACGCAGCTTTTCAACATCCGCACCCTGCAATGGGATCGGGAGATCTGTGCTGCCTTCGGCATCAATGCAGATGATCTGCCCATTGTCACCGATTCCGATGCCGTGTTCGGCGAAACCGATCTGGGCGGCTGGATACCAAAAAAAATCCCCATCTGCGGGGTGCTGGGCGACAGTCATGCTGCGCTGTTTGGCCATGGCTGCCTGGAAAAAGGAATGACTAAGGCTACCTATGGCACCGGCTCCTCCATCATGATGAACATTGGCCCGGACTTCGCCGCATCGAAAAACGGCCTGGTCACCTCCCTGGCCTGGAAATACAAGGGCCAGGTCAGCTATGTGATGGAAGGAAACCTGAACTACACTGGCGCGGTGATCACCTGGCTCAAGGACAGCCTGGGACTAATCGCATCCGCCAACGAAACGGAAGCCCTGGCGGAAGCTGCCCATGCCGCCGATACCACCTGCCTGGTGCCCGCCTTCACGGGGTTGGGAGCGCCTTACTGGAAAAGCGACGCCCGGGCAATACTCTGGGGCATGAGCCGCACCACGGGCAAAAACGAGATCGTCCGGGCAGCCCTGGACAGCATTGCCTTCCAGATTCACGACGTGATCGCCGCCATGGAGAAAGATACCGGCATCCGCCTGCCTGCTCTGCGCGTGGACGGTGGGCCTACCCGAAACAGGTACCTCATGCAATTCCAAAGCGATATACTGAGCAGGCCCGTCTCCTGCCCGGAAGCGGAGGAGCTTTCCGGTATCGGCGCGGCCATGATGGCCGGACTGTCCTGCGGCTCCTATGACAGGTCGGTATTTCACACCATGGGATACACGGCGTTTGAACCAAAGATGAAGAATACAGAGAGAAATATAAAACTGAAAACATGGCGGACAGCAATCAGCCGGTTATAGTCTGATTCCGGAAACACGCAAAGAAAAAGGACTTGAAAACTGAAAAGCCTGTACCATATACTGATCTTAGCTGATTCAGCTAAGATCTTTGCTGAAGAAAGCAGAAAGATGACAACGGTTAGCATGTTTGAAGCAAAAATCAACCTTTCCGGATATGTGGCTTCCGTTGCGTCTCAGCAGGAACCCTGTGTCGTGATTACAAGGAACGGAAAGCCGGATGCAAAATCGTTCCGCTTGTGAAAGACACGGGGGAGCGCACCGGCCCGGCAGTGATTCTGAAAGCCGTATTGAACATACGCGGAAAAAGGCATGACGCTGAGAATCACAAAAAAACCTGAACAATCAGAAAAGAGGGGAGGCGACAGGAAATAATGGATCAGGAAATTTTACAGCATTTCTCGGAAATCACAGAAGAGGAAAAACAGTTCCTGTCCGGCGGACGGCAGATTGACCGGACGCTGTATATGGATGGGAGCCGGGACGTCATTTCCGGAGACAAACTGCTGGAAAAAGGGAAGCAGATCGCGATCCGGCCCCATACCCGGTTTGTCCATTTCCCGGAGCATACCCACGATTATGTGGAAATGGTGTATATGTGCCGGGGTGAAACGACGCATCTCGTCAACGGCACAAAAATCGTCCTGAAGCAGGGAGAGCTGCTGATGCTGGGGCAGCACGCAAGGCAGGAGATCGAGCCCGCTGGGGAAGAAGATATCGCCGTCAACCTGATTGTGAGGCCGGCCTTCCTGCAGGGGATTCTCTCCTTCCTGGGCAACGAGGAAACGCCCCTGCGCGGGTTTGTCCTGAACTGCCTGTCCGGCAATACAGAGACCGGATACCTGTACTTCAGGGTGTCGGAAGTGCTGCCGGTGCAGAACCTGATCGAAAACCTGCTGTGGACCATGATCCACGACCATGCCAACCGCCGGGGCATCTACCAGATGACCCTCGGCCTGCTGATGGCGGAACTGCTGGAACACACGGACAGCCTGCGGTTTTCATCTCCGGAAGAGGAAATTATCGTCCAGGCCCTGCGGTATATTGAAGAGCACTACCGGGACGGCAGCCTGACCGAGCTGTCCCAGCTGACCCACTATGATTTTGCCGCGCTTTCCCGCCTGATCAAAAACAGGACCGGAAAAACATATACGGACCTGATCCAGGAGAAACGCCTGTCCCAGGCCGCCTGGCTCCTGACCAATACAGGAAAACGGGTGGATGAGATCGCCCGCCTTACAGGCTATGAGAATATAAGCTATTTTCACCGCCTGTTCAGTTCCCGTTTCGGGGTGTCGCCCCGCCAGTATCGAATCTGCAAATAAGGACACTTTTTTGGACAACTGACGACATTGTCAACGTTCCCCTTTTCTGGCAGAATAAATGCAGACAGGAAAGGGGGCTTTTATATTGAAAGTTTGCCTTGCAATCGATATCGGCGCATCCAGCGGACGGCACATTGCCGGCTGGATGGATAACGGAGAAATCCGGACGCGGGAAGTATACCGCTTTCCCAACGGCGTGACGGAGAAGAACGGACACCTGACCTGGGACATCGGGGCACTGGTTTCCCATGTGAAGCAGGGAATCGATGAAGCCATGAAGGAGTTTCCGCGGATCGAAAGCCTGTCGGTGGATACCTGGGGCGTGGATTATGTCCTGATGCAAGGCGATCGCGAAGTACTGCCCTGCTATGCCTACCGGGACAGCCGAACCGAAGCAGTGATTCCGCAGGTGCATGAGAAGATCTCCTTTTCTAATCTCTACCGGCGCACGGGCATCCAGTACCAGCCCTTCAACACGGTCTATCAGCTGTATGCAGATAAACTGGCCGGACGGCTGGACGGCGTCACCGACTTCCTGATGATCCCGGAATACCTGATGTACAAGCTCTGCGGTGTGAAGAGCCACGAATATACCAACGCCACCACCGGCGGCATGGTCAGCGCTGATACGGGTGAATACGATGCTGACATCATCCGCACGCTGGACCTGCCGGAGCATCTTTTCCGGCCGCTGCAGCAGCCGGGAACGGCCATCGGCGAATACAAGGGCATCAAGGTCGTTCTCTGCGCAACGCACGATACCGGCAGCGCGGTGGAAGGCATTCCCATGGAAGGGAATGAGCTGTATATCTCTTCCGGCACCTGGTCCCTTCTGGGCGTCAAGACCCCGAAGCCGCTGACAGACGCGGGCAGCGAAGCCGCCAATTACTCCAATGAGGGCGGCGTGGGATACAACCGCTACCAGAAGAACATCATGGGCATGTGGCTGGTGAACCGGCTGCGCAGCGAGCTGTGTCCGGACAAGCCCTGGAATGAGATCACGGCGGAGGCGGAAGAAAAGCATTTCGATCACCTTGTGGACGTGAACGATCCGGTGTTCCTGGCTCCGGAAAGCATGAAGGAAGCATTTGATTCACAACTGCCCCATCCGCCAAAGTGCATGGCCGGATATTTCCGGTGCGCGTACCGGTCCCTGGCGGAAGGTTACCGGCAGGCGATCGAAGAGATTGAGCAGAACACCGGTAAGCAGTACCGGAAGTTGTACATTGTCGGCGGCGGAGCGAAGAATCAGTTCCTGAACCGGCTGACGGAAGAAGCCACCGGCAAGGAGGTTATCGCCCTGCCGATTGAAGCAACCGCACTGGGAAATCTAATGATACAGATCAAGAACGGAGGAAAAGAAGCATGAGCTACGAAGAAGCCAGAAAAAGGTACGCAGACCTGGGAATTGATACCGACGCCGCCATGGAAAAACTGAAGAAAGTACCGGTTTCCCTGCACTGCTGGCAGGGGGACGATGTGCGCGGCTTTGACACCGATCCTTCCAAACCCCTGACCGGCGGCATCCAGACCACCGGCAATTATCCCGGCCGGGCCAGGACACCGGAAGAACTGATGGCGGACCTGGACAAGGTGCTGAGCCTGATCCCCGGCACCCCCAAGATGAATCTGCATGCCAGCTACGCCATTTTTGAGGACGGCGAATGGGCAGACCGGGACAAGCTGGAGCCGAAGCACTTCCGAAAATGGGCTGAGTTCTGCAAGGAACGGGGCCTGGGCTGCGACTTCAATCCCACCTTCTTCTCCCATCCGAAATGCGACCCGCTGACCCTGGCCAGCCCAAACGAGGAAACCCGGAAGTTCTGGATCGAGCACGGAAAGGCCTGTATCCGCATCAGCACCTATCTGTCGGAAGAACTGGGACAGCCCTGCGTAATGAACATCTGGACCGGCGACGGTTTCAAGGATATCCCGGCGGACCGGATCGGACCGCGGGTCCGGTACCGTGAGTCCATTGACGAAATCCTCAGCGAGCCGTATGACTTCAAAAAAGTGAAGCCCTGCGTCGAGAGCAAGGTGTTCGGGATCGGTGTGGAAGCCTATACGGTAGGCAGCGCGGAATTTGCCCTCAGCTATGCGGCCATGAACATGGACAAGTGCATTCCGTTGATGGACAACGGACACTATCATCCCACCGAAGTGGTCAGCGACAAGATTCCCGCCCTGCTGGCCTTCTTCCCGGAGATCGCCCTGCACGTGACCCGGCCGATCCGCTGGGACAGCGACCATGTGGTGCTGTTCGACGATGAAACGAAAGAGATCGCCCGGGAGATCGTCCGGTGCGGCGGACTGGATGGCAAAGTGGACATTGCACTGGATTACTTCGACGCCAGCATCAACCGGATTTCTGCCTGGGTGACGGGATACCGCAACCTGCAGAAAGCGCTGCTGTTTGCCCTGTTGCAGCCCAACGCGGAACTGAAGGCTCTTCAGGATGCCGGACAGTTCAGCAAGCTGATGGTCCTGCAGGAAGAACTGAAGACCCTGCCATTCGGGGAAATCTGGGACGAATACTGCCGCAGCTGCGGAAAACCCGCCGACGGCGAATGGTTTCCACAGATCGAGGAATATGAAGAGAAAGTGCTGGTGAACAGGAAATGAAGAATATTCTGGAAGCCCCCTTTATGGTGGAAATGATCCGTACAACGACAAACATGTACGACCATGGCTGGGATGAACGCAACGGCGGCAACATCAGCCTGATGCTGGAAGAAAGGGAAGTTTCCGAGTACCTGGACATCGGAAATGTTCTCCGCACAATCCCGACGGGATTCACTGCCCCGGAACTGGATGGGAAGTATTTCCTTGTGACCGGAACCGGCAGATATTTCAAGAATGTACAATACAAGCCGGATGCGAATCTGGGCGTTGTCCGGCTGAAGGAACAGGGGCAGCAGGCGGACCTGTTGTGGGGATATTCCGAGGACGGACAGTTTACCAGTGAATTCCCTGCCCATATGATGAGCCATGTGGTCAGGATGAAAATCGATCCGGCAAACCGTGTGATTATGCACTGCCATCCGGCAAACCTGCTGGCGATGACTTTTGTGCATACGCTGGACGAGCGGGAGTTCACCCGGACGCTGTGGCAGATGTGCACCGAGTGCGTGGTGGTCTTCCCGGACGGAGTCAATGTGCTGCCCTGGATGCTGTGCGGCACCAATGAGATCGGGGAGGCAACCGCGGAAAAGATGCAGACGGCCCGGCTGGTGGTCTGGAGCCTGCACGGCATCTACGGCGCGGGGAAAGACCTGGATGAGACCTTCGGCCTGATCGAGACCGCGGAAAAGGCGGCGGAAATCTATATGAAAATCGCTCATCTGCCCAGGGTCAACACCATCACGGACGAACAGATGCATCAACTGGAAAAACGATTCGGCATCAAGGCCCGGGAGGGGTATCTGGACTAACCGGATACGGGCGGATCAGGTTTTCCTGTAAACGAGCAAGAAGAATAATACGAGCTAATGGTAACAGGCATGAAGCAGATGTAGTTGTGAATACAGAGAATCAAAATAATGTGTCCAGAAAAAAAGTGGGTCAAAAGTTGGTCACGAGACAAAATGAAAACCCGGAACACGTTGCTGGATAAACGGTTCCGGGTTTTTGGCAATCATTATCCGCAACCTCAACAGTCGCGACTACACACTGTGCAGATCGCTCCTTTTCGGTTGAGAATGACACTGACGAGATTTCCGTCACAGGCGGTCGTCAGTGTCATTCCCACTCAAGTCTCAGAACGCGACATCCTGTGATTAAATGCATTTTAAGTGCGTAAAATGAAGAAGCGATCCACTTATTACACGACTTCCAGTGCGTCTTTGAAACTTTTGTAGCCATTTTGTAGCCAGTGGCTACAGCCGGAAGT
>JAFXZS010000005.1 GCA_017541105.1 Clostridia bacterium
AGCACTGCTCTGCATGAATCTGGCAAAGAGGCTCAGGTCTCTTTGTTTTGACCTTCTTTGCTACTGGCTCGAAAACCAATTATCTGCACTCGCTATTCAGGCTGTTGCCTGAAAATAGGGGTGGTTACGGAGCATACTCTACTTTATTCCTCTTTCGTTGTTCCGCCGGCGGCATAGCGAACGGGCAGGCAAATCAGAGAAGGCATGGCGGACAGGTGCTTTGAGAGCACGGTGTTAACACATGCTTCGGCGATTTCCGGCACAGGCTGGACGATGGTTGACACAATATAATCCATATTCCCGAACATCCGGATTCCATAAAAACCGATGACCTGCACATCTTCCGGAACACGGATATTCATATTCTTCAGAATGCTGATGATCTGCCCCGAATTGGAGGCAAACTCTTTGTCCGAAGATTGGGGTTCCCGGTGATAACACCTGTCCGAAAACCAGGGATCCTCTGATTTCGTTGAAAACCCGTTTTCTTCACTGACTACACTGGTTTTGGCTGCCTCGCCTCATCTCCCATTTTGTCAATTCTGGTGATTCCTGTGTTTCGGTGTCCGATTCAATGGGTACCCGCTTGAATGCATTGTCCGAATTTCAGGGTGATCGCCTGTCGGTCAGTCGGATTTTTCAAAACCCCAACTGTCCGATTTACAGGGTACAGTTTAAAAATACTAGGACTTGAAATTGAATTCCGTTTGTTTTAATGAAAGATATGCGACAGAACCTATTTCTTTTCACTTCTACTGAAAAGTTTGCTTGACTCATGCAAAACTTTTCAGTAGAATGACGTTGATGACCTTATCAGGGGGAATGCATGATGATCATCCGCCATCATTATATTGACAAGATTCGTCCATTCTATGACAGCGATTTGATCAAAGTTATCACCGGTATTCGGCGATGCGGCAAATCTGTAATCCTGTCTCAGATCGAAGAAGAGCTGCGGACAATTGGGAAACCCGTCCTCAGCCTGAATTTTGAACTGATCGAGTACTCTTCTGAGATTCCTGATGCTAAAGCATTGGTCGCATATGTCAAAGAAAGAATGCCACATGATCAGAAACTGTATGTCTTTCTCGATGAAGTTCAATTAGTGGATGATTGGAATATCGCGTGCCGTTCCCTGCGGCTTGAAAATACTTCACTGTTTATTTCCGGAAGCAATTCCAGACTGTTGTCGAAGGAGTTTACAAAGGAACTCAGCGGGAGATATGTTTCGTTTTGCATCCGGCCTTTTGTCTATAAGGAAATCACTGAATATGCTCATGAATTGAAAAAAGAATACAGTATCTCTGACTACCTGACTTATGGCGGTTTTCCTAAGGTAATCGAGCAACCGGATAAAACGTCAATTGTTCAATACCTGAATGACTTGAATCAGACAATCGTTATTAGTGACATTCAGAACAGATACAAAATCCGAAAAACGGAACTCTTTAAGCGACTGGTAAACTACGTCCTCATATCAAATGCCAGGATCTTCAGTGCCAGTTCCATTCAGCATTACCTTTCTTCGGAAAGGCTGAACTGTTCCATCAATACAGTAATGAAATATCTTTCCTATCTGGAGGAGGCATATGTTGTTCGCCGGGTTCCGCAATATTCCACCAGGGCAAAGCGGGAACTGGCCTTTTATGTAAAACTGTATGATGAAGATGTATCCTTCAACACAATCAGACAACGCAACAGAATACCCGACCTGACGCACAACCTGGAGAATATTGTATTTAACGAACTGATATACATGGGATATGAAATATCCGTGTATAATAATAAAGATGGCAGGGAAATCGACTTCCTTGCACAGAAAGATCAGAAGGAATACCTGATTCAGGTTGCATACTCTATTGTGGACGATTCTACACGGCAAAGAGAGTTCGCCCTGTTCAACGTCCTGGATCAGTCCCGAAAAAAGATCATTATCACAAACGATGATTTTGATTTCTCGACCAGCACCGTACAGCATATTTCATTGTCACGCTTTTTATTGATGGATCAATTGGCTTTTTAACTTTGAACTTTTGATATAAAGGGAGCAACTGTATGAGCGAACGAAATGCTGAATAATCCGTCTAAATAATGAATCCGCGTGGAAAGCGGGGGAGTTGACCGCGGGTATCAGAAACGATTTATCCTTCCGGCATACTTGCTCTTGCATTGGCAAAAAAGGATGACACACCGAAGAAAAGGGCCTGGGAAGAAGCGATTCCAGAGTTCAGACGATTTAACATCGTAGAGAATGAGGTGCGTAGTGTTGTCTGAAAACAGCAGAGTTTTTACGAAAGACAATATCAACTTGTTTTTTCGGGATCTTTCCAAAGAGTATAAGCGACTTGGAGGGAAAAACACACCAGTAAAATGCTTGTTTGCCTTTCATTTATCCCGCGTATATAGTAAAATTATGAACGGAAAGGTATGAAAGGAACGGTAAAGCTATGAGAAACAGGAGGGTGTTTGTGATGAAAAAAATCTGTTTGCTGCTTGTGCTGTGTTTGTTGGTGCCGGTATGTACAGCTTTTGCAGAAACGTCAGCTGAGGTATCCGACCTGATCAGACAGGCTCAGGAAGCTCTGGAAGCTTCGGACTATGAAACGGCTGTTCCGCTTCTTCAGACGGCTACGGATGCAGGGAATGACCAGGCGCAGCTCTGGCTTGGAAACTGCTATGACGCAGGGACGGGAGTTGAACAGAATGCCGAAGAAGCGGTGAAATATTACCAGCTCGCTGCGGACCAGGAAAATATCGCGGCAATCTATAATCTTGCGTTCTGCTACCTGGATGGACGCGGCGTTGAGCAGAATGCCGAAAAGGCTGAAGAACTGCTGAAGTCCTGTGCCGACAAGGGAGACACGGATTCACAGTACGCGCTGGGATATATCTATCTTTACGGAAGCGGCCTGAAAGAAAATCAGGAAGAGGCGGCAAAATATCTGCAGATGGCTGCAAGCCAGGGGAATGGCCCTGCCTGCTATTACCTGGCCCTTTGCCTTGAAAACGGATGGGGTGTGGAACAGGATCTGCAGAAGGCGGCGGAGAATTACAAGCTGGCCGCTGATCAGGGGTTGGACTGCGCTCAGTATAACCTGGGCCTCATGTATCAGTTAGGCAATGGCGTGGAGCAGGATTACGAAAAGGCATTTCAATACTACAGCCTGGCTGCCGCGCAAAATTATCCGGAAGCGCTGACAGCCATGGGATTCCTCTATGGCCAGGGCTTAGGAACAGAGCAGAATCTGGAAGAGATGCTGAAATATTACAACCTGGCGGCTGAATACGGGGAGCCTATGGCACAGTTTAATCTCGGATGCTGTTATCGCGACGGAACAGGGGTTGAGCAGGATTATGAAGAGATGATGAGATATTTCCTGCTTGCAGTTGAACAGGGGAATGCCAATGCGCAGTTTAACCTTGGGTTCAATTATTACGTAGGGCAGGGAGTGGAGCAGGATTATAACGAGGCGTTCCGGCTCTTCCAGCTGGCGGCGGACCAGGGATTCCCTGTTGCCCTGTTTGCTGTCGGAGACTGTTACTATCTCGGAACCGGTGTGGAGAAAGATCCGGAGGCTGCCAGGGAATGGTATCAGAAGTCCCTGGATGCCGGATATGAACCGGACGCGGAAGACCAAAAGCACATGGCAGATGCGATGGGAAAAGAATAAATGTGAAATAAGCCGGTAGGGGTTCGGATATGGTTCATGCTGTTCTGCTTGGCTCGAGACCTTAATTTATAAGGCCTCGAGCCATTTCTCGTTGCCCAAATAAACGGATACAACCAGCACTTTGGATTGTTTTATGTTTGGATACAGGCAGATGAAGGGCTTTACGCCTTTTCATAGCTTTCCAGAAGCTCCACGATGCATTTGAGCTCCGGCGCATCCAGGTAGTTGTATTCTCCGCCGCCATCGCCGTAGGTGCCGTGCTGGACCAGCCTGAGGCCTGCAGCCTCCGCTCTGGCCACCTGGGCTTTGGAATCTTTGACCTGGAAAGCCAAGTGATGCATGCCTTCGCCATGTTCATCCAGGAACTTCCGCCAGGTGGAAGGCGCTTCGTTGGGCTGGATCAGCTCGACCTGCAGGCCGGGCCCGACATCGAAGAAAGCCAGCAGGGAGTTTGCTTCCGGCGCCGGCTTGCCCTCATACTCGGTGCGGGTAATTTCATAGTCGCCGCAGGGCTGCGTCGGAGGCACATCCACCCCCAGGAAAGCTGCCCATTTTCTTTTTGTTGCCTCGATATCCCTGACGATAAAGCCTACCTGGGCCACAAGATGCGTTCCGACAATCCCTGCCATATGCGTTTTCCTCCGATCGTTCGCTTATATATTTCCAGGGAGAAACATCCCCGGTGCGGGTGATGAAAATCCTATTGTTCCATCCGCAGCACCCGGTATTCTCCCGGGGGCATGCCCTTTTCCGCATGGAACACACGGTTGAAGTTGGAGATGCTCTGGAACCCGGAAAGCATGGCGACCTCTGTCATGGTTTTTTCTTTGTCCGCCAGCAGTTCCGTCGCTTTTTCCAGGCGGATCATGTTGAGCCACTTGCTGTAGTTCATCCCGGTCACGCTGCGGAAAATCCTGGAAAAATACTCCTTGCTGATGCCCGCCATTTCCGCCATGGCGCCCTGTGACAGGTTGTCTGCCGTCAGGTTGTTTTTGATGTAATCCGTCACCAGGATCATCCGGTGTAGCACCGAATCGTTATAGGCCGGGGCGGTGCCCTGCATCTCCGGGGCGAATTCATCCTTGCACCGGTCGAGCGTCAGCATGAATTCCATCAGCAGCATACAGCAGCGCAGCTCCCGGTTCGGCTCAGCGGAAAAGTAGATTTCCTTCATGCTGTCCGTAATGGCCCGGAGCCGCGTAACCAATTCCCGATGGGCGTTGATGCACAGCACGTGCATATTCCGATATAAATGCATGATTCGACGCAGGTCGAACAGCGAATTGATAAACGTGTTGCTGAATTGGATGACCAGGGATTCCTTCCGATCCGCATCGATAATGGCGTGCATCTCCATGGGCCAGATCAGCAGAAAATCGCCTTCCGTCAATTGATAAGTGTCCCGATTGACCTGAAAAACGTTGGTTTCTCCAGGCCCTACCAGAAGGATCTCACCATAGGAATGCCAGTGCGCCTGATAGCTCCGGCCCGCGTAGCCGATGGAGAGATTGACGGCGCTGAATCGTTCAAACCCATAGTTTTCATAGCGGCTGTAATTCATTTTGGTTTGCTCCGATCATGCTTGCTCACAGTCATATTAAAACCCAGAGGAAACTCCAAGTCAAGCTTTTTTGCTTCTGTTCAAAATATGGGAAGCGGACGGATAAAAAACAGGAAGCGGTTCCGTTTGATTTGACATAGAATAAGATGGGGTCTGCCGCAGGACAGATCCCGGAGGCGGAAAACGTAAAACCGGAAACCGGCAGGCAATCAGGAATCCTGGTCCGGTCAGTGCAGACAGGAATCGGGCACAGGCCCGAAAGGGAGATAAAACAATGGGAAAGCAGATCCGGTGGCTGTGGGAAAACATGGATAAGCCATTTCGGCGGCGGCATATCATCGCACTTTGCATCTGCGTGGCAAGCTGCGCGATGCTGCTGGTGAACCCTGCCCTGTCCCGGCGGCTGATTGACGATGTAATCATGGCCCAAAACCCGGATCCGCTGATGGGCATTCTGATGCTGATGCTGGTATTCAAGCTGGGCAGGGAAGGTACGCGGTATCTGATGGTGATTTTTCTGGAAAAAGCATCTCAGAACGTGATCTTCAACCTGCGCCGCAGGCTGTTTGAAAAGCTGCAATACAACGACATGCGCTTTTTCGACGGCCACCGCACCGGCGACCTGATGACCCGCATGAGCGCCGACCTGGACTGGTGCCGGCATTTTCTTGCCTACATTGATTACCGCATCATTGACGCAGCGTGCACCTTTCTGTTTGCCACGGTGTACCTGACCCTTGTGAACTGGAAGCTGACCCTGCTTTTGATCGTGATTACGCCGGTGCTGCTGCTGATCACCAAATTCTTTTCCAAGCACGTGCGGCCCCGGTTCGTGTTCATGCGGGAAAAGCTCAGCGATATGAACACTGCCGCGCAGGAAAACATTGCGGGCAACCGGGTGGTGAAGGCCTTTGCCCGGGAGGAATACGAGAAGGAACGCTTTGAAAAGAAGAACCGCGCCTTCATGGACAGCCATCTGCGCATCAACAAGCTCTGGCTTACCTTCTTTCCCATGATCGAACTTCTGGTGAACGCTATCCAGCTGGTGACGGTTTTCGTGGGCGGGCTCTTCATCATCAATGGCGAGCTGACCCCCGGCGAACTTGCGATTTTTACGGGCCTGAGCTGGGCTGTTTCCAATCCCATGCGCGAACTGGGCAACCTGATCAACGACCTGCAGCGGTTTTCCACCTCCGCGGCCAAGGTGATGGAGCTGCATTACGGCAAGCCGGAAATCGTGGACATGCCGGACGCCGTGGCGCACGAACGCATGCAGGGGCGGATCGAATTCGACCACGTTTCTTTCCGGATCGACAGCAAGCAGATCCTTTCGGACGTGAGCTTCTCCGTACAGCCCGGCCAGACCGTGGCGGTGATAGGGCCCACGGGCAGCGGCAAAACGTCGCTGATTCACCTGCTGGCCCGGTTTTACGACGCGACGGAGGGCGAGGTGCTGGTGGACGGCTGCAACGTGAAGCAGTGGAAGCTGCATCAGCTTCGCGGCGGCATCGGCATCGCCACACAGGATGTGTTTCTGTTCTCCGATACGGTGGAGGGCAATATTGCTTTCGGGAATCAGGAGCTGACCCTCGATGATGTAAAGGATTTTGCCCGCCGGGCTGATGCGGCGGAGTTCGCGGAAAAACTGCCCGAAGGATACGACACCATCATCGGCGAGAGAGGCGTGGGGCTCTCCGGCGGCCAGAGGCAGCGCATCGCCCTGGCCCGCGCCCTGGCGGTAAGGCCCAGCATCCTGGTGATGGACGACACCACCTCCGCTGTGGACAGCGAAACGGAAATGTACATCCAGCAGCAGCTTCGCTCCCTGCCATTCCCCTGCACCAAATTCATCATCGCCCAGCGCATTTCCTCCATGCGGGACGCCGACCTGATTCTGGTTTTGCAGGACGGCAGAATCACCGAGCAGGGCAACCACCGGGAGCTGCTTGAAAAACGGGGATATTACTGGCAGACCTATTGCCTGCAGTACGGTATTCCCATGAAGGAGGCGGTGTAGGATGGCACGCAATAAATTTGACGTAGATGAAAAGCTGGAGTCGCCCTTTCGATGGCAGCATCTGAAACGGGCCGGCAAGTACATCGCCCGGCATAAATATAAAATGCTGCTGGCGCTTTTGCTCAGCGCCCTGGCCAGCGTGGCTTCCCTGTACATCCCCAAAATCACCCAATGGGTGCTGGATGAAGCCGTGCCCAACCAGGACGCCGCCATGATCGGCCGGATGGCGCTGATGTTCGTGGGAGTGATTTCGCTGAGCATCGTGCTCACCGCCATCCGCTCCCGGATGATGGCTCACGTGAGCCAGCAGATTATTTACGATATCCGCAGCGACCTGTTTTCCCACCTGCAGAAGCTGCCCTTCAGCTATTACGACAGCCGTCCGGCGGGCAAGATCCTGGTCCGGGTCATCAACTATGTAAACTCCGTTTCGGATATCCTGTCCAACGGCATCATCAACATGATCATGGACATCATCAATCTGGTTTTCATCACGGTGTTCATGTATTCCACCGACCCTACCCTGGCGACGGTCATCGTGTCCGGCCTGCCTGTGTTTGTGCTGATCATTATCCTCATCAAGCCGCGGCAGCGCAAGGCATGGCAGAACCAGAGCAACAAAAACAGCAACTACAACGCTTACCTGGCGGAATCCATCGACGGCGTGCGGGTGAGCCAGCTCTTTGACCGGCAGGAGGTGAACATCTCCATCATGGAGCGCCTCGCCACCGCCTGCCGCACAGCGTGGCTGAAAGCGGTCTATATCAGCAACTGCGTGTGGCTGAGCAGCGAAACCATGACCCAAATCGTCACTACCTTTCTGTATATCGCGGGTGTATACTGGATGGGCGGAGGAAAAATGGTGTCCTTCGGCGTGATCCTTGCCATGGGCCAGTACGTCAGCCGGTTCTGGCAGCCCATTACCAATCTGGCGAATATCTACAATTCCTTCGTAAACAACATCGCTTATCTGGAACGCATTTTTGAAACCATGGACGAGCCGGTGGTCGTGGACGACGCTCCGGACGCGGAAACGCTGCCTGAAATCGACGGGGAAGTGGACTTTGAGGACGTGACCTTTGCCTACGAGGAAGATACCAACGTGCTGGAGCACATGAACCTGCATGTCAGGGCAGGGGAAAGCATCGCGCTGGTGGGCCCCACCGGCGCGGGGAAAAGCACCATCATCAATCTGCTGTGCCGGTTTTACAACCTGAACGGCGGCAGGATCCTGCTGCACGGCAAGGACGGAAGCACCCACGACATCAGCAAGGCGACCCTCCGTTCCCTGCGCTCTCAGCTTGGCATCATGATGCAGGACAGCTTTATCTTTTCCGGCACGATCATGGAGAATATCCGTTACGGGCGGCTGGATGCCACTGACAGCGAGGTGAAGGAAGCCGCCCGGCGGGTGCGGGCGGATGAACTGATCCGCAGGATGCCCCAGGGCTATGAGACTGAAATCAAGGAGCGGGGCAGCAACCTGAGCCAGGGCGAAAGGCAGCTGGTAGCCTTTGCCCGCACGCTGATCAGCGATCCTGCCATCCTGATCCTGGACGAGGCTACCTCCTCCATTGACACCCAAACCGAAAAGCTGCTCCAGGAGGGTATTGCCGAGATGCTCAAAGGCCGCACCAGCATCATCGTGGCTCACCGGTTGTCCACCATCAAAAACTGTGACAGAATCCTGTATATCAGCAACAAGGGCATCGCCGAAGCGGGAAGCCATGAGGAACTGATGGCCAGGCGCGGCCTGTATTATCAGCTCTACACTGCCCAGGTACGGGAAGAAGCGGCATAAGAAAGAATGAGAATCAGGATGAAAAACCTATCCCTGCAAACATATAAATCGAAAGAAATCTGAAAGGAGAAAAAAAGAATGAATCAACGGGTATTTGGGAAGACGAACCGGGCTGTCAGCGAAATCGGTCTGGGCACCTGGCAGCTCGGAACGCGCTGGGGAGACGCGTTCAACCATGAGGAAGCGATCAGGATCCTGGAAACAGCGGAGGAAAACGGCATCACGTTCATCGATACGGCGGACGTGTACAATAACGGAAAGAGCGAGGAAACCATCGGCGAATACGTTGCCGCCCATCCCGGCCGCTTTTATATCACCACCAAATGCGGGCGGCGGCTGAATCCGCATACGGCAGAGATGTACACGCCTGCCGCCGTTGCGGGCTTTATCGAAGGAAGCCTGCAGCGCATGAAGCTGGACCGGCTGGATATGATTCTGCTGCACTGTCCACCCACTTCCGTTTATCAGCGGGACGATATTTTCACCGAACTGGAAAAGCAAAAGCAGGCGGGCAGGATCGCTGACTACGGCGTCAGCATCGAGAAGGCGGAGGAAGGCATCCAGGCCATGGAATATGACATTTCCGCCATGGAAGTAATTTTCAACATGTTCCGCCTCAAGCCGCTGGATCAGCTCTTCCCCCTGGCGGAGAAGAATCACGTCGGCATTATCGCGCGCGTTCCCCTCGCCAGCGGCCTGCTGACGGGACGGTATACCAAAGATACGGTTTTCGGCCCGCAGGACCACCGCACCTATAACCGGGAAGGCGCTGCCTTCGACAAGGGCGAAACCTTCTCCGGCATCCCCTACGACCTGGGCCTGGAAGCTGTTCAGGCACTGAAAGAAGTATTCGGTACGGCGGATCTGGCCCCCATCGCCATTCGCTGGATCCTCATGCATCCGGCCGTCAGCGTGGTCATTCCGGGGGCCAGCAAAGCCAGCCAGGTGGCGGCCAGCGTCAAAGCGGCGGAGCTGCCGCCTCTGACCCAGGAACAAATGAAGGCTGTCGCTGAGATTTATGACCGCTTTTTGCGGCCGACCATTCACCCACAGTGGTGAAGCGCAGCATTCAAAAATGAATTTGCAGCGTATAACATGTGAGGAGGAAGCGGATGAAATACGTTTGTCCTATTTGCGGCTACGTCTACGACGAAGCTGACGGCACTCCCTGGGAGGAGCTTTCCGAGCAGTGGAAATGCCCCCTGTGCGGCGCAGCCAAGGCGGATTTTTTCCCGGAAGGAAAGGATCAGACCGCGGCGGACGAGAAACCAAACGCCCCGCCGGAAACAGAACTGAAGCCGCTGAATGCCATCGAAGTCAGCGCGCTCTGCTCAAATCTGGCAAAGGGATGCGAAAAGCAGTATCAGCCGGAGCAGGCGGCGGCTTTCCGAAAGTTGGCGGACTGGTTCGCAGCGCGAAGCGAAGCCGGAACCGAATCATCTTTTGAACAGCTTCTGGATTTGGTCAACACTGATCTGGAAACGGGTTTTCCCGCCGCAAACGCGCAAGCCCGGGAAAACGGGGACCGCGGCGCCCTGCGCAGCCTGACCTGGAGCGAAAAGGTGACGCGCATCCTGAAATCCCTGCTGGCCCGGTATGCCAAGGAAGGGGACGGCATGTTACAGGATACGGGCGTGTACGTGTGTACCATCTGCGGTTTTGTCTATGTGGGCGATGATCTGCCGGAGGTCTGCCCTGTCTGCAAAGCGCCCAAGGGCAAATTTGAGAAGATCGGAGGATGAGCGCATGAGCGAAAAAATAGCTGTCCGGAATGTCCGGCTGTGTGAAAAAGACTGTCTTTGCCTCTATGTCTGTCCCACAGGCGCATCGGATACGGAAAACAGTGTGATCGACGCCGACAAGTGCATCGGCTGTGGCGCGTGCGCGGACGCCTGCCCCGCCGGGGCTATCAGCCTTGTGCCCCGTGCATATCCTCCCCAACAGACTAAAGCAGATGACGTCATCGCGGCCCTTCGGCAGTTGGTTCGCAGCAAGGCGGAACAGGAAACCATTGCCGCCGGGCTTCCGGGTTCCCTTGCGAAAGCCCTGGAAAAATCAAACCGGATCATGGCTGAAGATTTGCTGCGGGAAGCGGGATACATGCTGCCCCAAAGCGGAAACGCCCATGATGCTTTGGAAGAAATGCTTGTTTACGCAAAGGAGTCGGGCTTCCCGGCGGAAGCCCTGGAGATGCTGCTTCATACGATTGCTTTCAACGAGCCGACAGAGAAAAAGGAGGAAAAAACGATGGAAACCTGGAAGTGTTCCGTTTGCGGCTATATCCACGAGGGTCCCCTGCCGGATGATTTCAAGTGCCCGGTTTGCAAACAGCCCGCATCCAAATTCGTGAAAGTGGAGGCGGAAGCCCCGAAAAAGAACCCATACGCGGGAACACAGACGGAGAAGAACCTGGAGGCAGCCTTCGCAGGCGAATCCCAGGCGCGGAACAAGTACACCTATTTCGCTTCCCGGGCGAAAAAGGACGGCTACGAACAGATTGCATCCCTGTTCCTGAAAACCGCCGAAAACGAGAAGGAACACGCCAAGATGTGGTTCAAGGAGCTGAACGGCATCGGCAGCACCGCGGAAAACCTCTCCGCGGCAGCGGACGGGGAAAACCACGAGTGGACGGATATGTATGAGGGATTTGCCGTGACCGCGGAAAAAGAAGGTTTCCCGGGGCTTGCGGCAAAATTCCGCATGGTGGCGGCGATCGAAAAGCATCACGAGGAACGCTATCGCGCGCTGCTGAAAAACGTGGAAACGCAGGCCGTTTTTGCCAGGAGTGAGGTCAAGGTCTGGGAATGCCGCAACTGCGGGCATATTGTGGTGGGCACGAAAGCGCCGGAAATCTGCCCTGTCTGCGCCCATCCCCAGAGCTATTTTGAAATCAACGCGGAAAACTACTGAACCAATACGGAAGGAAACCTGCCGCCCGTAAGGCCTAAGCAGGAAAAAGGCAGGGAAACCCGCCCTTGACTGAACGATATGAACCTGACGCCTGAAATGTTCTGCATTGTCTGTCCGCTGCTGTTTCTCGCCGGATTGGTGGATTCCATCGGGGGAGGCGGAGGATTGATTTCTCTGCCGGCGTATCTCCTCGCCGGATTGCCTGTTCATATGGCGATTGCTACCAATAAGCTTTCGTCTGCCTGCGGAACGTCGCTGGCTGCCGGGCGGTTTATCCGCCGGGGCCTCGTCCGGCTGCGCCTGGCCATACCTTCCGTGGCTGCCGCTATTCTCGGATCATCCCTGGGCGCCAGGCTGTCCCTGGGTGTCAGCGAAACGGTGATGAAGTATGCCCTGTTCGCGGTTTTGCCGATCGCCGCGGCCATCGTGATGAACCGCCGCCTTTTCCGGGACGAAGGGAAAGGCACCCCCGCGCCGGACGCAAAAACGCTGGCGGTCTGCATCCTTTCCGCTTTCCTGATCGGCATGTATGACGGGTTCTACGGGCCGGGGACAGGAACGTTTCTGATCATCTCGTTCACCGTTTTTGCGGGGATGACCGTCAACTCAGCGAACGCCCAGGCAAAGGTGATCAACCTGACTTCGAATATTACGTCCCTGGCGGTATTTCTGCTGAACGGACAAGTCCTGATCCCGCTGGGGCTGGCCGGCGCAGCGTGCAATATGGCAGGCAACTGGCTGGGTTCCGGCCTGGCCATTTCAAAGGGGACCAGGATTGTCCGGCCGGTGATCCTGCTGGTATTGCTTCTGCTGATGGTGAAAATCCTTTTTAACTTTTGATGAAAGCGGAAAAAAGTTCTTCGGCATGAAATAACTTTCATCCATGAAATACGGGGAAATGAATGGAAAAAGGAGAAAAAACATGAGGAACTATCGAAACTTTACGCTGGTTGCCTACTTTGTGGCCCACGCCACCAGCCATGTGACGGAAGAGCAGTTAGAGGAGCAACTGGGATTTATCCTGAAGCATCTGCGCCTGGACAAGGTATATCTGGAACCTTTCCGGGGAGAAATGGCTTCCCACGAGCAGGTGGAGATGTGCAAAAGGGTGTTTGAACGCCACGGTATCCAGGTTGCAGGGGGCCTGACCACCGTGATGCCTACGCCGGAGGGCAGCCATCCCAAAGCAAGGCTTTTCAATACCCTGTGCTACAACGACCCCGCCATGCGCCGGAAACTGAAAGAAGTCAGTACGTTCATCGGGGCGCACTTCTATGAATTCATCATCGACGATTTTTTCTTTACCAACTGCATGTGCGCCGACTGCGTGCGGGAGAAGGAGCGGTTCAACCGCGAAAACGGTATTGAGGACGGCAGCTGGGAAGCGTACCGCCTGGACCTCATGCGCCGGGTGAGCCGGGAGGATGTGATTGAGCCCGCGAAAAAAGCCAACCCCGGCTGCCGCATCACCATCAAATACCCCAACTGGGCGGAGAGTTATCAGGAAACGGGCTATAATCCCAAAGCGCAGCGGGATATGTTTGACCGGATTTATACCGGTACCGAAACCCGCGACCCCGTGACCACCGACCAGCATCTGCCCCGGTATCTCAGCTTTTCCCTGATGACCTACTTTGAAAACATGTGGCCCGGGCACAACGGCGGCGGCTGGTTCGATACCTTCGATACCCACATTACCGAGCATTACCTTGAGCAGGCGTATCTGACCGCCTTCGCCAGGCCTCAGGAAATGATGCTGTTCTGCTTCCAAAGCCTGCTGGACAACATGTACACCCCCGCCCTGGGCTTCCAGCTGGACAAGCTGGACGCGGTGCTGGACAGCGTGGGCTCGCCCAGGGGCATTGCCTGCTATCTGCCGGACAACTGCCAGGGCGAGGACAATGTGCAGGATTTTCTGGGCATGTGCGGTTTCCCGGTGGTGTGTACCCCTTATTTCCCGGAAAACGAAAAGCAGATCCTGCTTACCCGATCCTCTGCCTGCGATCCGCAGATCGTGGACAAGCTGAAAGACTGGCTTGAAAAGACCGGCGGCGATGCGCTGGTCACCACCGGTTTCCTGAATGCTGTAAAGGGAATGGAAGCCCTGACCAGCATCCGGCTTCGGGGCCGTACCGTCACAGTGGACGCCTACCGGGTGGAACAGACGGGACGGCGTCATGCCTATCTGTATCCGGCCGGGGTGAAGCCTGTGGCCCTGCCTGTGGCGGAATTCCGCAATAATTCCACCTGGGCTGTGGTAAAGGGCAGCCACGGGGAAGAAAGCTACGGGCTGCTGCTGCGGGACGATTATCTGGACGGCCATTTATGGACACTGGCCGTGCCAGACGCTTTCCCGGATTTCTATGCCCTGCCCGAGCCTGTGCTCAGCCGGATACGCCAGGCGTTCCCGGTGGAAGGAGTATGGCTGGAGGGCTCCGCCCGCATCGGCCTGTTCGTGTACGATAACGGTTCCTTTATCCTCTATCCCTTCGTGATGGAGGGCGTCCAGCGGCAGCTTGTCCGGGTGCATGTGAAGGGCGCGTCCGCCCTGCGGATTCCGGGAAAAGAAAGCATGATCCAGCCGCTGTACCGGGAAGGTGAGGACGCGGTGTTCGAGCTGGAGGCCGTGCCGGGCAGGTTTACCGTGTACCAGAAGGCATGACGCCGTGCGATGAAGCAGCCGGAACGAGCGGGGAAAGCGCGGGAAAGGACCTAAGATGATAGGAACGCTTGTCAACACAGGGGCAATCGTAATCGGGGGAATATGCGGCCATCTGTTTGGACGGCTGCTGAAAAAACGCCATCAGGAAACGCTGACTATGGCTTGCGGCGTCGGCACCTTGTTTATCGGTATGGCCGGTGCCCTGCAATACATGCTGCACCACGACCTTTTTCCCGGCGGCGGGGCCATGCTGGTGGTGGCCTGCCTGGCATTGGGCGGTTTGATCGGCGAGCTCATCAACATCGAACGCGGATTTGAACGCTTTGGCGAGTGGCTGAAGATCAGGACCGGCAACGCCAGGGATCAGGGGTTCGTGAACGGCTTTCTGACCGCGTCCCTCACGGTCTGCATTGGCGCGATGGCTATTGTCGGCGCGATCCAGGACGGTATTGCGGGCGACTGGTCAACCCTTAGGGCGAAAGCGATCCTCGACCTGATCATCGTCATGGTCATGACCTGCTCTCTGGGAAAAGGCTGCGTTTTTTCGGCGGTGCCGGTGTTCCTGTGGGAAGGCGGGCTGACGCTGCTTGCTTCCGTCCTCAGGCCCATCATGACGGACGAAGCCATGGGCTATCTTTCGCTGGTCGGCAACGTGCTGATCTTCTGCGTGGGGATCAATTTGGTATGGGGCAGGAAAATCCGGGTGGCGAACCTGCTGCCCGCAGTTCTGTTCGCAGTCATTGCTTCCTTCCTGCCGATCACTTTTTGAACAACCTAAATCATGACAGAGATCGCCCCGTTTTCCCGGCCGGGAAAACGGGGTGAATTTTACATTTCTGTATATTTGACGGCTTTTTTGCAGTACTGGGATCCGATTTTTGATCCGAAGCGATGGCAGCGCAGATTATGTATTACTTTTCTGGGTTCCACAGCCGTTCTGGAATGCATGAGGAACAGCATTAAAGAGATAAATGGTTCTGATCAGCCTTGACATGATGACGGCAACCCGTTATATAATCCGTAAGAGGTTTTCTGCGGACAGAAAGACATCGGGAGATTCAAGGATGGATACAACAACAAAAGCAAATGAAACCCTGAAAAAGGTATACGGGCACCATGCCTTCAGGCCGGGGCAGCAGGAATTGGTGGAAGGATTGCTGAACGGCCGGGATGTGCTTGGCGTTATGCCGACCGGATCCGGGAAATCCCTGTGCTACCAGATCCCGGCTCTTCTGCTTTCCGGTACAACACTGGTGATCTCTCCTCTGATTTCGCTGATGAAGGATCAGGTGACAGCCCTGAAACCTCGCGGGATCACAGCTGCCTTCCTGAACAGTTCCATGGATGAGGCAGAGTATCGGGAAACTGTTTATCAGGCGGCGTCCGGGGCATATAAGATCCTGTATGCGGCACCGGAAAGGCTCCAGGCACCGGGCTTTCAGGAACTGTGCCAGCACATGGAGATTTCATTGGTTGCGGTGGATGAAGCCCATTGTATCTCCCAATGGGGGCAGGATTTCAGGCCAAGTTATCTGAAAATCCCGGAATTCATCAGTTCTCTGCCGAAACGGCCTGTGATTGGCGCTTTTACAGCGACAGCCACTCCGAATGTCCGGAAAGACATTCTGGAAAACCTGAAACTGAAGGATCCGGAAATCATCACCACCGGTTTTGACCGCCCGAATCTTTCTTTTTCTGTCTATCAGCCAAAGGACAGGGATAAAACGCTCTCGGAACTGTTAAGAGACCGATACCGGCAATCCGGCATCATCTACTGCGCCACCCGAAAAAATGTGGAAGCAGTCTGCACTCAACTTGACAGGGAAGGCTTTTCCGTAACCAGATATCACGCGGGGTTAGATGCCGAAGAAAGGCGCAGGAACCAGGAAGACTTTCTCTTTGACCGGAAGCGCATCATGGTGGCGACCAATGCCTTTGGGATGGGCATTGATAAATCAAACGTTTCCTATGTGATCCATTACAATATGCCGAAAAGCATCGAAGCATATTATCAGGAAGCGGGACGGGCCGGGCGAGACGGCTGTGACGCAGACTGCATATTGCTGTATGCTCCCCAGGATGTGATTACGGCACGCTGGCTGATCGAACACTCGGAACCTAATCCGGACCTGACGCCGGAAGAGCAGGCTGAGGTGCGCGCCAAGGATGAGGAACGGATGAAATGGATGACCTTTTACGCAAAATCCAGGAAATGCCTGCGCCATGAGCTTCTCAGATACTTTGGGGAGAAGGCACCGGATTCCTGTGATAATTGCTCCAATTGCGTTCCGTCCTGCGAACATACGGATATCACAACAGAAGCGCAGATGATCCTTTCCTGTATTGCAAGAACAGATCAGCAGTACAGTGAGGAAGTGATTGCCCAGTTGATGAACGGTGTATTGCCTTACCCGCCTCCGGAGGGAATCAACCCCGGTGAACTGACAACCTTTGGGCTCATGAACGATACGGAGGAATCATCCATCCGTGAAATGATACGCGCATTGCTGGCTCAGGGGTATCTGGAACAGAACGATGACAACTGCCTGAAGCTGAATAATCAGTCCAGGGAAGTCCTGTTCAGCAAGCGCAGGGTCGTCATGAAACGAGGGACGAAAACAAGAGAATCAACTGACGGAGAAAACCTGTTCCACGCGCTGCAGCGCCTGCGGTATGAAATCTCATCCAGAGAGTACGTCGCCGCGTCCGCGCTGTTCTCAGACAGTACACTCAGGGATATCTGCAGGATCCTCCCTCGAACCAAAAAACAGCTTGCCTCTGTGGACGGAATGGGTTTGTTCAAAGCAAACAAATATGGCAATCAGATTCTGATGGCTATCCGGCTTTATATGCCGAAACCGGAGGCTCAAAAAGCAAAAAAGCCGGAGAAACAGATAGCAGATCCTGTTCATGACGCAAAAACGGACGGCTTTCAGGCATGTAAAGACAGGATGATTGCCAGGGGAAGCACAGAGGCCTATCAACCATGGACAAAAACAGAAGACGAGCAGCTGATCCGGGAACAGAAAGAGGGAAAAACAACAAAGGAAATGTCTGAGATACATAAAAGAACCCAGGGGGCAATCCGAAGCAGGCTGAAAAAGCTGGAACTGACCTGACGGTTCGGATTCATATGGAGAACATGCAAATGAAGGACAAGAAGGAAAACAACGCTGATCTCACCACAATCAGCAAGTACATAAGTTTCATTCTGCGGCACAAGCCGGAAGCTGCCGGGATTCAATGTGATGATCACGGCTGGACGAATGTGGATGAACTGCTGGCAGGCATTAATAAGAAATACTTCATTGATCGAAGCATGCTGGAGGAGATTGTCAGGGATGACAACAAGCAGCGGTATGCTTTCAATGAGGATGGAACAAAGATCCGGGCGAACCAGGGCCATTCCTTTCAGGTGGATTTGGAACTGCCGGAGGCTGAACCTCCGGAGATTCTGTACCACGGGACAGCAGAACGGTTTGCTGCTTCCATCGAAAAACAGGGACTGCTTCGGGGAGAACGCCAGTATGTTCACCTTTCGGCTGATGCGGAGACAGCGGTAAAAGTCGGCCGCCGACATGGAAAGCCTGTGGTTTATACAGTCAATGCCGCGCAGATGAACCGGGACGGGTACGCTTTTTACCTGTCCGCCAATGGCGTATGGCTTACAGAGGCAGTTCCTGCTGAATACCTGAAGAAGATGGGCGAACAGATGACAGACGGGTAACCGGGGACAGACCCGCAAAGGGCGGGTTATTCCAGCACAGTGCTGCGGAAAGCTTCAATGGTTTCGGTGCCTATTCCCAGGGTTTCCGGAAAAAAACCGCTGCCCATCGCATCCCACGCGGAGCGGAGGTATCTTTCGTCCGCGATATATGCCCGGTATGCGCTCTCGGCAAATTCCCGGCCGCGCTCCGGGACCAGTTTGTCACGGATCGCGGCCGCCTTGGGCAGGTTGACAATGTTTGTCTTCAGGTAGTCCTCCATGATGGTGCCGCGGTCCACGCCCAGGAGTTCCAGGATCATGGCGGAAATGACTCCGCAGCGGTCTTTGCCTTCCGAACAGTGCCACAGAACCGCGCCTTCGGAGAAATCATGACGCATGATTGCCGTAAGGATCTGCCGGAAGGAATCCGGATAATCCCGGATCATCATACCGTACAGGGCAGCCATATCCGGGAACTGCTTCTGCTGCCGTTCCTCCTCTTCCTCATGGCTGACCCCGGACCGGTATTCATCAAAAACCGGCATCGGAAGATAGCGGCAGTGATAGACCTGGTCGGGCGCTTCTTTCCGTTCCTCCGGCGTGCGCAGATCAATGACCGCGGCGATTTGCGCCAGGTCCTCCTCAGCGGCTTTGTCCAGCTGCGCGGAACGGATCAGCATGTTGGGCCGGATAATCCGCCCGTTCACGGTCCGCAGCCCGCCGAGGTCCCTCATATTCTGAATCATATGGCGTTTTCTCCCCAATGATAATCTATTAGTGCTTTCCGCACGACGTCAGAGCTAACGGGGTTCTGTCACAAGGGTTCTCTCTGCTGCCATTGTATATGGATTCCATCGAAAAGGCAATATTGATTCCTTTGGAACTGCTCTTTTTTCCACAGGCGGCGGAATACCTGCCTGTATTTTTCATTCTTCGCTCTGTTTTTCGCGGAGCAGTCCGGCTACAATATAACCATCGGGTGGGGGATGAACCAGCCGAAATCACCGAAAGGAGAGCATGCACGATGTTTGGAATGATTGTGGGTATCCTTTTTGGACTGTATGTGATCGCGGCGGTAATCAATATCGCCGGAGTAATCATCGGGGCTTTGTTCTCCGGAATCGGCTCCCTGATTGCAGGTGTGTTTTCCGGCGTCTGCTCCAGTGAAGGCCTGGCTGTCGGCATCATGCTTGGCGCGCTTGCCGTCTATTGCTTCAGGAAGAGGGACGTGCGGAATTAATCTTTGATACCGGGATCATAAAAGGCAGTGTATCCGCGGGGGACGGCGCATAAAGCGCCGCCCCTTATGCTTTCAGGATCTTGTAATTCCTGCCGTTTCGGAATAAACTATAACGGACGGCACAGGATTCGCCGGCTGCCGGCCGGGCGTGCGAAACCATGGAGCGGCACAAGGCGATTCCGGCGAAACAGAAAGGAAAATTGACTGATGAACGCACCTTTTTCACCTTATCTGACCGGCATGGCGCCGGGACTGAAACAGCTGATTTCCCTGCTGCGGGAACAGTATGACTATGTATCCGTGCTGGCGACGGACTCCACCGGATTCCAGACGTCCATTTCACAGAAGGCGAAATCCGTCAGCAGGGAAACGCTGACCACAGAGCGCGGCGCGGTGGTCCGGGTATACCGGAACGGCCTGTATTCCGAGGCGGCCTTTACAGGGTTCAGCCCGGACAGGGTCCGGGAAACCTTTGAAAAGATCAGCCGGGAGCTGGAGGAACAGTTCAGCCTGCTGGAAGCGGCAGGCATAAAGCCTTACGAGACAGCGGCCCTGCCGGACGGGGAGCGGACGATCTTCGCGGAAATGGAAACAGAACGGCTGCCTGAAGCGGAGAATCTGGCCGGACTGGTTGCCAGGCTGTCCGAAATCTCCGACCTGGGCATGAAAAAAGGCGCGGACATGGGCATTCAGATGATCGACTGCCAGGCCCGGGCATCCTCCACGCATGTGTGCAAGATGTTCCTGACGGAGAAGCAGGACCTGAGACAGTCCTATACTTACAGCGAAGGCATGATCGCCGCGCTGGTGACGGACGGGGAGCGGACGGAAATGTCCTACACCGCACTGTCCGGCCGCTGCGGCCCGGAACTGTTTGACGGGATGGCGGAGAAACTGCCGGAAGCGCTGCGGATCGCGAAGGACCTGCTGGCGGCGGAACATGTGGTTCCCGGGGAATACGACGTGATTACGTCCCCCGAGGTCACCGGCCTGATTGCCCATGAAGCTTTCGGCCACGGCGTGGAAATGGACATGTTCGTCAAGGGCCGGGCCCTCGGCGCTGACTATATCGGGAAACGGGTCGGGTCCGACCGGGTGACCATGCATGAAGGCGCGCTGTGCGCCGTGGACGTCACTTCCTACGCTTTTGACGACGAGGGGATTCCCGCCGGCGACGTGACTGAGATCGAAAACGGTATTCTGCGCACCGGCATCTGCGACGCGCTGAGCGCGCTGCGGCTCGGCGTTCAGCCCACCGGGAACGGGAAACGGGAAAGCTTTTCCCACAAGGCGTACACCCGGATGACGAATACCGTGTTCGATTCCGGGAACAGCACCCTGGAGGAGATGATCGCCAGCATTCAGAAGGGATATCTGCTGGAGGGCATGCAGTCCGGAATGGAGGATCCAAAGCATTGGGGCATCCAGTGTATTCTGGACCGCGGATATGAGATCATCGACGGAAAACTGACCGGAAAGATTGTTTCTCCGCTGGTGATGACCGGCTATGTGCCGGATCTGCTGGGATCGGTCAGCATGGTGTCCCGGGATCGGGAGGTCTTCGGTTCGGGTTACTGCGGAAAGGGACACAAGGAATGGGTCAAAGTTGCGGACGGCGGCCCCTATCTGAAGGCGAAAGTGAGGCTGGGTTAAGATGGCGGAGAATCAGGCACTGAACAGGCTGCTGAATATACTGAAAACCTCCGGGGCGGACGCCTGGGAGGTTACCGACGTGCAGGAAAAAGGCTGGGAGTTCTATCTGATCCGGCACGCGCTGGACCAGAACCGGGTCAAGGAACTGGAGAGCTTCCGGGTCAAGGTGTACAGGAAGTTTGACGACTGCCTCGGATCCGCGGGGGCACCGGTGCCGGCGGACGCGGACGAAGCGGAAATGAAGCGGATTGCAGCCGGTCTGTACCAGGACGCGGCGTATGTCCGGAATCCGTTCTATACCCTGAACAAACCGGAAGCAGAAAACGGAGCGGAAGCCGCGGAATCGGAACACGTCGACCTGAAGGCGATCAGCGGTGACTTCCTGGCAACCATATCCGGCCTGCCGGAAACGGACACCGAGGACCTGAACAGCTGCGAGATTTTTGTCAGCGAGCTGCGGAAGCGGTATATAAACAGTGAAGGGATCGACGTGACGGTCACTTACCCGTCCTCCATGGTGGAGGCGGTGGTTAACGCCCGGAAGGACGGCCGCGAGATCGAGCTGTACCGCATGTACGACTGTGGCACATGCGACAGGGAACAGCTGACCCGGGACCTGGCGGAAACCATGCGCTACGGCCGGGACCGGCTGACAACGGAGCCGACCCCCGCGCTGGAGAAGGCGGACCTCATTCTGTCCACGGACGCGGCCTGCGCGGTATATGAGTATTTTATTGATCATCTTTCCTCCGGCATGGTATACCGGGGTATTTCAGACTGGAAGACCGGCGACACGGTCGCTCCTGCGGAAATGAAGCTGCAGACTGCCGCTTTCCTGCCCAACTCATCGGAGAACGGCGCGTATGACAGTGAAGGCGCCCGGATCCGGGATCTGACCCTGATTGACGGCGGCAAGGCGGTACGTTACTGGGGCAGCCGCCAGTTCAGCCAGTATCTGGGGCTGGAGGATTCCTTCATCGCGAGCAACTTTGTTGTCTCCGGCGGCAGCGCGTCCGCGGAGGAACTCCGGCAGGGCGATTGGCTGGAAGTTGTGGAGTTTTCCGATTTCCAGGTGGACGACGTGACCGGGGATATCGCCGGGGAAATCCGCCTTGCGTACCTGCATCGGGACGGAAAGACGGTTCCGGTCAGCGGCGGGTCTGTGTCCGGCAACATGAACGAACTGGTGAAAGGAATGCGCTTCTCCGCGGAGCGCCGCCAGTACGATACGCTGCTGATTCCGGCCGTAACGCGGCTGGACGGGGTAACGGTGACCGGCGCGGTCTGACCGGCGAGATGCGAAAATCGCAGGAGGGAATTGCTTCCTGCATGAAACGAAAGCCCCCTCCGGGCCAAGGACCCGGAGGGGGTACTGCGTTTTCCGGTCAATAGGTGCAGAGTGATCCGATATCGAATTCCGCAATGCTCAGGATGGAGACATTGCCGCTGAGATCTTCATACAGATAAACCATTGCATAGGCAGGGGCGGTTTCAAGGCTTCCCGGATAGGCGGTAACGGCCTGGCACAGGAAGGCGTGATTGGTACCCGCCACGACCTGAGAGCCGAGGTAGGCGACCGGAATATAACTGACGCCGGTCAGCGTTTCCGTGCCCTTGTCAAAGAGCGCCTGCAGTTCTTCCGTCACGGCAGGATCCGCGGAGGGAGTCCAGCCGCCGGCCATGACCGGGTCGGCAAACGCGGCAGGGATCAGCATCAGGAGAGCCAGGGTCAGAGCAATCAGTTTCTTCATTTTCTTATCTTCCTTTCCTGCAGCCTTTCCGGCTGCACTTTATCAGACGCTGCAGATTTGTAAAAAGTTCCATTCTTTTTCAAAAATTCAGATTTCTGTGCTTTGCTGCGACACGCATCACCGAGATGATGAAAAAAAGCCGCATCAAAAGAAGTACGATGGGTATGACGAGAGGGCAGCCGGGAACCGGGAGGCAGCCGGGGGCACTCCGCATTCGGGACAGGGCAGGGAACGGAGGAAGCAGAATGAATTCAGTGCGGCGGACAAAGGGAATCATCAGATTCATCCGGATTCATATCTTCGGGAGGAACGTGCAGCGGTTTGTGACGGCCGGCGACCGGCCCTGCGGGAGAATGATGCAGGAGGCCCGATTTCGGCGGCAGCCCGGTCCCAGTGACCAGGCGATCCTTGCCTGGGCGAAGTTCGATCTGGCAAGGGAAATCCTGGGCGGATTCTGGGAGATCAGAACGGCGTAAGAAAGCTGCCGGCGGCGGTTTCCGGGATACGGGCAGGAAACGCTGCCGATGACCGCACGCCGGGAACGGTTTTACGGGAGGACAGGCGCTTCCACTTTCATCGGCGGCGACCAGGCTTTGCGGCCGGCGGCGTCCCGTATTTCAACCCTCACGAAACGGTCAAACTGCTGAATGCGGTAACGGCATTCGGTCATGCCGTGCCGGATGACTGCCCGGCCTGCGGCCCAGGGGGCATCGGAATAGAAAATGACGCATTCGGCAGGGGAGCAGCGCACGATGATTTCCTGATTGTCCCGGTTCTCAATCTGGCGGATTTCAGGACCGGTGGTGGCATAGAAGCGGCCCGCGGCCAGCGCGTTCATGACCGCCGGAAGGGTCAGCTCTTCCGCCTGCACCATGGTCGCGGCCACACCGGCTTCATCCTTGTACGGATGGGAGTCGTCGTTTGCATAAACCGGGAGCAGCGGTCCGCCGGAAGCCCAGGTTACATCCAGCAGGGAAGAGGAATCCGCCCGGTCCCCGTTCAGGGGCAGGGTTGAAACAGAATTCCAGATCTCCACCCCGGACAGGCCGGTGAACGATCCGATCAAAGCAGGGGTGTTCAGGGACCAGGCAGGATGCGCCAGCACAGCGAGTCCGCCCAGATCCCTGATCAGATCAATGCCCTCCTGAGGCGTGCCGGAAGGGTCCCAGAGGGAGCCGATTTCCTTCTTCATTCCAAGGCCGAGGATATGAACCGACTGTCCGGGAAGCATATAATCGATTTCAATTCCGGGAATCAGAAGCAGCCGATCCGTGAGAATCTCCGTTACGGCCCGGTGATCCGTTATCGACAGGATCTCGTATCCCGCCTCCTGATAGAAGGCGACCGCGGATTCGGGATCCAGCTTTCCGTCGGATCCGGTCGTGTGGCAGTGGAAGTTTGCCTTATAGAAAGGCAGCGAATCAGCAAAGAGTTTCATATCGGGCTCCTATCAATCAAAGGGCACACGGATCCGCTTTCAGGAGGGATCCGTATTCGTTGCACATCGGATGCAGGATCGGTTCGTCTTCCTCGATCCTGGGGAATCTGGAGGTCGGCTCCAGGAAATAATTGTCCGTCACGTCGTTGTTGACTTTTGACACTTCGCCGCAAATCAAAGGGCCGTACCCGGGCTTTGCGCCGAAGACATGAGCCAGATACGGGGTCAGCGAAATGCTGTTGCCCGGCGAGATCAGGATTTCCTCGCCCGGCTGATATACATGCCGGATTCCGTCCTGATACACGCAAACCTCCGTATCAAGCTGGCACCCTGTTCCGGGGTCGGCATTCCACAGGAAAACCTGGAGCATGCCTCCCGCGCGGTTGATGATGTCCTCCGTTTTACTGACATGATAATGCTTGGGCAGACGCTGGCCTTCCTTCAGGACCAGGTATTTTTCACAATACGGCACCCCCGCATGAGGATCCGTATCGCTTCCGTTCCGCATGGTATACAGCACTGTGCCGATCCTGTCAAAGTCCCCGCAGCCGAAATCGGTGATGTCCCAGCCCAGCATCAGCTGCCGGATCAGCGCTGTTTCCGGCGTATGGGCAACCCATTCCTCCACGGACCAGCCTGAGTATTCCGGAAGCGAGATATGGCAGGCCTTCATCAGATCCGACGCGTACCGGATCGCCTGATTGATCTCGGATCGTTTCATGATTGTCCCCCTTTACGGATAAGGAGCCTGACGGTTTTTGTCAGGCTCCTGACGGTCCCTGTTTCCGGTCAGGCTGCGATCAGGATCCCTTCTTGCGGTTGCGCAGGAAGTCCGTATAAACAGCCAGCAGAATTACGGCACCCTTGATAATATACTGCCAGTCGGAATTGACGCCCATCAGGTTCAGGCCGTTGTTCAGAATACCGATGATCAGCACGCCGATCAGCGTTCCGCCAAGCTTGCCCGAGCCGCCGGACATGGAAGTTCCGCCGACAACGACCGCGGCGATCGCATCCATTTCCGCACCGTCGCCGGAAGTGCAGGTTCCGGAATAGAGACGGGAAGCAATGGTGATTCCCGCCAGGCCTGCCATGAGACCGCTGAAGCTGAACACCACAAACTTGACCTTCGCCGTGTTGATACCGGAGAACTTGGCGGCGGTCTCATTGCCGCCCACCGCATAGATATGCCGGCCGATTTTGGTCCGGTTCAGGAACAGAACGGCGACAATAAAGACGATACACATCGTGATGACCGGGGTGGGAATACCGGCCACGTTTCCGGCACCGAGGAACTTCCACGCGTCCGTCATGCAGCGGATCGGCTTTCCTTCAGAGTACACATAAGCGATTCCCTTTGCAATGTTCATCGAAGCCAGTGTCACGATGAACGGCGGGATCTTGGTCTTCGCGATGACAAGGCCGTTGAGCAGGCCGAAAATGACGCCGGAAAGAATGGCAATCAGAATGCCGACGATTTCCGGAAGCCCGTGCCAGACCACAGCCGCCGCGCCCAGCACACCGGACATGGCGATGATGGAACCAACGGACAGGTCAATGCCGCCCAGAATGATCACCATGGTCATGCCGCATGCCAGCATCAGGTTCGTGGAACTCTGACGCAGAACGTTGAAAATGTTTTTCTGAGTCAGGAATGTGTTGTGCGTCCTCGGAAAGACGTACAGGAAGAGGATCATCGCTGCCAGAGCGATAATAATTCCCAGATTGTCTCTAAAATAACGCTTTACCTTAGTCATGCTTTGCTTGCCTCCTGACTGTACAGATTCACTTCATCGCCGTTTTGCGGCTGATCAGCTTCCAGGGTCGCGAGTTTCATGATGGCTTCCTGGCTGACATTCTCATAATCGATACATCCCGTGATCCGCCCGTCATACATGACGTAGACCCGGTCCGCCATATTGATGATCTCGGGAAGCTCGGACGAGATCATGATAATGGATACGCCCTGCTTTGTCAGCTCATTCATGATTTCATAAATTTCCGCTTTCGCGCCGACGTCCACGCCGCGCGTGGGTTCATCCAGAATCAGGATTTTGGGTTCCGTGGCAAGCCACCGGCCGATCATGACCTTCTGCTGGTTTCCGCCGGAGAGGTTGGTTACTGCCTGTTCCTGAGACGGGGTCTTTGTATTCATCTTATCGATGAACTCCTGTGTGATCTCCCGCTCCAGCTTCGTATTGACGATCAGCTTGCTGATGAACCGATGCAGCACCTCGATGGTGGAATTGAAACTGACGGACTGTATGTGATACAGGCCTTCAACCTTACGGTTTTCAGGCACCAGGGAAATTCCGTAATTCATGGCGTCCACCGGTGTCTTGATCGTGACCGGTTTGCCATCCAGCATGATGGAACCGGTGGAACCGTGGGTCAGCCCGAAAACGCATTGCATGGTTTCACTGCGCCCGGCGCCGACCAGCCCCGCGAAGCCGACGATCTCCCCCTTCCGGACTTCAAAGGAGACATCATTGACGCGCTTGTGGTGCTTCTTTCCGTCATCAATATGATCACATTTCAGGACCACTTCGGTATCCTTTACGTGATCCCGGGTATAATACTGATCCAGCTCGCGGCCGACCATCAGGGCGATCAGCTCGTCCTTGGTGGTTTCGGCAACCACACGGGTGCCGACGTACGTACCGTCACGCAGCACGGTCACACGGTCGCAGACCTCGTTCAGCTCGCTCATTTTATGGCTGATATAAATGATTCCGACGCCCTGTTTTACCAGATTGCGCATGATCTCGAAAAGCTGTTCCACTTCGCGGTCTGAGATGGAGGACGTCGGCTCGTCCATCACCAGGATCCGGCAGTTGAAGGAGATGGCCTTGACGATCTCCACCATCTGCTGCTGGGCGATGGACAGGTCATAGATTTCATCCGCCGCGTTGATCCCAAGATCAAAGCGGTCCAGCATGGCCTGCGATTCCCGGATCATTTTGCGGGTGTCAATGCCGAATTTGCCCATGGGTTCACGGCCCAGGAAGATGTTTTCCGCCACGGTCATATGCGGAACCTGCACCAGCTCCTGATGGATGATGGAGATGCCGTTGTCCCGCGCCGCATTGACATTGTTGATATTGACCGGTTTGCCGTCGATGAAGATCTCGCCTTCTTCGGCAATATAAATACCGCCCAGCACCTTGATCAGGGTGGATTTTCCGGCACCGTTTTCTCCCAGCAGCGCGTGAATTTCACCGGGGAGGAGCTGGAAATCAACATTCTGCAATGCCTTGACACCCGGGAACTCCTTGGATATGTGCTTCATTTCAAGCAGGTAGTTGCTCAATGGGTTTCACCACCGTTTCTTGCAATGGGGATCATTCGATTGATCAGGACAATTTATCCAGAAAGGGGCTTTGCCCTCGGAGAGAACAAAGCCCCATGCTGCCGGACGGATCCGCGGACCTCAACTCACAGATGAGACTCCGGGAACACATCCTGTACCCTTAAGGCTCCGGCTTACTGCCAGCCGCCGTTGTTGTACTCGTCGATGTTGTCGCTGTTGATCATGAAGGTCGGGATGGGATAGCGGGCTTCAACCGCCTCGCCGGCCTTCCACTGATAGTACAGTTCGGCAATGGTCTTGCCGATGCTGATGGGGGACTGGGCACCGGTGCCGGTGACTTTGCCGTCCGCAATCAGGGCCTTGATGTCGGGAGAACCGTCAACACCGTAGATCAGGCAGGTGGACTGAGCAGCTTCCGCGGCAGCGGCAGCACCCAGAGCGGTGGGGTCATTTCCGCCGAAGATCGCGACAGCGTCCGGATGCGCGATCAGCGCGTCGGTACCGTTCAGGTTGCCCTGTTCCTGGTTGCCCATGCAGTCGATCTGCGCAACGACTTCAAAGCCGTGGCCTTCAATGGCTTCCAGGAAACCGTTGGTGCGGTCCACAACGGACTGCATGGTGGGGGAATCCAGAACGATGATGGGGCCGCCGTCCGGCAGCTTCGCAACCAGATCCTCACCGCAGACCTTGCCGGCATTGTAGTTATCGGAACCGGCGTAGGTGATCAGGTAGCTCATTTCGGCCACTTCGGTATCGAAGCCGAACATGGGGATGCCGGCGTTCTTCAGAGCATCCAGACCGGGGGTGATGCCGTCTTTGTCAACGGGGTTCACAAACATGGCAACAATGCCCTGGGAAATCATGTCTTCAATCAGGTTCAGCTGCTTTTCATTGCTGTTCTGGGGATCCAGGGAAATCAGCTCATCGCCATGGGCTTCCACAACTTCTCTGATGGCTCCTTCCAGAGCGACAAAGAAGGGGTTGGTTCCGTCCATGCAGGTGTAGCCGATTTTGTCGGCCAGCGCGGAAGCGCAGCCAAGGCACAGTGCCAGAGCAAGTACGAGAGCGAGAATCTTCTTCATGGGAACGTACACTCCTTTTTCAATTTTGCCCGGATTGACAATCCGGAACTTTTCTGACCCATATTTTACACTTTGACGCCTCTTTTGTAAATAGAAGATTCTCTTTTTTTCCGGAGACGGCCCGGTCCGGCGGAGGGGAAGGAAGGCCTGCTGCGCGGATCCGGGCCCTCCTGAAAGGACGCACGTTATTGCCGGGGATGCAGGAAATAAGCTGCCGCCTGTCAAATTGATATCCAGGCGGCGAAGAAAAGCAGAAGAATTCCGAAACACGGGCACAGCCATCGGGCAGGCACCGAAGGAAACGATGAAAACCGAACAGATGTAAGGAGGATGTGAGGATGAAAAGGATTCTTATTGTGATGCTGGGGCTGATCCTGGTATGCAGCCAGGTGTTTGCGGAAGACGCGGTATCCTCCGCGACCCTGAAGATTGAAAAGCTTCCGGCGGCGGAGGCACAGGACAACGGGATTCTGGTCGTATTCTTTTCCCCGGACGATACGGTGCGTGCGGCCGCTTATACGATTGCGTCGGAGCTGTCAGCGGAGCTCTTTGAGATTGTGCCGGAGGAGCCCTATACAGCCGATGACCTGAATTACTTCAACAGCAAGGCGCGCTCGATGACTGAGATGAAGGACGCATCCGCAAGGCCGGCCATCGCCGCGCTGCCGGAGGACCTCAGCAAATATCACACGGTGCTTCTCGGCTATCCGATCTGGGGCGGGCAGGCGCCGAGAATCCTGTGCACATTCCTTGAGACGGCGGAACTGTCCGGAAAGACGATCATTCCTTTCTGCACATCCAATTCTTCCGGCATCGGAAGCAGCGACACAAACCTGCACCCGCTGACGGACGAATCCGTTGTATGGCTGAAGGGAGCCCGCATTAAAAAAGGCAGCACGGAGGAGGATATCCGCCTGTTCGCGCGGGAACTGACGGCCGGACAGGAATGATCCGTAAATGCCGACGGGGCAGAAGAGCATCCGGATAAACCTGCCGCAGGACATACAACAAAAGGAGGAAGTCCATGATGAAGAAGATGATTGCGCTGCTGTTGATTCTGCTGCTGGCAGCATCGGCGTTCCAGGCCGCCGCGGAGGGCGTGAGCGCCACGCTGAATCAGAAGATTGCCACCCGCTCCGGCCCGTCCCTCGAGTATGACAGCACCGGAACGCATCTGGCGGAAACCTGGCAGACGGAGCAGGTGACGGTGTTCTCCAAGGCCAGGGACGATGATACATGGTGGCTCCTGGTGGAATTCAGCGAGGACGGACAGCGCTACAGGCTCTATACCGGCGCAAAGCGCGTCAACGTGGATCTGGACGATGTCCCGGAAGAAATGCTGCTGGGCGAAGGCGAGATGACCGCTGCCGGCGAGGTGCCCGGACACTACGGGCCCAGCCAGGAATATGCCGAAACGGAAAACGACGTTCCCTGGTGCGCGGAAGTGACCGTTTGGGGAGCGGAGGACGGTTATCTGCTTGTGGAGTTCTATGACGAAGACATGCAGAATCCGCGGCGTGCCTGGGTATATGCCGAATTGGCCGACATCACGTGGACGGACAGCGCGCCGGGCGGCGCAATGACTTTCAACCGGGCGGCGATTCCCGCCGGGACCGTCTTCGCGGATGAGGAAGGCAACAGCTGCACCGTGGCGGAATACGGCCCCGTGGGCGGCAGCACCGTGCTCAGCCTGACTGTGAGAGGCAAATTGATTTATCCCGACCTGGCCGTCAGGATGGACAGCAGCGATCACGGTTCCTTCGCCACACCGGAGGGTGACGGGGAGATCTGGTTCTATGACGACCAGATCATGATTGACGCTTATCTCCCCGATTTCGGCGTGGCCGATACGATGGAACTGTACGCGGAGTGAAAAGAGAATCCCGGGCCTTTTTTGCCGCGGGAGGAGGGAAAGTGTGAAAAAGAAAAGCGTGCTGCCGCTCCTGCTGGGGCTGGCGGATCTCGGCCTGCTGATCTGGATTGTCCTGTCGTATCTGTCATCGTAGGAGAAGGAGCGAAATCATGGCAAACTGCTGCAGAAAATGCGGAGCCCCGCTGCCGGAGGACGCTGCTTACTGTCCCCGGTGCGGACAGCCCGTACCGATTGTGATTCCCGCTCCGCCTGGAGCACAGGTCGTCATTTCAGACGACCCGCCCGCCCTTCCGCCGGAAACATCCCGGGATGATTCCGCAAAGAGAACCGCCGCTTCCTCCGCGCCCCGGCCGCCTGTGCCGGGAAGGAAAGCAAGAACCCGGGGCGTCAGCCTGGTTCTCGCGCTGATCCTGGTGGCGGAGCTGGCGGTGGCGGGTTTCAGGTATCCCGGTTTCCTGCTTCCGTCCCGGCCCGATCCCGGCAAACCACAGCCCCGCCCGACCGCCGGGGAAAATGCTACCGTCCACGCCACAGCCACGCCGGCGCTTCCTTCCGCCACCGATGACGGCCGGGATGCGGACGGCAGCGAGGCAGAGGAGGAGCTTGCGGAAAGCGACCTGTTCCATACCGGTACGGCGGGCGTGGATTACGCCCTGGGGCGGGGCCCCGGCACACCGGGCTATCAGGCGGCGGACGGGTACGGCGTGGAAACCACCATTGTGTATACCGCGTCTGAAATCGCGGCGGCCCCCGCCGCCTCGGCCCGGGTTTCCGCAGACCGGCCCAGTGCAAGCCTGGCGGGGATTACCGTGGATTTCGGCGAGGAGAACCTGAACGAGGAAACCGGCACGCTGACCGTCCGTTCCCTGCCCGCCAGGGTGGACGAGGCAAACGGTTTTTCCGCTGTAGCATGGGATCTTGAATTGTCCGGGCAGGAAGCATTCGATTTTCCCGTGGCAGTCACTGTTCCGTACGGGGATTTGGGCGGGCGAAACCCTGCTTCCGCCATACTGCCCCAGCATTATAACGAACAGCTGGGACGCTGGGAATACGTGTCGTACGAAATCCATCCGGAGGACGGAACGGTTACCGCGTACCTGACGCATTTTTCTCCCATTTCCCTCTTTTTATCCCTCTTCGGCGGGGAAGAAGAAAAGGATTCCCTGACCAGCAGCCAAAGCAGGATGCTCAAACTGAGGACCATGCCTGAGGAGATCAAGCAAAGCGTCCGGGAGGACAAAGACCTGCAAAAGCTGCTGAACGACAACTTTCAGTCCATTGTCGCCCAGGCCAAGGAGAAGCCATCCGCACTGTTTGAGAAGGGCGGCGCGATGGACCTGCTGTACAGAAACCTCGGGAATTGCTTTGATGCCGTTTCACTGACCGCTTCCATCGCTGATTACGTTAAAATGCTTCCGCCCCCCTGTGCCGGATATCTGACTGCCTTCGGGCTTGGATACATGACGTATGACACAGGAAAGAAAGCCAGCGAACAGCTGTTCCGGAGCGACGGAAGCCTTTGGGACAGAACCAGGGACTCGGCGGCCACCCTTCTGAAAGCATCGCCGGGATTCATTGCCGGCCTCCTGGCCGTAAAGTCCGCGGCCGACGCGGCGATCGGCATTGCCCCGCTGTGGTATACGGAGCCCGGGCTGATGCTGGTGGTCGGTTCGGTGCTTCTGATCTACAATCTGATCGATGTGAATTCCGAAGAGATTAAAACGGAACCGGAAGCCATGCTGGATCAGGTGTATCGCGCCGCACCCTACAACACCCTCTATTGGGATAAGCGTACCCATGAGATCATCGCCATTCCCAACGGGTGGATCGACACGGATTATATTGACGTCCGGATCCAGCGGAAACAGCGGCAGGGGCTCGAGCCCACCGACGATCCCGATCCCGATTCCACGATTCTGGTCAAATACGGGGACGAAGTCTATAAAGCATATTATACCAAAGAGTTTCTGGAAGTTTATGAAACTTTCAAGGCCCGCCGGGAACTGCTGGCGAACGAAGCCACCCGCCTGGCGGGCACCTACCAGGTCGAGGAGTACAGCATCGTCCCTCTCGGCGCCCTGTACGAGGATACGAACGACTGGTGGAATCCGGGCTGGCGGGCGATCCTGAATTACATCCGGGATACCCGGAAGGATGATCCGGAAAGCTGGTATCCCACGCTGCTGAAATACATGGAGCAGGCGGACGAAACAGCTTTCGAATACGCATATAACCTGGGGATCTTTACGGGCTATCCGGTTGCGAATCCCACGCTGACCTCCGCGGATATCGTTGCCGATCTGCTTTCACGCATGAAGAAACGGTCCATGTTCAAGCGCTTCAATGAAGCCTGCCTTGCGGCATTTGATGAAAAAAATACCAGGAACTGGCAGAAAATGAAGTATATGCAGAACCGGGAAATCAAATTCGTGCTGAAGGACAAGAAAGGGGAGGAAATGACCTTCAACGATACCCGCTTCGCAGGAAAGTACATCGTATTTGATACGAACCCCGAACACTATGTGCTGGCCGATCCGTGGGCGGCAGAAATGAACAGCAGCACCTTTATGACCTGCACCTATAACGGCTATCTGATGGCCGGTTCCCCTGTAAAGCTGAAGGTTTATGACAGCGAGCAGGCTTACCGGAACGGGGCGAAAGAAACAGAGACCATCAAGCTCAAAAAAGCCGGGGAAAAAGCAAAAACCGTGACGCTGAAGCTGGAACGGGAACAGCGTCCGGAAGTGTCGTACCGATTTGACACGGCATTATACGCGATGGGACCGGGGGTTGTATATTGCCAGAACGGCAAGACGATCATTGAAGAAGCGATCAAAGACACCTCTTTTACCATCGATCCAAACGGGCGTTTTGCAATCCATGGGAGCGCAACGGACAGCTTTTCGGGGGATCGGGTCAAGCGGGCTGATTTCGCGATTCTGTTTGATACAGATGACAGCAATGACAAATACGCGTGGTCAGAGACCAGCCACATTGATTCCGTATCGCTGGACCTTTCCGGTACCTTCAACACGAACAGCAAGGAAGGCACCTGCGCGCTGACGGGTGCGACAAGCGGCTCGGCCGTTAACCGGACAGGATACGAATCGGGGAAAGTCAGCACAGACACCACATCCTATGACGGGGTCCTGAAGGGGGAAACAAACCATCTGTGGACAGAGTATTCGGATGAAGGCAAGGATTACCTGTACATCGCTTTCCACTACAGGCAGAACCAGGACGGCGAGACGGATTACGAACTCTTCCACGATGTGGGCACGACGTACAGTGACTATGGGACGGACCGGGAGAACCAGGGAATTGAGATTACGCTGCGGTTTGTCAAGGTGGATTCTTCGAAATAAACCAAGATTCCGTCGTCTTGTACCGTATGCCACTATTGTGTATAATGTACCCATCGGGGAATCCCTGACAGATTTGCAACCGGAGGATGTTGAGGATGCTGAAACGTTTTCTTTGTATTTTGCTGTCGCTGATGCTGCTGACCGGAATGACTGCCGCACTGGCGGAGGAGCCTGCCGCGGAGGCGGAAGTACCTGTGACCGAGGCAGAAGCGCCTGCTGCCGAAGCGGAAGCGCCTGCGGCTGAAGCGGAAGCTCCTGCGGCTGAAGCGGAAACGCCTGCCGCGGAGGCGGAAGCGCCTGCCGCGGAGGCGGAAGCGCCTGCGGAGTCCGATGAACCTGTCCTGCTGGCAACGATCAACGGCAGGGAGATCCTGTCCGATCATGAGGACATAAAATACTGGAGAAACTATTATCTCTACCAGCTTGCCAACAGCGGATATGATACGTCCAATGCCGAGATGCTGGATATCGTCAACCGGTATGCGCTGTATAACACCATGCGTTTCGAGATGATTCGCCAGAAGGCTGCCGAGCTTGGCTTCGACCAGCTGTCCGACGAGGAAAAAGCCTCGATGGAAGAGGAGGCCAGGACCATCTGGGAAGAGGCTGTCACCAGCTATATGCAGAACATCACGGACGAATCCACCGATGACGAAAGAGCCGCGGCCCGTGCCGAGGCCGTTGCGGTGCTGGAAAGCTACGGCTATGAAGAAGAAAGCTATATTGCGGAGTGTATTTCAAGCCAGGTCACCAATCTGCTGATCAGCCGGATGACCGCTTATCTCTCCGAAGGCCTGGAGGTTACGGACGAGGAGGTTCAGGCGCACTTCGATGAGCTGGTGGAAGCGGACAAGGCCAAGTATGAAGGAAAGATCGGCAACTATGAAATCTATACCCAGTATTATCAGCAGCCTTCCTATTATACTCCGGAAGGGTACCGCGGGATCAGCCATATCCTGCTGAAAGTTGACGAGACGCTGCTGAACACCTGGAAGGATATCACAGCCCGCTTCGAGGAGCAGGAAAAGGCAGAAGCCGCTCCCGAAGAAGCGCCCGCTGAGGAAGCTTCCGACGCAACAGCCGCCGAGCCCGCCGAACCAACGGACACACCAGCGCCTACCGCCGAGCCTGTCACCGAGGAAATGGTGGAAGCCGCGAAGCAGGCAATTCTTGACAGCGTGCAGCCCACCGTCGATGAGATTATGGCTAAGCTGGAAGACGGCGCCTCCTTTGACGACCTGATTCTGGAGTACGGAACCGATCCGGGTATGCAGAATGAAGCGACCCGTGCCGCCGGCTATCCCGTTCATAAGGAAAGCGTCCTCTGGGATCCGGCCTTTACGGCAGGGGCCATTGCCCTGGAAAAGGTCGGCGATGTCAGTGAGCCGGTTCTCGGACAGTACGGTGTACATATCCTGTATTACCTCCGGGATATCCCCGGCGGAGCTGTGGAACTGACGGAAACCATGAAAAACCAGTTCCGGGAGGAAATGCTGGAGAATAAGCGGAGCACTGTGCTGAACACGGCCCTTGAACAGTGGATGGACGAGGCTGAAATCGTCTATACCGAAGCAGGAGAAGCCTGGAAGATTCCGGACGCCGCGGGAGCAGACGGAGAAACCTCTTCCGAAGCTGCAGAATCCGCCGGCGAATAAAAACGATTCCGGGGACCGGCGCCGCCGTTGATCCCCGCGTTCAAAGAGACAGAGAAGCTTTCCCTGTCTCTTTTGTCATTCATATGTGACAAAAAACAGGGAAAAAGTCCGTTTCCGTTGGTTGAAGGCAAGGCATACTTTGGGTATTATATTTCCGAAAGGTGGGAAATGTATGATTGGAAAGAATCTGCAGACTTTTCGGAAACAGATGGAGATGACACAGGAAACGCTGGCCGAGCGGGTCGGCGTGGCCCGGCAGACGGTGGTGAAATGGGAATCCGGGGAAAGCGCGCCGGACCTGGAGACCGCCGGCCGTATCGCGGAGGTTCTGCAGGTCTCCCTGGACGATCTGGTCAACACGCCGGAGGGAGAAGTGGAAAGCGCAAGCTTTATGAAGGGGAGGCACCTGTTCGGCCTGGTGACCATCGGGGACAAGGGACAGATTGTGATTCCGGCCCGGGCACGGAAAGTGTTCCACCTTCAGCCAGGGGATCAGCTGATGGTTCTCGGGGATGAGAACCAGGGCCTGGCGCTGGTGGATGCCCGGCTCTTTATCATGGCAGCGGAGGGAATGAAACATGGCAAATAATCCGGATGCACTGCTTTCAGTGCGGAACTTAAGCAAGAACTATCCCGCGTTTCAGCTGAAGGATTTCTCCTTCGACCTGCGGGAAGGAATGATCACCGGTTTTATCGGCCGCAACGGCGCGGGCAAAACGACGACGATCAACTCGATTCTGTCCTTTATCCGTCCCGACGGCGGAGAAGTATTCTACCGCGGGCAGCCGTTTGCGGAAACAGAGCAGAAGATCCGGGAGAGGATCGGCTTTGTTTCCGCCGGGATGACTTACTATACCCGCAGGCCCCTGAAGGCGATTACCGGCGTGACGAAGTCCTTCTATCCGGCATGGGATGACCGGGCATACGAGAAAACGATGCGCGCCTTCGGCCTTGCGGAGGAGAAAACGCCGGCGGAGCTTTCCAACGGAATGAAGATCAAATACGCGATGGCGCTGGCCCTGAGCCACGGCGCGGAGCTGTTCATTCTGGACGAGCCGACCAGCGGCCTGGATCCCGTCAGCCGGGAGGAACTGGTGGAAATATTCCTGCGCCTGAAGGACGAGGGAAAGACGATTCTGTTTTCCACCCATATTACGTCCGACCTGGAAAAATGCGCGGACCGGATCCTGTTCATTCAGCAGGGGAACCTGAAGGCGGACGAGCCGCTGGACGATTTCCGCCGGCGTTTCCGGATCGTGGAGACTGCCGGGAGCGTCCCGCGGGAGCTGCAGGAGAAATCCAGGGGAAGCTGCCGGATCCGGGACGGATACACGACGCTGGTTTCCGCGGAGGACAGCGAAGGGCTTGCGAGCCGGGAAGCCACACTGGAGGAAATCATGATTCATCTGGAAAAGGGGGCGGAGGAAGCATGAAACTGCTGAAGAAGGAATTCCGGCTCTGCATGCATCCGACGGGATATATCCTGCCGCTGATGGCCGTACTGATTCTTGTGCCCGGTTATCCGTACGGGGTCTGCTGCTTTTATACGACGATGGTGATCTACTTCATCTGCCTGACCGCCCGGGAGAACCACGACGCATCCTATACGCTGACGCTGCCGGTCACCAGGCGGGACGCGGTGAATGCCCGGATCCTGTTCTGCACGTGCCTGGAGGCAGCCCAGATTGTGCTGATGGCGCTGGTGACACTGGCCAAGTATGCCATCGGAACCATGGCGAATCCCGCGGGCCTGGACGCGGGGCTTGCGATGATCGGCGAAGGGCTCCTGATCTTCGCGCTGTTCAACATGATCTTCTTCCCGCTGTACTATAAGGATATCAACAAGCCGGGGGCCGCGTTCCTGATCGCGAGCGCTGCCGTGTTCGCGTGGATCGTGGCAGAAATTGTCGCAACGTATACCGTTCCCTTTGTCCGGTTCAGGCTGGACCAGCCGGATCCCGCGTACATGGGCGACAAGGCGCTTTTTACGGCCGGAGCCCTGGCGCTGTTCCTCGCGGGAACCGCTTCAGCGGCGATGCGAAGCGCGAAGAAATTCGAAGCCGCGGATCTGTCCCTGTGAGAAGAAGATACGAAAAAGGCCTGCTGCAGGACAGCAGGCCGCTTTTCTCATCAGGGCTGTTTATTTGATTTCCACGTATGCGTAGGCTTCCACCTGGGCGGGTGTGATGCCGTTCGCTTCGTAATACTTCATCAGATCGGAGTTGGTGTAGAAGACTTTTGTGATCGAGCTGTTGGGGCCCAGTTCGTCATAATTCAGAGAGAAGGTCTGGATCGTCATGATATTGCCTTCCGCGTCTTCCAGCGCGCAGATTCCGGAGATATCCGCCAGAGGCTCTTCGGACTCGTTGATCACGGTAACCTTGAGAAGGGTGGAATTATATTCCGTGCCGAAGCTGGTTCCGATGACGGGAATGGCGCGGTCCAGCTTTGAATAGGATTTGGCGTCAACGTTCATGGATGCCTGGTAGTCCTTCACTTCCGCACCTTCCGGAACCTTCACGCTGAGGGAGCAGAAGGTGATTTCACCGGGCTCCAGGTAATGGGAACCGCGGCTGTAGAAGTAGTTCTCGGAGGCAAGCACGCTTCCGTTCGCATCAAAGATGGTCAGAAGGCCTTTTGTGAGGAAGAAGGGCGCGTCCGAAGTGTTCTGCACCTTGGCCATGTAGAGCGCCCGGTATCCGCTGTAGTCTTCATAGACTACAAAGTTGTCCTTCAGAACGGTCAGCGCGGGCACGGCTTCAGCTTTGGGTTCAGGCGCGGCTGTTTCGGTGGCACTGCTGCCCGAAGACTTGGAGGCAGAGAGCGCGATGAACTGCATCATCAGCGTCGTCATATCCTCGGCGCTAACACCTTCCGGAACGGTCTGATTCGTCATGAACTGCATGAACTGCTCCATGGTGATCTTTCCGCATTCCCGGGAGAACTCAATCTCCATGCCGTTCGCGTCGACGGTCATTTTGGTGCCGTCATACGGGAACAGCTGCGGGCCGCCCGCGGTGACGATGGTGACGCCGCTCTCATCCGCCGTCCAGGTGAGCTCGCCTTCCAGATTCGCCACGGGCATGGCGATGGTGCCGGTCCCGTCTTCATTCAGCTCCATGGTTCCCATGTTCAGCAGGCTGTAGTTCATGTACCAGGTGCCTGAGAAATCCTCACCCAGGGCGGGCATGGCCGCCAGCACCAGAAGCACAGCCAGGACAAGCGCAATCGTCCTTTTGATCATGTTTTATTCTCCTCTCTTTCCGGAAGGCTCGCGCTTCCGGCATTATTTATATTTCATTATATCACAAAATCCGCCGCGGAACATGTCTTTTTCCCGTCTTCCTTTCATGTCACCCAACTTTTATTTGCAAGGCAGACAGCGCTTTGGTATAATTCCATGGAAACAGAGGCAAAGGAGGCAGCAGCGATGTACGGATGTCCCGGTTGCGGGAGTATGATGACCTTTGATATTCCGGAGCAGCAGCTGAAATGCGGCAGATGCGGCCGGACAGAAAGCATAGAGGAAGCAGACCGGCGGGAGGCGCGGAGAGCAGGGAGCAGCTTTTCAGTGGATGTGCTGACGTGCCCGACCTGCGGGGCGGAGATCCGTACGATGAACACAGCGGCGGCAGGGTTCTGCAGCTACTGCGGAAGCTCCGTGCTGCTGGACCGGAAGGCCGCGGACATGGAGGCGCCGGAGACCATCGCGCCGTTCAGGGTGACCCGGGAGGAGTGCTTCGCGAAGTACCAGGAGATGGTACGCAAAAGCCTGTGCGCCGATCACCGGCTGAAGAAGAACGTGACGGCGGAAAGCTTCCGGGGAATCTATGTGCCCCAGTATATCTACAGCGCCGCGGTGCGGGGCGAGACGGTGCTGGAAGGGCATCAGACGAAGGGCAACGATACCTACTACTATAATACCAGCGTGACGCTGAACCATCAGTTTGACCATATTCTGCACGACGCGTCGAAAGAAATGCCGGACGCCATGAGTGAGAAGATCGCCCGGGTGGAACCGGAGGATTTCAAACCCTTCTCTCCGGCGTACATCAGCGGATACTACGCGGACGTTCCGGATACGGAGGAAAGCGCATACGAGCCCTATGCCCGGGCAGAGGCGGTCCGGCTGGGCCTGAAGGATGTGCTGGAAGACCTGGACGACGGATATACCTATCCCACGGCGGAGGCGGAGAAGAAGCTGGTAGGCCTGGCGACGGCGAAATGCACGGGCCGGACGCTGATGCCGGTATGGTTCATGAGCATCCGCAGCGGGAAGCGGCTCCTGTACGCGATCCAGAACGGTGTGACGGGCGAGATGGCCGCGGACCTTCCGATGGATATTCCGCGCTTCGGCCTGATAGCGCTGGCGCTGGCTGTTCCGCTGTTTTTCCTGTTCAACGCGTTTCTCACGCTGCGGCCGGAAATGGTGCTGGTTACGGCGATGCTGCTGGCCATCTTCGCGCAGCTGATCGTCAACCGGCACCGGAAGAGCATTCAGGACAAGGCTGAGGCGGAAAAAGCAAAGGACGGCGGGGATGACCTGGCACGCCGGCTGAAGCAGCAAAAGCGCATGGCGAGCCACGCCAAGGGCGGCAGCGCGGCGGCGCTGGAAGGCTTCGGCGGCATGTTCGGCGTCATCGTACTCATCGGCGGGATTTATGGCATGAGCCAGCTGAACAACGCGAACGCATTCCGTATCGCGGCGCTGGTACTGACTTTGGGCATGGGCGCACTGGTCGTCCTGGGCCGGGGAAAAGGAACAAAAACCCCGGCGGGAAGCATCGCGGCGCTGGCGGCCATGATCGCCGGAACGCTGAACATGATTCTGGATCCCTTCCACAGCGACGACCTTCCGGTGTACGTGATCGCCCTGCTTTGCATGGCCGCGGTGATCTGGGTTTCCGTGGATCTGCTGATGCTGCATAACAAGGAATGCTCCAATCCGATGCCGCAGTTTGAGACCCATCAGGGAGGTGAGGAGCATGCGTAAGAAAACACGACAGATTATCATTATCGTCATCGCGGTGCTGCTGCTGGCGGCGATGCTCCTGACGATCCTTCCCGTGGGGGACGCGGGGGCGGAGGACCGGCGGGCGACGAATGAAACCACCGGATATATTGCCGTCATCGACGATGAGGCAGGGCTGCTGGATGCCGGGGAGATTGCCGGCGTCGAGGAAGCCATGATGCAGGTGACGGAATACGCGAACGTCGGATTCTATACCTATCCGGCCAGCGGGAACAGCGGCCGGAGCGGGGAAAGCAAGGCCAGGGACTGGGGCAACAGCGTTTTCGGCGCGGGGACCCGGTTCACCGTATTCATTATCGACATGAAGACCCGCCATCTGGATATCTGGGCGAGCGAGTCCCTGGTGGGGACGCTGACCCGCGCCCATTCCAATACGATCGCGGACAATGTGTACCGGTACGCAAGCCGGGGCGACTACGCCGGCTGCGCGGAGGAAACATTCGCGCAGATCGGCCGCGTGCTGCGGGGTGAAAAGATCGCCACGCCGATGAAGGTGATCAGCAATATCCTTCTGGCCATGATCGTCGCCATCCTGGGGACGTATCTGCTGGTTTCCGCCCGGATCCGGAAGGAACAGGCGGTATCGATGCCCACGGTCATCCGGGCAGCGGCCGCCGGGACGGCGACGGTGGTTACGGCACAGCAGCTGAAGAAGGTCGTGCACCATGAATCCCATTCGGGCGGCGGGCATTCCGGCGGCTTCGGCGGCG
>JAFXZS010000006.1 GCA_017541105.1 Clostridia bacterium
GTCGTCTATATTCCGGACAGCGTCACCTTCCTGGGCAGCCGGGCCTTCGCAAACTGTACCCGTCTCAGGCAGATCCGCATTCCGGCTGCCATCACGGCGATCCCGCCGGACGTATTCAAGAACATCAACAGATCGGATCTGACCATATTCGGCGTCCCGGGCTCGGCGGCAGAAACCTTCGCCAACGGCGCGGGAATCAGGTTCGAAATCGAATAACCCCTGTACGGATCCGGCGGAGCCGTTCCCCGAAACATGGGAGCGGCTTCGTTTTTTGGCTTAACCGGCAGTGGAAGTTTTTCGCTCATAAAACGGAACTGTAAATATCACATATTATTCACGCCAAAGTATTGCTTCTATAAAAAAACATGCAATTACGGCATAAAGGAATAAAGGCATAAAAAAGCCCTGTGATCGTTGAATCACAAGGCTTTTTATAGCAAAGAAACCGGGATTTGAGCCGGTACTTTGGGTATCGGTCTGTGTCTGTTCGTTCAAAATGATTCCCGGCAGGAACCTTCCCCGGGAGAATCGCCCGGGCAGGAAAAGCGTTTTATTTTTCCAGGAAGATGTGGTAGAGGATCCCGGCCAGCTCGCCGCGGGTGGCGACGTCGCCTTCCCCGCTGAACGTTTCGGTCAGATCGAATCCGAATCCGGTATTCAGGAAATACTTTGTCTGGTCATTGAGGATATCCCAGGTCAGTTCATCCGACACGTTTCCGCCATCCTGCAGAAAACCGTACTGAATAAACGTCTGATAGGCCGAGTCGGCATCCGGAGGGACAGATCCCAAAGCAAGAACATAGAAGGCATACGCCAGATCGCCCAGAGCAGCAGGATCACCGGGACGGAAAGCGCCGCCGTCGGCAGTCATGGCGCCGGCATCCATGATGGCCGCAATGGCTGCTGCGTTCGGATGATCCTCCGGAACATCCGTGATGCCGGCATCTTCAACGTTGAACGGATCCAGGATCACATCGTACATATCCGCATTTGCGTTGATGGCGTCTGCGCTGCCGGCGGTGCCGCGGACACCGGTGTTCAGCATGTCGGCGACATAACCGGCAAGTTTTTTCATTGCGTCAGGAGTGGCGGCCTTGACGGAACGCATAGACTGAAGCCTGTGATCGTCCGGCATACCGCAAAAATGATTGGTTGCCAGTTCCTCGGCACCGGTCAGTTCTCCGGTGGAAAGTGCCAGATAGGAATATGTACTGATGATATAGTTCTCCAGCATTTCCCGATCGACGGTCAGCGCGTCGATCAGATCCGGCAGGGAGTCAAAGTAAGCGAAGGTTTCCGCAACATTCGGATCCCGGTAAGTGATCAGATACATCATCTCATCGTCAGCAGAACAAAACACATCGTAAGCGCCGGCCCTGTCCAGCAGCCCCGGGTACAGGAGCTGATCCCTGATCAGATCAAACAGCGCGGTATACTCATTTCCGTTCTCTTCCGGGGCAATATCAGGCCACGGGACGGCGACGGAATTGTACTGGATATTGGCGTCCAGGATCAGACCTTCCTTCTTTGCTGCAGCCGGAAGCTCGTAAGATACCGGTTCCCGCGGGTTGTTTTCCAGTTTCCCGTAGTACGCGTCCGCCAGCGGACGGTTCAGGGCGATGGAGGTTTCGTTGCCGGCCACGGTTGTAACGGCGCCGGCACGGTCAGCCAGGAATTGCTGTACCTGTGCCAGTCGGCTGACAACCTCCTCCGGGTTTTCCTGCATCGCCTGTTCCAGCTGATTCAGGAAGGTGTAGTAATCCAGATGGGAGATATAACTGTAAAAGCGATCCGGCGGATTGGTGATCCCCAGCTGGCGGTAAAGCATGATCTGATACGGCGATCTGCTGATGTCTCCGCGGACTCTGTCCTTCTCAGCGGTGATCCGTTCCAGCAAGGTTTCCGTATCTGTGAACTGCGTATGGAACATGATTTCTTCCGCAAGACTGTAACCGGCTTCCAGATCTTCATCCAGCGCTATCCATCGGGTGACTGCATAGGGATGATAGTTGTTTTTCCAGCCGATAGCGGAAATGCGGAATGTGTTGAAATACAGGTAGCGGGTGATGAGCGGGCTCAGTTCCTGCCAGGTATGCCGGTCAGTATCCATGGATCCCAGCAGGTGTGTAAACAACTGCATATAGAGAATATCTTCCTGCGGCATAGCTGCAGCATCCAGGTACAGGGAGATATGGGAAATGCCATCCACACCGGCGACGACTTCGATCCTGCGGAGACCGTTCTCATCCGTTTCGTCCCTGAGATCGTATTCCTTGACCTCCTCCGGCAAAGTGGCCGCGGTGACGGCAGTCAGATCCGCCGGCATCGCGGAAGGATCATCCTCTTCAGGAACGGCGTTGGTGGCTTCCACGATAGCCCTGATTTCTTCTTTGCTCATGCCGGCCTTGATTTCCGCCAGTTTCGCGGCGAGCTCCGCGTCATGGACCTTCAGCTGTCCCGGGACCGGGGAACCGGTGGTCAGCGTATACAGCGCGGGGTCGACCAGCCACCGCGCGACGGCGCCGGCCAGCTTCCCTTCGCTGTTTTCTGCCTCGATATTGTTCAGGGCCTCATAATTCTCCTGATAGCAGAACACGTTGCCGGAAGCGGCATAATAGCAGGCAAGGTTATTGATGATGCCGGTGACAGGATCGCTGTCTTCGCAAGCCAATCTGGCATTATATTTCAGGGCAGTTACAGTATTGTCCACCAGTTCCGCGGCAAAGCCGTTCCGGGCGGCATCGGCCAGGGCACTGTCCACGGTCTGTCTGAACAGTTCCGCGTCCCCGTCATTCAGGCCGGAAGCGGTAAAGACGATTGCGTCATCCGGCGCGGCAAGCTCCCGGCCGAGGCTGAAGGAACCGGCGGGGAAAGTCTGCTCCAGTGTTTGCATCAGGGGCGAAGCCGGATCGTTCAGCAGGTCGCAGGCATGGTCGATCAGCCGTTCCTGTTCAATATCGCCCTTCATTCCGGGACAAAGGATATAGTAGTAGATTGCGGTCTGGTTGGTTGTATCCGTCCCGGCCGCGGCGGGGTACGCGAAGGAGGAGACCACCGGTTCGGTGATCCGGGCATAATCCGGTTCCTCAAAGGAAAACTCCGCTTTTTCATACGGCGCGAAGGCTTCATCCAGCAGCTTCAGGAAAGCCGTATAGTCTTCAAAGGAACCGTAAAGGTAAGCGATGCAGTTGGAGGGATGGTAATACTTATCGTGGTATTCTTTCAGTTCTTCCCAGGTCATTTCCGGGATGAAATCGGGATCTCCGCCATACTGATAGGAGACGGAAGCACCGGGGAAGGTCGCTTTTTTGGCAGCCGTCAGCGCGGCGCTGTCGAGGGTAACGGTGTCTTTCATCTCGGAATAGACGGTGCCGTTATAGGACAGATCGGCGTCCGCATCCGCCATTTCATAGCGCCAGGCTTCCGTGCGGTAGATCCTCTCATCCGTCAGTATATTCGGATGAAGACAGGAATCCGTATAAAAATCCGCCAGCTTCAGCAGCTGCGCTTCGAACAGGGAGGCGATCGGATAACAGGTCATGGTGTCCGTTGTGTAGGCATTCATATCGATGTTGTAGGCCTGCATGGACGCGTTGAGCCACAGGGCAGCGGACGGGTACTTCTCGCTACCGCTCAGAGTCGCGTGCTCGAACACATGGGGCAGGCCCCTGTCGTTGGTCACGCGTGTCGGGAAAGTCAGCTGGAATGCGCGGTTGGTATCGTCATTGGCGATATAGAGCATCTTCGCGCCGGTTTTCTGATGCTCAAAGAGCACCAGCTGCGCGCCGATGAGTCCGTACTCGCGGATTTCCCTGACTTCAAAGCCCTCGACGATGTCGCCGACGGCAGGGAGTCCGTTCTCCGCTTCTTCAGCGAGCGCGTCTGCCGGCGCGGAAACGACGCCCGGAAGCATTGCCAGGGCCAGGAACAGGGACAACAGTTTTTTCATGAAAAAAACCGACCTTTCCATCCGGATATTTGATTGACACACAAGACGCGGGATGAATGCTGCCCCGCTCACATACAAACGGATTGTACCACAGAAAAGCCTGAAACGGAACAGCTCTATATTCTGAAAACACATTTATGATTCCCGGAACCTGTTCCTCCGGCTGGGGAGACCGGCCCGGGTTCCGCATCGGAGAAGGGAATGGTACTAAGGTAAAACAAAAACGCTGCATCCATTGAGAATGCAGCGTTTTCAATAAGCGGAGAAGCCGGGATTTGAA
>JAFXZS010000002.1 GCA_017541105.1 Clostridia bacterium
CGATCGAAGCCCTGAACAAGGAGATCGGGGAAAAGCAGAAGGCCGCGGATGAACAGGCCGCAACGATCGAAGCCCTGAACAAGGAGATCGGGGAAAAGCAGAAGGCCGCGGATGAACAGGCCGCAACGATCGAAGCCCTGAACAAGGAGATCGGGGAAAAGCAGAAGGCCGCGGATGAACAGGCTGCAACGATCGAAGCCCTGAACAAGGAGATCGGGGAAAAGCAGAAAACAGTGGAAGAACAGGCCGCAGCGATCGAGGCCCTGAACAAGGATATCGGGGAAAAGCAGAAGGCCGCGGAAGAACAGGCCGCAACGATCGAGGCCCTGAACAAGGATATCGAGGCAAAGCAGAAAACCGCGGAGAAACAAAACGCAACGATCACGGCCCTGAACCAGGAAATTGAGGAAAAACAGAAAACCGCGGAGAAACAGGCTGCAACGATTACGGCGCTGAAACAGGACATCGAGGAGAAACAGAAAACGGCGGAGGAGCAGGCTGCAGCAATCGCGGCCCTGAACACGGAAATCGAAGAAAAACAGAAAACGGCGGAGGAGCAGGCGGCGACGATCGTGACGCTGAACAAAGAAATTGAGGAGAAACAAAAAACGGCGGATGAACAGGCTGCAGCGATCGCGGCCCTGAACGCGGGAATCGAGAAAAAGCAGAAAACGGCGGACGAACAGGCCGCGACAATTGCGGTTCTGAACAAAACAATCGATGAGAAGCAGAAAGCTGCGGAGGAACAGGCTGCAGCGATCACGGCCCTGAACAAGGAAATCGAGACCAAACAGAAAACCGCGGAGGAACAGACCGCAACGATCACAGCCTTAAATCAGGGAATCGGCGAGATGCAGGCTTCCGGAGAAAAGATGAAGGCGGAGAATGTGAAACTGTCGGAAGAACTGACGGCCGGAGCGGAAAAGGTGGAAGAGCTGCAGACTAAAACGGACGAGTTGCAAGCTTTGGCAGACACTCTTCAGGCGGAGAACGAGGCGCTGAAGAAAAACGGAGACACCCTTCAGGCAGAAAACGAGACACTGAGGAAACAGGGAGAGGCGCTTCAGGAGAAGAACGATGCGCTGAAGACACAGAAAGATCTCCTCCAGACAGAGAATGAAAAACTCAAAGCGGATGTGAAGGACCTCAATGAGATGGTTGCATCCAAAGACGAGAAAATCGCGCAGCTTTCCGAAACCGTGAATGAACGAAAAACGGAGCTGGAAACACTGACAGGCGAAAACATTACGCAGAAGGAAGGACTTGCTTTCAGCGAAGGAGAGAAGCAACAGCTCACGAAAGAAACGGAAATCCTCCGCGCCGAAATTGAAAAACTGAAAGAAACGATCAGCGATCGGGACAAAGAAATCAAAGCGCTGGAGCTTGCCGCGGCAAAGACGGAAAACGACATTTCCGGACTCAGACAGCAAATCACGGAGAAAGACCGGCAGATTCAGCAATTAACGGAGGAAGGAAAAGCGCAGCAGGAAGAAATCCAGGAACTGACCGCGGAGAAGGAAACACTCCTGGAACAGAATGAAAAGGAGTACGGGAAAGCGGTAGGATACTATGCTGTAACGAACGAGGATAAGGTGCGACTGCGGGAAAGGGATGACCTTGCGAGCTACCGGATCCGGGAATTGAAACAGGGCACAAGGGTCTACGTGACGAGGGAGATCGAGAACCAGAAAGGAGAGCAGTGGGCCGCTGTACAGGTCAATGGAGAAACCGGATATATCATGCTTCAGTTCCTGGACGCGGAGGATGAAGATAATGATGAGTGATCCGCTGACGACGGAGGAATGCGGGAAAATCGGTGAAAAACAAGAAAGAAAATTGTGCTGGACAAACCGAAAGTGCTTTGATATAATACCGGTTGCTGGTTGTGCCGATGTGGCTCAGTTGGTAGAGCAGCCGATTCGTAATCAGCAGGTCAGGGGTTCGAGTCCCCTCATCGGCTCCAGTATCGAGGTGTAGCGCAGTTTGGTAGCGCGTTTGGTTCGGGACCAAAAGGCCGCGGGTTCGAATCCCGCCACTTCGACTCCCGGAAGCGTTGATTTCCCTACGCTTCCGGGTTTTTTGTTTTTGGCAGATTTGCCGGTTTTTTCCGCTTTGCAACCTCCCGGGTTGCAGCGCGGCGGCAAGGCATCATTTCCCAGGTGCCAAATGGTCGCTTCCGGTTATTTCCGCAAATTTCCGGTTTTTTCCGGTTTGGAATTGTCCTATTTAAAATTTTTGCTGACCACAGGTAAACGTCAAAGCAAAAACATACCAGATTATCATACTTTTTATCATATCGTGTTATTGAATTATTTGCTTGAGTCAGGATAAAATTGAAGAAAGCCGGATGACATTGGAGGTATATATGTTATATTTGGGCAGCATTATCAGAGAATGTAGAATGAAAAGAGGACTTACGCAAGAGCAACTGGGGCAGGAATTGGGTGTATCAACGCAATCTATCAGCAGGTGGGAAAACAGCGCAACATATCCTGACATTATGATGTTACCGGTAATTGCGGATTTTTTTGAGATTACAATTGATCAGTTAATGGGGCGAACAAGAGAATGTAAAGCTGAAGAGCGGGAAGCATTCTTTTCTGGGATTCAGCAATTATCAGTTGACGAAAAAATTAATAAACTTCGAGAGATGTTACAGACCTATCCCCAAGACATATATTTCATGTTCAGCCTTGCCAATAACCTCAATCAAAAAGTAACAATGCAGGGAATCAGAGATACAAAAATGGAATTGGAAGTTGACATTCTGTGCCACAAGATACTTTGTTCTGATAATCCTGGAATGCAATGCGGAGCCTTGTATTTGCTGGCATTAATGGCTAACAGGCATGGAGATAAGGATGCTGCCATGAAATATGTCAATGATCTTCCGTCTATGTATGTGGGAAGGGAGATCATGGCGGAAAAGATTTTGAACGGTTTGAATTCCAGACAGGCTATAGGGAAATTGCTAAACATTTGTGCATAATTCTGCGTTGAACCGGGCTTTTCGCGGAGGGAGAGCCATAAGTCACCAGCCTGTGGCATGAATGCCCGCCTGGTGACGGAAAAGCAACAGAGCGTTGCTTGCAGAGTTCTTTGCTGTGGTTTATGATGCAGGTGAAATCAAACGACAGGGGGCTGAAACAATGGCAACATGTGACATTCTGAAAGAGCTGAGGGAGAAACATAATCTGACCCAGGAGGAACTGGCGGAGCGGGTGCTTGTGACCCGGCAGGCTGTCAGTCGGTGGGAGACCGGGGAAACCCAGCCGAATACGGAAACGCTGAAACTTCTTTCCCGGGAATACAGTGTTTCCATCAATACCCTGCTGGGATCACCGCGGCAGCTGTTCTGCCAGTGCTGCGGGATGCCGCTGAGTGAAGATGAGAATATCAGCAGAGAACCGGACGGCTTTTTCAACGAAGATTACTGCAAGTGGTGCTATTCTGACGGAAAATATGCATACCCGACCAAAGATGCCTTACTTAATTTCTTGATTGAACACATGCCGAACCCGGAAGGACTGGATGTTGAGGAGAGGCGCAAACAGTATGATGCCTGGCTTTCTCAGCTGAAGCACTGGAAGAAAGATTGAACAAGACAGATTTGCCCGGCCACCATTGCGGCGGTCGGGCTCATTTTCTCTTTGGCGTTTATTACTTCGCTTCGAACCCCTTGGAGGCCAGTTCCGCGATCAGTGCCGGGCTCTCCGGGCCGGTTAGCGTGCCTTCCCGGTCTACCAGGTAGTCGCCAATCTGATACCCCTGTGAAGGCATTCCAAGGTACCGTGCGCCAATTCCGGTTATGGTGCTAATCACAGCCACCAACGTTTTCCGGTCCGCGCCGGTTACTCCGTACCGCTGCTCCATCATGGCCGTGGGCTCCTGTTTCACAGCCCTGTGCTGCCGTTCCCGTTCTGCCGGCCAGATCTCCGGCAGGATTCCTTCTTCAAACCAGATCTTGAAGGTGATTGCTCCGCCATCCTCCGGTACGTCAAACCGGAACCCGCAATATTCCAGATGCTTAATCTCTGCGGGGATCTCAATGTTCTTGTAGCGCTTGACCTCCCGATCATTAACCATGAAGCATACCGGTACCGCGTCCCTCAGTTTCGCTGTCAGTTTTCCGCATTCCATCTTTTTGTGTCTCCCTTCTTTATTGTGCCTTGCGGCTTGCTGACAGCTTACGGAGACACGGGTGGAAAGCAAGGCCAGACGGGAAAGAAATTTTTACGCGGCACACCATGCCTGGAGAAAAAAAGATATTCTTTTATGCGGGTGATGTGTGGATGGAACAGGAAGGCCAGAAGGTGTGCGATCAGGAGCACGAAGTATTGGATATTCACCTGTTTTGCGGTGCAAAGCTACACAGGTTTTTTGCTGAAAACGGAGAACCGTGGTCAGCCATATATATCGGGGAACAATAATACATATCCTGTGCCAGGGATCGTGAGCAGGCCATGATTGCCGGGTGGAACGAGGGCCGAAAACCGCGTTGAACCGGGTTTTTGGTCGGGAGGGAGCCATAAGTCCCCATATACAAGAGAAAACGCCCGGTTGGTGGGCGTTTTTCGTCATGCCTAATTGGCGATCCTTCGGAGGCTGAAAAGCAATTCACTATACAGATCAGCATCAATGAAGCCGTCCTGGAGCTGCCGTTGTTCCCATGAGGTAAGGAGCGTAAGCTCCACGTCTGGCCGGTTCGTAAACCGGACTATAATCTGCCCCTGTGCCTCTAATACCTGGCAGCGCGATTCCGGCACAGCCTTTTCAATATTGTTGGCCAGGGTGGTCAGCGTCATTGGAATTCTCTCGTTCATGCTGTCCACATCTCATATGCCTTTGCGGTATCACTGACGATATCGTTATAGTTGATGGATTCACCCAACATTTCGTTGTCGAAGTAATAGGTGATTGTTTCCAAGCACTCATCAATGAAAACGTCCTGTGGCATGGTCGTCCATCTCAGCCTCCATCATTTCCTTGATGGTGCCGCCGAGAAGATCTTTCAGGGCTTCCTGGATGTCTGCAGCAGATTGAATGTCGTACTCCTGTAGCAAACCCTGAATGATATTCCGTTTTCCTTCGGTCATGGGTCCGGGTCTGAAGACTTCTTTTTTCTTGTTCGCCATTTTAACAGGCCTCCTATGATTGAATTTATCTTATCATAGAAGGCCTGTGGCTTTCACCTATTTACAGACTTTTTTTCACAAGCTCGCGAAGAGGAGCGGAGCGAAAAAACACCCCGGGCTCTTCTATTATTTTTTCATATACTTAATTTGCCAACCAGCCTATTCTTTGGCATGCTGTTGCAGCATCAGGGTCCCCATTACAAGCGGCTCCTATCATCCAATACGAAGAATTTTTATGTGGCTTATCCCATAGGAATTGGCCTTCCATTTTTTTTGAATTCATAAGGAACTCCTATAACAAGATGTTTGCTGAGTAAAATGCGTACGGCTACACTCTCATCAGATTCATTGTCATCTTTTGCATATTGTTTTCTAATACTCCATATTTGCCCAAGTTGTCTATAACCACTAGCAAGGTTTTCTGCCAGTTCATTTAGTACTTTTTCATAAATATCTTTTAATGGATCAGCATATTCTAAGAAGTCACCATCTGCATACTTGTAGAGACGCCTTTTTTCTTCAGTTGACAGATATACATCAACAGTATCTTTGAAGTATTCTCGGTTGTCTCCGTAAGGAAATTCACAATTGCCTGGGGTGAAGTCTATTGGTTTTGGTTCCGGCGACTTTTTCTTTGGCGGTTCTTTCTCAAGCAACTCAGGGTGAGCTTTATACATAGCATCTAAAAGCTCTCTTGCAATATATTCTTGCCGTTGCTTATCTTCTTCGGTCATGCTCTGAAGAGCTTTTTCTTTTTTGTCACGATAAGTAGCATCAATTTTTTTGCGCAATTCTTCCTCTCTTCGAAGCTTTTCACTTTCTTCGCGTTTTTTTCTTTGCTGCTCACTTTTTACAGCCATATAACATGCTTTACAATATCCAGTTTGAGAATTGAAAAGCATAAATTTATTACAACGTCTACAGTTGGTCATAATTTAACCCCCTTATTTTCAAGAATGTATTTTCTACAGTTTAGTTAGTGGAATGAGTATAACCTGTTTCAGGTTATAAGTCAATGTGAACACTTACTGTCATCTATCATGACAACGGTGATGAATATGGCTTATGACCGCATTCGGGAGCTTCGTGAAGACCATGACTTGCGGCAGGTGGATGTAGCAAAAATGCTGAAAATGTCGCAAACTGGTTATTCAAAATATGAAACCGGCGAGAACGACGTTCCGACAACCATGCTTATCGCTCTCGCCAGGTTCTATCATGTGAGTGTCGACTATCTTCTTCGGCTAACGGATACCCTCGAACCCCTTACCGGCAAGGAATAACGTTTTGCTTTATCAGACGATAGAAAGTTGACTTCTTGATAGACAGCTCATTCATCGCCTGAACAGCTGTTATCTCTCCTGACTTCCAACGGGACACCACAGAGCTGAACAGTTTCTGGTTTATTTCAATACGTGGACGGCCGCCGGTGTAGATGCCGGCGTTTTTCTGTGCGGCAATACCTTCTTGCTGTCGTATCAGTATCTGTTCACGTTCCAGCTGTGCCAGAGCAGCCAGAACACTGACAAGAAACCGTCCGGTAGGAGTGGAAGTATCAATTTTCTCCTTCAGGCTTACCAGCGCAACCTGCTTCTTCTCCAGTTCGTCCAGAATATTCAGGAAGTCTCTGGTGCTACGTGCCAACCGGGAAATGGACTCTATCATAAAAACAATTGTTTTGCCGGCAGGTATTTATGAGGCAGGTGTGGATATTCCTGTTGGGAAGTATATATTAACTGATGCGGAGCATAATAGGGGTCGGTATGGTTTAGGAACTTGATTAATGAGGAATAAAAAGTTGTCCTGGCCACCTCAGTTTTGATATACTATGTGGTAAGATAGTCAGTTTTTTACAGAGGTGGCAGGATGGCTTCCAACTTCGAGTTTCTGAACCGGTACTGGCCGGTGCTTTATCAGGTCGGCAGCGCGGCCGAGAGTTATCTGTTCTCGGACGCGAATGCCTGTATCTATAAGCTCGGTATGCTGGGTGAACGGGTCGTACAGGAGATATTCCTGTACGACCATCTGCCGTTTCCGAAGTATCGTCAGTTTTTCCATAAAACCAATCAGGACTGTTGGAGGGGAAACATGCGTATAAAAAAAGGTTCCGAAAGGAAACCGCGGCTGAGGTGGCATGAGCGAACCGCAGACAGGGATATCCGTTACAGAGGGCCGCTGAATTATCAGCACTTCCAGATTCTCGGCTGGCTGTGCATTGCCGCAACCCAGCTGGTATTGATTCTGGGGCTGGCGAACAGGATGGATATGCTTCCCGAACGATATGCCTGGCTGCAGGAACCCGCACGGATCATGAGCTGGCTGGCGCTGCCTTTTCTGCTGATCGCGAATTTTGCGCAGATCATGAACGGAAAGAAATCCTATAAATCACTTCTGATCAAAAATTTCTGCGCTGCTGTCGCAATCTCGGCGGGTTATGCCTTTTTTCTGCATCGTTATATTGTTGGAACGGTCGATGTGTTTAATGACGGAACGGTCACCAGCCTTGATGTAGTGACCAAACTCATGATTATGCTGACTTCTTCCGGCTTGCTGAAAATCGGTTCGCCGGGTATCCTTGCGTTCAATGTGTTTGTTGACCTGTTCCTTTGCACCCTGTTGATGTTCTTCCTGAATTACAAGCCGAAGAAGATCTTTACGGGGAAATGGCGGTATGTTTTCCGAGCTTTCGCGCTGCTGCCCATTGCCTATGAGGTCGGCTGCATTGTCCTGAAAGTCATGGCGTCCAGATTTCAGATTGAGGTATCGCCGTACCTGTATCCGCTCTTTACAGTCAAACCGACGATGACCTTTGTGCTGTTCATTATCCTCTCGTTCTATATCAAAACCCGGGAATGGCGCTTCTGCCGGCATGGGAGAACCCACGAGGAATATACTGCTTTTCTGCATACCAGAAAGAACTCCTGGGACTTTTCCCTTTTTCTTGCCGTTGCGCTGGTTGTGGTCAGCATACTGGATTTTGTGTTGTTTGCCCGAATTACGAATATGGAAATGGCCCGTATTAACGCTGAGGCTGCTGCTGCCGCGAATATCACTCCTGTTGCAATGGTAATGGGATTCGGGGATTCCATCATGCTGTGGCTTTTGGCGCCGCTGGTTTTGCTGTTCTCCTATACGCGGGAACCGCGGAATCCGGCAATGGGAATGATGATCCCGGTCGCCGCGATCGGAATCATTGTTCTGCTTTATCTGGAAGCCGGTCATCAGGCGCTGCCGAATCTGAATATCCCCAAGATGAACATGGAAGGATTCGTAACCGGCGAGACTGCTGAAGATGAAGCATCCGACGCAAGTCTCCTGGAATTATTGACGGCAGACCCTGCCGCGGAAGGAATGCTGACGGAAGGACTGCCATCGGAGGATCCTCCTGCGGAAGCAGCAGCCGTAACGGAAGAGAATTCCCCGGATCACAGCCCTGCTGCCGAAAACCCGGATGAAAAAACGAATGAGGAGGACCTTCATCCATGAGCATCAGAAAAATCCGGGGCAGAGCAATCATTCTGACGGTTTTGCAGGGCCTCCTCCTGCTGGCTGTCCTTTCCGCTATGTTTTCAGCGCTTACCAGTCTTTTTATGAGCTCGCTGATGGAAGGCGGTATAGGATCCCCTGACTCATCCGAACAGGCAACCGTTTCAGAAACACCGGCACAGGTGAATGCTGAGGAACCGGTCCCGGAAACTGCTGAGGAAAATGCCGGCAGGGTGAAAGAGATGCTGACTGCCAGACTGGCTTCCATGAAGCCGATGGCTGCTGTCATGTGGTTTGCCTTGTCCCTGCTGTTTCTGATGATGGCTGTTACTTTGAAACATGAATGGAAGCATAATCTGTTTCGCTATGGAATCGGGGCAGCGCTTTTTTCCTGCTGCGCTGTGATCTTTCTGATTTCAGAAAATGATACTGTGTACAGAATAACCGCGATTCTTCATATGCTCGGGCTGGCCGCAGATCACTTGTTTTCCATTGTGAATGATCATAAAGTTCGTAATGTGACTTTCCGGGTTTTCAGCGTCCTGCTGCTGGGCGTCGGACTGGCTTTTGACGGAAAGATCGCGCTTATGGTTGTACTGGCACTGACAATTCCCCGGATTTTCTACTATATTGCCCGGATTTCTTTCTCCCAGGTAAAACTGGATGTGCTGGGCAGGATCATTCGGAAAACATATGCGGCGGAGATCCTTTTCGGTATGCTGCTGCTGATTACAGCGTTTTCCATCGTTTTGCCGAATTTTGAATTGAATATCGACACCTTCGGTGACGCGCTCTGGTATTGTTTCGCAATCGTAACCACCATCGGATTCGGGGATATAACGGCCGTTACGATTCCCGGAAGGATTATATCTGTTATTCTGGGGCTTTACGGTCTCATTGTGGTTGCGCTGATCACATCAATTATTGTCAATTTCTACAGTGAGACAAAGAATGCCGGAGATGAAAATCCTACAGATTCCAAGAATGCAGTGTAATGGATGAAAAAACTGTACAAAAGGCGAATTGTTCCGGGTTTTTGATCATTTATTGAAAGGAATCCGAGGCCTTAACCTCGGACTTTGTCGACAGTCTGACCCGGCACCTTGATGCCGGGTTATTTTTTGTCCCTTTTTATTTTGCTTTGTACCCCTTGGCGGCCAGCGCGGCGATCAGGTCGGCGCTCTCCGGGCCGGTCAGTGTGCCTTCCCTGTCTACCAGGTAGTCGCCAATTTGATACCCCTGTGAAGGCATTCCGAGATACCGTGCATCAAGCCCGGTGATCGTACTGATGACCGCCACCAGTGTTTTTCGGTCCGCTCCGGTCACTCCGTACCGCTGCTCCATCATGGCCGTAGGCTCTGATTTCACTACCCTGTGCTGCCGCTCCCGCTCTGCCGGCCAGATTTCCGGAAGGATTCCTTCTTCAAACCAGATCGTGAAGGTGATGGCCCCTCCATCCTCCGGTACATCAAACCGGAACCCGCAGTATTCCAGGTGCTTGATCTCCGCAGGGATCTCGATGTTTTTGTAGCGCTTGACCTCCCGATCATTCACCATGAAGCATACCGGTACCGCGTCCCTCAGTTTCGCTGTCAGTTTTCCGCATTCCATCTTTTTGTGTCTCCCTTCTTTATTGTGCCTTGCGGCTTGTTGACAGCTTACGGAGACACGGGTGGAAAGCAAGGCCAGACGGGAAAGAATTTTTAGATTGGGCTATTTTTGTTCGTGAAAACTATACTATCATCAAGGATTCTTTTTGCTTCCTCATAGGTTTCAACCGTATATGGGATTTCAATTAATGGGATACCAAGGGAGTTTGCATATTCCTGCTTTAGTTCATCATGTAATTGTTGTTTTTCAAACTGTTCTTCACCACCAAATATGTTCACTGGCATATAGTGCTGTTGCCCTTGACATTCGATCAGCGCTGATAAAATACCATTCGAATACACGGCAAAATCATAAGACAACATACGCTCACCGTAGCCACGAAGATCTTCGAATCTTTTTTGACTTTCATAATCAATTGTGTTTTCATACCCGATCTCATCAAAGTACTGTAGAACATATAGTTCATACCTTGATTGGTGTTTGCAACCACAAGAGGTGATCATTCCCCTGCATAAATAATAACCGTCAGCAAATGTATCATTTCCACAATCACAATGACATTTCCACGTTCCTATGGAATGCCCGTTTTCATCAATTGTGTTAACACGGTCTATAACAGTCAGCATTCCAAAACGCTTCCCTTGGAGATCAATTAGCCTCCCAGTTGCACGTTCAGCTGATTTTTCGGACTGTAAACAACCACACGACTGGGTATGACCGCTTTTGAGAACACTAGTTTGAACTACAATTGTGTTACCACAGTCACATAAGCAAAACCAGTAATACTTAGAGTTTCCCTTACTGTCATATTCTTTATGATCTACTTTTATTGCAGTAAGACGTCCGAAATGTTGACACGATAAGTCAATAAAACGAGATTCGGAGGTTTGGCTGTGATTCATGCAACCACAAGATATAACCTTTCCGCCTATTAAAATGTTCCGTTTATAAGATTTGACGGTTCCACATTTACATAAACATTTCCAATATATTCCTCTACCCTTATAGGTTGTATCAATCCCAAGAACTGTTAATTGTCCAAATGTACGTCCAGTGAGATCCTCTTTTGGAATAGATTGCTGGCAGCCACATGATGTGCTAAAACCATTTCTGAGGGAAGCAGAGGAAACGCTTTTTATGTTTCCACAATCGCACTGGCAAAAAAAGTATGAACCGTCTCCACTCTTGACAGGGTCTTTTCTAAGAACAGTCCAATGTCCGAATCGTTCTCCAATTAAGTTGTATGGCGTGTTCAGGATGCTCTGATTTCTTAAACAGCCACATGATTTTGTTTGGCCTGATTTCAATCTGCTGGCAGGTACGGAAATTTCTTTTCCACAATCGCATTGACAAATCCATTTTGCACCTGGACGGTTAGAGGTGCTTTCAAGGTCTCTCCGAAGTACTAATAATCTTCCGAATCGTTGACCAGTCAGATCGATTATTCTATTGCGGCTTTGGCAACCACACGATGTTGTTCTGCCATCCTTCAAGGAGTAGCCCAAAACACTCTTTATGCGACCACAGTCACATTTGCATAGCCATCGTGCACCTCGTTTTGATGTTGATTGATCAGATAAATCCTGCTCAATAACAGTCCAATGCCCAAAGCGTCTCCCAGATAAATCTTCAACTCTTGTTTTTGTTCGTATGGATGTTTTCTTGTCTTTTTCACATCCACAAGAAACGGAGATGCCACTGCGAAGACTTGTACCCGCAACACTGCGAATTGTTCCGCAATCACATTGACAAACCCAGTAAATGTTTTTTCTTGTATTGCCTTCATCTCGATGCAGAACGGTCCAGTGTCCGAAGTGCTTCCCGGAAAGATCAATTAAAGTTCCCATGGTATCCCCTTAACTAACGATCTGGAAAAGGTTACATCATGTAAAGGAGTTATGTCATGAAATAGTATAAACCATCAGATGCTTTTTGCATATTTGATTTTTTGCGTTGAACCGCGATCACGGCGGCAAGGGAGCGATAAGTCCCCACATACAAGAGAAAACGCCCGGTTGGTGGGCGTTTTTCGTCATTGCGCGTTTGCTATCCTCCGGAGCGTGAAAAGCATTTCACTGTATTCATCGGGATCAAGGGACCCGCCCTGAAGCTCGCGCTGCTGCATTGGGGTCAGGAGCGAGAGCTCGACATCGGGCCGAGAATCAAACCGGACAACGATTTGATTCTGTGCCGGCAGCACCTGGCAGCGTGATTCCGGCACAGCTCTTTCGATGTTGCTGGCCAGGATGGATAATGTCATCTCATTCATTGCTAACGCTTCAGCCCGCTGCTTGCCTCGAGTGACTCGCTCACCTCGTTTTCGCCTAACGGCGAATGCCCCACTGGGGCACCTCTCGGATCGCTCCCCTGCCGGGTTGCAGCGGGTCGTCAAGGCACCGTTCTGCAGGTACTAAAGGGCCGCTCCCGTTTATTTCCGGATATTTCCGGTTTTTTCCGCTTTGAAAATGTCCTATTTAAATCTTTCCGGAAAAATCGTTAAAAACCGGCAGACCTAATCTTGACATGTAGACATACGATGATATAATTTTGATATATAAGACGAGGAGGATATCTGACTTATGATGACATTCCGGGAATCGATCAGGCCTTCAGCTGATCTCAGGAACCATTACAATGAGATTTCCAGGCAATGCAGAGAAAATAAAGAAGCTGTGATTGTTACAGTAAACGGTCGGGGAGATACTGTTTCCATTGCATATGAAGAATACATGAGGATGAAAGCCAGGATTGAACTGCTCGAAATACTCGCAGAGGCAGAAGAAGATGTAAAGTTCGGCAGGGTTGCTCCTGTTCAGGAAACTTTCGATGATATCAGAAAAATGCTGATGGAGGAGAAGCTGTGAAATACAAAGTATTACGTACTGACACAGCGGATGCCCTGATCAGAAACATTGTCTTGTATATTGCTGAGAAGTTCGGAAACGAAACGGCTTTGGAAAAACTGAACGATCTTGAAGCATCCATTCTGGCATTGGGAGATAATCCATATATCGGAACGGAACCAAGATATACCGTTTTAAAACGACAAGGATATAAGGTTCTTATTCTGGAAAAAGATCTGGTGTTTTATAAGATTGACGATGAAAGAAAAGTAATAACTGTATATGCAGTTGTTGATCAAAGGCAGGATTATCTGAGTATTATCAGGGGCTTATGATATTCAGAAGGAATAAAACGCAGTTATATATCGATTTCGGCCAAAACGCGATCAAATCGCATTTTGGCCGGAGAACAAAATGTGACGATAATTTAAATGGAGTAAACAATGACAGAGGAACACGAAGTTCAGCAACGCTTGGCCGAATTCGTAGGATGTGAGACAGAATACTGGGATTTTTGGGGAGCCATTCGTATTATAAAAGATGGGAAAACCTTCTGGGAAACCAGTCGGGGTTATTCCTGCGCGGACTTTTGTGTGAAGAATACCATGGCTACCAGGTTCACCATCGCATCGGTTACAAAGCAGTTTACGGCTTTTGCCATAATGCTCCTGTATGACAGTGGACTTTTATCTCTGGATGCGGACGCGAATACATATCTCCCGGAGGACATACAGATTCCTGCGGGGATCACTGTCCATGATCTGCTTGCCCATACCTCCGGACTGTATAACTTTTACAATTTCGAGGATGACTTCTATATCGGTGAGGACAGACTGCCCTATGACAGGAAAGCATTTCTCAGCAACTGGATTCTGAAGCAGCCGATGAATACCCCGGGAGAAGCATTCAATTACAACAATTCGAACTACAATCTGCTGGCATGGATCATTGAACACGTTTCAAAGCAATCCTATGCGGAGTTCCTGCGTGGGAACATATTCCTTCCTCTTGGAATGGTCAATACCGTATTTGATGACGGTCTGGCTGTCCTGGAAAACAAAGCCAACAATTATATGCATGATTACGGAGAAACGGTTCATGTGCCGTATGTCAACAACCTGTTCCTGATGGGAGCCGGAGCACTGGTTTCGAACTGTGACGACCTGCAGAAGTGGTATGAGTGCCTGAAGCAAAGAAAGCTGCTGTCCGCACCGACGTATAAAAGGTTCTTTACTGAAAACATGAACCATTACTGTTACGGGCTGGAACGGCATGACCGGAACGGCGTAACGATGTATGCCCACGGCGGTGACGCCAACGGGATTGCGGCCTATACGCAGTATTTTTTTGAAGACGATCTCTGCATTATCATTCTTTCCAACAATGAATCGCTGAACCAATACCGTCTGGGGGAAGGTATTGCTGGCATCCTGTACGGAAAAGAACCGAAATGCGCCATGAAACCGGAAGAGGTACCAGTTTCGGATGAGGATCTCCGGAGGTTCACCGGTACGTATCTTCCCGGAAAAATCCACATGGAAGTGAAGAGCGGAAAACTGTACCTGGTGCGTGTAAACCAGAATATTCATATTGAACTATACTGCATTAGCCCCAATACGTTTATCCGCAGGCATGAAGAGCAGAGCTATACGCATGAGTTGCTGCCGGATGGTTCTGAAAAACCAGCCGTGTGGGGGTATGAACTGATCAGTAAAGCATTTGTATAACCGCTGGAGAAGTATCAATGGGAAAAACTATGCTGCAACCCGAGCGGTTGCAATGGACGGTTGAACCTGCGAAATGCCAAATGTCCACTTAAAAATCGTTTGGAAATACGCGGAAATACCGGGAGACAGGCGGAAAAAACCGGCAAAAACGGGCGTTGACGGCAAATTCCGGAAGGAAGCGGAAATAACCGGAAAAACCGACCAAATCTTTGGTTCGGGACCAAAAGGCCGCGGGTTCGAATCCCGCCACTTCGACTCCCCGGGACATTGTAAATCAATGCTCCCGGGGTTGTAAGCGTCAAAGCTGAGACGCCCTAGCTCAGCCTTTCTTGGCAATCCTGCATTCGGCCGGTGCATTCATCGGTAGCAGGATTTTTACTTGCTCAGCATCTTTCATATTTCTCATCGGGGCAGTTTTCAGCACCCAAGTCAGATACCGGTACGGATCAAGGTTATTGGCCTTTGCGGTTTCAATCAGGCTGAAATAAACCGAGCTTGCCCGGGCTCCGCTGGGTGTATTCGCAAACAGGAAATTCTTCCTGCCAATCACAAAAACCTTGGCACAACGCTCAGCCCGGTTGTTGCTGGCTTCCAGCCGCCCATCTTCCAGATATCCAATCAGCCATGGCCACTGTTCACGCGTGTAGTGGGCTGCTTTCCCCAACAGGGATTTTGGTGCTGCATTCAGCCGGAACACCCAGTCATGCAATTCATTCAGAATAGGCCTGGCAAGTTCATCCCGCTTCTGTTTCCGCTCTTCAGAAGAAAGATCCTTAATTTGTTCTTCAATATGGAAGAGCGCGTCAAAATACCTGACACCGCGCATTGCTGCGGAGTCTTTTCGTTCTTCTTCCCTTAAGCCGACCAAGGCTTCATCGAATTTTCGTCGTGCATGAGCCAGGCACCCAACCACCCGAATCTCTCCCGGCAATTTGTGGTATCCGGCATACCCGTCGGTGTGGAGGAACCCTCGGTACCCTTTCAGAAAGTCTTCCGGATGTTCAGCACTCCTGGTCTCCTGGTAATCATATATGACCAACTGCTGTGCTGCTGCCTGCCCGGTCAGGTAGATCCACATATAGCTCTTGGTTTGAGCTTTACGCCCCGGTTCGTTAAGCACCTGCAGCGTTGTCTCATCCGCATGGAGAATGTCTTCGTTCAGCATTTCAAGCCGTATTTGTTCCCACAGGGGATTCAGCCATAACTCTGCGGCTTTGAGCAGCCAGTTTGACATCGTCTGCCGAGAAAGCGGTATTCCTATCCATTTGCAATGCTGCTCTATCCGGTATAACGGAGAATGCATCACAAACTTTTCAAAAGCCAGATACGCAATAGCTTCCGCCTCGGCATTACTTCCCGGAATAACTGCCGGATCTGCTTTACCACTGACAACAGGTGTGCTCACTCCGGTATCCTGACAGTTTTTGCAGGCATATCGGCGCAGATGAGTTTCAACAACCACAAACTTCGCCGGAACAATCTTCAGTCGGCGGATAACGTCTTCCCCGATATACTGCATCTCGCTTCCGCATTCAGGGCAGACTTTTTCTTCCCCGGAAACGTCCCGGATCACAACTTCCGTTTCAATATCTTCCGGCAAATCACATTCACGCGTAATATGGCGCTTCTGCCGTTTGTGTTCCTTGACCGTTTCAAGTTCCGGTTCCTTTACAGAAATAGAAGAATCAGCGTACACCTCTGCCTCGTTGAACAGGAAGCTGAGTTGTTCGCTGCCGTCGTCATATTTGCTTTGTTCACTGGAAGACCCGAAACGCTGTCTGCGTGCAAGGACAATCTGCTGCGTGAGAATCTCCACTTGCTTCGTCAGCTCTTCATTGGCCTTCAGCAAGCCCTCATATTCAGCTCTGGAGATGGTCACTGTTTCATTATTCAAGGCGCTTTCTCCCTTGCTTTTCGCTATGGAAATTATACCACATTTTCGCATAAATAGCAAGGCGAAACGCTAGTAATATCAAGGCTCGCAGCCGTTTTTGGCGTCAGTAAAGAAGTTGCTTCTGAATGGGTTGAATTACTTTTTTCTGGTAGATGTTTAAACCTTCCATGAGCCAGCGGAACTGCTGCATGGTTAGCTCTTTCAGTTCTATTTCATTCCTCGGCCACTGATATCGCCCGGTTTCCAGACGTTTATACAGAAGAATGTATCCGTCCTCATCCCAGAAAAGTGCTTTTATCCGGTCAGATCGCCTTCCGCAGAACATGAACAGCGTGCTGGTCTGGGGATTCATATGGAAAGTGTTCTGTACCAGAGTCACAAACCCATCAATTCCCTGGCGAAGATCGGTGTAGCCCACCGCAATAAAGATCCTCTGAGCTCTGCTTAAGTCAAACATTGTTATTCACCGCCTCAAGGATCCGGCATAGAAGCATGGGATCTACCGAGTTCCGGATTTCCAGCGTCCAGTCTCCACGATGCAGAACAACATCTGCATCTCCACTCACTACAGGACCGGATGGCATCCTGATTTCAGCAAACTGTACTGTCGACGGTAAATCCGGAGGCCGGTCCGGCACCATGGTGTTGATTTCATGATCCCAGACCTGTTTCTGCCAGTAGAAATATGTTTTCTTATTGATATGATTCTGCTGGCACCATTCAGCTACCGTCAGGCCGCTGGTTTTGCATTCCATGACCCGCTGCCGCCAGACATTGATCATGGATTCGTGTTTCGCCATGATCATATTAATGTTGCCCATTTGATCCAGTCCTCTCCAACCGAATCCAACCAAGTCTTTGGTTCTCCCAAGACTGATATGGTTACGATTAGACTACCAGATCAAACGGGCAATGCACAGTTGTCTCAGCTTTGACGCTTACCCGGGGTTTTGCTTTTTCCCGGCAATTGTGGTATTTTTCCGTTTTGCAACCTTCCAGGTTGCAACGAAGCGGCAAGGCATCTTGCTGCAGACTTGAAAATGCTTTTTCCGTAAATTTCCGGAAATGACCGGTTTTTTCCGCTTTGAAAATGTCCACTTTGAAATTTCTCGTTACAATTCCTGGCAGATGGACAATTTGTTTTTGGTTTGTTAAATTAATACATGCACAAAATCAATAAGGGAGATGTTCTTATTTCGGCTTATCAAAGAATGATTTGGTTTCACAATAGAGTTGTGGAGAATGCATATCCGAATGCCGGAACTCTGGCGGAACAATTTGAGATTTCTAACAGGCAGGCACAGCGGGATATTGAATATATGAGGAATTCCATGAACGCACCGCTTCTGTATTGTGCGCGGAAACGAGGATATCTGTATGAAAAAGAGTATGTGTTGCCGAGTTTCTTTCTGTCGGAAAGTGAGAAGGAGACAGTACGGTTGCTGGCAAAGCAGAGTAAGGAATTAAGTTCCTTTGGGTACGGAAAGTATGAGGGACAGGCTGAGATTTTGTCTAAGATATCTGCAGAGTCAGGGACTGGTGAGGATGAAAGCGGTATAACAAGAGAACCGTACTTTGCGGAAATTGAGATGTTGGGTGGAAGAGCATCGGTAGCATCGTTGGAATATTTTCTTTGTGGGAAGGTGGAAGGACACACCTATACCTATGCGTTTTTTGATCCGGATGTTTTTATCAGCGTTTTGATTGCCAGCGGTTTGGAATTTCGTATTATAAAACCAAATTGGTTAAGAGAGTATATGAAAGAAAAACTTTCCGGAATTTTAAAATTGCTATGACATTATATGTCATACCTCCTGTGGGATAATAGGGTCAGAAAAAAAGGAGGAGACAAGTTATGGCAAAAAAGAAGTTGGATATTGAGGTATTTTCAGCGTGGAACACTTATGCGATCAGTATGATGAGTGTACTGGAGCACTGTGGAATGTGGAATAAAGAGTACACTTTTCAGAGGTTCTTAAGTGTAACGGGAATTGCATCGCAGTTTTGTGTGGATGAAAATTGCAGTGCGTTGCCGATTACGGATTATGACTGGATGGAGGAACATACTTGTTTTACGGAGCGAATCGGTGTGCGGACGAAGAAGTATTATGCCGCACCGGGTGCGGAGGAGTATTCCGTAAAGCAGAAGGAAGCAATTACGGCAATCAAAAAAAGTATCGAGGATGGAAAAGCCTGCGTGGTATGGGGCATCGATACAGGTGAGTTTGGCGTGATTTACGGTTACGACGATGAGGACAAGGTGTTCTTTTCGAAAGGAATCGGGAGTCGGAATGTGAATGCCAGCATGCCGGTTTTATACAATAATCTGGGGAAAACCTTTGAATGGGCCCCGGTGTTGTATTGCGAAATTCCGGAAGCCGCACAAGAGGCAGATTGGAATCAAGCTTATGTGGAAGCGCTTCGTCTGTATGTACAGGGGATGAAAGCAATTTGTGAGAATGGACGATCATACGGTTTGGCAGTGTATGATACAATTGTGAAAGCAATACGGGAGGACAGATTGGATTCCTTTGGTTTTAAGTATTGCATCGGAATTTTTTATGAAAGAAAGGACGCAGTATTACTGTATCTGGAGGAGCAACAAAAGGTACAGACGAATGAATTGCTGGAGAAGCTGACAGAGTCGTTCCGGACGACAGTTGAGTTATACCGTAGGTTAATGTTTGAGATACTCGGTGGAGGAACCGAAGGATGGAATTCCCTGTTTGAACCGGTGGATAAGACATGTTATCCGGAGATTGTTAATGTGCTGGAAGAGTTAAAAGCAAGTGAGGAACGGAATGTGGAGCTTGCGAAATGTGTGGCAGACGGGATATAGAACAAAGCAGGTAATTGGCATCATCGGATTGTCGACACAAGGTGTGCTATTTGGTATAATAAAGTGTAGGATGACTTGCAAAAAAGCCTCTACAGAACATCGGGGGGAGAAAAAATGCTGTATCCGTTTATGACGCTGGAAGATGAAACTGAGATTGTTCATTCGGAACCGCTGACGGTTGATGGCAGGGAAAAAGTGAAGGTGGTTATTGAGCAGCCTGTAACGGGTGGATTCCATTCGGCTGTTTGCTGGCTGCCTGACTATACATGGGAAAAGATTGATGGATTCAGCAAAGAGGAAATCAATCAATATCAGGAATTAATTGAAAGTGTGTCCCATGTTATCATTGAACTGGCCAGAGATGGAGGGTTTGACCGTGCCTCAGGTTTTTAAGATCGGCGGATATCTGGTCTATTTCTGGGTAAATGAGAATGATCCGCTGGAACCGGTTCATGTTCATATTGCAGAAGGAAAACCGGTTAAAAACGGAACGAAGATCTGGCTGACGAAGGCTGGCGGCTGTATTTTGCAGAACAATAACTCTCAGATTCCGGACCGGCAATTACGATATATAATGCAGATCATCAGCGCCCGGCATGAAATGATCATCAGAAAGTGGAAAGAAACCTTTGGTGAAATCAGCTTTTATTGCTGAGAGTATGGATTGTTTTAAAATCGTCCATGACGGCGGCAATTCATTTCAGGTGCATTATATTCTGAAAATGGAAGCCGAAGACATGCGTAACAGAGATCCTGATGGATCATTTCATATTACTTCAACATGGACCTGTGCAAATGGTTCGTGGAAAATGATATTCAATATGGACCAGAGGATTGCCTGACAGATTCCGCTTTGCCCCGATATCTGCTGGCCGGGAATCCCGGAAAACGAGGTTCGGGTCCGAGAAAAACCGGGAATAAACAACGGAAATACCCGGAATTGTGATAATCTTTGGACGGAAAGGTGATTCACAAGGAGGAAGAAGCAATTGATCTGTGAGAACATCCTGGATGCGGTAGGCAATACACCTGTGGTGCGGCTGCACCGGATGCCGGAAGCGGGAAGCGCGGAGATCCTGGTGAAGGTGGAATCCCTGAACGTCGGAGGATCCATCAAGACCCGGACAGCGCTGAACATGCTGGACCAGGCGGAGAAGGAAGGCCTGATCGACAAGGACAGCATCATCGTCGAGCCCACCAGCGGCAACCAGGGCATCGGCCTGGCGCTGGTCGGCGCGGTCCGGGGATACCGGACGATTATCATTATGCCTGACTCGGTGAGCGAAGAGCGGCGGAAACTGGTACGGCACTACGGCGCGGAAGTCAAGCTGATTCACGACGCCGGGGATATCGGCAAGTGCATGGAGGAATGCCTGAATGCCGCACTGAGCATGAAGAAAAAGAATCCGAAGGTATTCGTACCCCAGCAGTTTGAAAACCCAAACAACACGCTGGCGCACAAGAAGCATACCGCGCTGGAAATCATGGCGCAGGTGGCGAAACCGATCCACGGATTCTGCAGCGGCATCGGTACCGGCGGCACCCTGACCGGAATCGGCGAGGTGCTGAAAGCTCAGTATCCGGAGATGAAAATCTGGGCGGTGGAACCGGAAAACGCGGCGATCCTGGCCGGCGGAACCATCGGCACGCACCTGCAGATGGGTATCGGCGACGGAATTATTCCGGATATCCTGAACCGGGAAATCTATGACGATATTTATGTAGTTACGGACCAGGAAGCGATCGAGACCGCCCGGCGCCTGGCACGGGAGGAAGGGCTGGCCTGCGGTATCTCCGGCGGCACGAACGTGGCAGCGGCGCTGAAGCTGGCGAAGAAACTGGGAACGGGGAAAACGGTGGTCACCGTGCTGCCGGACACGGCGGAACGGTATTATTCGACACAGTTGTTCTGGGAGTAGGACCGGGATATGCCGAAGGCGTGACCGAAGGCCGCCTGACCCTGAGAAATGAGGACAGATCTGGTACGCAACCGTACAAGTGCATTCCTGCATTTGAATACCGGCCCGGTACAATGTGCAGAGGGTTGCTTTGATGTGTCTTCCCTCCGGAGATTCAGCCAAAAAGGATATTAAGCATTATGAACAACAGATCAGAAGATATCATCCGGATACCGGCTTCGATAGCAGCTATCCTTGGCGGGCAGAATGGAAAAATGGATGAGCTTGGAAAATCGAGAGCCCATGTATTGCTTTTTGAAGATTATGTGCTGAAAATCCGTCCCGCGGAGGACTGGGATACAGCGGATGTGCAGATTCTGCAGTGGCTTGCCGGAAAAGCCCCCGTTCCGCAGGTGGCAGCCCATGAAGTATCTGATGGCCGGGACTGGCTGCTTATGACGCGCGTTCAAGGGAAAGAACTATGCAAACCTGAAATCATGAATAATCCTGCCTTGTTACTGGATTGTATGGCAGAAGCACTGCATATATTGTGGTCAATACCCGTGGATGACTGCCCGTTTGAGAAGACTGTTGCAGACAATCTCTCCCATGCTGAAACGGCCATCCTGACCGGGTGCTTTGATTCTTCCGACTGTGAACCGGAAACTTTCGGCCCGGGTGGATTCGATAACCCGGAGGCCCTCCTGAACTGGCTGAAAAGAAACCTGCCTGAGCAGGACCGTGCGGTCGTACACGGAGATTTTTGCCTGCCCAACCTCTTTACGGACGGAAAGAAGTTTACGGGATTTATTGACGTGGGCAAGGCCGGTGCCGGTGACCGCTGGATGGATCTGGCGCTGGGCTGGCGCAGCCTGAAACACAACAGCGACGGGCACTACGGGAAAATCTATCCGAATATTCATCCGGACGACCTGTTTCGTGCGGCAGGAGTTCCGAAAGATGAAGAAAAACTCAGGTACTACATTCTGCTTGATGAATTGAACTGAAAACGCGGAAGCCTTACTGATCTGATCATCAGGTATGACAACGATGAAGCGTGATCTGCAAAATTCCGGTATGGCCGGGTTCGGCAGGACCTGATAACCGTGGAGGGAAACATGAGAATCGGAGAAGTGCGTTAACTGACAAACGACGTGCCAAGGCTTGCGGCGTTTTACAAACAGCTGCTCGGCGTGGACAACGGCAGCAGTGATGAAATCCATCAGTTTATTCTTTCCGAAGAAACCGCGCTGACGATCTATAACGACGGAACAGCAAAGAACAACCGGAACCAGAATATCTGCCTGGCATTTACGGTGGATGATGCAGAAAAAGAATATGAGAAGGTGCTGGCACTGGGTGCAAGGATTATTGAGCCGCCTGTTCGAAGACCCTGGGGCGCGGTCAACATGAGTTTTTATGACCCGGACAACAACATCATCTACTTCAGGAGTTTTCCGGAAGAATGAAAAGAATCCTGACTGCAGATCTGATCTATGAGGTCCTTTCAGTGGTGGAAGAGATCCCGGAAGGACGTGTGGCAACCTACGGGCAGATTGCCCGGCTGACCGGCAGGGACAGAAACGCGAGGCTGATCGGCAGGATCCTGGGCATGTCCGGGTATTATGGACAATATCCCTGCCACCGCGTGGTGAACCATGCCGGAAGAACCGCTCCCGGATTCGCTGCCCAGAGGGAGCTGCTCCTGGCGGAAGGCGTTGAATTCAGGCCGAACGGCTGCGTCGATCTGAAAAAATATCAATGGGATTGCTGAAAGGCGGATATAATCAAAACGAAAAAGAGACTAATTGCCCGTGAGAATACTGTTCAGGAGCTCAACATACTGCCGGAAACTTTCCCGGCCATGCTGTGTCAGTTCACAGGTGGTCAGAGGTTTTTTGCCGGAGAACTCCTTGCGGACAATAATGTAACCTGCATCCGAAAGCTTGCTGATCTGTACGCTGAGATTGCCGTCGGTCGCTCCGGTCAGCTGCTTCAGCGCAATGAAGGAAAGTGGCTGTTTTATCAGCCCGCTGACGATCATCAGCCGAAGCTTCGATTGGAACATCTCCGGAATATTATTCATCTCCATAAATGGACCCTCTCTGCTTTTTCAGGGAAAAGACACCCATGCCGATATACACGAAGGGGAGTAAAAGGGAAATCGCATTTGTTTTGACATTGAAATATGCACTCAATTGACTCACGTTCGTGATCCCGTCGAGATCCACAGTGCCAAGAGCAGGAAACGGGATGAGGAACAGGGCGGGAAACAGGACCAGGAGCACAGCGGCGATTATCTTCATGGTGCGGCTGCTGATATAGTGGCCGGTAAAGAAAACACAGATGCATACGGCACCGAATTTCATAAAACTGAGAAGCGCTTTCCCAAATACCATATGCCAGGACGGGACGGCCAGCCCGATGAGCAGCTGGATGAACTCCATGGCCACCGGCGCGAAAAGCATTACGCCCCACAGATCAAACAGCTTCATGGTATAAAGATTCTCCGTTCTTTGGATGTTTCTGCGTTTGCGCATAAACAAGACAAAGAGCGTGATACTGACAGCATACGACAGGGCGGTCAGGATATAGGAAAGAGTGGCCACGCGCTGCAAACTGGAGGAACGGGCAACAAGAAAGGTGAGAAAGATCCGGAATATGAGGAAGGTGAATGTGGCTGAACCATATACCAAAAAGAGCCAGCCGAGACGGCGTAAATTGATTTCAGCATGGTTGATAATACGCTTGATAAGCGCAATATCCTCCACGGCTGTTTTCACGTTTACTTCATTGCTTTGGCTTTCGGGAACAGGTTGCTGCTGTGTCATACTCATTTCTCCTCCGGAAAGGATTTGGGGAACCGGGTGAGGGTTCCCGAACACTTTATATTATAAAGTACTTTACAAACGATGTCAATACCTCACCCTGATGCTTCCTGCAAAACGGTATCCGGAGTATTGAATGGTTTGCTGATATAGTACCGGTAAAGAAAACGCAGATTCCTGTCTTCTCATCCCGGACCGTACATGGTAGAATATCTCCATAAGGCGATTACAATAAAGAAAAAGGAAGAAGGCGAGATAATCAGGGAAGGCAAATATACGGAACTGCTGTTTGCCGGTCCCCGGCCGAATGCCAAAGGGACCAGAGATGATGTCACAGAATATTCAACGGAGTGATACAGGAATGAAATACGCATATTGTGATATGCCGGAAAGCCTGAAGGGGACTTATGCCGATTATTCCAGGAATTTCGGTTTCTCGTGGAAAGAGTTTGTGGCGACGGTGCCGTCCCCCCTGCTCCTGGTAACCACCTACAAGTCGAACGGCCTGCCCAATGCCTGTATGCAGTCCTGGGCTGCCTTTACGAGCGCGAACCGCGGCAACGGTTTCTATGCGATCCTGTCCAGCGTGAACAAAAACGGCCATCTTTATCAGACGCTGCAGGAGACGCGGGAAGCAGTGATCAATTTCATTTCGGCGGACAGCCATGCCGCCTGCATGGCAACGATCCGGAACAACGCATTTGAGGCAGATGAGATTACCGCATCCGGACTGACGGCGGAAAAGGCAGACTGGGTGAACGCTCCGATGGTGAAGGAATGCTTTATGAACCTGGAATGCCGGTATGTGTGGGAAAAGGAGATCGTACCGGGGGACGATCATGTGATGATCTGCCTGGAGGTACTGGGTGTGCATATTGAAGAGAGCCGCCTGGCAGACAGGACCGGTGAACAGGGGCTCCTGTACAACATCCATTACCAGATGAATCCGGAACACGTTACGAAAACCGGGCATGATTACGCGGCTGTGCTGCAGAAAAAGATTGATATGATGGAGTATTGAATATGGAGATCAGGAAAAGAGCGGAACTGGACGCGCTGTATCCGGAAGCGCAGAAGGGGATTCAATATGATTCGCCGGAACTGCTGCTGATGCGGTATATCGCGGAGAACAATACAGACGGAGCCATGGCGCTGTTCCGGGACAGGCGCCAGTTTTCGGACGCCCTGCCGGCGGCGGACACTCCTTACGGCCGGTTTGAGGGGAAGGAGCAGATCCGTGCCTTTGCCGAAGGGTTCATCAACCGGTTTGAGGCGGATGGACTGAGCATTCTCCCCAAGTTCCAGACGCGGAGCGGCGGCCGCTCCGTAACGGAGATGGTGCTGAATTTTGAAGCGGGCGGCATGATCGACCAGGTGCCGATGTTTGTCGTCGCGGATCTGGGGAGCATGGGTACGCTGGAGGAAGTGCGCCTATACTGCCACAGTACATTTGTACCGCATCTGACGCCTTACCGGAAACCGCTGTTCACACCGGCCCATCTGGAAATGGGTGATCCCGGCCTGATGACCGGGGCCGTAAAGGAATACTATACCGCGCTGCACCATATGCCCGGTGTGGACGTGGAGAGGATTCTCCGGTGCATGCATCCGGACTGCGTTTTCGGCGGATACGCGCTGTACAACGGACAGGAACCGGAAAAGGGCCTGGAAGCGCTGCGCAGGGTCTATACGGGGATGAGCTCCTATATTCCTTTTAAAGTCGGCATGCGGTATGAGACCCTGATCGACGACGGTGTGACCGGCGTGATTGAATGGGTGCATGTGATTTCGGATCAGGGCAGGGAACTGGGCAGGATCGCTATGTCCGGCATCGCCGCATACATGCGCGGAGAGGACGGACGGCTGATCAGTATCCGGATCAGCGACTACGCCTGGATGGAAAAGGAAATTGACTGGGAACAGACAGGCACTACGGAAGAGGAAGCCCGGAAGATCAACGCGGTGACAGCGTTTCCCGCCGGGGTCGGCCGAAAACGCCAGGAAATGCTGTGATGCAGGAGGAAACGGATATGTTTGACGAAAGAAAGACGCTGGGAGAACTGCTGTCGGATCCGCGGATCGCGAAGATCGCGCCGGACGCGATCCGGAACAGGGACATGAGCAAGGAAGAAGTATGGGATAAGACACCGGCACAGCTGCGGGACGAGCACTTCTTTTTCGGTGATGTGGGCAGGGGCATCAGGCGCATGTTTGACGCGGCGGACACGGGAGACTGGTATTATCCGCTGTACAGCGACGCTGAATGCGCGGAGGACGAAGCCCGCAGGAACGTCAATATGGTATGGCTTCCGTCGGACGATCCGGGGGCGGATGAAAGGCCGTTTATCCTGCTGGTACCCGGCGGCGGGTTTGTGAATGTCTGGAACCTGACGGAAGGCTGGCCGGTCGCGGCGCAGTTCAACAGTGAGGGATACCATGTTTTCATCCTGACCTACCAGGTGGACGGAGAAGAAGGGCTGCTGGAAAAGAACCTGGAGGATATGGCCCGGGCGCTGCAGATGATCCGGGAAAAAGAAAAGCATTTCCACGTGCGGGCGGACCGGTATATCACCTGCGGTTTCTCCGCAGGCGGGATGCTGATCTGTATCTGGAACACGGAGATGGGGTATCCGGCCTTCAACCTGCCGAAGCCGCAGGCGTCTTTTCCGGTATATCCTTTTGTCAGCCTAAGGCTGGCCGCTGCCGAGTATAAACCTGAAGAGGACACGGAAGAGGATGAGCGGGAGGATATCCGCCTGTATGGCTGTCCGTTCCTGGAAGCAATGGAAAAACCCTATGAGAGTCCGGAGCACGCGGAAGGGTTCCCGCCCTGCGCGATCTTTGTGCTGGCAGGGGATGAATTGCTGGGGCACTCAAAGCTGCTCGCGCGTACGCTGGAAAAACTTCAGATTCCCTGCAGGCTGGAGATCGGTCCGGAAGGCGGGCACGGTTTCGCGGACGGAACCGGCACGTGCATTGCCGGATGGACAGAGCGGGCGGTCAGATGGTATGAAGGACTGAAGTAAGTTGAAACCGAAGACGCTTATCTCCTTGTGTTTATGAAATCAGCAGGATCTGCTGATCCCGGCCAGACACAAAGGGATCAAAACGGGAACGGAATGATTTGACAAAGCGGCAAAATGCCTTTATGATTCAGTTCAGAAGCTGAACTGTATAACCATACGGAAAGAACCAGGAGGAGGCAATCGCTTGAAACATACAAGATGGGGGATCTCGCTTGCCGCAGATGTCTCTGCTCCGCGCAAGGCCTGACAAGGGACGAAGCCTGCACGGAGCGGTCGGAATCCTTTCGTCCGATCAGGCTTTGCGCCGTATACCCGATCAAAACAGGTAAGGAGCAAAGCCATGAAAAAACTGTCATTTAAACAACTTCACAGCTTTCTGTTGCTATGGGGATCGCAGACCGTATCCCAACTGGGGACGGCCATGACGGACTATGCGGTGATTATCTGGGTATACAGCCGGAAAGGAACCGCGAGCAGCGTGACCCTGCTGACGATATGCAGTTTTCTGCCGACGATCTTTTTCCGCTTTCTGGCCGGAAGCATTGTGGACCGGTGGAGCAAAAAGCGGGTCATGCTGGCAGCGGACCTGCTGGCAGCATGCGGAACGCTGGCGGTGCTGATCCTGCATTCCGGTGATATCCTGCAGATCTGGCATCTGTATGTCATCAACTTTCTGCTCAGCCTCATGAACGCATTCCAGGAGCCCGCTTCCTTTGTTGCTGTCAGCATGCTGGTTCCGAAGGAACACTATGCCAGGGCCGGCGGGCTGCAGGGCTTCAGCGGGGCAGCCGTGTCCATTCTGGCCCCGGCGCTGGGAGCGCTCCTGCTGGCTTCCGGCGGGCTGGATGCGGTGCTGATCATCGACCTGGCCACTTTTGCTGTTGCTTTTTCGGTGCTGCTGTTCCTGATCCGGATTCCGGAGCCGGAACGGACGGAGACGGGAGAAGAACCCTTCTCAACGACCTGCCTGGCCGGGATCTGGTATCTGAAGGAGCACACGGCGATCCTGCGGATTACACTGTTTCTGGCTGTTATCAACTTCCTGGCGAAGCTGGGCGGCGACGGGATGCTTTCCCCGTTTATTCTGGGCCGGACGAACAACAACCAGCCGATTCTGGGCGCGGTGGAAAGCTTTGTGGCTATCGGCCTGCTGGCCGGAAGCCTGCTTGCGGCACTGGTGAAACCGGTAAAAAAGAGGATTCCGCTGATCTTTATAACCACAGGGCTGATTTTTTCCGGAAGTATTATTCAGAGCCTGACATCCAGGCCATGGCTCTGGTGCGCGGCGGCCTTCGGCAGTTATCTGCTGGCGGCCGTGATGAACGTGAACTTGGATACTATGATGCGGGAGAAGGTTCCGACGGAAATGCAGGGCCGGGTATTTTCCGCAAAAAGCACGCTGCAGAATTTCACGATTCCGGTGTCGCTCCTGCTGGGCGGCATACTGGCTGATACCGTGTTTGAACCGTTTATGATGACGGAGTCCCCGGCACAGCGGATGCTGTCCGGACTGTTCGGCACCGGAAAAGGATCGGGTATCGGCCTGATGTTCTTTATCGTCGGAATTGCCGGCATGGCGGTCAGCTTTACCCGGCTGCGGAAACCGGTCTACAGGGAACTGGACCGGACGGAAACAGAAACCAGACAGAATAACAAATGAACGGAGGCAACAATGATGAACAGCAATAAAGTCATCGGTTTTTTCAGCGGATTCCCGGATCGCCGGTTTACGGATGAGATCGCCCGGCGGCTGAAAAAGGAACTGGCCGTACGCGGAAGAATTGTGTTTATCACGGCCTGTCCGGAGGACTATCAGCAGAATGATGAGGACTCGGCCGGAATGCATGGGATGTTTTCAGAATACGGGATCGGTTTTGACCGGTTCTGCGTCATCGATCACCGGACGCAGGCCGCGGACGCGCAGAGGTGGGCCAGGGAAGCCGACTGCTTCTTCCTGATGGGCGGCGGCAGCTGTGCGGAGCAGATGCAGCTGATGCGGGAGAGGGGAGTTCTGGAAATTGTGCGGGAAGGCCCCGGGATGGTTCTGGGTGTCAGCGCCGGGTCCATGAACATGGGGAAAACTACGGTGGACATCTGGGAATCCCTCGAGCCGTATGAAGGGCTGGGTTTTGCCGATATTACCATGATCGGCCATTTCAGTTATGACGATACGGAACGGCTGCGGCTCATGAAGGCGGTTTCCATGGAGAGAGTTGTCTGTGCCATGGAGGATGAAAGCGCGATTTTTATCAAGGGCGGAAAGATTGAGATCATCGGTGTCATCCACCGGATTGAAAAAGGGATCATCGGGCCGTTTACGGAAGAAGACGTCCGGCTCTGAACCGGAAGGAAACCGCGAAGGCTGTCCGGGACCATACGCCTTCAGAAACCGGCAGCTCCGGATCAGGAGGAACGCAAAAGGCTTACACTGCGGGCATATGCAGAGAAAAGCCTTGATGAGAAAAGAACGGCCGAATATAATGAGAATCAGTGTATGGCCCGGAAAGCCGGAACGGAAGCCGGGGAAGACCTGCGGGGTGAGATCTCCATGCGATTAATTCTGAACGGCGGAGGAGACGGGAAGGCCGTTGAAACTGCCAGGCAACTGCTGAACAATGTGATTGATCACAGCAAAAAGATTCTGTATATTCCGTTTGCCTGGCCTGATCCGGCATATCACGGATGCCTGGAATTTATGACCGGGGAACTGTCGGACGTGGACAAGGCCGGAATTGACATGGTGAAAACGCCCGGGGAACTGATGAGCAGGGATTTTTCCGATTATGCCGGCTTATACATCGGCGGCGGAAACACTTACAAACTGCTGAACGATCTGAAAACCAGCGGCGCTTTTGAGAAGATCAAAAAGTATCTGGCCGAAGACGCAGGGGTGGTTTACGGCGGATCGGCGGGAGCCATTATCTTTGGCAGGGATCTTGATGCATGCAGCACGGATGACGTGAATGAAGCCGGCCTGGCGGATCATACCGGGTTTAATCTGCTCAACGGGTATTCCCTGCTGTGTCATTATACAAACAGAGATCCTGAACGGACTGAGCTGAGCAGGCATTATCTGCTGGAGCTGTCGAAGACAAAACCCGTATATGCCATTCCGGAAGAAGATACAATTTACGTGGAAGACAAAAAGATTGAGTTTGTCGGAAACAGGCCGTATTATGAATTTATCAGTGGAACCGTGATCCGGCGTGAGATCATCGGCGGATGATCCGGGTCCGGGGTTCCCATGGCTGTTTCCGTATGGCGGAATGCCATGCGTAAGCGGCAGCATCAGGTTTTCAGGGGGAAAGGATATATGGAAAAAAAGGAACCGGCAAGAACCTCCGGAGCATTCCGCGCGCCGGAAACGACCGACCAGAGGAAGACCCTGCCGGAACTGATGCGGTTTACCGACGGAAGGCCGGTGGAAACCGCGGAGCAGTGGACAGAAAGGCGGAAGGAGATCCTTGCGCTTTTTGAAACCTGTATGTACGGAAAGATGCCGGACGCTTCGCGGGAGAAAGTCACTTACGCAATTGCTCCGGGCGGGACGGCACAGGCACGGGAACTGAAGATTACCGTCTGCCTGGAGGAGAAAGAAACTTCCTTTACCGTCCGGGTGACACTGCCGGATGAACCGGTCTCGGGTATGCCCTGCTATATTGAATACTGCCCATTTTCCTGGTTCGGAAAACCGCTGGTTTCCCCTAATATGAAGATTGCCGCGGACAGGGGGTACGCCGCGATCCAGTATGATCCGGCTTCCGTGGCATCTGACAATGATCTTCACCAGGGAGCCTATTTTACCCTGTATCCGTACAGCGGGGAACGGGACAGGCAGGACGGCGTCCTGCTGGCCTGGGCCTGGGGTGCCTGCAGGATCCTGGACGCGCTGGAAGCCGGCGCGGGACGGGAGCTGGGGATCGATCCGGAGCTGTGCATGGTGGCAGGCGTTTCCCGGTACGGGAAGAGCGCCGCGGTTGCCGGTGCCTATGACGAACGGTTCAGGGTGACCATTCCGTCATGCTCAGGCGCCGGAGGCATTGCCGTGTATCGCACGGACAACCACGGGAAGACGTATGACCTTTCCTCCCTGGGCGGTCCGGAAGCCTGGGTGAACGAGTCTGTCAACGAACCGTTTGAGAATCTGACAGGCGGAGAAGGATACTGGTTCTGCCGGAACTTCAGACAGATGAAGCGCGCGGAGGACCTGCCGGTCGACCAGCACATGCTGTGCGCGCTGGCCGCCGGAAAGGGACGGCACCTGATTATCATCACCGGGATCACCTCGGAGGGCTGGAACAACACAGAAGGGCAGTGCCTCGCGTATATCGCGTCGCAGCCTGTGTGGGATCTGCTGGGTGAGGGAGACGGGAACAACATGATCATTCATCTGGACGGGCACGCCATTCTGCCTTCGGATCTGGCGACCGTCCTGGATTACTGCGACGTCTATCTGCTCGGAAAAGGAAGGGACGCGGTTTCCGGCAGCCTGTCCGGAATGAAAGGCAGCCTTTTCCTGGAGGACAACCGGGACAGGCTGGACCCGATGTTCGATCAGTTTGAGGCGGAAATCCGTTCCGTCCTGTCCCGGAAACGGTAAATCAATGCTCCGGGGTTTCACGCTACGGGGCCCGGGCACGGGATCCGGGGGAACCATGGCGGAAAGGGACAGGGCTTTCATCTTTATCGGAACCGGAAGAAAGGATATCAGAACGGAGGTGCTCTTATGAACAGAGATATTGACAAGCACCGGATCGAGGCATTGTATGAAACACGTTTTCTGAAATGCTATGACCTGCGGTATGCGGAGGGGAAACATTATTATGAGGCTTCCCGGAGGGAACAAAACGACCTTGTGGCAGCAAAGACAGACACCGAATTCCGGGAAATGCTGCCCGACGCCGTTACGATCGCGGTCGTCCTGCACCTGCCCGGGAATGAGACAAGGCTGCTGATGTCCTATGAATACCGCTATCCCGTCGGTCAGTTTTTGCTCAGTCCGGTAGCGGGACTGCTGGACCCGAAGGATAAACAGAGCGACAATCCGCTGGTGAATGTCGCGGTGCGGGAAATCCGGGAAGAAACCGGCCTGACGGTGAAGGAAAGCGACCGGATCCGTGTCCTGAACCCCTGCGCTTTCTCCACTCCCGGCATGACGGATGAGAGCAATGCTTTCCTGTGCGCGGAGATTACCCTGGACAGCCTGGAAGACCTGAACCAGGATGGCGCGGAGGGGTCGGAACTGTTTGACGGGTTTGAGCTGCTGGACCGGGAACACGCGCAGCAGATTTACCGGACCGGCCGGGATGACCACGGGAATTTCTATTCCCTTGCGGCCTGGATGGTACTCGGCATTTTCCTTTCGATGTTCTGACCGGAACCGGACCGGATGCCCGGATTATCCTTTTACAGCCCGCATCTTTCTGCGCACTCTGCGAAGATGGCGTACAAACTCCCCTGAACGCAGCAGTTCTGTCAGGAGCAGCTGTTCCGTAACGGGGACAGAGCAGGAAAAAAAGCCGGCTTTTTCCTGGTACACGGGAAGCAGTGAAGGCGGAAGCACCATATAGCCGACCCGGAGGGCCGGCGACACAGTCCGTGTAAATGTGTTGATATGTATGACTCTTTCCGGAGACAGGGAATATAATGTTTCTTCCGCTTTTGATGAAGCGGACAATTCGGAATCAAAATCATCCTCCACCAGATATCCGTTTCGCTGATCGGCCCATGAGATGTATTCACGGCGTTTTGAGGCTCCCGCGGTAACGCCTGTCGGCCAGCTGTGGAAAGGGGTCACATGAAGGATGGACGCATCCGTGGCGGACAGCGCATCGCTGCTTATGCCATCTGCATTCATGGACAGCATGCGGCACGCGGCGCCCAGGCTGTCGTAGACGAGCCGGATTGCCTCATAGGACGGAGATTCAAGGGCATAGGGGAAATCCGTGCCCAGAATACGGACGATCATGCTGTACAGATACTCCGCTCCCGAGCCGATAATAATCTGGGAAGGGGAAACAGGCATGCCGCGCTGGGATACGAGATATGCCGCCAGCGCTTCCCGGAGCTCGATGCAGCCTTTGTTGGGTGATTTTTCCATGATTTTTTCCCCCCAGACGGTCAGGACACTGCGCATTGCCCGGGAATAAGTGCCGAACGGAAGGATACTCCGGATTTCTTCTTTGGGGGAAGGATCCGGGATGTCGGGAATGGAAGGCAGCGCAATATTACCGCTTTCATGATATGCCACAAAGAAGCCGCTGCGCTCCCGGGCATTCAGCCAGCCTTCATCACAAAGGATCTCGTAAGCATGCTGCACGGTGATAAGGGAAAGACCTGATTCATGCGCTGTGGCACGTTTGGAAGGAAAGCGTTCCCCATAGGAATACACACCGGAAAGGATCTGGTTTTTCAAGTCCCGATACAGTTTCAGATAAGCTGCTTCCATCTCATCAATGCCTCTCTTCCGGAATGGGATAAGTCCAACTGGTTATATCCATTTTTCACAATCTGGTCATTTCGCAATGATCACATTTGGATTATACTCCCTTCCTGAAAGCGGTGTAAAGTACCCTGTAAGAGGAAGTGATGGATGTTCATGAGCGATGAGAGGAATTCCGGAACCGGTATTGCGGACCGCCTTTCGTATGTCCGCGGCAGAATCAGGGCCGCCTGCGAAAGATCCGGACGCCGTCCGGAAGATGTGACACTGATTGCGGTCAGCAAGACAAAACCCATGTCCGATATTCTGGAAGCATGGAAAGCGGGCGCAACCCACTTTGGGGAAAACTATGTCCAGGAATTGATGCAGAAAGAAGAGGCGTTTGAGAACACCGGAGCAGCGGAGCCGATCCGATGGCATATGATCGGACACCTGCAGAAAAACAAGGTGAAATATCTGATCGGACATACGGCGCTGATTCATTCGGTGGATTCCATACCGCTTGCGGAACAGATTGAGAAGGAAGCAGCGAAAAGAGACCAGGCGGTCCGGATCCTTCTGGAAGTAAACGCTGCCCGGGAAGAGAGCAAGTGGGGATTTGATCCGTCTGCTGTATTTCAGGCAGCCCGGGAAATCTCGGCGTTCCCGCACGTCAGAGTTCTCGGCCTGATGACATCAGCTCCCTATACGGAGGAACCGGAAACGAACCGGATTTATTTCCGCGGGCTGCATGAATGTGCCCAACGCCTGGCTTCAGAAAAACTGCTTTCGGTATCGGAACCGGATTTCCGCGTGCCGGTCCTTTCCATGGGCATGACCGGCGACTATGAAGTGGCTGTTGAGGAAGGGGCCACCATGGTGCGCGTGGGCACGGGGATTTTCGGAGAACGCCATTTACAAACAGTTTAGGAGGAAAAGAAACATGAAAAGAATACTGACAATCCAGGATATATCCTGCTTCGGGAAATGCTCCCTGACAGTCGCTCTGCCGCTGTTGTCAGCCATGGGAATTGAAACCGTGATTCTGCCTACGGCGGTACTCAGCACGCACACGCTGTTTAAAGGCTTCACATGCAAGGATCTTTCGGATCAGCTGACGCCTATCACCAATCACTGGAAGCAGGAAGGGATTACCTTCGACGCGATCTATACCGGGTATCTGGGCACTGAAGAGGAGATTGACACGGTCATCAGCATCATCAAGACCTTCAGGAACGAACATACCCTTGTTTTTGTGGATCCGGCCATGGGAGACAACGGAAAGCTGTATCCGGCGTTTGATGAGCATTACGCAAAAAAGAATGCCGATCTCTGCGCTGTCGCGGATCTGGCTGATCCGAATCTCACGGAGGCCAGTTTTCTGACCGGACTGCCTTATCGTGAAACGTATACCGAAGCATATATCAGGGAAATGCTGCTGGCCCTGGCGAACCTCGGGACGAAAACGCCGATTCTGACGGGCGTCTCTCTCAAGGAAGGGAAAACCGGCGCGATGGGGTATGACACGGAGACGAAAGAATTCTTCAGCTATCAGAACGACAGGATTCCGGCAGCGTATCACGGTACCGGGGATATCTTCTCGAGCGTTCTTGCAGGCGCTTTCGTGCTGGGCATTGACAGGACGAATGCGCTGAAGGTCGCCGCGGATTATACGGCGCAGACGATTGACGAGACCCTGAAAAATCCGGACAATCCCTGGTATGGGGTAGACTTTGAGGCAACAATCCCGGCGCTTGTATCTTCATTGAACGAATTGAGGCAATAATCCCGGACGGTTTCCCCGAAAAGGATCCGTTTTTCGGGGAACATCCCGATGGGTTTGAACAGAAGGCAGACCGGACAGGATCCGCCGACCGGCAGGGGAAGGATCAATATATGCATTTTGTGGACGCAAAGGGAATCCTGACCGGCGGGAAAAACCATTACGGGATGAACATTTACCGCGGATGTTCCCACGGCTGCATTTACTGTGACAGCCGAAGCAGGTGCTATCAGTTTACCCACGCGTTTGAGGATATCGAGGTGAAACAGAACGCGCCGGAGCTGCTGGAGCAGGCGCTGAAGGCCAAAAGGCAGAAGGGAATGATCGGTACCGGCTCCATGTCGGATCCGTATATGCACTGCGAGGAAAAACTCGGCCTGACCCGGAAATGCCTGGAGATTATCTGCAAATACGGATTCGGCGCGGCAGTGCAGACAAAATCCGACCGGATTATGCGGGACATCGATCTGCTGGACGAGATCAACCGGAAGACAAAATGCGTCGTCCAGATGACGCTGACGACATTTGACAGCCGGCTGTGCAGGATCATTGAACCGAATGTGTGCGATACCCAGAGGCGGATTGAAGTCCTGGAAAAGATGCGGGACCGGGGGATTCCCACAGTTGTCTGGCTCACGCCGATCCTGCCGTTTATCAACGACACGCGGGAAAACATACAGGCGATTCTTGAAGCCTGCGCGCAGGCGAAGGTCAGGGGGATCATTTGCTTTGACATGGGACTGACGCTCCGGGAAGGAGACCGGGAATACTATTACGCAGCACTGGACAGGCATTTTCCCGGACTGAAGGAACGATATATCAGGACATACGGCAATGCCTATGAAGTTCCCAGCCCGCACAGGGAACTGCTGACGGATTTGTTCCGGACATTCTGCCGGGAGCATGAAATCCTGTACAGACCGGAGGAGTGCTTCGATTATATGCACCATCTTCCGGAAAAGTATCGGCAGATGACCTTTCTGGACGGATAACAACACGGATTCGGGACGGAACGGAGTATTTCGGCGAAAAATATACAGGAGCAGGCAGTGAAATGAAAGAATACAGCAAGCAGAACAAGAAAGCATGGGAATACGACGCATATGCATTCTGGATAAGGACTTCAGGCACTCCTGCCGAACGCGCCGAAAGGGATATGGAAAATCCGGAACGGATGTTGAGGCGCTATGCGGGATACTTTGATCAGTATCAGGGTATTAAGGTCGCGAATATCTGCGGATCCTGCGGGAAAAAGGCTGTTCCGCTGGCTCTGCTGGGCGCCGACGTGACCGTGTTCGACATCTCTGAAGCGAACAGGAAGTATGCCATGGAAGTGGCGGAGGCGGCCCATGTCAGGATCGGCTATGAAGTATGCGATATTCTGGAGATCGACAGAGAAAAATACGGGAATACCTTTGATGTCGTATTCATGGAAGGAGGAATCCTGCACTATTTCCATGATCCCGACGAGTTTATGCGGATGATGAATTCCCTGCTGAAGGCGGGCGGGAAAATGATTTGCAGCGATTTTCATCCTTTTACGAAGATTAAGGATATCCTGAAGTTTGAGACACCTTCCATGAGCTATTTTTCCACGGAGGTCTTCGAAGGCGAGATGGCGCATGCCCGTTTCTATGATGAAAAGATCCGCAGCCGGATGCCGAAGTGCAGTTACAGGAAATACACAATCAGCGAGATTATCAACGCGATCATCCGGAACGGTTTTTGTCTGAAGCAGTTTGACGAACATCCGTCATGGGAAGACGACAGGCTTCCGGGAGAGTTTACGGCTGTCGCAATCAAACAACAGAGCGTGGAATGACGGGAACTCCATGCGCCTACGGGAAACCGGAAAACCATGAGGCTTCGGGTCCGGGCAGGAAAGGGGAAGAACGACAGAGATGGGAAGCATTCTGACGAAGGACGGAATTCATCTGCATTATGATGAATACGGTTCGGGCAATCGGATCATTCTTTCTGCCCAGGCCGGGTTTTATCCCTCCGGACTGCAGCAGAGGCTGGCAGGGCAGGGATACCATGTTTACTGCATGACACTCCGGGGCTTTGCGCCGTCTTCCTATGTGGCGGAGGACTATGGGGATGGCTGGTATGATGTTTTCGCAGATGATGTGATCTGCCTTGCCGATACACTGGGGATCGGCACGTTTTTCTATCTCGGCGCATCCCACGGCGCCGGGGTGGGCTGGCATCTGGTGCTTCGGCATTCGGAACGGATCCGGGCATTTGCCGCCGTGGTGCCGGGACCCCACAGCCTGGCGAAAGGGACCATGTCCTACCGGCAGATGCTGATGCAGGGCATTATCTCCGAAGCGCCGCCTTTTGATCCGCCGATCGACGACGATCCGGACAGGGAAGCGCGCCGCCTGAAGCGGCAGCAGTGGCTGAACGGCCTTCCGGAAGCGGATCCCCGGGAGAAGGCGATCGATTACGGGAGACCGCTGATGCGCTGCGAAACAGAAGAAAACCTGTGCGAAGCATTGGCATCCGTTCGGACGCCGACACTGATTCTGGGCGGAACGGAGGATCCGATCAGCACGCCGGAGCTGATGATGCGGACGGCCCGCTGCCTGCCGCACTGCAAGCTGGTGATGTATTCCAACTGCGGGCACAATATTGATACGGATCTGACGGAAGAGCTGGCCCAGGAGACAGACCGCTTTCTGGCACAGGCGGAAGCAAACGGAAAATGGTACGCGCCTGTCACAGATGGCTGACTGGTATTCCCGTTTTATTCCATGATATTTTCCCTGGTGATGTTCCGCAGCCACTTCCGGCTCCGGTAATGCCCGATGACCCACGGCCATTTCACAAATTCATCTGTACACAGCAGGAAATAAACCCACATGGGCGGCAGCTTCAGCACGGCCGCCGCCAGGAATCCCAGGGGCACGGCGTACAGCCACATATCGACAGAGTCGCAGATGAAACCGAAGCGGCTGTCTCCGCCTGCCCGGAACACACCGGCAATCAGCGTGGTATTCACCGCCTGACCCATTACGTAGTAGGTATTGATCCAGAGCATTCCCCGCAGAAAGCCCTTGCCGGTTTCCGTCAGGTTCGCAAAACGCAGTACAAACGGCATGGATGCCAGGACGATCAGCCCGCCCGCAAGTCCGGAGAGGACCGTCAGTTTCATGAGAGCCCGGGCGCTCTTTTCAGCTTCATCCATCTGCCCGCTTCCAAGCAGCTGCCCCAGCAGGATTCCCCCGCCGCTGGCCACACTGAAGCACAGCACCGTGCCGAAGGTCCGAACCAGGGAGGTGAAGGAGTTGGCCGCCACCATATCGGTGCCGAGGAACTGCCCGATAATAACCGAATACATGGAGAAAGCCAATCCCCAGGACACATCGTTCAGGGTGGCCGGCATTGCCATCCGCAGGAAATCCCGGAACAGCACTTTGCTTCTGATCAGCATATGGGACAGCTTAAGCCGGATATCCCGGCTCCGGGCGGAAACGAACAGAGACAGAACCAATTCCACGACCCGGGAGATGGATGTTGCCAGCGCCACACCGGCCGCGCCGCGTAAAGGCGGCTCAAAGGGGCCAAAGATGAACAGCGCGTTCAGCAGGATATTCAGCGTAAAGGTGACAGTATTCAACGCTGTGCTGACGGCCACCCGGCCTACGGACCGGAGCGTGGCCAGATAGATCTCGATCAGCCCCGAACAGATATAGGCGGCAGACACGTACCGCAGGTACTGTGAACCGATGCTGATCAGTGTCGGATCGGGAGTAAAGACGCGCATCATCCATTCCGGTACGGACAGGGCGGCGACCGAGAACAGCAGGCTGATGCCGACGGAAAAGCGCAGCGCGATGCCTTCCACCGCGTCCACTGCCCGCATGTCCCCTTTGCCGAAATACTGAGCGCTCAGCATGGTTACACCGGTGCCCAGGCCGTACAGGATCATGAACAGGATACTCGCATACTGGGCTGCCAGAGATACGGCGGAAATGTGTTCCTGCCCTACGCAGTTCAACATCAGAACATCCGCGGAACTGACCGCGGCGCTCAGCAGGTTCTGCAGGACAATCGGCAGTGTCAGTTTCAGGATTCCGCTGTAAACCGTTCGTTCTCCAGGCTTAACGTGGTTCATGATCTTTTTCTCCGGTCTGTTTTGAGATTCTCAGGACAGACTCTTCAGCCTCCGGATTTCTTCTGCCAGGCGCATAAATTCCGCCTGCAGTTCTTCCGGATGATCTCCCTTCTGCGGAGCGGACATCCGCGCGGACAACACAGCCATTTGCATTTCCATCCGGCTGACAGCGAGGCTCCGGTCTTCTGCCGCCGGATTTTTCTTCTTCGGCGCCTTCATCTCTTCCCACCCACCCTCGAAGGTTTTCAGGGATTCTCCTTCGAAGCAGACGATCCGGGTGGAAGCCTTCCGGATAAACTCTTCGTCGTGGCTGACAAACAGCAATGTCCCGCCGTAACCGGCCAGCAGCTTTTCCAGCTCTTCCATGGTAAACAGGTCCAGGTGATTGGTCGGTTCATCCAGCAGCAGCAGATTGCAATCCATCAGCAGCAGCCTGCCCAGCGCTGTTTTGGCTTTTTCACCGCCCGATAAAAGCTTTACGGGCTTGAACACATGATCCCCGGTAATCCCCAGGCAGGCCATGACGGTCCGGGCAAAATGCTCCGGGTGAACGGATTCCCGCAGGATGTTTTCCAGGACGGTTTTTTCCGGGTCCAGCGTGCTTTCGTGATGCTGATCGAACCAGCCGATCCGCACGGCAGGATTCAGACGGACGGTTCCCTGCAGCCGGACGGAGCTTCCTTCCTGCTCCGTCAGGGTGCGGAGCAGGGTGGTCTTTCCGCAGCCGTTCAGCCCAGTCAGCGCGGTGCGGCTGCCGGTTGGCAGGATGAAGCCGGTATTCCGCAGGAGTGTTTTTTTGCCGGCGGTCAGGGATTCACAGCGGAAGGACAGGGCTTCCCTGGCTTCCACCGGATGGCTGACGCCGAGCTTCATCCGGATTTCCGGCAATGCCCGGGGCTTCTCCTTTACTTCCAGATGTTCGATCCGGTTCTGAATCGTGCGTTTTGCGTGGCTCAGCTGGAGTACGGAGTCTGTCCATTCCCGCTTGTGCAGCCTTGCTTCACTGTTTCCCATGCGGGACGGCGCTTTTTTGACCTGAGACGCACGCTCTGCCATCCGCTGGGCGGATTCCTTCAGCCGCCGCTGCTCGGAGCGGTACTGTTCATATTCAAAGGCAGCGCGTTCCCGCTGCCGCAGGCGTTCTGCCATGAAGGCGTCGTATCCTCCCGGGAAATCAGAGATTTTCCCGTCTTCCAGATACCAGATTCTTGTACAGAGCTGCCGAAGCAGCGCACGGTCATGGGAAACCAGCAGCACCGCTCCGGGAAAGTCCAGCAGCTTTCGCAGCAACAGACGCTGCCCTTCCTGATCCAGATCCGTAGTCGGCTCGTCCGCGAGCAGCAAACCGGGACGCGCGGAAAGGGCGCCGGAAATCCGGTTTCTGGTCATTTCTCCTCCGGACAGGCCTTCCCGGTTTTCCCGGGTCCGGAAGACCGCACGGGTTTCTTCATCCGTGCCGGCATCCGCGTTCCCCTGCTGATGAATCATGGCTGCCGGAGAGAAACGGCGCACCGTTCCCTCCTCCGGCGCAAGTTCCCCTGCCAGGATGCGCATCAGTGTCGTTTTTCCCGCGCCGTTCTCTCCGATCAGTCCGATCTTTTCTTCCTCATAGATTGCCAGCCTGTCGATGGACAGCAGCTGACGGTCTCCGAAGGATAAGCGGAGATCCTTCGCTTCCAATATCATCTTATTCATGAAAAAACTCCTCTCAAGCCGCGGAGGAGGTGTAAGCAAACGCAAAGAAAGCAGGCGTCCGGTTTTCGCTTCACGCAACCTCCAGACGGCAGCACAAACAATTCGCCCGGACAAAACCGGCCCGGACTTTTTGCCGCCGAATATCAGTTGCGAATTTTCATCAGTCCGAAAAAACCTTCCTTTCTGTGAACTGAGCAAAGCATACCTTTATTCCCTTCTTTTGTCAACCGTAACCTGACGGGGAAGGGGGATCTTTCAGAACGGACCAAGCGGCAATCAGCTTTTCCAAAGACCAGCGGGCGTTGGCGGGACTGGTGGACGGGAGGCAGACAGCCTCCCGTCCGATTTTCGGCAGAATATATCTTGCGTACATTTCGAATGACTTTTGTCCGTTGCAATAAATCCGCTCAATGGGACTGCTGTCCAGAATAATCCGCAGATCATTGGGACGGACATCCCGGATGCTGGCATCGGAGGAACCGGTGACGGTACAGCTGGCGATGGAATCCCAGAGGGCCAGGCCATGTCCGAGGATCAGCGCTTTTTTTTCGGAGACGGAAGCGGGAACCTCCGTGCCATACAGCGCCGCGATGACTTTCCAGAAGCGGTTTTGGGGATGCCCGTAAAAGAAGTTCTGCTCTCTGGAACGGACCGAAGGAAAGGAGCCGAGGATCAGGATCCGGCTGTTATCGCTGAAGAGAGGTTCAAAGGGATGCTGTATTCTCTGTACCGATGAATTCACAGGCAGGCTCCTCCGTGTCCGACGTCTGTTTGCGGACGGACGGTTATTCAGCCGTAAGATTTTTCCAGGCGGCCTGCAGGCCTTCAATAATGGACAGATGCTGCGGGCAGGCAGCCTCGCAGGCTCCACAGCCCACGCATTGATCCGCGCCGTTGCCATTGCGGCGGATGCCCTGGAACTGCCAGTCATGTTCGGGATTGACATTATAAAGGGATACGTTATTCCAGACGGAGAAAATACCGGGAATGTTCACGCCGTTGGGACAGGGCATACAGTAACGGCAGCCTGTACAGCCGATTTTTGTCCGGTTCAGGTAAGCGGCGCGTACATCGTCCATCAGCTTTCTTTCTTCCGGAGACATAATTCCGCTGTCCACGGTATCAAAGATGCGGAGATTCTCATCAATCTGCTCCGCCTCATTGCAGCCGGACAAAACCACGGATACTTCCGGATGATTGCACAGCCAGCGGAAAGCCCATTCCACGGGAGAGCGCCGGACCGGGAAGGCGTCATACAGCGCCTGTACATTGTCCGGCGCGCTGGCCAGACGGCCGCCCAGCAGGCCCTCCATGATGACGACGGGAATCCCCAGAGAGCCGGCCAGCTCCAGGCCCCGGGTGCCCGCCTGATTGTTGACATCCATAAAATTATACTGAATCTGGACCATATCCCAGTCGTTGTCCTTCAGAATATACTCAAACTGATCATAGGGCCCGTGGAAGGAGAAGCACTTGTAGCGGATTTTTCCGGCTTTTTTCATATCGTCGAAAAACTCCGGCGCGCCGATGGCCTTAAAAGACTCCCATTTTTCACGATTGATGCCGTGCATCAGATAAAAATCGATATGATCCGTCTGCAGCTTGTTCAGCTCTTCCTCCAGAAGAACTTCCATGCTGGCGCGGTCATGGACCGCTTCCAGGGGCATTTTGGTCGCGATGGTGACCCTGTCGCGATACCCGTCCCGCAGCGCTTTCCCCAGCACGATTTCAGATGTTTTGCTCAGATAGACATAGGCCGTATCGATATATGTGACGCCGCCGTCGATCGCCCTGCGGATTAAGGAAACAGCTTTCTGTTCGTCAATTACGCTGTCTCCGGAAGCGGCCCCGTTGAAGCGCATACACCCCAGGCCAAAGGCGGAAGACCGGATGTTCAGTTTTCCCATCGTGCGATATTTCATTTCCAACAAACCCCTTTCAGACGTTTATATTATCCTGTGCCGTTGCGTTTGCCTGTATTGTAAACATTAGAGCGAACTCTATGTCAAGCCCTTTCCCGCATCCGGGCGGGGCGGCCGGCGGAAGGGCGTACGGACAGAAAAAAACTCTGCTGCCCGGCGCAGCAGAGTTTGCAGCCTTTATTCCTCCTTGTCCAGCTGAATGCTGCCGGAGGTTGTATGGATGGAGCAGCGGGCGCTTCCGTCACCGAAAACATATGTATTGCCGTTTTTCTCGAGCGCCAGATCACTGCGGAAAGACCCGGAGGTGGTGCTGAATTCGCCGGTGAACCCGGGTTTGCCAGACAGGAGCGCATGCACATTACCGGAGGTGGAGCGAAGAACCAGTTCCCGGAAGTCACCGGGCCGGACAAAAACATCTCCGCTGGTGGAGGAGCATTCTGCCCGGTCTGATCCGGCCATTTCAGCCGAGACGTTTCCGGAGACGGAAACAGCCTGTATGCTGTCCGCCCGGTCGGTCATGGCGATCGAGATGCTCCCGGAAGAGGAATTCGCGCGGATACTTTTTGCATTGGCCAGGGAGGCGCTGATCCTGCCGGAAGAGGTTGACAGCGATACGGATTCGGCCGCGGTGCTTTGCCGGAATGAAATACTGCCGGAAGAAGCGGAGGCCGTCAGGTTTTTCACATCCGCGGAGGCGGAAATGCTGCCGGAAGAAGTATGCAGGAGAATTTCGTCCGCGGCAAGACCTTCGATCTCCAGATCGCCGGAGGAGGTACCGATTTCCGTGCTTTTCAGCACGGTTCCCTCAGGAAGGGAGACGGTCAGCGCTTTGGTCACGTTCCGGAAAAGGCGAAAACCGGGGGCGGTATACCGAATCCGAAGTGTCTGCCCGTCCAGCCACCAGCGGAGAAGATCCGGGTCCGAAAGAGATCTGTCAGAGGATTCGCTGACATGGATTCCGCTGCCGGTGTGGTATTCGATCCGGACACAGCCCGCGGTCCAGCCGATATCCAGGTTTTCAACGGGGGAGGTGACGGTTGTGTCTCCGGAAGTATAACGGTCAGCATTTTCATAGGTGTATCCGATGTTTTTTCCGAAAAGCAGGATGGCACAAACAGCCAGCAGCACCAGGCAGAGAATCAGCAGAACGGTTTTTACGGAAGACTTTGACATATTTATTTCCCTCTCTTCTCTTTTACGGCGGAAACCAGCAACCAGCATCCGCCTCCGCACAGCAGCAGCATCAGGGCAGTTGAGAAAATACTCTTGCTGTGCAGGGTGATCATATTCATCATATTGGCAAACAGGATCAGATCCACGGCAACAACCGCCAGCGGACGGCTGAAGCTGCCAAGCAGATTCCGAACCGGACGGGCCCGGACCACAAACGGCAGAAAAGCCGCCGAAAGCCCGAACAGTGTCGCGGAAGCAGCCGTGAAGAACCAGGAACCGTGCGCGTACTGGCAGCTGGCTGCCAGCAGGGCAATCAGGCTCGCAGTGAAGAAGCAGAAAGTCCAGAACAGCTTGTCTCTCGGCGCCATCAGCGGGACAAGGATCAGCGACGCGGCCACTGTCAGGCCGGCAAGCACCAGGTAGAACCAGTCCAGCGCATGGCCGGAAGCAAGATTGACGATCAGGCATACCAGCACCGGGATCATAAAGATACCCGCGACGACGGAGCCGACAGTCGTGCTGCGCCGCCTGAAACGCTTTGCCTGGTATTCAATGACCTGGTCCTTTTCCTCCCGCAGGCCGTTTTCAATCTCGCTGGCGCGAAGCTGGGTGAGCAGCGAGGAACAGTCAGGACATTCCGTCAGATGTTCCCGTATAATCTGTCTGCTGGACTCGCTGCAGACATCGTCTGCATAGAGCGGAAGCAGATCCCGAATGATTTCGCAATCAGTTTTCATGTTGATCCATCCTTTCCTGGAGTTTCAGACGGGCCCGATGATAGGTGACACGGGCCCAGTTTTCCGTCTTGCCGAAGATGGTACCGATCTCTCGAAAAGACAGTTCACCGAAGATCCGAAGTTCGAAGACTTCCCGGTAGGGCTCTTCCATGGCATGGAGCGCCACGTGAATCCTGAAGGACGAATCCCGATCCGCGGCCAGCTGCTCAATGCTTTTTTCCGTGGCGGGCAGGTCTTCCGGCATAGGTCCGGTTTTTTTACGGCGCCGGATTTCGTCCGTATAACAGTTTTTCGCAATGGTACACAGCCAGGTTACCTCGTCCGATTCGTTCCGGAAGTCCGAACCTTTGGCGAAAGCCCGGAAGAAGGCATCCTGTGTGATTTCTTCCGCCAGATGCCGGTCTCCCGCCAGCGTCATGACGTAGGAGAAGACGCGCATGAAGTGCGTATGATACATTCTTTCACAGGTTTCACGATTCACGCATCATCACCTCCCTTCCGGCCATTTCACAGATTAGACGGGGAAAGCCGGGTTTCGTTACATGGAAAAATAAAAAAATCAAAAAACGGCCAAAACAAAAAGAAAAACGGAAAACGGAAAGCCTCCCGGAAAGCTGCCCGCCGGATGATTGTACCAGATTTCCGGGCGGATCAGAAGACCTGTTTTGCCGGGGCGAAACGGGAACGGTTTCAGCGGGCTGCGCGGGGAGCAGGTTTGAAAATCACGGGGATTTATGGTATCATCCCAGCGAAACCGGCAGGATGCCGTTTCGAAAAAGCGTGAAGGAAAACCCGTACGATGCTGTATATTATGCGCCATGGAAAAACAGACTGGAATGTCCGGCATAAACTGCAGGGCAGGACGGATATTCCGCTGAACGAAGAGGGCCGCCGCATGGCTGAAACGGCACGGGAGGAATACCGGGCGGTTCCGCTTGATGAATGCTGGAGTTCTCCGCTGGTACGGGCCCGGGAAACAGCAGAGATTGTCCTGCGCGGGCGGGGCATTCCGATCTATACGGATGACCGCCTTCGGGAGATGAGTTTCGGGGAGTATGAGGGCATGGAAAACACCTTTGACCATCCGGAATGCCCCATCAATGTGCTGTTCCGGAAGCCCGAGCTGTATACCTGCTCTGTCGGCGGGGCAGAGACCTTTGAAGCGCTGTTCGCACGGACCGGAGCATTTCTGCAGGAGGTGATCGATCCGCTGATGGCGCAGGGAAAGCATGTGCTGATTGTGGGACACGGCGCGATGAATCTGAGCATCATCAGCCGGATCCGGAATCTTCCCAGGGAAGCATTCTGGACGCCGGGGATTGAAAACTGCAGGATGATCCGGCTGATCTGACCGGCGTGCCGAAAAAGAGACCTTCCGCGAAAGGTCTTTTTTCCTTGTCCGGCGAATAGTATACGCTGGATTCTGCTGAATATCAGTTAATACGGAGGGGAACACACATGAGCGATCATCAGGTTATAAATCCCTACCTGCCCAACTGGGAATATGTTCCGGACGGGGAACCTTATGTTTTCGGCGACAGGGTCTATGTCTACGGTTCCCATGATTTCTTCGGCGGGGATGTATACTGCATGGGGGACTATGTCTGCTGGTCCGCACCGGCGGACGATCTGGGAAACTGGAAATATGAAGGCGCCATTTACCGTAAAGACCAGGATCCGCACAATACGGATCTGCAGGGGAACCTTTACGCACCGGACGTGGCTGTGGGGCCGGACGGCCGCTATTACCTGTACTATGTACTGAGCAACTGGGGTGTGGTTTCCGTCGCGGTCAGCGACCGGCCTGCCGGACCCTATGAGTTTTACGGCTATGTCCATTATCCGGACGGGACCCGGCTGGGAGAAAAGGAAGGGGATGAACCGCAGTTTGATCCGGGCGTGCTGACAGAAGGGGACAGAACCTATCTGTACACCGGTTTCTGCGGCTATGGAGACAAATCCCGGCATGGGGCCATGTGCACCGTACTGGACCGGGATATGCTGACGGTGAGGGAAGCACCGTGCTTTGTGGCTCCCGGTGTGATGTACAGCCAGGGCACGGGGTTTGAAGGCCATGAGTTTTTCGAGGCGCCTTCCATCCGCAAGCGGGGAGATCTCTACTATTTCATTTATTCTTCCATCCAGTTTCATGAGCTGTGCTATGCTGTGAGCCGCGAACCCACACGGGGCTTTGTTTATCAGGGGGTGATCATCTCCAGCTGTGACAAGGGGATTGCGTCCTATAAGCCTGCGGACAAACCCATGTATTATACGGCGAACAATCACGGCAGCATGGAGAAGATCGGAGAGGAATGGTATATCTTCTATCACCGGCACACGAACGGCACCAATTATTCCCGGCAGGGCTGCCTGGAAAAACTGTGTTTCCGGGAGGATGGCACCATCATCCAGGCGGAAATGACTTCCTGCGGCAGCGTTCGTCCCCTGAAAGGGAAAGGCCGGTATCCCGCCTATATCGCCTGCCATCTGTTCACGGATACGGAAGTGACCTATGTGCCCTGGTCCGGCTGGATGGACGACCGGTTTCCGAAGATTACCCAGGAAATCGAGGAAGGCGGACACGGCATCGGTTATATCGCAAACATGCGGGAATCCGCTACGGCCGGTTTCCGGTATTTCGACTGCCGGAATGTGGAGCGGATCAGCATCCGGACAAAAGGATACGCCACCGGAAGGATGGAAATCCGCACAGCCTGGGACGGGGAAGCCCTGGGCAGCGTGCCGATCGGCTATGCCAACGTATGGCATGACACAGAAGCGGAGATCCGGATTCCGGACGGTATCCAGTCCCTGTATTTTACTTTCAGAGGACAGGGGCACCTGCAGTTTGCGGGATTCGAGCTGAAATAAAGAACCGGCCTCAGGCGGGGAGATTGGCCAGGATCAGGTTCCGGTAAAAATCCACCGCGCCGGGAAGGCAATTGATTTCAATATTTTCGTTGAGTCCATGCATCCCTTTCATCTGCTCCGGTCCGTAGATGACCGGCGCAAAACGGACCACATTCTCACAGATCTCCTGATAAAACCGGGCATCGGTTGCGCCGGTCATGACATAGGGGCTGCCGGCACAGCCGGGAAAAGTTTCCGCCACTACGCGCTGCACCAGGCGGAAAGCTTTGCCGTGAATATCCGTGCAGCTTGTGTAATCCTCACTCTGAAGCACTTCCATTTCCAGTTTATGCTTTTTCGCACATTTCCGGATGATTTCCAGGCTTTCAGCCATCCCCTGATGAGGGATGAAGCGCATGTTTGCGCTGACAGTGGCCTTTTGCGGTATGACGTTGCAGGCGTCTGACCCGCTCTGCATGGTGAAGGCCACCGTGGTGCGGATCATTGCACCGGCCTGGGGGCTGATCAGGGGCAGTACCCGGAGCAGCAGCGGCCGGAACAGCCACAGGTTGGAAAAGATCCAACGCAGCGGAAAGGAGGCGTAAGGTGCCAGCGTTTCAAACATGGCGGCCACTTCTCCGGGCATCCGCCGGCGGAAGAGGTTGTGAGACTCCACATCGTGGACAAAATCTGCCAGCCGGGCAATCGGGGAATGGGCAGCCGGCGCGCTGGCATGGCCGCCGCCGGAGCGGGCTGTAAAACGAACGTCCGCCTTGCCCTTCTCGAATACGCCGATCATCGCGAAATTGCCGGGAATACCTCCGATAGGCTCCCGGATGATCCCGCCGCCCTCATCACAGACAAGCCAGGGATGTACCCCTCTTTTTTTCATTTCCGCCACAAGCCCGGGGCAGCCATCCCCGCCCCATTCCTCCGTGCAGGAAGAGGAGAGGTATACATCGTTTTCCGGGACGATTCCTTCCGCAATGAGTTCTTCCGCGGCCTGAAAGAAGGCCATCAGGGAACACTTGGTATCCGAAGCGCCCCGGCCCCAGACTTTGCCGTCCCGGATGTCTCCGGAGAAGGGGGGATGGATCCAGTCGCCTTCCGCCGGCACCACGTCCTGGTGGCTCATCAGCACGAGCGGACGGGCATTGCTCTTCCCTTTCCAGAAATAGAGCAGGTTGCCGTTGATCTCTGTTTTTTCCATGGCCTGATGCACATGGGGAAACAGCTCTTCCAGCACCCGATGAAAGGCCAGAAACTTTTCCCGCTGCACTTCCCCGGGAATGGAGACGGTTTCCTGCCGTACCATGGCGGACAGCTTTTCCGCGTAGGCCCGGGCGCGGTCCGGGTCCGGCATCGGTTCATAGGTGGATTTTTTCGGAGGAATCAGCAGCGTCCGTACCAGGCTGACCGCCAGCAGCAGAAGAAGCAGAGCAAAAACCCCGGCGGCGATCCAGGCGATCATCATTTCCGCGCAGCCTCCTTCAACCCTTTCCGATACTTCAGCCAGCTCAGGCCGATGGCAATTGCTCCGGCGGGAATTATCATGAAACTGGTGGAGGCAGTCAGGGACGGAACAAACATAAACAGCAGGGACATGATACACAGGGGAACCAGCGCGAGACGGATATCCTTGCGGAAATATTTATAGGCCATGGCGCCGAAAAGGGCAGGCACGACATTCGCGAAGGCGGGCTGCAGGGCCGGGCTTTCCAGCACCGGGCGGAGGGGAATCATCCCCAGCACGCCCAAAGCAAGCACCACGATCGTGACCAGGGACGATGTGGCAATGGACAGGGTGGAAATGACTTCATTTTCCGCCGTACCCGTTTTGGCGCCGACGAGTTCCCGGGCATTCATGGCGCAGGGAATCTTCATGTTGATCAGGTTGCCGGTGATGAAAGCCAGGTAGCTTCCGCCCGCACCCAGCATGGGTGTATATACCAGGTATTCCACAATACTGGAAACGGTCCAAACCAGGCCGACAGACAGGAACCCCCGCGCCGCGGCGCCAAGGTCGGGCATGGTGCCCAGCAGGCTGCCGATCACAAAAGGCGCGCCCAGCAACAGGATCAGCGTCAGCACGGAAACAATCCGCCCCAGCCGGTGGGTGGTTTTCATGTAAGCTTCGTATGCCACTTTCTTATCCATCATTCAGATCCTCCTCATGCTCCGGCCAGAACGGCTGCCAGCATTCCCAGAAGCATACTGCCGGCAATGGAGAAATTATCCAGCCATTCCCAGTGCTTCTTTTCCGCGAGATAAATGAATCCGGCCATTGCCGCAGCGGCCACTGCAGCGACCAGCAGCGGGATCCAGCTGCCGGAGAAAGTGAAACGGCCGTTTCCGGAAACAAGTTCCCCCAGATAGCTGCCCAGGTAGGCGCTGACCATGCCGATGAACATGGCGATCATGGCAAGATCCCCGAAACCGCTTCCGGATTTCCCTGCGGTATTTCTTCCCTGCAGGCGCTTCAGATAACGCTTGTTGAACAAGGCGGCCAGGATCATTCCCCAGATGATACAGGCGCTCATCAGCAGGGCAATGGTAGCGAAGGCCTGCGTTGTCATTGCGCCGGGGGCCAGCTTGATTCCCACCTGCTCGGCAGCGGCGCCGGCCACCTGGGTTTCATAGTGCAGGGCGCCGATAACGCTCAGGCGCAGCCAGGGCCAGGGAATCCCAAGGCTGCCGCTCAGCGCCAGTACGCCCAGCAGAATCCCGACACTGGGCAGGACAGAGAAAGTGGCGCTGGAGGTAATGGCACGTTTCATGCGAACAGGATCCATTCCCAGAGCAATGCCGGCTCTCCACGCCCGCACCAGAAAGACTACACACACGGCGGCGATGAACAGAACAATCGCGCCGCAAACCAGATACAGTCCGCTGCTGTTCAGCTGATCCAGCACAGTCAAGATGATTACCTCCTTTTGATCCGCAGTCAGGCAGGAAAAAGCGCCGCTCCCGGAGCGGCTGCTGCAGAAAAGTATACGGGAAATATGCAGGAAATGCAAGAGCCGCAGCGATCGGAACCTGTTTTTTTCAGGGACGTAAAAACCCGGACACACGGTCCGGGCTGAATTGTGTTATGCATGGAAAAAACGGAATGCCGGGAAGGGTTTACCTTTTGCGGCGGTTCAGGATTTCACTGATGACGACGCCGCGGACGATATCATTGCCTGTCCAGCCAAAGGGAAGGCGGGCCTGCTCCGCTGCGGCGGGCAGTGCGCTCTTTGTTGCAGCGGTGAGCGTGCCCAGCTGTTCATTGTGACAGGGATCGATTCCTTCATTAGTGATATAGTTCAGACTGCCCTGATAGACGGAATCGTCGTGTTCCGTGACGGTGATGGTCGGCGCCATGGGAGCAAACCGGCTGCTGCCTTGAGGCAGTGCGGGCTCCTGCGCCTCCGCGGAGGGCGGCGCAGGAGTGCGGCTGACCTGAGCCCTCTTTTTCTGCTGCTGAGCCGCCTGGTTTTTCGCGGCTTTATTCATCAGGGAAAAGATGCTTCCGACGATCACGATCAGAAAGAGGATTGGGAATTGAGTCATTTGTCCATTCCTCCGATCCGGGTATTACTTCTTCAGACGGTTTTCCGGTTCAGGCTGCTGCGGCGCACTGGCCTTGGCAATGGATTCGCGCATTTCTGTATCGGCAATGGTGTTTTTCATCTGGTAATAATCCAGGACACCCATTTTTCCATCCCTCAGCGCGGTCGCCATGGCACGCGGCACTTCGGCTTCCGCCTCGACCACCTTGGCACGCATCTCCTGCACGGAGGCTTTCATTTCCTGCTCGCGGGCAACTGCCATGGCGCGGCGCTCTTCCGCCTTCGCCTGGGCGATGCGGCGGTCGGCTTCCGCCTGATCCATCTGCAGCTGAGCGCCGACATTGCGGCCGACGTCCACATCCGCGATATCGATGGAAAGGATTTCATAGGCGGTGCCGGCGTCCAGGCCCTTGTCCAGCACGGTGCGGCTGATCAGATCCGGATTTTCAAGCACCTGCTTGTGGGTTTCGGCACTGCCGACGGTGGTGACGATACCTTCGCCGACACGGGCGATGACGGTTTCCTCTCCGGCGCCGCCGACCAGACGCTCAATGTTGGTGCGCACGGTAACCCGGGCTTTGGCACGAAGCTCAATGCCGTCCTTGGCGATGGCGGCGACCACAGGGGTCTCGATGACCTTGGGCGTTACGCTCATCTGCACGGCCTGGAAGACATCACGGCCGGCCAGGTCGATGGCACAGGCTTTTTCAAAAGCCATCTGGATATTCGCACGCTGCGCGGCAATGAGTGCGTTGATGACACGATCCACGTTACCGCCGGCCAGATAGTGCGTTTCCAGTTGGGAGATGGTCAGATTCAGGCCGGCTTTATTGGCTTTGATCAGGGGATACACAAGGCGCTGGGGCTGGATCCGGCGGATCCGCATTCCCACCAGGGAACCGATGGAAACATGTACGCCGCTGGCCAGGGAAGAAATCCACAGCCCCATGGGCACAAAGTGCAGGAAGATTGCCAGGGCAATCAGTGCCACAACGATAATCAGGGGAATCAGGATAGCGGGATTCGAGAAAGTCATAGACTATTCCTCCTTTGTTTTCAGTTACGCTTTTCGGATGACCAGCGTGTTCCCATCCACACCGGTCACGACAATGGAAGTTCCTTTTTCCAGAAAGGCGCCGGATGCGGCAGCATTCAGGCGGGTGCCCTCGATCTCCACAAAGCCGGCAGGACGCAGTGCCGTGACCGCCGTGCCGGTTTTTCCCTTCCAGGAGTCCAGCGCTGCCCGAGAGGACGCGGAAGCCTCCTCCGTTTCCTTCAGTACGAGCGCGCTGCGGCTTAACCGGCCGTGCATCGCGCTGCGATAAGAGATCAGCACGGCCAGCGAGATGAAGATCAGTACTCCGAATGCGGCAACCAGCCCCCAGACGGTTCCATGCACTGAACCGGTGACGATGATGGCGACAATCTCCAGCAGAATGCCGAAGACGCCGGCAGCACCGAAGCCGGGCATGAAAGCCTCCATCATGATCAGACCGCTGCCGACGATAAAGCAGATGATCATGACCAGATTGCCGGTGAACGGATCCATAACGAGTTCCTCCTTTCCCGGAGAGCATCCGGCATTGAAAACCGGGGCTCCGGATCATTGTCTTTTCTTTCGTCAGATTCATTTTACGGAAAATGGAAAGCCGAAAAAAGGATGAATCACGAAAGATAGAGGGGTTTATTTGTCCGTATTATACAGAAACGCAGCGAAAAAAGCAACGGAACCAGCGCAAAACGGGCGTGCCCGCAAAGGGCACGCCCGGAGGAGGGAAGGTTTATCCCTCAATGCAGATGGTTTTCTTTTCAGGCGCCTTCGGCGCTTCCTTCTTCGGGATGGCCAGGGACAGGACGCCGTTCTCATACTTCGCTTTGATATCTTCCTCGGTGACATAATCGCCGACATAGAAGCTGCGGGACATAGAGCCGGAGCAGCGTTCCTGGCGCAGCACCTTGCCCTGTTTCTCCTCCTTGTTTTCCAGGGTCTTCTGGGTGGAGATGGTCAGGGTTCCGTTTTCCAGCTCCAGCCGGATTTCCTCCTTCTTAAAGCCGGGCAGATCCACATCCACCTCGTAGCCCTCGTCGGTCTCCTTGACATCGGTCTTCATCATACGGGGGGCATTCTTTCCGTAAAGCATATGCTCCGGACGGTCCCAGCCGCGGAAGAAATCACGGTCAAAATCATTGAAAACATCCATCAGGTTTTCTCCGAAAACAGCAGGCAGGAAAGTACTCATCTTCAAAACCCCCATTCATCGGGCACGCACTTCCCGGAGGAAGATCCTCCGCATGGTGTCCGGATTCATTATTCTCTGTGGTCTTTCACACCACCCCGTTCTCCCGAACGCTGATTATAGTATAGCTAAAGATCAAAGAAAGTCAAACAGCAGAAAAGTCAAAGAAGGTCAAATTAATGCATGGAAAGGGAAAAAACGATATAAATCTCCGAAAATCTAACAATTTTTCCGTATTTCATTGTTTTTCGGAAACAAAGAAAAAACGCTCCGGCAGGAGCGCAAAAGGACCGCAAAAGGACCGCAAAAGGTTACCGGCCGACTGTGGAATCCCGGGGAAGAAGGACGGCAACCTCAGCGCCGATGGCGCTGAGGGCCAGCGCCATCATGGCATACAGCAGCAGAGAATCCTGCTCCCAGGAGCCCAGGGCATGCAGAAGAAGCAACAGCACGGCTGCCAGGCAGAAAAAGCCGGCGGGCATCGAGGCGCCGGAGCCGCGGAAGGCGGCAAGCTGTGCCCAGAGCAGCAGGGCAGTGGCCGCCAGAGCCGTATAAAGCATCCATGTCATCTGCGGCTTGTCAAAGACAAATTCCGCCATCATGACAGCAAGCACGGCGGCGATGAAGGCCGCAAAGGTCAGCAGCGTCTGCCGGAGGGACGGCCGACGGCGCAGGCAAAGCACAATCAGCAGTGCCAGCAGTGTCAGGGCGGCGGCAATCTGCGAGAAACGGACAAAGGGATTCAGACGGACAAAATCATCCCGCCGCATCTGCTCCAGAAGGATCTGGGTGAGCCCCAGGAAGGAAACAAACACAACTGTGCGCCGGCCTTCCGGCGATTTCCGGAACAGGCTTACCAGGAGAAGCAGCAGAACCAGAGCCGCTACGGCTTCCCAGAACCAGACGGCATAGGACCATTCCTGATAATCCCCGTCACTGTAAGTGCAATAAGCCAGGGGGAAGAAGCAGAGAGATTCATTCTCCACAGTATTGCCGAACCCCTGTCTGGAAAAGTATTCGCCCAGACGTCCGAAGAAGATGGCCGCACAGGCTCCGGGGGCCAGCGCGTCCAGCACTTCCGGAAAACGAAGCCGGTTCAGGCGGGAACCGATCAGCGCACCGAGGGCTCCGCCCAGCAGGGCGCCGTACAGCGTATATCCGCCGCGCCAGAGCTGAACCATGAGGCCGACGGTGCCGAATGCCTCCGTATAAGCAGGGGAACAAAGAAAAACCCAGAAGGCATGGCCCAGCAGCAGCGCACCGAGGATTACCCAGGGCAGCACCGGAAGCACCTTCCGCTTCGGAAGGCACAGAAGCACCCCGCACAGGGCGCCGGCCAGTATGAGCAGGCCGTAGGGAGTTACCTGGAAGGAACCCAGGCGAAGGAGAACTGTCATCCAGAGGACCTCTTTTACTGCTTATTGGGCGGGAGCCGCATCCTCAGATCCCGGTTCCGCGGTGACAAAGTAGATGATATCCGTAATCGGCCGTTTTTTGCCCTTCAGGTTGTTAATCCGGGTGGGTTTGGCATCTGCCCCCTGCACCAGAATCGTCCAGGTGGAGGCACCTCCGTCCAGATTATAAGCCTGTTTTGCACCGCAGTCATAGGCCAGCTGCGCGGCCTCAGTGGCGGTAAAACCGCCGCCGTTCGTCTGCTCCGGGCCTTCCGTGCTGATGATCAGGTAGCTGAGATGATCCAGCTGGCAGAGCACCTGGCGCTGGGTCATCTTGTGAAGTCCCATGCCCGCACCCGTACCGTAATTATTATGGTCATAGGTCTGCATTTCCCCGTCTACCACCAGTGCCGGGCCGAATACAAAGCTGTGCATGATCCGGCCCTCAAAGGCATCCAGCTCGCTGAGCTCCGGATGAATCAGAATATGGAAATCCCCGTCTGTATCGATAATCAGGGCATCATAACCGTTACCGTTCAGATAGGTGGCTTCGCGGAGCTTTTCCTTGTTGCGCCAGACGACTCCCTCTTTCCGGCCCACGACCCAGTCCCCGTTGATGGCCAGGACGGCACGCACCCGGATGGCCAGACGATCCCCCCATGTTTCCGCCCGGTCAGGATAAGGGGAAGCGGAAGCGGTGCGCAGCTGCGAAGGATCTGCAATCTGCACAAAGGTAAAGAGGACTTTGGTATTTTTGCCATCCTTATTTTTCAGAATACGCTCCTCTGTGCGGACCGAAATGGTTCCATCCAGATAGCCCGGAGGATCCGACAAGACCCCATCGGGATGGGGATGATAGACAGGGATGTCCTTCTCATTCAGCGGCACGGGCCCCGGATTCGGGTTTGCCAGCGTGACCGGTTCCAGAATCGGGACCGTTTCCTCTTCCGCCTCTGCACCGGAGACCGGCAGTGAGGAGGGAATCAGAAAAGGAAGCAGAACCAGCAGCAGAATCAACGGAACAATCCAGAGGAAGGGGGAACGATTCTTCATGAGCAACCTCTCATTTTCTCCGGCCGGAACCGGAATCTTCAGGCATCAACCGAAAAAAGCGGGAGGCGGAGGCTTGCTCCTTCCCGCTGTTTGCGAAGGACCGTTTACCGGGCCTCGGCGATTTTGGCATTAATGGCTTCAATGACCCGCTCGACGGGAATGCCGTGCACAATGCAGGCTTCCTCCAGGGATTCCGCACGGGAAGCGGGGCAGCCCAGGCAATGCATGCCGATGGAAAGAAGCACTTCGATGGCTTCGGGATACTGGGTGACGATTTCCCCGATCAGGGTTTCGCCGGTGACAAATGTTTCAGCCATAGGAACTACCTCCTCATTTTATCGGGGAGTATGATATCATCTTTACGGGGAAAACACAAGGGCGGGATCTTCCGCTTCAGAGAGCGCCGCGAATCAGGGAAAGAAGGTCCGCGAAGCTTTCGCAGGAGGGGATTTCCGGATGATCCTTCCGGATCTGATCGGGGCTGCGGAAGAGGAAACCGGCCTTGCCGGCCTGAATCATATCCAGATCATTATAGCTGTCCCCGGCGGCAATGGTGTCAAACCCGATGGACTGCAGGGCACGGACGGTGGTCAGCTTGCTCCGGGGCACCCGGATATGATAGTCTTCGATCATTCCGTCCGCACCGACCAGAAGCTCATTGCAGAAGATTGCAGGCCAGGCCAGCTTCCGCATGAGGGGAGAAGCAAACTGAGTAAATGTGTCGGAGAGAATCAGCACCTGTGTCTCCTCACGGAGGGTATCGAGGAACTCCCGGGCCCCGGGCAGCGGGTCAATCGTGGCGATGGTGCGCTGGATATCCTTCAGCCCCAGGCCGTGCTCCCGCAGAATCTTCAGGCGGAAGCGCATCAGCTTGTCATAGTCCGGTTCATCCCGGGTGGTCCGCCGCAGCTCCGGAATGCCGCTGGCCTCGGAGAACGCAATCCAGATTTCAGGAACGAGGACGCCTTCCAGATCCAGGCAAACAATATTCATGATATTATCCCCATTTCACAAAGGTTGATGGCTTCTTCAGCCCCGACAAAGGGTACCACAGAGCAAAGAGCAGCGTCAAGGAAAAAAAGAACGCTCCCGCGCTGCGCGGGAGCGGAGTACCCGTGATCAGGCCGGTGTGAAGGCATCCTTCCCCAGCCCGCAGACGGGGCAGACCCAATCGTCCGGGATGTCTTCAAAGGCTGTGCCGGGAGCGATTCCACTGTCCGGATCACCGACAGCGGGATCATAGATATAACCGCAGGGACATTCGTACTTCATGGGAATCATCCTTTCTGATTTTTACCGCCGGGGCGGCTTTCACTGCTTTCATGATACCCAATGGGAAGCAGGGCGTCAAGCCCTTCCTCCGGAAATCAGGCGAACATCCATTCCACGATTTTTGCGATGTTCTCCCGCCAGAAGACCATATCATGAATTCCCTTGCTTTCATAATACTGATGAGCAATCCCCTCCGATTCCAGGAAACGGTGCATCTGCCGGTTGTTTTCAATCAGGAAATCTTCGGTGCCGCAGCACATCCAGATTTCCGGAATCCTTGCGCCGGAAGCTTTCAGCCGGTGTGCCAGCACTTCGGGATTCACATCCCGTTCCTCCACGGTTTCCAGATCGCCGAAGCAGGACCGGTAATAGGCATAATTGGCTACGGGGTTGCTCTCGCCCGGTTTCATGTGCGCGATCTCATGCACGATCAGCGCGGAGGAAAGAGCACCGATTTTGCCGAAACGATCCGGATAGGCAAGGCCCGTATGCAAGGCGCCGAACCCGCCCATGGAAAGACCCGCGATGCAGGTATCCTCCGGCCCCCGGGCCAGGGAAAAGGTTTTGCGTACATAGTCCACCAGCTCTTCCCCCACCATGGTCTGATAATTCCGGCCGGTTGCTTCTCCGTTCAGATAGAAGGAGTTTTCCGCTGTGGGCATCACGATGGCAAAATTGTATTTTTCCGCCAGCCCCTCCGGCACCCAGTTGCCGGCCTTGCCGCTGTATCCATGAAGGAGGAAAAGGGTGGAGGTAGGGCGGGAATAGGCAGCATTGTCCCCCAGGGGGATGTTTGCCGGGATATCATTGGGAAGAATCATCTCAAAAGCGGTAGCGCGGCATAAAGCGTTGGAAAAATACTCGATCTGCAGTCTGGCCATCGGGCTGTCCTCCTTATCATCAAATACGAACCATGCGGATATTTATGTGATAGTTCGATCCGGAGCGAAGCAATTCCTTCCCTGCGGTCAGGGCTCGCGGCTTTTTTTCCATGCTTCCTTAAAGGCGTGTTCGATCACCCGGTCATGGCGGGGACGGTTGTTGCGCGCCAGAAAAGCGGAGATGTCCCCACGGACCCGGGTAATCTCCCCGTGAAACTCGCGGGCGGAGGTGCGCAGCGCGGCATGGCCGGCGACAACGAGCTGTTCCGGGCGATCGGAGGTGACGACCCGGATCCGGGCGAGGTTCCGTCCCACATAGGTGGTTTGCTCAATGAATGCATCGGCGGTCTGCGCCTCCCGGGTATAGACAATATAGATATTCTGATATTTTTCCGCGCGGCCCGGGTTCCCGGGAACCGCGTAGGCATCGAAAACAAGAATCAGATTCCGGCCGGTGGCTCCGGCATAATCACACAGCAGATCCCGCAGGGAATCCCGGGCATCGGCCAGGCGGTCGGGCAGGTAGGATTTGTATTCTTCCCAGGCATGGATGATATTGTAACCGTCCACCAGGAGGATTTCACCGTACGAAGCGTCTGCGGAGGAGCCGGCCGGCGCGGGAGGCGGAGGGTTTTCTGCCGCTGCCGGAGGCGGGGAGACCAGCTGCCGGGCCTTTACGGGGCCATAGGTACGCTCGAAGATCTTTTCCAGGGCAAGGTCCTCCTCGCGGGTTCCCCGATAGGCAGAGGAGGAAACAGGGCGCTGTCCGGAAATGCCTGCAGCGGAAACAGGAGAGTCCCGGCGGATATTCCGGTCCTTTAAAAAGGGCAGATGCATATACGCGTCCGCTTTATCCCAGGGGACAGTCACCCCGGCACCGTGGGAACAGAAGACGGAATCCGGTGTATTCAGCACATCCCGGCAGGGATCATAGCCTTTTTCCAGGACTACCTTTTCCTGCGCGGCGCAGGGTTCCCAGTCCAGAAAGGAGGAAGCCAGGCCGCCGCGGCCCCGGGTCAGGATGCCGAAGGCGCGCCCGTAGCCATCGCAGGCCGCGGCAGGAACAGAAGCGGACAGGCGGAGCAAACCGTCTTCCGCGGGGGTGTCCGGCGCGTCAAAGCGTCCGCCCATCTGACTCAGGTCAGACAGGACCCGGCCGATACAGTCCTCCGGAACCGTCAGATCCAGCGTCATCCATGGCTCCAGAAGGATGGAACGGGCTTTCATCAGTCCCTGGCGCAGCGCGCGGTAGGTAGCCTGGCGGAAATCTCCGCCTTCGGTGTGCTTCAGATGGGCTTTGCCGGAAACCAGCGTGATCCGGAGATCGGTCAGGGGAGATCCGGTCAGGACACCGACATGAACCTTTTCATGCAGATGGGTCACGATGAGGCGCTGCCAGTTCAGGGCAAGGTCATCCGTTGAAACAGCGGAATCACAGATCAGCCCGCTGCCCCGGGGGAGCGGGGAAAGGAGCAGATGAACCTCCGCATAATGGCGGAGAGGCTCATAATGACCGGCGCCTTCCACCGGCGCCTCAATGGTTTCACGGTACAGAACCGTGCTTTCCGTGAAGGAGACATCCAGTCCGAAACGGTCCAGCATCCGGCGATGAAGGACTTCCAGCCACACGTCCCCCATGGAATGAATCCGTATTTCCCGCCGGGATTCCGCATATTCCACACGAATAAGAGGCTCTTCCTCTTCCAGGGCACGCAGCGCGGTCAGCACCGCATGGAGATCGGCCCCGGCAGGGGGTACGAGGCGGCAGGCATAACAGGGGCGGAGAAGGGGAGCTTCCGGCCCTGGATCGCTGCCCAGCCCGTCGCCGGGCAGCGCTTTGCCCAGTCCCACCACACAGCAGATCTGACCGGCGGAAACTTCCGGGACAGCCGAGTAACGCGCACCGGAGTAAAGACGGAGCTCCGCCGCCTTCTCCGCCCACAGGGTTTCCCCCTCCGGGCTCTTCAGCGTCAGCAGGTCACGGGTCTTCAGTGTACCGCCGGTGACCTTCAGAAAAACGAGACGGGCGCCCTGAGGATCCCGGGAGACCTTGTATACCCGGGCGCCGAACGCAGCAGAGGGAGCGGGGCGGGGATCAAACCCTGCCAGAAAGCCCATCAGGGGCTCCACGCCCTCGTTATGAAGTGCGGAACCGGAAAACAGCGGGAATATCCGACGGGAGGCAATCAGAGAGTCCACCAGGCGGGGAGGGATTTCTCCCTGCCGCAGGTATGCGTCCAGGCATGTTTCGTCACAGAGGGCCAGTTTTTCCGGATCCGGAGAGGGGAAAGGAACAATCTGTTCCGAAAGCTCACGGTGCAGAGAAGCCAGGAGAGCATCCGGATCTTTCCGGAGAAGATCTGTTTTATTCAGGAACAGGACGACAGGAATGCCCCGCTGTTCCAGGAGGCGCCAGAGTGTCCGGGTGTGGGACTGGACTCCGTCCGAAGCGGAAATAACCAGCACAGCCAGATCCAGGATGCCGAGGGCCCGCTCCGCCTCTCCGGAAAAATCGATGTGGCCGGGGGTGTCCACCAGGGTCAGATCCGTTTTGCGCCAGGAGAGACGGGCTTCCTTTGAAAAAATAGTGATTCCGCGTTCTTTTTCCATGCGGTCGGTATCCAGAAAAGCGTCGCCGTGATCCACGCGGCCCTGACGGCGGACGGAACCGGAAAGGAAAAGCATAGACTCAGACAGGGTGGTTTTGCCCGCGTCCACATGGGCGCACAGGCCGATGACAGGGCCGATCGCCATGGAAGATTCTCCTTTCAGATCATGTCGGGATGATCTTATCATAACGGATTGAAAAGTCAACCGGAGGGATGAGGCGCCTGCAGGAGGGAAAGTTGAAGAAAAGGGGGATCTATGGTATGATCTGTCCGTTCTTTTTCAGAACGCAGGAGAGAACGTGATGAGGAGACAATGGTACCGGCTGGATAATGCGGCGCTGATCTTCCCGGCGGTGATGCGGCGAAACTGGAACAATGTATTCCGGGTTTCCGTGACCTTGAAGGAGCAGGTGGATCCTGCGGTGCTGAACCGGGCGATCGGGGATCTTCGCACGCGGTTTCCCACGATATTTGTGAAACTGCGCAAGGGCTTTTTCTGGTATTATCTGGAGACCGTGGATCAGGCACCGGAAGCCGAACAGGATTATGCCTGGCCGCTGACGCCCATGACGCAAAAGGCTTTGCGGAAATGCTGCGTGCGCATTCTCTATTATGAAAACCGAATTGCTGCGGAATTCTTCCATTCCGTTACGGACGGAACGGGCGGTATGGTATTTCTCAAAAACCTTGCCGCGCGGTACCTGACGCTGAAGGAAGGAGTGGAGATTCCGGCAGAGGGGGATCTGGTACGCCCGGAGGAAGAGCCGAAGGCGGAGGAAACACGGGACTGCTTTCAGCTTTGCGGAGCAAAGAAGACCGTGTCCCGGGCAGAGGAAAACGCCTACCGGCTGCGGGGAAATCCGGAGGAGGACCGATTCCTTACGATTGTAACGGGCATTCTGCCTGCAGAGCGACTGCTGGAGAAAGCGCATGCACAGCAGGTGACCGTTACGGCTTATCTGGCGGCGGTGCTTGCGGAGGCAGTCCTGGAGCGCCAGCGGGAGGAGCCCGGATCCCACCGGCGCAGACATATCAAAATCACGATTCCTGTCAACCTGCGGCGTATTTTCGGGCTGAATACATTTCGTAATTTTACCCTTGCGGTGAATATCGGATTTGATCCGGCACTGGGGGAGTATACCCATGAGGAGATCTGCCGGCTGATGTATCACCAGCTGGCTGCGGAAACCATCCGGCAGCGGATGGCGGGACGGGTGACTGCGAACGTGGATCCGCAGCGGAATCTGTTTCTCCGGCTGATTCCCCTGCCGTTCAAGACGATGGTGATGCGCCTGGTGTATTATTTCAGCGGCGAAAGCAAGGGCTGCCTGAATCTTTCGAATATGGGGGAGCTGCGGCTGCCGGAAACGATGGCACCGTATGTGGAACGGTTTGATTTTATTATCGGTGTCCAGTATTCCTATCCGAACAACTGCAGCGTGGTCACATGGCAGGGGAAGACCTATATCAGCATGATCCGCGGCATTCGGGATTCAGAACTGGAAAGGCTGTTCTTTTCCCGCCTGGTGGAAGAAGGCATCCCCGTGGAGATTGAGAGCAACGGACGGTGAGGACATGTATTGTATTTATTGCGGAGTCAAGCTGCAGGATAACAGCGCGGAGTGCCCGCTGTGCCACACGCCGGTTGTCCTGATTCCGGGGCCCCCCCGGAAGGCGGCGCCTTATTCCGACCGGCTTCCCCAGGCGGAAAAACAGAGCGGAAAGCTGCTGCTGCTTGGACTGGTGACGGTGATTCTGGCTGCCACGGCGCTGGGCTGCCTGATTTTCTGCCTGAAGACATACGGAGCGGTGAGCTGGAGCGGAATCGCGGCGCTGGGGATTGCACTCGGATGGATCTGGCTGATTCTGCCGATGTGGTTTCCTCGATGGCGGCCGATGGTTTTTCTGCCGGTGGATTTTGCCGCGGCCGGGGGATATCTGCTTTACCTGTGCGTGCAGACAGGGGGGAACTGGTTCCTGAGCTTCGCCTTTCCCGTGACTGGGATGGCGGCAGCGCTGACGCTGGCCGGCGTGGCGATGATGCGCTATATCTGCCAGGGGAGGCTGCGGCTGATGAGCCTGCTGCTGATCGTGATCGGGCTGAGTTTTATTCTGGTGGAATTCTTTCAGCATCTTACCTTCGCGACACCGATGTTCGTATGGTCGCTGTACTGTGTGACGGGATTCTGCCTGATCGGGCTGTTCCTTTTTGCGGCCTCTTTTATTCCGCCGATGCGTTCGTGGCTTCGAAGAAAATTTTTCTTCTGAGGGAACAAATCCGAACCGCCCTGCGTATTAAATGTGCGGGAGCATCCGGGAGACGCCGGGTCCTCCCGGGAGCCGGCGCCTCTTTCTGCAGGAGGCGAAATGCCTGCCGTGCCTGAATCTGGAAGAAACTGTATGACCCGGAGGAAAGAATATGAGAATCGGAATCAGGATCCTGACCTTCTGCCTGGCGCTTTGCCTGCTGGCTTTTGCCGGGGCTGCCCGTGCAGAAGGAATCCATCAGGAAGTAACGGACGCTTCCCTGAACCTGGAAGCGAGACTTGGGTATGAGGGTCAGGTGACCTATGGGAAATATATCCCGATCCGCGTAACGGTGCGGAATCAGGGAGAGGACCTGGAAGGGATTCTGGGGGTGAACGCTTACGCAAACACCGCAAAGTATGATCGCTTTGAGATGGCGGTGAGCGTGCCCGCCGGAGGAGAGCGTACTTTTGTTCTTCCGGTGAAGGCAGGTATACGCCAGGATACCTTTACGGTGGAAATACTGCGTTCCGGGGAAGTCCTGTGCGCGGTGAACGTGCATCCGGAAGGGACGATCAACCCATCCGCCATGCTGGTGGGGGTGCTGAGCACGCGGCCGCGGCAGCTTGCGAATCTGGACATTTCGCAGGAGAGCGATCCCCTGCAGCGCTATGAATACTGGCAGACGGTTCCGCTGACTCCGGAAACCCTGCCGGAAAACCGGAACCTGCTGGATGCCTTCGGAATGATTGTTCTGGACGATACGGATCCGGCGCTTCTGACGGACCGGCAGAAGGATGCGCTGAAGGCCTGGGTGAGAAGCGGGCGGATTCTGCTGTGCGGAGGCGGTGCTTATGCGCCGACCAATCTGGCCTTCCTTGGAGAGATGACAGCGCTGAAGACGGAGAATTTCTGTGTGTCCGCTTCCGTACTGCCGACGCTGACATCCTGGATCGGATCGAATGCTTCCGCCCGGAAACCGGAGATTGCTCTGGCAAAGCTGGCGGGCGCGGATCCCCTTGTTTCGGACGCGGACGGGAACGGACTGATCTGGCGGGAGACAGCCGGGTCCGGGCGTGTTTATACACTGGCCTGGGAAGCCGGAGACGCTGCCCTGAACACGGAAAGCCTTCTGCGGTATTTTTATCAGGCCATGCTGCTGAAAACAGACAATTCGCTGTATTCTTCCGCCCTTTATTCTGCAGGAGACAATACTTCCGGGTCATGCTTCGCGGGAGAATGGTATCCGATGGAGATTTCCAGCCCTCTGCCGTTTGCTGCAATCCTGGCAGTCGTCGCCGCGCTGCTGGGCTGCGGAACGTGGTTTGTTCTGAAAAAGGTTGGAAAAACAGGCTGGATGTGGGTGATCCTGCCGGGCTTGTCGGTGGCCGCGGCAGCCGTGATTGCCATCCTCAGCGGGCAAAGCGCCCTGAACGGACCTGCGGCGGTGACGACAGTGACCCTGGTGCAGAATGATGACGGGGAGATCACGCGCTATACCTCGGTGAATGCGGCAGCCCCGAACAGCGGTGTGCATGTTTTTTCCATGGAGGGAGAAACGCTTGCTCCGGTCATCTATGATGATTATTACTGGTACGAGGATGAGAATGAGGCACCGAAGCAGCCGGCTCAGCTGCGGACGCTGAGGACCTGGGGCGGGGAGGAGACCGTGGCGGTGAACGCAGACGCGCCGTGGCAGGTGGTCTCCCTGTTTGCCGCCCGCCGGGATGATCCGGGCGGACGGGTGGAAAGTGAGATCTGGATGGAGAACGACGGCCTTCACGGTGTTGTGACGAACGGCACCGGCCTCTCCCTGCAGGAGGGAGTTGTTCTGACACCGTACGGATTTGTCCGGATACCGGCCCTTGCTCCGGGAGAGAGCAATGATTTTATGCTGGAGTCTGTGACCGCGCAGGATCCCGCGAACCCGGTGTATAAAGACGGCATCATGCTTTCAAATGTTTCCTACAGCGGCCTGTACAGCATTCTTCAGGCAGCCTTTGGACAGGACGGGGAGCATGCGGACAGCAACAGCCGCGGAGAAATGCTGGCGGGCCTGGCAAATACCGCGTCAGATCAGCTGAGCCAGGTGAAAGAAAAGCTTTCGGGGAGCGGCGGTACGCGGGCGCAGTTTCTGTACTGCGCGGAGAGCGCAGAAGATATCAGCGCTCCGCTGAAGGCGGACGGAAAACCGGCAGAAACGGCGGCTGCTGTTGCGCTGGTTTGCGCGGAGATGAAATATACGCCGATCGGCCGGACCGGAGTGGTTTTCCACGCGCCGGGTACGGACGCGGCCGTACGCTGTGAACTGGATGCCCAGAGAATGCCCGCGGGCGACATGATCGGCGCAGCCAGCAGATACTATCATACGCTTTCCGAATATCCGACATTCCGGTTTACTTTGGAGGATACCGGGGATCTGGAGATTTCCCGCCTGATGATCAGCCTGGAGAGCTGGTACATCGGCCAGACGAACGGTTTCCTGCTCAATGCGTATCTGAAGACCTGGGACCCGGTGAACCTGAATGAGGCGGTCAAGAATCCCGCACTGTATCTGGACCGGGGAGGCAATCTGTATGTCCAGCTGCGCCCTGCCGTAAACGATGCCTATGCGGATGTTCCGACACCGACGCTGACACTGGAGGGGAGGGTGAAACATGCTGATCCTTGATGCACTGACCCGGGATTACGGGCATTTCCGGGCACTGGACGGGCTGTCACTGGAGATTGCGGACGGCCAGCTGCACGGCTTTGTAGGCCCGAACGGCGCCGGAAAGACGACGACCATGCGCATTCTCGCGACACTGCTGAAACCGACTTCCGGCCATGCGACGATCGATGGGGTGGACGTGGTAAAAAGCGGCTTTGAGGCGCGGAAACTGATCGGCTACATGCCGGATTTCTTTGGGGTATATGACGCGCTGAAATGCTGGGAATACCTTGATTTTTACGGCCGGTGCTACCGGCTGTCCGCACGGGAAAGGCGGCGGATGACGGAACAGCTGCTGGATCTTGTGCAGCTGGCAGATAAGCGGGACGCATATGTGGATTCCCTGAGCCGGGGAATGAAACAGAGGCTCTGCCTGGCCCGCAGCCTGATCCACGATCCGAAGCTTCTGATTCTGGATGAGCCTGCCAGCGGGATGGACCCCCGGGCGCGTTCGGAAATGAAAGGGATCCTGCGTACCTTACGGGAGATCGGCAAGACGGTTCTGATCTCCAGCCACATCCTTCCCGAACTCAGTGAAATGTGCGACAGCCTGACAATCCTGGATCACGGACATCTTGTTTTTTCCGGATCGGTGGAAGCGCTGGCTGAAAAGATGAACGGGAATGCGCCGCTGGAGATTCGCCTGCAGGAAGGATGCGGCGAATCAGCGGTGGAATCGGCGGTGTCCTGCCTGAAAGAAATACCTTTTATCACGGAAATCCTGCAGGAAGCTCCCTGCCTGCTGCGCGCCCGGACAGAAGGCGGCGAGGAAGAGAGCGCGCAGGCGCTGCGGGAACTGATTTCCCGCGGTATACCTGTCTGCGATTTCCACCGTTCACCCATGAATCTGGAGAAGGTCTTTATGGAGGTGACGGAAGATGCTTAATCCGATTCTGTCCTTTTCTGTGACCCGCCGCATGCGTTCCCCGAAGACAATTCTGATTGTGGCGGCCTGGCTCGCAGTTCTTCTGGGGATTTCCGTTCTGACGATGGGTTCGCTCTTCGGACGCCAGGCAAACCTGTACAATCTGCGGTCCGGCCTGACCTGCTATGCCGTGCTGCTCCTTGCGCAGTTCTTCCTGCTTGTGCTGATTGCTCCGGCCATGACCAGCGGCGCGATTGCCGGAGAGCGGGAACGCCAGACGCTGGAGCTCCTGCTCGTGACGAATACCCGTCCCCTTCGGATTGTCCTGGGCAAGGCGATGGAAAGCTTTGCCGTGCTGCTGCTGCTGATCGTCTGCGGCCTGCCGGTGATGTGCCTGCCGTTGACGGTCGGCGCGGTGACCCTGAGCCAGATCCTGGCCGGGGAGCTGTTTCTGCTGGCGATCGCATTCGGGGCGGTGTGCGTGGGGATTCTGGCCTCCTCGCTGTCCCGTTCGACAGTGGTCTCCAGTGTGATCAGCTATATCCTGCTGCTCCTGATCGGGTTTGTCACCGCGCTGCCTCTTTTCGCGGAACCCGGGGAGGCCGTGACGAATGTGGTGTATGATTCCGCGAAGCTTTCGGCGCTGACACCCTCGCGCGCGCTGTCGATGATTCCGCCGCTGCTTCTGGTGAATCCGGGTTATGCGCTGGCCGCTCTCCTTCAGGGGCAGCTGAAGATCTTCTCGGATGTGATGCAGTATCATGAGATGGGCCGCCTCCTCTGCGAGTTCCGGCTGATGGACCGGCTCGGAGGGCAGACGGCGGCGCTGATCTCCTGCGGGGTGATTACGGTGATGGGGGCGGTGATGCTGCTGCTGGCCGCGGCAGCTGTCCGCGGGAAATCACGCGCTGCCCGGTAAAAACACTGAAAAGGATGAAAACGCGGAAAGGCTGGATATGACGCAATGAAGGAGCTGCTCCGGGCACTGCGCCCGGTCAAAAAACGAATACGGCGGAATCGGCTGCTCCAGGGCGCCGCGGCAGGCTTTGCGGCAGGATCGTTTGCCGCGCTGGCGCTGCTGGCGGCTGCCCGTTTTGTTCCGCTGGAAGGGAAGTGGCTGTGGGCCGGCGCAGCTTTGGCGGCCTGTGTGCTTCTCTTTGCCGCCGGGAACGCGGTGCGGCCGGTGCCTGCACAGGAGGCGGCACAGGCAGCGGATGCCTGCGGCCTGCAGGAGCGGGCGGTTACCGCGCTGGAACTGGCGCAGCTTTCCCTGCAAGGTCCGGCGGGAGAACTGGCGAAGGTTCAGCGGCAGGACGCCTGTGAACATCTGCGGCTGCTGGATATCAAGGCAATCAGGACGCAGTTTCCGAAACGGATGCTGGTGTCGGGCTGCGCCGCGCTGATCCTGTGCGCAGGGACGATGCTGCTGCCCGGAGACGGCGACCGGATCGCCGCAGAGCGGCAGGCCCTGCGGGAAAAGGTTGCCGCCCTTTCCGGACAGATGGACAAGGCCGCCGGGGAGGACGAGGAGCGCCTGGGTGAAAAAGATAAGGCGGAGCTTCGGAAGATCACGGAAGAACTGAAGCGGGATCTGGACCGAAGCAAGGATGAGGCGGACGCGCTGGTGGCACTGGACCGGGCGGAGAAAAGGATGGAACAGATGCGCCGGAAAACGGCCGGTGAAACGGCCGACCAGCTGGCGGATGCCCTGCGGGACGCCGGGCTGGACCGGATGGCGGAGGCGCTTCAGTCCGGGGACGGCGCGGCACTGCAGGAAGCCCTGGAAAGCGCGGACGCTTCCGCTCTCACGAAGGCGGCGGAGGGACTCAGCGGCGAAGCCGCCGATCTGGCCCGGACGCTGGCAAACGGCGATCTGACCGCGGCGGAGCTTCAGGCTGCCCTGGAGGCGATGCAGGGAAGCGGACTGCAGGCGTCGCAGCAGGCGCTTGAAGCGATGAAAGCGGCACTCGGCATGGCCGGGAGCCAGCTGAAACCGGGAGATCAGGCGGGGGAAGGCGGAACCATCGGCGGCGCTTCCGCCGGAAAAAACGGAGCCGGCGGCGGCGCCGGCAAGGGATCGACGAACGAGGACCAGGGCGCTTCCGCTTCAGCCAGCAGCGAGGGCCCCGTGAAGGGCTCTGAGGCGCCTGAATACCGCGAAGGCAAATATGAAACAATCTACGATCCGGAGAAAGCAGAGACCCTTTCCCGGGACGTGATGACCGAGCAGAACCGGCAGGGGCAGGATTCGGTGCAGATCGAGGCCGGGCCGGGCAGAGGGCGGACCGACGGAGATGTGCCTTTCGGCCAGGTGGTCGGGGAATACGCCCGAACGGAGACACGGGCAGCAGAACAGGCTTCCCTGACCCGGGAACAGAAGGAATGGGTGGACGAATATTTCCGGAAGCTGACGGATGAAGAATAAACAGGCAGGAGGAACAGGTATATGAACACAAATGAATCCATCACCGCTTTTGCGGAACGTTATGAAAAAATCCGCCGGGAGATCGCAAAGGAGATGATCGGCCAGGAGGATGTGGTGGAACATCTGCTGCTGGCGGTGATTGCGGGAGGCAACGTGCTGCTTGAGGGTGTACCGGGCCTGGGAAAGACCCATCTTGTACGCGTGCTGAGCAAGGTGCTGGATCTGCCGTTTTCACGCATCCAGTTTACTCCGGACCTGATGCCCGCGGACATTACAGGCACCAATATCCTTGTCCGCACGGAGGAAGGGAACGCGTTCCGCTTTCAGGCAGGGCCGCTGTTTTCCTCCCTGGTGCTGGCCGATGAAATCAACCGCGCCACGCCAAAGACGCAGGCGGCGCTGCTGGAAGCCATGCAGGAGCATAGTGTGACCGTGGCCGGTGAAACAATGAAGCTGCCGGAACCTTATTTCGTGCTTGCCACGCAGAATCCGGTGGAACAGGAAGGAACCTACCCGCTGCCGGAGGCACAGCTGGACCGCTTCCTTTTCAAGGTGCTCGTACCCTTCCCGACGCTGGGCGAGCTGGGGGACATTATGAACCTGACCATCGGGCAGAGGACCGGGGACGCGCGGAAGGCCGCGGATGCCGGGGAACTGATGGAGATGCGGGAGACGGCAAAACAGGTGCCGATCGCGTCCAGCGTGCAGGAAAGCGCGCTGAAGCTGGTTCTCGCAACCCATCCGGATCAGGCGGACGCTCCCGAGACCACGCGGAAGTATCTGCGCTTCGGCGCCAGCCCCCGCGCGGCACAGGCGATTCTGTCAACGGCACGGGTCCGTGCGCTGGAGCAGGGACGGTATAATGTGGCGTATGAGGATATCCGTTATGTGGCGCCTGCCTGCCTGCGGCACCGCCTGGCACTGAACTTTGCCGCTGTGACGGAGGGAAAGGCGATGGAGGAGATCCTTCGGGAACTGGTGGACACGTATGTTAAGTGACGCTTTTCTGGCCCGGCTGGACACGCTGTTCCTGGCGGTGAGAGGGCGGGCGGCCGGCGGTGCGGGAGGAACCCGCAGGTCCCGGCAGACCGGAAGCTCGGCAGAGTTTTCCGATTACCGGGAATATATTCCCGGGGACGACATCCGGAGGATTGACTGGAACGCGCTCGCCCGGTTTGATAAGCTTTTTCTGAAGCTGTTCATGGAGGAACAGGAATCGGCGGTGACAGTGCTGCTGGACGGGAGCGCGTCGATGGCGGAAAAGTGGGATGCCGCGAAACAGGCGGCGGAAGCTTTGGGCTATCTGGCGCTGACCGGGGGCGACCGGCTGCGTGTTTTTGTGCTGCAGGAGGCCGGGAACCGGGAAAGCCCGCACATGGCCGGCCGGCCGGCGTATGCCCGCCTGGAACAGTTTTTGTCCGCCTGCGCCCCGGCGGGCGGCGGCACCCTGACAGACCGGATCCTTCGGGTGGAAGGGCTGCGGAAGGGACTTTGCTTTCTGATCAGCGACTGCTATGAAGAAGGCGGGATCGGACAGGCGCTGGATTATCTGCGCTACCGCGGGCAGGAATGCGCCGTCGTACAGACGCTGAGTTCTTTGGAGCTTTCACCGTCGATGGACGGGGCGCTGAAGCTGACGGACGCGGAAACCGGCGCCTCGGTGAACCTGCTGGCGGACCGCGGGGCAATGGAAAACTACCGGAACGCGCTGGCCGTTTTTCTTCGGGAAATCCGGGAAACGTGCTTCCGGAGGGAGGTTCCCTGCTGCCTGCTCGATGCCGGAAAAAACTTTGAGGAAGAATGGATTCCGCTGCTTTCCCGGAGCGGGATGATATAACATATGAGGAAGTGACTGGATTGCAATTCGGAAGTCCGCAGTTTGCCTGGGCCCTGATCCTGCCCGCCGGAATTGTTGTGCTGTACCTGCTGCGCCGGAAGTATGTGCCGCGGCAGGTTCCGAGCACATTTCTCTGGCAGAGGGCCATGAAGGATCACGCGGCAAACCGGCCGATTCAGCGGCTGCGGAGAAACCTGCTGCTGCCGGTACAGTTCCTGGCGGCGCTGGTCCTGGCACTGAGCCTGATGCAGCCGTGCGTGGAAGGCGGAGCTGCCTCCCGTACGATCCTGATTTTTGATCTTTCAGGCAGCATGCAGGCGGTCACGGACGGCCGCTCCCGGCTGTCCCTGGCGAAGGAACGCGCGGAGGAAATCCTGCGGGGACTGCCGGCCGGGGAGGAGATTACGGTACTGGCATCCGGCGAGGAAGTCCGGCAGATTCTTTCCGGAAGTACGGAGAAGGAAGACGCGCGCCAGGCGCTGCAGGGGCTGGCCTGCGGCCGCGGCGGGGCGGACCTGGATCGGGCGGTTTCCCTGGCGGAAGCTATCCGGAGGGAAGATGAGGAAAAAGGCGCAAGGATCCTGGTGTTCTCAGACAGTTATCTGCCTCCCGAAGGCGTCTCCGCGGTCAATGTCGGCCGGGGGGAGGAAAACCGTTCCGTTTACTCCCTTACGGCGGAAGAGGATCATGCCTATGTGCGTATCGGCAATTACGGCGGAGATTGTGTGCTGACCGTAACCTGTTCTGCCGACGGTGTGCTGTGTGAGGCAAAGGAAGTGGAGATTCCCGCCGGAGAAACGGCGGGCATTCTGTTCCGGATTCCGCAGGAAGCTTCCCGGACAGAAGTGCGCATCCGGGAACAGGACGCCCTGGAAGCGGATAATCAGGCGGAGGCAGCGGTAAAACACAGCCGTACGCGGACGGTGGCGCTTTCGCAGGACAGCCTTTTCCTCGAAAGCGCGCTCAGGGTTCGCGGGGATCTGCGGGTGCTGCGCCTGGACGAGGAAGCAATGGAGACGACCGAGGCGGATCTGTATATCTACGGAACTTCTCCTCTGATTTTTTCCCGCGATCCGTCCGAAACTGCCTTTACATGGGCGGAAGAGGACACGGAAGCCGACGGAGTACTGACGGCGGAAGATACGCCGATGACAGCCGGGCTGACGCTGAAGAATGTTTTTCTGAGGTCCTGCCGTCCGGTTACGGGCGGCCGGGCAGCAATCCGTGCGGGCGGGGAGGTGGTTGCCGCCTTTACGGACAGTGAGGCGGCGATCGGATTCAGTCTGAAAGATACCAATCTGCCGCTGAAATATGATTTTCCCATTCTGGTGCAGAATATTCTGGCCATGCTGCTTCCGGAGGCGGAGAATTCCTCCGCCCAGGCGCTGCCGGATGCTGTGCCGATGACACCGGAGGAAAGCGACGTGCGCACGGTGGCACCCGAACGGCAAGCCGCGGAGGAAAAGGCGGGCAGCACCCGCGGACGGGATCTGACGCGAGTCCTGCTTGCAGCTTTCCTGGGGCTGCTGGTGCTTGAATTTATCCTTGCCCGTGAACCCTGGACGAGGAAACGGAGAAGGGAGGCGGCAAACAGGTGAGTTTTGAAATATCCCGCCCCCTTTTGCTGCTGCTGATTCCGATCTGTGCCGCGGCGGTGTTCATCACCGCAAAACTGAATAAAAGCCGGAGCCTGAAGGAGCGTGTGTCCCACCTGGTGCGCTATCTGCTCATCATCCTGACGGTTCTGGCGCTGGCAGGCACGAGCCTGCTGATGATCAGCCCGGAACGGACAGCCTGGCTGCTGCTGGACGACTCCGCCTCCGTACAGGAGGAGGAAGTGATTTCACTGGCCCGGCAGGCACTGGAGGAGGCCGGGAAATCCCGGAAAACCGGGGTGATTGTCTTCGGGCAGAATGCCGCAGTGGAAAAGTCCATCGGGAACAGCACGGAACTGGGAGGGATCTCCGCGGCGGTGGACCGCGGCGGCAGCAGCCTGGGCGAAGCACTGGAACTGGCATCCGCGCTCCTGCCGACCGACAGCAACGGCGGGATCGCCGTGATCAGCGACGGCCTGGTTTCCGGTGTGGAAGAATGGCTGAAAAGCGGCTCCCATGTTCCGGTGAATACCCTGAAGACCGGGAAAAAAACCGGACCGGATGCACAGGTTACGGAGATTTCCGTACCCGCTTCCCTTTACAAGGGACAGAAGTATACGACGGTTGTGACCGTACACTCGAATACCGCCGGGGAAGGGACGCTGCTTCTGAGCGAGAATCATGCTTCTCCCCGTACCCGGCAGGTGACCCTGCGGAAAGGCGAGAATACTTTCGCCTTTGAATCCACAGCATCCGCCGGCGGCGTCATTCCCTGCGAGGCTCGGATCCTGCTGCCCGGGGATACCGTGAGCGCCAACGATCTGAACGGCACCTTTACCGTGGTCAGCGGCGAAATCAGCATTCTTCTGGCGGAAGGAAACAGCGGGGACGGTACCGAGCTGGAAAAAATGTTGGAAAGCGCGGGGATGAAAGTCCGCGTGATTCCGGCTTCCATGCTCAGCGAAAACGCGGCGGATCTTTGGGCTTACCATGCGATTGCCCTTGTAAATGCGGACGCGGGGACGCTGACAGAGGGCCAGGCAGCGGCGCTGGACGCGGCTGCCAGGGAACTGGGCTGCGGTGTGGCTGTGTTCGGCGGAGATTCGAGTTATGCGCTGGGCGGGTACAGAGGCAGCGCGCTGGAGAAAATGCTGCCCGTAACGATTGATGTCCGGAACAAGCTGGATCTGCCGACCACGGCCCTGGTGCTTGTACTGGACAAATCAGGCTCCATGGCGGAGAACAGCTGGGGGCTGACCCGGCTGCAGCTGGCGCGGGAGGCAGCCTGCAGCGCATTGGAAGTACTGAATCAGCGGGATTACGCCGGTGTGATTGCCTTTGATGATACCGGGAAATGGGTTGTGCCCGTCAGTCCGGTAACGGATGTCTCCGCGATGCAGGACATGATCCGGACGATCCGGCTGGGCGGAGGCACGGCTTTCTACTCTCCGCTGGTTATGGCATACGAAGCCCTGAAGGAAGTAAAGACGCAGTACAAACATGTGATCTTTCTGACGGACGGCGAAGCCGGGGATACCGGCTATGAGGACGTGGTCCGGGAAATGGCGGAAAACGGCATTACCGTGACGACCGTGGCGGTGGGAGACGGAGCGGATTACGCGGGCATGAAAAAACTGGCAGAGCTGGGAAACGGGCGGATGTACTACGCGGGCCCCTTTGACAGCCTGCCGAAAATCTTTACGAAGGAAACCATGCTGATCTCCGGCGCGTATGTGCAGAACCGCGTGTTTACCCCTGTGGTGACAGATGAAAGCATGACGGCTTTTGACGGCTTTCCCGCGCTTTCCGGTTATCTGGCGACGACGGAAAAACCGCTGGCCACGGTTTCCCTGTGCAGCGACCGGCAGGATCCCATTCTGGCCTGGTGGCAGTACGGGGCCGGGAAGGTGGTCAGCTGGACGAGCGACGTGCAGGGCGGATGGAGCCGAGAATTCCTGTCCTGGGGACAGGCGGCGGAGTTCTTCGGCGGAATTATATCCTTTGTGCTTCCGGCACATGAGCAGAGCGGACTGATCGCGCTGGAAAACGGGAAAATTCGTTTCACTGCGGATACGGACGATGAGGCGCTCAGCCGCGCAGTAAAGGCGGAAGCTCAAATCGTGCATCCGGACGGCACACGGGAAACCGTACTGATGGAGCAGGTAAACGCGGATGCTTTTGAGAGTGAGGCGGATCTTTCCCAGGCCGGCGCTTATGCGGTCCGGATTTCTGTGCTGGACAGGCTCGGAAACGAGCTGATGAACACCGAAAGCGGGGCGGTGGTCTCCTGGACCCGGGAATATGACCTGCGAAACGAGGATGAGGGCGCGCTGGAAAAGCTCAGCATACAGACCGGCGGGCAGGCGCTGGAAACCCCGGAAGGGCTGCTGTCTTTCCCGGATACCAACGCCAGAAAACGCCGGGATCTTACGCCGCTGCTTGCATTGACGGCAGGGATCCTGTTCCTGCTGGACGCGGCGCAGCGCAGGCTGGATTGGATCCGCGATCCGGATAAAAAGGCTCCGGAACCTGAAACACCGAAACGCATAAAAACCCAAAAGGATAAAAAGCCGGAGCAAACACCCCGGCAGGAGAAGGCTGCCGATGTACTCTGGCAGAATATGCAGAAGCGAAAACGGTTATAGCTTGAAGCCCGTGACTGTGGCCTGAGCGATATCCCGGCCGAGGTCGTCGGTCACATCCACATTATAGACACAGCTTGTCCTGCCGTCCTTGCGGCAGGACGCTTTTGCTGTCAGCCTGGTTCCGTGCGGCGCGCTGAGGAAGCTCATGCTCACCTGCTGGGCGACGGTGGGCCGGTGCATATTGCTTGCCGCTGCTGCAAAGGCAAAATCCACCAGGGTCAGCATGACACCGCCCATGACGCCGCCCTCCGCATTGCGGTGCCGGGATGTAAGCAGGACGCTGCAGACGGACTCGCCCTCTGCCAGCGCTTCCAGCGTGATGCCGTTTTCCGCCGCAAACCGGTCCTGCCTGAAAAAACTGCGGGCTTCTTCCAGGGATTGAAATGCTGCCATGGTTTACCTCCGGACGATCTGATTTCGCGGACATTATATGCTATCCTCTGCGGAAAGGCAACCGGCTTCGGAAGGACGGTGCGGCATGCCCGGGGGACCGGGGATTGTGAATCATCAATCCGCATTTCCGCGGATTGACGGAAAAAGCAAAAATGCCGGAAGGTTATGTACAGAAACTGAGAAACGCAGAGGATATTCTGAATCTTCTGTAAAAAAATACCCGCGGAGCTGCAGTGCTTCGCGGGTGTTTTCCGCCGTCAGGGCTTTCTTGTGTTTTTGCCGATAAAGCAGAGCGCAATGGTTCCGGGGCCCGCATGGGCACCGATGACGGGGCCGACGTGTTCTATCATAACGTCCGCGCCGGGCATCTTCTGCTCGATGTTGGCCTTCACACGCTCCGCGTCCTCCGGCGCGTCGGCGTTCAGGATGAGAAGGGGGCTCTCCGCCGGATCGGGTTCCGCTTTCATCATTTCATCCACAATATAGGCCAGCGCCTTTTTCCGGCCGCGGATTTTCTCGCCGGCCTGCAGCGTCCCGTCACTGGCTTCGACAATGATTGGTTTGAGATCCAGCATGGTGCCCACCGTGGCGGCGGCACCGGAGATCCGCCCGCCGCGCTTCAGATACTTCAGGTCATCTACGGTAAAGTATGCCTGGGCGCGAAGCTTGTTTTCCTCGAGCCAGCGGGCGACTTCCGCCATGGGCTTCCCGGCGCGGTACATCTCGTGCGCCTTCAGAACCAGGAGCGTCATGGGACCGGAAATGCTCAGTGTGTCCACGACGGTAAAGGTGCGGCCGGGATAGCGGGCCAGCAGCTTTTCCCGTGCGGAATAAACAGCCTGCAGGGTGCAGGAAAGCTTGCTGGAGAAGGCAACAAACAGAAGATCCTTTCCGCTTTCCAGAATGGGCTCAAAATACTCAAGGTAGGATTCTTCATTCAGCGCGGAAGTTACGGGATTGGCCCCGTTGCGCATGGCGTCATAATAACTTTTATAATCCAGCGTCTGGCCCAGGTCATCAAAATATTCCTTGCCGTTCAGGGCGTAGGGCATATAGACGACGGGAATGTCATACTTCGTTTTCAGGTGGTATGGCAGGTCGCTGTCACTGTCCGTCATAAAGACGTATTCCATCTCCATGATACCGTCCTCCTTCGGTTGCCGTTCAATTGCATTTCCATTTTATAGCACGACGTGGATTTTTGCAACCCTGTCTGCGGGAGCCAGGGAGACCCTGGTGAGATGCTCTGACAGAAGCGGCGCGGGATCCGTTCCGTCATCCCGGTAAAGGTCGTAGGAGACGGGCCTGTCTGCCAGGCAGAGCGCGGTGAAATCGTGATCGTTCAGCGTTTCGGAAGAATCGCCTCCGGGGCACAGAAGCACCGCGTGATTCTTCCTGACAAAGAGGGGAAATTCTCCCAGCGAAAGGCTGATCCGGTGATCTCCGGGAGGCAGCTCCAGAAGGTCATAATCCTCCGGAGAACGGAAACGGATCATCAGCATCTCTTCGGGCAGATACATATAACGGCCGGCAGCGTTCTGCTCCAGTACAGGGGCAATCATGCAGGCCTCACCCAGCATCAGCTGATCCTCCGTGGCGACAGCCCGGGGATCCTCCGGATAGTCAAAGGCCAGCGGGCGGAAATACATGCCGTCTGTAAGCGCGGCTTTCATGAACTCGCTGTAAAGGAAGGGGAGAAGGGCATAGCGGACCCGGATGGTATTCCGCATGAGATCCAGAATGGAGAAACGGTAGACCTCCTGATCCCGGGTGTGCAGCGCGGAATGGTTGCGCATCAGCGGTGTGAAGACGCCCAGCTGCAGAAAGCGCTCCAGCAGGTCTTCCGTTACATTGCAGCCAAAGCCGCCCAGATCGCACCCGGAATACAGGAAGCCGCACAGGTTCAGGTTCGGCAGCATCTGCAGCGCCAGTTTCAGATGGCTCCACCAGGAAAAGTTGTCCCCCTGCCAGATGCCGCCGCTGCGGTGGGCACCGATGAAGGAGGAACGTGAGAACAGGAGGAAACGCTTGCCCGGGTCAAAACGCCGGAAGCCCTCCGCAGAAGCATGTGTCATGAAAGCGCCGTAGAGGTTATGCACCCGGTCATGACGGACACGGCGGCCTTCCGGTTCCTGCCAGAAGGAACGGTAATCCTCCGGATTGTTGGCGATGCCGTTAAAGGCATCCTTCAGGCTCCAGAGCGCTTCATAATCCGCGTGCCCGCCGCGCAGCTCCTCCGCCCGGGAAAAAGCAGCCGCTGTCCGTTCCTCGGTATAGAACAGGGCCGGTTCGTTCATGTCATTCCAGAAACCTTCCACCCCTGCCTCCAGCAACGGCCGGTAAAGATCTCCGAACCATCGGCGGACATCCTTTCGCAGAAAATCCGGAAAGCAGCAGAAACCGGGCCAGACGGCAGCCCTGAATTCGGAACCGTCCGCCTTCCGGCAGAAGGCATCGGCTTCTCTGCCGGAATCATAGGGTTCGTAGCCCTCCTCCGCAGCGATCCCCGCATCAATGATGGGAATCAGGCGGATGTGCTCTTCTTTCATTTCGGCGCAGAAGCGCTTCAGATCCGGAAAAGCGTCCTTTTTCCAGGTAAAATTTCTGAACGCCTCCATATAGTCGATATCCATGCAGATGCCATCCAGGGGAATTCCCTGTTTCCGATGTCCATCCGCCACGGTACGGATCTCCTTTTCGCTGGCGTATCCCCAGCGGCTCTGGATATAGCCAAAGGCCCAGCGGGGCGGCAGATAGCTTTTCCCTGTCAGCCGGCGAAAAGCCCGTGCGGTTTCCGTCAGGGAATTTTCCTCCAGCAGATAGATATCCAGCTGCCCGTTTTCCGAAGTAATGACCGCCGTGTCCATGCGTGAATACCCAAGATCCCAGGTGACCAGACCCGGATCGTCCAGGTAGATGCCAAAGAGGCGTTCCGGACTGAAAAAAACGAGAAAGTTATGGGAACCGTACAGGCTTTCGGTGCTCTCCGTGTGGCTGAATACGTCGCTGTTCCAGGAACGGTAGAGAAAACCGCGCTTGTTGATGCCCCGGACAGATTCACCGAGACCGAAAAGGCGCTCTTCGGGATGGAGCGCCAGCGTCAGGCGGAGCTTTTCGCCTTCCCGGGAAACATCAAACCAGGGCAGGGGAGAGGTTTCCGCAGGCAGAGAGAGAACTGCCGCACCCGTAGGCAGCGGCGTTCCGAAGGTGTATTTCCGGATCATAAAGACGACCTCGCTTTGCTTCAGGTTGACGCTTCCGGTGCGCGATCTGCTTTTTTCAGATAGAGAGAGGTGTATTCCTCAAAGTACTCGTCATAATGATGCTGATGCTGCTGCTGGAGCAGGCCGGACATTTCATGCACGTCCATGGCATTGTCCGTCAGTTCCACGATGACGATGGCAATGTTGGAACAATGATCGGAGACCCGCTCAAACTCTGAGATCAGATCGTTGAAGACATAGCCGTTGGCGATGGTACATTTGCCTTTCTGCAGGCGCTGGGCGTGCTTTTCCTTCATTCTCCGGCAGATCCTGTCAATCACCTGCTCCAGGGGTTCCACCCGGAAAGCGCTTTCCACGTCATTGGTCTGGAAACTGTTGAATGTGATCTCCACGATGCGGTTAATGGCATCCTTCAGATTGGCCATTTCCCGGTCGCCTTTCTCGGAAAAAGTAATTTTCTTTTCCATGATTTCCTGCGCCCGTTCGGCGATATTCAGCGCATGGTCACTGATACGCTCCAGATCCGTAATGGCACGGAGGTACTGGCTGACCGCCCGGTTCTGGGTGTCCGTCATTTCGCGGCCGGTCAGCTTCATCAGGTAACTGCCGATCTTATCCTCATAACGGTCCACGACAGCTTCCAGCTTGACGACGGATTCCAGCCCCTTGTCGGAATAATCTGTCAGAAGGCCGATGGCGATGCTTAAAGCTTTCTGCGTCAGCTGCGCCATCCGGCTGATGGTCAGGGAAGTCTGCTCCACCGCCAGGGTCGGATATGCCAGGAAGCGCTCTTCCAGGCGATTCATATCACCGGTTTCCTCTTCGTCCTCGGGATTGGGCCGGATCAGTACGGTCATCAGCTTTTCGAGCAGGGGAATGAAAGGCGCCAGCAGAGCCACGGTGGAAACCCGGAACAGGGTGTTTACCAGCGCAACGGAGAACATATTCATGATGGTATGCATGAAGGAGAAATGCAGGAAAGCATTGAGCCCATAGAAGATGGCGGCGAAGAGAATGACCCGGATCAGCTCAATTACAAGATAAGAGAAAGCCGCGCGTTTCCCTTCCGTGGAGGAGCCCATACCGGAAATCAGCACAGGCACGGAAGCGCCGACGGCGATACCGAGAATAATGGGCAGCGCCTCATTCAGGGAGATGACGCCGGTGCTGGACAGCGCCTGCAGTATACCGACGGATGCGGAAGCGCTCTGGAGGATCGCCGTGATCACGATACCGATCAGGATCCCAAGCAGCGGATGATTAAAACTGGTCAGCATGGAAAGGAAGGCAGGATCCTCCCGGAGGCCTGACACGGCGCTGCTCATGGATTTCATGCCAAACATCAGAACGGCAAAACCCATCAGGATGTCACCCACATGAATCAGGGACTTTTTTTTCGCGATCATCCGGATCAGGATTCCCGCAATGGCGACCATGGCGCTGAGGGATTCCGTGGACAACAGCTCGAGCGCCGCGGAAGCGCCTTCCCCGCTCAAACCGGACAGAGCGATGACCCAGCCGGTAATACTCGTGCCGACAACCGCGCCCATGATGACGGAAATGGCCTGCCGCAGTTTCATCATGGCAGAATTCGCAAACCCGACCACCATGACACTGGTGGCGCTGGAGGACTGAATGACCGCGGTGACACCCAGACCCAGCAAAATGCCCCGGAGCGGTGTACTGGACAGACGGTAAAGGATCAGCTCGAGCTTGTTACCCGCGACCTTTTTCAACCCGTCTCCCATCAGCGACATTCCGAAGAGGAACATTGCCACTCCGCCCAGGAGCATTACGATATCGGAAATATTCATTTACCCTCCTCCGGCATGTTTCTCCCCCGGCATTCCCTGAACGCCCATGCCGATCATAAGTACATTCTTACCCTGTTATTATATCGGATATAGGATTCCCGTGCAAGGAGAATTTCGCGCGCTTGAACGGTTCCGCCTTCTCTGATATAATATCCGGGTTCCGCACAGGATAGGGAAAGAACGGGGTACGATTTATAAAACGATAAACCCGGCGAAACCGGGCCGGAGGAGAAAGACCATGGCAAAACTGTATTTTCGCTACGGCGCGATGGGATCTTCCAAAACAGCCAATGCAATCATGGTGCAGTACAATTACCAGGAGCGGGGCCAGCAGGCGCTGATGGTCAAGCCGGCCATGGAGAACCGGGACGGCTGCCGGGCGGTAGCTTCCCGGTCCGGCCTTCGGGCCGAATGCGCTTTTGTGGAGGAACTGACGCCGGACATTGCGGCCGGGTATGACTGCATTATCGTGGACGAAGCGCAGTTTCTGACCAAAGAGCAGGTACGCCTCCTGGTGGAAATTGTGGACCGGAAAAACGTACCGGTGATTTGCTACGGGCTTCGGGCGGATTTTCAGGGCAATCTCTTTGAAGGCAGCCACTGGCTGCTGGCCTGGGCGGATTCCATTGAAGAGATCAAAACAGTCTGCTGGTGCGGCAGGAAAGCCACCTGCAACGCCCGCCTCTCGGGGGGACGTGTTGTGCGGGAAGGAGAGCAGGTGCTGCTGGGAGGAAATGAAAGCTATGTAGCCCTGTGCCGGAAACACTGGGCGGACGGGAAAGTCGGTCCCTGAAGGGCCGGAGGATGGGGACGGAGATTGCCTCCCCGGAAGATTCATGCTATAATTTTTCCTTGTATCGGATTACCGGCAAAAGGAGGGAAACAAATGAACCGCAGATGGAAAAAGGCATTGGCTTTGCTGGCGGCTTTCTGGATGCTGCAGGGAACAGCCGGGGCTGATGTGATTCCTCTGGGAATGGACATGACGGTCCACGGGAGGCCCCTCCGGGAAGACGGATGGATCGAACCCAACAGAGAGTATCAGGATGAATCCATACATGTTACGCTGTATGAAGAGCAGGCCTGGTCCAGCGGTGTCGGGCGGACGACGGTCCACTGGGCGGTTGTTGAGATTAAGGATCCCAGCCAGATCCGGAGCACGCTGAGCTTTGAGAGCTATGATGATATGAAACCGGCCAAAAGCGAGGAGATGGTCAGGTTTGTCAACGCGGTGTGCGCCATCAATGACGACTATGTAAAAATCAGCAGCTACAAAGGCTATGTCATGCGGCAGGGCGTGTTTTACTGTGATACGCTGGATGAATTTGAGGAAATCAAACGGCAGGATGTACTGATCATAGATGATCAGGGCGATTTTTCAACGGTGCTGAAGGCCTCTTCCGCTGCGGTGCAGGAGCATCTGGCAGAAATGGAAAAGCAGGGCAGGAAACCGGTCAATATCTTTACTTTCGGCCCCACCATGATCATCGACGGCGAGATTCAGGAAATGAAATGGGAGAACAGCATTCATTCCGTACATATCGCCTGTGCCCGAGCCGTGATCTGCCAGCTGGATCACCTGAAATACGCGCTGGTCGCCATTGACGGGGAAGCCTCGGAAAACACCGGCATGAAGGCGGCGGACGCGGCGAAGTTTATCCTCGCAAAGTTCCCGGACTGCAAGATTGCCTATAATCTGGACGGCGGCGGATCTTCCAAGCTTCATATCGGAAACAAGCTGGTCAACCATGCCCGGGGCCGGAGAGAAATCGGCGGAATGATCTATTTCGCATCCGCGGCATCGGGGGATGAAGGACAGGAATGAGCACTTACTGGATGGTCATGGCAGGAAGCGCGCTGGCCTGCTTCGGCCTGATGGCCGCGAGGGGGAAAAGGTATCAGCTGGCGGGCAGCACGGCACCGCTGTTCTTCATTCTGGCGGTCCCGATGGCATTGCTTGCCGGACGCGGGATGTACTTTCTTTGCTCTTTGGACTGGATCATTGACCGGGGCGTATCTTTTTTGCAGTTTGACGAAGGGCACTTCATGCTCTACGGAACGCTCCTGGGCGGCGCCGCGGCGGCCTGTGCCGCCGGGAGGATGACCGGCCGGCCTGCGGCTTCGGTGCTGGACGCGGCGGCATGTTCCGCCGCGCTGATGATTGCGGCGGAACGTTTCAGCGAATACCTGATCGGTATGGGATACGGTGTGGGGATCGAAGAATGGTTTGATCCCTGGGGCGAATGGAGCATGATTGCCTGGGAGAACCCGGAATACCTCTGCCGTTTCCCTTTCGGCATGCAGAATTACTACGGAACCTGGCGTTTTGCCGTGAACCTGCCTGAAGGACTGTGGGCTTTGACGATTGCGGGGATCCTGTTGAAGAGCCGGCCCCGTAAAAAAGGCGGGGAAACGGTGATGATGCTCCTCCTTTATGCGGCGGGACAGATCCTGCTGGAAACCCTCCGGCGGGACGAGGTCATGAAATGGAGCTTTGTCCAGGTGAATCAGCTGCTGAGCGCGCTGATTCTGGCGGGGATTCTGCTGCTGTGCTGGCGGATGCAGCCCGCGACTGAGCGGCACCGCAAAAAACTGCTGATTTCTCTTGGCCTGATGCTGCTTCTCGCAGGGATTGTCATGCTGATGGAATTTGCGCTGGATCAGAAAATTGCCTTCCTGTTCTGGATGAAAGCGGATCTCAGCTATCTGACGGATCTGGCCTGTTGTGCCGGAATGGCGTTCCTGGTCCTGCCGATCTGGCGGAAAGCGTTTCCGATCATCAGCCCGGAAGGAAGGGGTCCGATATGAGAAACAAAAGAAACAGATGGGCTGCGCTGCTGGCATTCCTGGTGTTCCTGAGTGCCTGCCTGTCCGCGGCCTGCGAGAAATCTTCCACCTCTGAACTGCTGGAGGATTTCCGCCTGACCCACGGAGACCGGAGCAGCCCCAAAATCGCCATTACGGTGGACGACTGTTATAAATCTGCCCGGGAGTTTGTGGTGCGGGACGTGGAACTGTGCCGGGAATACGGGATTCAGATGACTTTTTTTCCGCTGGTGCATACGGGATTCCTTGAAGAAGAATACCGGGATATCTGGCAATCCGTTCTGGACGCGGGCTGCGAGATCGGCAGCCATACCTACAGCCACCTGCGGATGAGCAACCGGGACTACTGGGGCCGGATTTCCGCCATGGGAAGATGGCAGGAAGCGCTGGACAGAACCCTGGGATATCACTATGAGACGAGATGGCTGCGGCCGCCCTACGGGGAACTCAAGGATCATCAGGGATCCACAGCGGGGGTGGTCCGGGCCATCCGGCATTACGGATATGAACACGCGGTATGCTGGGATGTCAGCGAGACACTGGATCTGAAAAAAGCCATGAACCGGGTGCAGAACGGAAGCATTCTTCTTTTTCACGCGAAACAGAAGGATACAAACTTCCTGGAAAAGCTGATTCCGGAGCTGCTGGCAGCGGGCTTTGAACCGGTGACCGTCAGCGAGCTGTTCGGTTTTGATCCGCCGGAAACCGGGGAAGAACTCTACGTATATGACAAAACACGCTATCAGAACCAGAAATAAGAGGAAGACTGCCACATGAGAGAAGAGATCAGAGAGACGGTAAAATCCCTGGACCGCGTAAACGGCGACCGGGGAACAGCAATCCGCCGGACGAATCCGCCGCCGGACCGCCGGGAAGTGATTCGGATCCTGAAAGACCTGCAGGCACTGCTGTTCCCCATGTGTTTTCGGCGAGAGGTGCCTGAAATGACGGACGAGGCCCTGCTGGAGCAGGCCCTGGACCGGCTGGAAAGCCAGCTGAACGCGGCCCTGTGCTTTGACAGCGCGGAGAACGGAGAGGCAGCGCAGCAGGCGGAAGCGATATGCGCTGTTTTTATGCGAAAGCTTCCGGAGATCAAACGGCTGCTGCTGCTGGATATTGAAGCACTGTATGAAGGCGATCCCGCCGCGAAATGCCGTGAAGAAGTCATGATCTCCTATCCCGGATTTTATGCGATCACTATTTACCGGATCGCCCATGAACTGTATCTGCTGAAAGCGCCGCTGGTTCCCCGGATCATGACGGAGTTCGCGCATGAGAAAACGGGAATTGATATACACCCGGGCGCGACAGTCGGAGAATATTTCTTCATAGACCACGGAACGGGGATCGTCATCGGAGAAACCACGGTCATCGGGAACCACGTAAAGCTGTATCAGGGTGTGACGCTGGGAGCAAAGAGCTTTGAGCTGGATGACGACGGGAACCCGGTGAAGGGAATCAAGAGGCATCCGAATATCGGGAACCATGTGGTCATTTACGCAAATGCGACGATCCTCGGCGGCAATACTACCATCGGGAACGACTGTGTGATCGGCGGCAATACCTGGCTGACGCATTCGGTTCCGGACGGAAGCGTGATTGCCTATACCGCGACCGAAAACGAGTAAGGGAAGGGAAGGATGACGCCTCTGTGGCTTGGTATCGGAGAAGGGATTTATGCGAAGCAATGAAAGCGGGCGCATGGAAACGGGCCGCGGCGTTTGCTGCGGCATGCCTGCTGATGCTTTGTTTCCGCGTTCCGGCGAAGGCCGGAGCGCTGCGGGGGTACGACGCGGAGGAAGGCTATATCTATGTGCTCTTCGGCCGCTATCCGCAGCGGATAGACGGCGGTGTTCCGGATGACGGACGGCAGGCCTGGCAGTGGCGGGCAGCACACCAGAAGTTTTATCAGGATAAGGCAAACCGGGGGAAGACCTATGACCCGGGAGATCTTGCTCCGGATCCGATTCTCTGGCGCGTGCTGGCGGCCGACAGTGAAAAAACCTTTCTCTGTTCGGAATTTATCCTGTTTGCTGCACCGCTGGATACGGACCGGAAAGCCTACCGGAAAAACGGCAGCGATTTCGGGCAGACAGAGCTGTGCGCCAGACTGAACGGTGAGTTTGCGCAGACGGCCTTTACGGAAGGCGAACTGTCTCTGATGCTGCCCCGGGAGACTTTCGGAAATATTTTCCTGTTAAGCGCGGAGGAGATGGACGACAAAACCCTGGGCTTCGGGACAAAGCAGGCACGTAAAACCTGGGCAACGGAATACGCGATTCGTGTGACCGGCGCTTTCGTATATCAGGTGAAAATGGGGAACCATTCTCCGTGCTGGACAAGAACCCAGTGCAAAACAAAGCCCAATGCCGGACGCTGCACGAAACAGGAAGGAACGATCGGCTATTACGACTGCACCAATCCGGAGGAAGGCGTACGGCCCTGCGTATGGCTGGATCCGGAAGGATACCGGATCGAAAGCGGGAGCGGAACGCGGGAGGATCCCTATGTGATTCTTCCGGCTGCGGAGGGGGAGGAACAGATTCCATGAGAAATATCCGGAACAGAATACGGGCTGCTGCGGCCCTGCTGGCCATCCTGCTGGTGCTGCCGTTCCGGCCGGGTGCCTGCGCAGATGTTTATCTGAACAAGGAAAAACCCGCAGACTGGGAGCAGCGGGATCTGCTGCGGATCACAGCGCTGAGCTTTATCCAGAACGATGCTTTCGTGCTGGAATGCGGCGGAAAAACCATGCTGATCGACGGCGGTTCCGGTCTCCGATGGAAGGATCTGACCCAGTATCTGCAGGATCATGATCTGCTGCATGTGGATATCATCTTCAATACACATCCCCACGATGATCACCTGGAAGCGGTGCTGTATACGGTCAGAAACAGCGGGCTTACGGCGGATGAATTTATTTCTCCGTTCGAGGCGGATTATGTCTGCAAAAACGATCTTCAGAGGAAAATGGCCGCACTTCTGCAGGAAAAGGGAATCCCTTTCCGCCAGATGTTTTCCGGGGAGGAACTGACACTGGGAGAGGCCCGGATGGTGCTGTACCAGGCAGAGAAGGGGGACGCCAATGCCCGAAGCGGTGTACTGCGGATCCGGTTCGGAGATGCCTCGATCCTGCTGACGGCGGATATTTCCGGCCAGGCGCAGAAAGAAATCCTCGCCGCATACGGCGAGGAAGGGCTGAAAGCTGATATTCTCAAAGCGCCGCACCACGGGATCGTGCGGATGGTGCCGGCGTTTCTGGACGCGGTGGCCCCGGAGTTCGGCATCGTGACCGGACGGAAGAATTCCAAAGCCCAGGAACAGTTTGATTACCGAAAAATCCCGAATATCTGGACCAGCCTGGGGGACGCCGTCATGGAAACGGACGGGACAGACTGGTATATCACCCAGGAAAACAAGTGGGCAAAAAAGTGAATCAGATCCATCCGCCGTCCATCCGGACGACTTCACCGGTCAGATAAGGCGGCATTTCCAGCAGCCGGAGAGCAGCCTGCGCGGCTTCTTCCGGAGACATAACCGTTCCCGCGGGGATTTGTGAAAGAATCTCCGCGGTTTCCCTTTCGGTCAGATGCGCGTTCATACGCGTATCCACAATGCCCAGCGCCAGGGCGTTGACAGGAATGCCGGAAGGCGCCAGTTCTTTGGCCAGCGCCCGGGTAAAGGCATTGACCGCACCTTTGGAGGCGCTGTAAGCCACTTCGCAGGAGGCACCGACCAGACCCCAGACGGAGGAAATGTTCAGAATCCGGCCCCGCCCGGCATGAATCATATCCGGCACATAGGTATGGCAGGTGTTGTACAGGGAAGTCACATTGGTGCGGATCAGGCGGTCCCACTCCTCCGGAGCCATCTCTGTCAGGAGGCCGGTCTGCGAGACGGCAGCGTTGTTGATCAGCACGTCCGCGGGGCCGAAGCGCCGGCGCAGCTCCTCCACATAGTCCAGGAGACCCACATCCCCCAGGGAAGACATACAAAGAAGATCCCCCGCCGAAGCTGCCAGGCGGGAGGTCTCTTCCAGAGCAGCGGCATCAGACCTGCTGTTCAGAATGATTTTACTGTACTGCCCGGAACGCGCGCATGCCAGCGCCAGGGCCCGGCCGACGCCCCGGGAGGCGCCGGTAATCAGAAGGGACTGCTTCATCTCAGTGTTCAAAGACGGTAATGATCGCACCCATGTTATCCATGGAGGAGGAATAGGAACGGGCATTCCGGGTCAGCTGTACGTCAAAACTCTGTGCCTCGCCCACATACTGGCGGTAAATCTCGTATTTCAGCACACCGTCCTCAAACAATGCGATGTGGGGATGCTCCTGCAGATATTCGATGTATTCCTCCAGGCACAGATCCAGGTAATGCATGACGGCAGCATTGCCCTTCCCCACATAGCGGTACAGATTCATCTTCAGAGAAACGCCGGTCTTGAAACTCTTGTCCTGTGTGGTTTCCAGAGGCCAGCCGGCCTGGGGGAAACGGATGACCAGCCCGTATTTCCAGCAGTTTTCATTCATCCAGATGCCCTGGGGGGTAGTGGAATACTTGGGAGCGCTGACCTCCGGATCATCCTTGGAATAGAGGCGCAGCGTAAAGGAGAGGCCGGAATTATATTCGCTGGTGCCGGGATAATTGACCTCTTTCTTGGCGGCGGTGATCAGCGCGTCGCCCGAATAGCGGGAGGAGAGCTTGTCCATCTTCTTCTGGAACACGGCGTTCTGCTCTTCCCACGTCCGGTAGGCTTCCTCCACGATATAATGCTGCATCCCTTCCGCCTTGGCGGCATTGACTGCTTCCAGCAGCGCATCGGCTGCAACAGGGAAAAGCCGGACATTGTAATCCTTGACCTGAACCTTTTCATTGCCGCCGAGATATTTTCCGATGCTGACGATCTTGCTTTCGTCAAAATCATCCGGGCGGGAATGCCACTCATTGACCAACAGCATGCCTCCGGTCATCAGGTCTGCCCGGGTTTTGCTTTCAGCGGTCGGATTTTCCAGCGGATAATTGCTCAGATCCAGAATATCCCACCCTTCGGATTTATGCGCCGGCCAGGAGGGGTTGCTGGGCTGAGAAGCCTGATTCTGCAGGTCGAGAATGGCAGCGTTGTACTCCGCCTGAATCTGCAGGTTTTTCTGCTCGGTTTCCGCCTGCCGCCTGGCCAGATCCTTTTCGGAGGCTGTCCGCAGCGGATCTGTGAGCAGCGGCTTTACCAGGAAGCAGCCTGCTGCCAGCGCCGCCACCAGAATGGTGATGACCAGCACCACCGGAACGGCTTTGCTCTTCTTTCTTTTACTCATTCCTGAACACCTGCCTTCGAAAAACATTCGGTGATTCTCTGTATGGGAACGTGATTTCAATGTTTCCTTAAACAATTCGTCACAGGATTGTAAGAATCCTTCTTTTGGGAATTACATCCGTTCCGGCGCTTCAATGCCGATGAGCCAGAGCCCGGTCCGGATCACAGAACGGGCGGCGTCCGTCAGGGCAACGCGGGCAGCGGCCAGGGACGGTTCCCCGTCCAGAATCCGGTGCTCGTAGTAGTACTTGTTATAAGCCTGGGCGATATCGGTGACTGCCCGGGTAATCATGCTGGGCTCATACTTTTCCGCGGCTTCGCGGATCACGTCCGGGAAGCGGCCGATAAGCCGCAGCAGGGCCTGCGCCTCGTCATCCGAAAGAGCGGCCCAGTCCGGCGTGACACCGGAGAAATCCGGCGCTTTACGCAGAACGCTGCAGCAGCGGGCATGCGTATACTGCACATAAGGACCGGATTCCCCGTCGAAATTCAGGGCTCTGTCCCACTGGAAATTGATATCCTTGATCCGGTTGGCGCTCAGATCGGTGTAAATCACCGCACCGATTCCCACCTGGCGGGCAACCTCGTCCTTATTCTCCAGATTCGGAGATTTCTCCTCAATGATCTCCCTGGCTTTGGAGACAGCCTGGTTCAGCAAATCCTCCAGAAGGACCACATGCCCTTTCCGGGTGGCCAGCGCTTCCCCATCGAAACTGACCATGCCGAAGGAAACATGGACGCAGTCCTTTGCCCAGGGGAATCCCATCTTTTCCAGTACGCGGAAGATCTGCCGGAAATGCAGGTCCTGCTGATACGCCACCACATACAGGCACTTATCAAAGTGATAAGTGTTCTGCCGGTAAATGGCGGCAGTAATATCCCTGGTGGCATAGATGGTGGCCCCGTCCTTCTTCAGAATCAGGCAGGGGGGCATCTTGTCCTCTGTCAGATCCACAACCCAAGCACCTTCACTCTGGGTCAGCAGCCCTTTGTCGCGCAGATCCTGAATTACGGGCTCCATCTTGTCGATATAAAAGCTTTCCCCGGCATAGCTGTCAAAGGAAACACCGAGCAGATCATAGACCCGCATGGCTTCTTTGAGGGTGATCTCCTTGAACCAGCGGAAGATTTCCAATGCCTCGGGATCTCCGTCCTCAATTTTCTTGAACCATGCACGTCCTTCATCTTCCAGCGCGGGATCGTTCTCCGCTTCGGCCTCGAAGCGGACATAAAGCCGGGTCATTTCCGTGAGTCCGCCGGCCTCGATGCCCTCCCGGGTCCCCCATTTCTTATAGGCACAGATCATCTTGCCGAACTGGGTGCCCCAGTCCCCCAGATGATTGATCCCCACGGTGGTGTATCCCAGAAAGCCGTAGATGCGGCACAGGCTGTGCCCGATCATGGTGGTGGACAGATGGCCGATATGGAAACGCTTTGCAATGTTGATGGAGGAATAGTCCAGGCAGACGGTTTTCCCTTTGCCCAGATCGGACGCGCCGTACCGGTCCCCCTGTGCCTGCAGGGCGGACATGATTTCCGCGGCGAAATTGACCCGGTTCAGGAAGAAATTCATATATCCGTTCACCGGCTGTACGGAGGCCACATCCTCCCGCTTCCAGGCAGCACACATCGCTTCGGCAATCCTGGGAGGCGCCGTGCGCAGCGGCCTGGCCAGCCGGAAACAGGGGAAGGCATAATCGCCCATGGAGGGATCCGGCGGGACCGCCAGCAGGCCGCGGATTTCCTCCGCGGCGGGGAGCCCTTCCGTATCAGGCCACAGGGATTCCATACATTCCGCCGCCAGCGCGGCCAGACGCGTCATTGTGTCCATCGGCATACCTCCGAATCCGTATCTTCACAAAAAACCAATATATATTATCACAGAAGGGGGAAAAAAGGCAACTATCATTGACAGGGAGGGGGGAACAGCATATAATTTAAGCATCTGAGGGAGACTGTTTTTTTCGTGCGCTTTCGCGGAGCAAACAGTTCACAATAAGGAGGTAAATGCATGTCCATCAAACTGACCATCGACGGCAATACCGCCGTCAGCCACGTTGCGTACGCATTCAGCGATGTGGCAGCGATCTACCCCATTACTCCTTCTTCCCCTATGGCGGAAGTCGCAGATGAATGGGCTGCCCATGACCGGAAAAACCTTTTCGGACAGACGGTACGCATCGCCGAGATGCAGTCCGAAGCCGGTGCCGCCGGTGCCGTTCACGGTTCACTGTCTGCCGGTGCTCTGACCACTACGTTCACTGCTTCCCAGGGCTTGCTGCTGATGATTCCCAACATGTACAAGATCTCCGGCGAACTGACGCCCGCGGTCTTCCATGTCAGCGCCCGTGCCCTCGCTTATCACGCCCTGAACATCTTCGGAGACCACAGCGACGTGATGGCCTGCCGGCAGACCGGATTTGCCATGCTGGCCAGCAACTCCGTCCAGGAGGCGCATGACATGGCGCTGGTGGCGCATCTGGCGACCCTGAAGAGCTCCGTGCCGTTCCTGCATTTCTTTGACGGTTTCCGCACCAGCCATGAAATCCAGAAGATCGACGCGATTGACACCAAGAACAACTATGAAGAGATCAAGGCGCTGGTTCCCTGGGACAAGATTGAGGAGTTCCGTGCCCGCGCCCTGAATCCCGAGCATCCGCATCAGGCCGGCACCGCCCAGAACAGCGATATTTACTTCCAGGGCCGTGAAGCCGGCAACAGCTTCTATGAAGCTGTACCCGCCATCGTGGAAGAGTGTATGGACGAAGTCGCCAAGCTGACCGGGCGCGTGTACAAGCCCTTCCAGTATGACGGCGCTCCGGATGCCGACAAGGTCATCGTCTCCATGGGCTCCAGCTGCGACGTCGCACACGAGACCGTGAACAAGATGCTCGAAAGCGGCGAGAAGGTCGGTATCGTGAAGTGCCATCTGTACCGGCCCTTCTCCGTGGAATACCTGATGAAGGTGCTCCCGAAGACCGTGAAGAAGATCGCCGTGCTGGACCGGACAAAGGAATCCGGCTCCCTGGGCGAGCCCCTGTACCTGGATGTCGTGTCTGCGCTGGCGGAAGCCGGACGCGGGGACATCAAGGTGGTCGGCGGCCGCTACGGCCTGGGCAGCAAGGAATTCACCCCCACCATGGTGAAGGCCGTGTTCGCCAACCTGGACGGCGAAATGAAGAACCACTTCACCGTCGGCATTGAGGACGATGTGACCAATACCAGCCTGAAGCTGGGCGAGACCTTCGCGGCCGCCCCGGCCGGCACCAGCGCGTGCATGTTCTACGGCCTCGGCAGCGACGGTACCGTCGGCGCCAACAAGAACAGCATCAAGATCATCGGCGACCATACCGAGAAATATGCGCAGGCCTACTTCTTCTATGATTCCAAGAAGTCCGGCGGCCTGACCGTTTCCCACCTGCGCTTCGGAGACACTCCGATCCAGAGCCCCTACCTGATCGACGTGGCAGACTTTATCAGCTGCTCCAACCCGGCGTACGTGACCATGTACGACATGGTTTCCCCGCTGCGGGACGGCGGCACCTTCCTGCTGAACTGCCAGTGGGACGTGAAGGAGCTGGACGAGCGCCTGCCGGCCTCCATGAAGAACAAGCTGGCCGCCAAGCATGCGAACTTCTACATCATCAATGCGATTGACCTGGCCCGCAAGGTCGGCATGGGCGGACGCACCAATACCACCATGCAGGCTGCCTTCTTCAAGCTGGCCGACATCATCCCCTACGAGGATGCCGACAAGTACATGAAGGAAAAGGTCGTGGCCTCCTACGGCAAGAAGGGCCAGGATGTGGTGAACATGAACTTCGCCGCGATCGATGCCGCCCTGACCGGCCTGGTGAAGGTCGACATTCCCGCCGACTGGGCGACCACCACGGAAGGCGCCGTACCCGCCAAGGTTCCGGGAACCACGCCCTACTTCGATGAGTTTATCGCTCCCGTGCTGGCCCAGGAAGGCAACAAGCTGCCCGTGAGCAAGCTGGATCCCCGCGGGATCGTGCCCACCGGCACCACCAAGTTTGAGAAGCGCGGCATCGCCGTGACCGTGCCTGAATGGCAGCCTGACATCTGTGTGAGCTGCGGCATGTGCTCCGTGGTGTGCCCGCACGCCGCGATCCGCACGATCTACAGCCCCGCCGACATGGAAGTGCCGGAAGGCTATGTGACCAAGCCCGGCATCGGCAAGGACTTCGCCGGCATGAAGCTTCGCGTCCAGGTATCTCCGCTTGACTGTACCGGCTGCGGCAACTGCGTGGACGTCTGCCTCGGCAAGAAGAAGGACGATCCGACCCAGAAGGCTCTGGTCCTGAAGCCCCTGGATACCCAGCGGAAGGAAGAGGCGAACTGGGAGTTTGCCATGACCGTTCCGGAAATCAGGCTGGAAAACAAGAATTCCATCAAGAACAGCCAGGCCCTCAAGCCCCTGTTCGAGTTCAGCGGCGCCTGCGCCGGCTGCGGCGAGACGCCTTACGTCAAGCTGGTTACCCAGCTGTTCGGCGACCGGATGATGATCGCCAACGCGACGGGCTGCTCCTCCATCTACGGCGGCAGCGCGCCGACCTGCCCCTACACCACCAATGAAAAGGGACAGGGTCCTGCCTGGTCCAACAGCCTGTTTGAGGACAACGCCGAGTTCGGCTTCGGTATGAACCTGGCGACCCAGCAGCGCCGCGCCAAGCTGGCGGAAGTGATCGCGGAAGTGGTCGAGGTCGGCAAGGACGAGAACATTGTCGCTGCCGCGAAGGAATGGCTTGAAAAGATGAACGATGCCGAAGGTTCCCGCGCTGCCGGTGAAAAGCTGGTTGCCGCGCTGGAAGCCAAGGACGGCGGCGCCGACAAGAAGGCCTTCATCCTGGCCAACAAGGACCTGC
>JAFXZS010000007.1 GCA_017541105.1 Clostridia bacterium
AACGTGGCTGACACGGCTGACGGCAACAACCCGATCGCCGAAGGCTACAAGATCATGCACGGCGATGAAGACGTGACCGCGAGCTATACGATCACGCCTGTGGCGGGCAAGCTGACAATCAACCCGAAGACTGTGACGGTAACGGCGCAGGATAAGGAATTCACCTACAACGGAACAGCGCAGAGCTGGGCTGAGTACGACGTAGAGGGCCTGGAAGGTGACGACGAAATCAGTGCGGTCGTAACAGGCAGCATCACGTTCCCGAGCGAGAGCCCGGTAACGAACAAACTGACGAGCTACGAGTTCACGACCGGCACACCGGGCAACTACAGCGTAACGACAGCGGATGGCGAGCTGACGATGGTGAACGCCTCTGTGGCGATCACAATCACGGCGGCAAGCCAGAGCTGGACGTACAATGGCGCTGCGCACAGCAACAATAGCGTGACCGTGACGAGCGGCGAACTGCTGAGCGGCGATGAACTGGTAGCGACGGCGACCGGCAGCGTGACGAACGTGGCTGACACGGCTGACGGCAACAACCCGATCGCTGAAGGCTACAAGATCATGCACGGCGATGAAGACGTGACCGCGAACTATACGATCACGCCTGTGGCGGGCAAGCTGACAATCAACCCGATCAGCGCAGTTGTGACGATTACCGGACATACTGTGAACACTGTGTTCGACGGTGATGAGCACACCGCTTCCGGATATGATGTTGAAACCAGCAATCCTCTGTACACGGAAGCTGACTTCGCCTTCAGCGGAGACGCCACCGCGGCGCGCAGGGATGCCGGTACAACCGATATGGGCCTGGCTGGGGATCAGTTCACGAACACGAATCCGAACTTCACGAACGTAACCTTCACTGTCGAGGACGGCTATATCACCATTACCCGGAAGCCTGTCACCGTAAGCGCAAACAGCCAGAACAAGACCTACGGCGAAGCGGATCAGCCTCTGACGGCTGAGGTCACAGGAACGGTCGGCAGCGATACCGTGGACTACACGCTGACCCGCGAAGAGGGAGAAAACGCAGGAACGTACACGATCCATGTGACAGGGACGGAAATCCAGGGCAACTACGAAGTATCCTACACCGACGCACTGATGACGATCAGCCAGGTGCCGGATGTGACGGTCACCATCGTCGGGAACCGCAATGACAGCGCGGTTTACAACGGCGGTACCCAGAACGTCGACGGCTACCGAGTGGAGGCCATCAGCCATCCGCTGTACAGCGAAAGCGACTTCAGCTTCACCGGTACGGCGAATGCGGCGGGCAGGGATGCCGGCACCTACTACATGGGAGTGACCGCGGCGAACTTCACGAACCTGAACGGGAACTTTGCACATGTTACCTTCGATGTGGATGACGGGTACCTGAAGATCAGCCCGAAGGATGTGACAGTCCGGCCGGATGACCAGGGCAAGATTTACGGCGAGCCCGATCAGGACGATTCCTGGACCTGGACATCGACACCGCTGGAAGGCAGGGATGTACTGGTACCGACAGCCATCACACGCGATGCCGGCGAGGATGCGGGTGAATACACCATGTACATCACCGTCGCGCCGGACCCGAATTACAACTTCATTCTGGAAACCGGAGTGTTCACCATTGAACGCGCGACCGCAACGGTCACCGCGGACGACAAGACGAAGGTATTCGGAGAAGAAGATCCGGATCTGACGGCTACCGTGACCGGACTGGTGAACGGCGACGGTGAGAATGCGATCAGCTACAACGCGCTGACGCGGACACCGGGTGAGGACGCCGGAGAATACACGATCAACGTAAGCGGCGAAGCGGTACAGGGCAACTACAACGTGGAATATGTACCGGGCACCTTTACAATTACTCCGGAAGGAACAGTTGTTATCACAATCAGAGGCTATTCGGACGAACTCACCTATGACGGCAACGAACACGACCTGAGCGGATACGAAGTGGTAAGCATCAGTGACGATGCCTACACAGCGGCAGATATCAGCTTCATCGGAGACACGGCTCATTTCGCGCTGAAGGGAACGGATGCGGGCACCTATCAGACCGCACTCACTCCGGATGATTTCATGCTGAACAGCGAGAACGCCGCAAGCGTCACGTTCGTCATCGAGAAGCAAGGCCAGCTGAATATCCTTCCGCGGCAGATTATCCTGACCAGCGCGACGGACACGAAGGTCTATGACGGCGAGCCGCTGATGAATGATGAAATCGCCGTGACCGGCGACGGATTCGTGAAGAATGACGGTGTCACCGTGATTGTGACCGGCAGGATCACGAACCCCGGCACAGTGGAGAACACATTCACCTGGGAGTTCACAGGTGGTACCAACGAGAACAACTATCGTGTGACGGAGTATTTCGGCACCCTGACCGTGACACCTACGACGACGCACAGACTGCATATCACGTATGTGGATGAGAATGGCAGGCAGATCAGCGTCTTTGACAAGGAGTACGCCACCGGTGAAACCTATGACGTGATTACTCCGACGCTGAAGGGCTACGAAGCTGACCGCGAGAGAGTGACCGGCAGGATGGGCGACGAGGATATCTACATCACCGTGACGTACAGGCCGATCACTTACGCGCTGATTATCCGCTATGAGTCGGCAACGACCGGCGACGAGATCTCCGCGTCCACTACGCTGCGGCTGAAGGCCGGTGAGGAATACGCGGTTCAGGTACCGGCTCTGGAAGGATATACCAGCCTTGTACCGATCGTGACGGGAACCATGCCCGCGAGCGACAGGCAGATTACCATCCTGTATCTGGAAGACACGGCTGAACCGGGCACGACCATTGTTCCGATCCTCATCGAAGACTATGGCACACCGCTGGGAATTCCCAACAGCGTGCTGGGCAGCGGCGAGGTTATCGAGTAAAGCCCCAAAGAGTAAAAAACGGGCCGGGCATATGAAAATATGTCCGGCCTCTTTCAACAGGGAAGGGAGATTTCCGTATACCGCCCGGCTGCTGATGCGGGATGGAAAATTGCAGGAGCGGCAGGAAAAGGATACGGAAATCTCGAAATAGTATTATGTCAATTTATGGAATTCCATATCGATCCGAAAAGGAGTAGTTTGCATATGAAGAAGATCCTTGCTCTCATTCTCGCCCTGGTACTTCTGGCAGGCTGCTGCGCAGCGGCTGCCGAAGAAGCCGATGAAAAATACGATCATCTGACAGTGGGCGTGACTACAGCTTTCAGCGGGAATTTTCTGAGCGACGCGATCGGGAGCAATATCAGCGACCAGGATGTGCGGAAGCTGATTCATTCCTACGGGCTGGTGACATGGGATTCCGACGAGGGCCTGTACCGGATGAATGCCCAGGTGGTGACCAACGCGTATCAGGACGGCGGGAACGGATACCGGATCATTCTGAACCGGGATCTGACCTACAGCGACGGAACGCCGATTACCGCGAAGGATTACGCTTTCTCGTTCCTGCTGCTGACTTCCCGCCAGCTGCTGGAAGCCGCCGGCTCCCGAATGGACGGCGGCCATCTGCTGGGCTGGAAGGAATACGATGAGGGAACCGCGCAGGCGGTTGCCGGGTTCCGGATGATCGGAGATTACCAGATTTCCGTGACCCTGGCGCCGGAATACCTGCCGTACTTTTTCGAAATGAAAGCGGTGGATTTCTTTCCGCTGCCGATCCACGAGATTCTGCCGGACTGTGAGGTGGCGGATGACGGGGAAGGAATTTATATCCGGGGAAGTTTCAGCGCGGATCAGCTGAGGGAAACGCTGCTGGATCCGGAGACGGGATACGCTTCCCATCCCACCGCGGTGTCCGGCCCCTATGTCATGACAAGCTATGACGGTACTACCGTGGAACTGGCAGAAAACCCGCAATACAAGGGAGACGCGGAGGGCGAGAAGCCCACGATTCCCAATATTACGGTGCGCACGGCCGGCGCCGATGAAATCATCAGCGAGCTTGCCTTTGGCGAGATTGATCTGGCGGTGCGGTGCGCAAGAACAGAACAGATTGCGGCAGGAACGGACCTGATGGGCGGCGGGGATTATTCCCGCTCCGTATACAGCCGGAACGGACTGAGCTTCATCAGCTTCTGCGGCGAGAAGGGCCCCACGGCGGACGTGAAGGTGCGGCAGGCGATTGCCATGTGCCTGGACAAGGAAACGCTGACTGGGGACTACCTGGGGAATCTGGGGACTCCCGTCAAGGGCTATTACGGCATCGGCCAGTGGATGTTCCTGGTGACCCAGGGAACACTGAAGCCTGAGCGGACGGACGAGAACGGAGAGCCTATCGGAGAAGAAGTGGACTGGGAGTCTCTGAATCTGAACGGGATGAAGGAATATCCGCTGGATGTCGAAGGAGCGAAGAAGCTGCTGACTGAAGCGGGATACAACGGAGCCGAGCCAATCCGGCTGAAGCTGATTTATCCGGATCAGAACCAGGCCGGACCGCTGCTGGACGAAGTGTTTATCCCGTATCTGCAGGAAGCGGGCATCGAACTGGAAACCGAAGCAGTCCCCATGCCGGAACTGCTGCAAAAATACTACGGCTTCACGGAACGGGACTGTGACATGATCCTGCTCGGAACCAATTTCTCAGATGTGTTTGACCCGAGTGTGAATTATGACGCGGAAGGAACAGACCGCCTGAACGGCATCACGGACCCGGAGCTGGCACGGCTGGCAACGGAGATGCGGAAGACCGAACCCGGCGACGCGGTGGAATATGTGCGGCGGTGGATTCAGTTCCAGGAATACCGCTCGGAAGTGCTGCCCGAAATCCCGCTGTACAGCAACGCGTACATGGATTTCTACATCAGCGCGCTGCAAAACTATGCTCCCGGAAACTATTCCAGCTGGGCAGAGGCGATTCAGTACGCGATGCTGAGTGACTATGCGGACATTGAGGAAGCTGAAGAAGGCGACGAGATGTTCTTTGACTGATTTCCTATACGAAAGGAGATGGACCGAGGATGCTGTCCGGACAGAGAAAGACCATCGGAGCCTTTTTGTGCAAAGCGTATTCTCTGTTCGACAGCGCGGTGTATCATGCACTGGAAGAGGAAGCGCAGCGGCTGAACTATAACATCATCGTGTTTACGACGGTGGGCTATTTTGCCAGCCAGAATGACTACGACATTCAGGAAAAGCGCATGTTTTCCTTTGCGCCGATCGAGGAACTGGACGGGATCATCATGGCGCCGGACACCTATGAAATCGAGGGGTTCCGGGAGGAACTGTGCACGGCGATCCGGGAAAGGGCGCACTGCCCGGTGGTGGCAATCCGGCATACCAGCGATGAGTTTGACTGCGTTTATACGGATGCGCAGGCAAGCTTTCAGCCGCTGATGACACATCTGATTGAGGAGCACGGATTACGGAAGATCCGTTTTCTGGCAGGATACGAAGGACATCCGGACAGCGAAAAACGCCTGACGGTTTATCGGGAAGAGATGGCAGCACACGGGCTGCCTGTGGATGAACAGAAGGATATCTGCCACGGAAACATGTGGTATGACTGCGGACCGGCGGCATACCGGCATCTTTTCGGAGATCCGGAGGACCGGCCCGAGGCAGTGGCCTGCGCCAACGACTACATGGCTGTAGGGCTGATGCGCGCATTGCAGGAGGAAGGGCTGCGCATTCCGGAAGATGTGATCGTGACCGGATTTGACAACGTTCCGAATATTTCAACAAACACGCCGATTCTGACGACGGTGGAACAGGATTTCGCCGGGATGGCCCATACGGCGATGGCGGAGCTGGACCGGCAGATCCGGGAGTGGGACGCGCGGAAGCAGCGGAAGGAGAACCGCCGGATCGGGATTTCCGGAAAGCTGGTATTCGGTGAAAGCTGCGGATGCGGCCGGCGGGGCGATCATTTTCTTACCGAACTGGACCAGGAGAATGTCCGCACAATCGACAGCCTGAACAACCGGGTCGTGGGGATGACATACCTGAACATTGAGATGAACGGGTGTGATGACCTGAAGCAGATGCACCGTGTGCTGATTGCCAAGAAATCAGACACGCCGACACTGCCGGATCTGTATGTCTGCCTGTTTGAAAGCGGGCGGACGGAAAGCGGCGAACCGGTGTTTGCCAAGGAGATTACGGACCGGGTCTGCCTGGTCCATATGATGAAGGACAAACAGGACTGCGGGATGCCGATGGTTTCGTTCGACCGGGCGCAGCTGCTGCCGGCGCTTGCGGAACGGACGGAAACGCAGGTGCTGTATCTGATGGGCCTGCATCAGAACGCGGATGCCTTCGGGTACGCGGTATTCCACTACTATCCGGGGAACATTCCCAGCACTTTCTTCCAGCACTGGAATGTAATTCTCTCCAGTACACTGAGCAATATTCACAAGCGGAATGAGATTCTGGCCCTGTATGAAGAACGGCGGCTGAGCAGCATCACGGATGTGATGACGCATCTGCTGAACCGGCGGGGGCTGGAGGAAAAACTAACGCCGGACTGGCGCAGCATGTGCAGCCGGCGGGAACATATGGCTTTTATCATGTTTGACATGGATCATCTGAAGGAAATCAATGATACTTACGGCCACCATGCCGGGGATTACGCCATCCGCACGCTGGCGAACGCCATACACACTGCCGCACCGAAGAACGCGGTGATTGCGCGTATGGGCGGGGATGAATTCCTGATGGTGCTGCCCGGGGCGGACAGGAAGAAGGCAGAAAACTATCTGCGGAAATTCGAAAAGACGCTGGATGAGATCAACCGGAGGGAAAACAGGAGTTTCCGGGTGGAAGCCAGCTATGGATTCAGCCTTGTGGCACTGGATGAGATGAGTACGCTTGAGCAATGCATCCGCATGGGAGATGAGGCCATGTACAAAGCAAAGGAAGAGCGGCACGCGCAAAGGCAGTAAGGCGGGCTATGTCCGGGAATACCCGCAGCCGCAGTAATTCTGCCTGTACAGGCCATATTCTTCCGAAAGCTGCAGGGAACGAAGATAACCGTTTTTCTTTTTAAAATCCGCAACGAGATATTTCACACCGGATCGGAGGGATGCTTCCCGGCCGATCCGGTTCAGTATTTCCGCGTTTTTGTGAGGGCTGACGGAAAGCGTGGTGGTAAAATATTCAAAGCCATGTTCCGCGGCCCGGTCCGCCGTATAGTTCAGGCGCAGGGCAAAGCAGGCCATGCAGCGCTTTCCGCCTTCCGGCTCCGCCGCCATTCCCGGCGCAAAGGCTTCAAACGCCTCATGATCATAGGGACAGGGCATCCAGCCGATCTCCTCCCCGAGGAGATTGAGCAGGCGCTGCTGTTCGCGCAGCCGGTGCAGGTATTCCTCCTCCGGCTCTATATTCGGATTGTAGTACAGGACGGTCAACCGGAAGTGCTCCCGAAGGCGCTCCAGAACAGCGCTGGAACAGGGGCCGCAGCAGCTGTGCAGCAGGAGCGTGGGCCGGCGGCCCTTCAGGCGGGATATTTCTTCTTCCATTTCAAGCTGATAGTTCTGTTTGTTCACTGGATGATGGTCCTTTCTTCAGGGGGAGGAGGAGGATCCTTCGCTTGCGCTCAGGATGACACGGGGGAGAATCAGGACGATACGGGGTGAGACGCGGGAGATCTCTCCACGCGCTTCGCTTGGTCGAGATGACACGGGGAGGAGGATCCTTCGCTGCGCTCAGGATGACACGGGGGAGGATCAGGACGATACGAGGTGAGACGTGGGAGATCTCTCCACGCGCTTCGCTTGGTCGAGATGACACGGGGAGGAAGATCCTTCGCTGCGCTCAGGATGACACGGGGCGTTCAGGATGACGCTTCATTCCGCTTCTCACGGCGGAGAAGGAATTTTTCATTGATGACAGTGAAGAGGCCGACGATCAGGAACAGATAATAGGTAAAAAAACGCCAGATCAGAAGGCCAAGGCCGATGGTTCCGTCCCGGAAGATGTCTCTGAAATACAGCAGGAAGCCGCCTTCCTGGGCACCGCTGGCACCGGGAAGAGGAGTGTAACTGGCGCTGACAAACAACAGGCTGCTGAGCGTCAGTACCCGCGGCCAGGGGATTCCGCGCTGGCCCAGGGCATAATAGGTGAAGACTACGCTGCCCGTCAGGCCCAGCAGGCTGATGACACTGCAAATCAGCTGGAGCAGGATCTGTCCGGGCCGGTGCATCAGCTCCGTCAGTGCTTCGTGATAGGTATCCAGCGCTTCCGTGGCGTGTGCAACCGCTTCTTCCGGATCCCGGACGAGGCGGATTTTTGCTCCCAGCGCGATCAGCCTTTCCGTCAGACGCTGCAGCCCTTTCCGCCAGAAAGCGGCCAGCAGTACCAGCGGTACAGCAGCGAAATTGATCACAAGACCGATGCGGGCAGCCCAGAGGACGCCGCCCAGCTGCCCGCGGACAAACTCCCGGTTCAGCAGCCAAAGGACAAGGCTGAGCAGACAGATGACAAACTGGTTCGCCGCAAAGCGCACGGTAATGGCCAGGGTGCCATACCCCACGGGGATGCCGGCTTTGCGCAGGGAATTGATCTGCATGGGCTGGCCGCCTGCCGCGCTGGGAGTGATATTGCTGTAATAGAACCCGATCAGCGTACTGCCCAGAACCCGGGGCAGACGGATGCCGTATCCCTGCCCGCGAAGATAGAACCAGGTGCCCGCGGCCTCAAAGAAGGCATATCCAACCCAGCACAGGAAAATCCCCGACAGCCAGGTTCTGTCCAGCCGGGAGATGGCTTCCCAGGCGTTTCCCAGTTCCTGATTGCTGAAAGCGATGACCACTACCGCGGCAATGGAGAACAGGATGAACAGGGCGCTCAGCACCCGCTTGACCTTCGGACTCATCCGGCTCCCCCCTCACTGTGACTTTTACTGCCCCTATCTTATCCTTTTTTGGGTCCGGTGACAAGGAAAAACAGCCGCAGATCCACGGGAAAGGTATTCTGCCGCAGGAAGAAGAGGACCCGCGGCTTTCGGCCGCGGGCTGGGATCAGGTATTGGAAAGAACGGCGGAAGAGAAGGGAGCCAGGTCAAAGGAAAGATAACCGTCGGTGACAACGCCCCACTTTTCAGGCTCTGTGGCGTGGCACCCCTGCGTTGTCTGGATGCGGCGGTAATAGACTTCGCCTTCCTTCGCACCGGCATTCCGGACAAAGAGACGAAAATCCGCCCATTCACCGGTATTGTTGACTGCCACGACGCACCGGCTGCTTTCGTCAAAACGGGCATAGGCAATGCGCCCGTAGTCCGCAAGGAGCGGCTTCAGGCTGCCGGAAACCAGCACGGGGAGTTCCCTGCGCAGGCGGATCAGATCCCTGTGAAGATCCACCAGGGAAGTATCCTCATGCCCCCAGGGATAAGTTCGGCGGTTATCCGGATCGGTCCAGCCGACCTGGCCGGCTTCGTCTGCATAATAGACTGTCGGGGCGCCGGGCCAGGTCATCTGGATGGTTACGGCTTCCCGGAAGATTCCCTTGTTGATTCCCTGGGAAGCCGCGCCTGGCCCCATGGTCGCGGTTCGCCCTACCGTCCGGTTTGTACGGGTAAGGAAGCGGGAATGGTCATGATTGCTCAGCTCATTCATGGCACACAGAAGAGAAGGATACTGGAAGCGGGCCATTTTATCCTGCATGATGCCGAAGAAGGCCGCCCCGTTCTGATACAGATCATCCCGATAGGAATCGGAATGCTTTTCCATGCCTGTCAGGAACCAGGAGACCGGTTCCATAAACGCGTCATAGTTCATGACGGAATCCCACTCCAGCCCGTTGAACCAGGGAGACGGATCGCCGTAATGCTCCGCAACGATCAGGGCATCCGGATTGACTGCCTTGACACGGGCCCGGAACATCTGCCAGAACCGGTGGTTGAACTCCGTACTGTGCCCCAGATCCGCCGCCACATCCAGGCGCCAGCCATCGATACAGTAAGGAGGGGAAAGCCATTTTTCGGCGATGCGGAGAATCTCCTCCTGAAGTTCCGGAGAATCCTCATAATTCAGTTTGGGCAAAGTGGAATAACCCCACCAGCCTTCATAGACCGGAGAATGGCCGTTGTTGTTGTCGTTGAAATGGAAGAAGGAACGATAGGGGCTGTGGATGCTCTGGAAGGCACCGGGCTGGAAGCCGGCCTTTCCCAGATAGATCCCCTCATGATCCATCCATTTGTTGAAGGAACCGCAGTGATTGAAAACACCGTCCAGAATAATGCGCATGCCGCGGGCGTGCAGCTCCCGGCAGAGCTTGGCGAAGAGGTCATCGCTCTTTTCCAGGTTTTCCATGGAGGTGACGCGGCGGATATACTTTGCCGCATCGCCGTTATGCTTATCCCATGCATGCATGACATGGTCCACATCGTCCGTAATGACTCCGAAATGCGGATCGATATGCTCGTAATCCTGACAGTCATATTTATGGCTGGAGGGGGACACGAAGACCGGGTTGAGATAGAGCACTTCAATACCCAGATCCTGCAGATAATCCAGCTTGTCGAGAATGCCCTGCAGATCCCCGCCGTAAAAACAGCGGATATCCGTGTCCGACGGAGGCGCATCCCAGTTGTCCACATGCTTGGAATGCCCGATGGTATAATAATACTCGTTATCCACGACATCATTGGAAGGATCCCCGTTGCAGAAACGATCCGTGAAAATCTGATACTGTACGGCGCCTTTGGCCCACGCGGGCACATGGAAACCCGGGATGAAGCGGAAGGCAAAGGCCGGGTTGAAATCCGGGACATTACCTGTTTCCCGCGCACCGCACTTGTCATAGATGACACGGGAACCGTCCGCACACTCGATCAGAAAACGGTAGATGAGCTCCTTCCGGCCGCAGACTACACTGGCTTCATAGAAGTCAAAGAATTCATCAGAACGAACCTTCGCCATCAGGGAGCCTTCTTCCAGCGACTCAAAGAACAGAATCACGCGGGAAGCGCTGCTTTTGGCGACGCGGAGACGGATCGCCACAGAATTGCCGGGATCCGGTTCAGAAGGAAACCGGAAAGAGGGGGATTCATCGCTGAATATGGCGGACAGCACGGCGGGACTGACAGACATGGAAAACTCCTCCTGCTCGATTGATCTTCATTAATCCAGGCCGACCCGGAACAAATACATCCACAGGCGGGACCGGTAGCGGCCATACTGGCCGCGGGCGAGATACAGATCCTTCAGATGGCGGTAAAGCAGTATTTTCATCCGAATATTCCGGATCGGATGACGGATGGAATCCAGCACCTGTGTCACGGTCATGGAGCCGGGCTGGCGCCGGTAATCATACAGGTAATCCTTCAGGAAGGCGACCCTGCCGGCACCCTGCAGATAATCCATGACAAAGGCAAAATCCTCTCCCCAGGTTACGCCGTCCATAAAATGAACTCCCCGGGACTCCACGCGTTCCCGGGAGAAAAGCTTATTCCAGAGGACACCGTAAAAATATGAATTGGAGTGAGGGCAGAGGAGACGGAGCACCTCGTCACAGGGCAGGGTGTCCTCCCGGTTCTCCAGGTTTTTCCGGCGGACAATATCACCCATATACATGGTGTAGCCGCCGATCACCAGATCGGCGCCTTCCAGCTCGGCCTTGAGGACCATGCGTTCCATAGAATCGGAAGGAAGCGTGTCATCCCCGTCCACAAAGCGGATGTATTTTCCCCGGCAGAGGGAAAGGCCGAGATTACGGGCAGAGGAGACACCGGCATTGGGCTGGGAAAGCACCGTGACCCTGGGATCTTCTGCCTCGAAATCACGGGCAATGGAGAGGGTGCAGTCAGAACTGCCGTCATCCACCACGATGACCTGCAGCGCGCTCCAGGACTGGGCCAGCACACTCTGCAGCGTACGCTTCAGAGTCTTTTCCGCATTCCAGGCCGGAATGACTACGCTGACCAGGGGCTGTGCATCCAAGCAACCGCACCTCTTTCCGAACAATCTTGCAGCTATTCTATCATGAAAACAGGCCCGGTTCAAGGATGAGACTTGCTCTTTGCCGTTCTCTCTGCTATCCTGATCTCCGGAAACGGCAGGCCATTCAACAGGAAACGAGGGAAACCGCCATGACGTATGAAGAAGCAGCCCGGAGGATTCTGCCCGGGATTTACCGCCACTTCAAGGGGAATGCCTATCAGGTGATCGGTGTCGCACGGCACAGTGAAACGACGGAAGCCGTGGTCGTGTACAGAGCGCTCTACGGAGAGGGCGGACTGTGGGTCCGGCCCGCGGAGATGTGGAACGAGACCGTGGAACAGGGCGGAATCCGTGTTCCGCGGTTCCGCCGAATGGACACCGAAGAGCGAATTACCTTTTATGAGCAGATCTATGATGAACTGAGCAGCGGACAGGCGGATATGCCGGACGCAAGGCGGAAACTGGACATCCTGGAAGATTACTATACTTCCGGCCGGTGGCGTGCCGATTATGAGGCGGATGAAGCAGGAAAGCTTCCGGAGAGCCTGAAGCGCGGCGTGCTTTCACAGGACGGAGTCTATAATCTTCTGGCGGAATGGCAGGAAAGAAGGCTGGAGGAATAGGAAAACCGTGCCTGACGGCACAGGTTTTTCCTTCCGGACCTAATCCCTCCGGACGAGATCTACGGGGAGGCAGATCTGCTGCGGGGGCAGGGACCGGTCGTGGATGCGCTTCCGGATCAGGTCGATGGCAGTGCAGGCTTCCGTCTTCAGATGGCAGTCCACGGAAGAGATCGGCTTTGGGAAACTGATATAACCGAGGATATTATCAAAACCGACTACCGTCAGATCCTCCGGGACACGAAAGCCGGCGCTTTCCAGCAGGGTGATGGTATGCCAGGCTTCCACATCGCAGAAGGAGAAGAGGCCTGTGACTCCCTGGGTCATCCAGATTTTCAGCTGCTGAAGAATGGCGGATGAATCATTCAGGCAGGCATAAAAAACATGATCATCCGGCAGGCCGGATTCCGCGCAGGCTCTGCGGAATCCGGAAAAGCGCTCCCGGGAGGAAAAAACCACCTGATGATAGGTCAGCATAGCCAGTTTTCTGTGGCCGGTCTCCGCCAGGTATTTCCCGGCCAGATAACCGCCTTCGGCATCGTTGCAGTAAACACAGTCGTCCAGCGTTCCGTCCTGATAGCGGCTGAGAAGAACGAAAGGGATGCCGGCATTGCGCAGGGTGGAAAGAGCGGGGGAGTCGAAGGAGCAAGGGGTGATCAGCACCCCGTCCACCTGCCTGGAAATGGCCATCTCCACAGCCTGAAGCTCTGTATCCGGATCATCCTGAGAGGAGAGAATAATCAGGCTGTACCCCAGGCGGACGGCTTCCCGCTGAATCAGGTCCGCCAGGATGGCGTAGAAGGGATTGATCATGGAACCGGCAATCATAGCCAGGGTTTTCGTCCGGCCGGAGCGGAGGGAACTGGCAAGATAGTTACGGACATAGCCCATGTCCCGGGCGACTGCCTGAATATGCCGGCAGGTGTCCCGGGAGATATCTTCCTTGTTTTTCAGCGCTCTTGAAACGGTATTGACAGTATAGCCTGTCGCGGCGGCGATATCCTGGAGCGTCACCCGTCCTTTATCCGTACTCATGCTGCTTTTTCCTTTCCATTAACGTTCATGGAAATCCGGGGGTATCGTACCAGAATATGGGAAAGATGTCAATCTGGAGGGAGAAAAAATAATTTTCGGACAGGGGTTGACAGAGAGGGTTCACAGTGATATAGTGATTTTCGACGAGACATTAACGATAATGTTAACGTTAATCTATGGACGGTATCCTGGAAAGTCCCTTTTATTTTTCCCTGATACATTAACGTTAATGTTCCTGCGGAATGTTGAGCATCAAATGCTCTTCAGAACAAAAAAGGAGGAACCAAACCATGAAAAAACTGCTGGCTGTGCTGCTGACCGTATGCCTGCTGTCCACGCTCTGGACGGCGATCGCGTTGGCGGACGAAAAACCCACCATCGTCGTGAACACTTTCGCCCAGGAACATGAAAAAGCCATGTACGAAGAGGTCATCAGACAGTTCGAGGAAGAGAACAACTGCATCGTTGACTTCCGCGTGTCCGGCGACCAGTACTGGCCTGAACTGGAAGCTTCCCTGACCGCGGGCAACGCGCCTGATGTTTTCTATCTGGGCCTGGCAGACGTCCGCAAACGGGTCTGGACGGAAGCTGTTCTTCCCCTGGATGATCTGCTGGATGTTTCCACGCTGAGCACCATCTGGCCGGAAGCCCTGAATCTGTACAAGTTTGACGCTGAGACCAACACCATGGGCGAAGGCAAAATCTATGGCCTGCCCAAGGACTTCTCCGCCGTTTCCATGACCGTGAACAAGGCCATCATCAACAAGCGTGATGCGGAAATCCGCCAGGCGATCGCGGACGGCATCCTGCCCTTCTATCCGGAAATCGACGAAAACGGCAATCTGCCGGTTTATACCTTCACCGAGTTTGCCGAGCTGTGCAAAATCCTGACCTTCGAAGATCCCACCCTGCCCGAGACGGCCGGTTCCAAGCAGGTCTACGGCACCCATCTGTGGGAAGACTTCACCCTGCCTCCCTTCATCTGGGGCGCCGGCGGCGAATATCTGAACGAGGATGCCACCGAGGTGCTGTTCAGCAGCGACAAGTTCATCGAAGGCTATGAAGGCTTCATGAAGATCGTAGAGCTGGGCGGTTCCGGATCCTCCACGGACGAAACCTCCGGTTACCTGAAGTTCCTGGCCGGCCGCTGCGCCTACTTCCCCTGCGGCACCTGGGACGTGGCTGCTTTCCAGGCGATCGAGGACGATGAAGCGGTCAACCCCGGCAAGAGCTGGTTCGATTTCGATGTGGCTCCGTGGCCCATCAGCGATTCCTACAAGGATCTGTCCATTGAAGAACGCCAGGACAAGTGGGCTGGCCGCGTGGACTCCGTCGGCTTCTGCGTGAGCGCCCAGTCCAAGTATCCGGAACTGGCTGCCAAGTTTGCCTATCAGATGAGCGCCAACGAGGACGTACAGCGCTTCCTGGCCAAGAAGGGCGGACAGCTGCCGAACATCGTTTCCATGGCTGAAGGCGAATATCTGACCGACGATTCCTACTTCCCGGAAAGCCGCGTGGTATTTGTGAGAATGCTCCAGGGCCAGAACGGCCACCGTGTTCCCACTGTGCCCACCTGGAACGCCCTGTGGTACAGCGAAGGCTTCATCACCGGCGTAGGTTCCGTCTGGAGCTACTACGAGCAGAAGGACGCCGGCGTCCAGCCCATGAGCTGCCGCGAATACTGCGAATCCATCCAGGACAACGCGCAGATGCTGCTCCAGGATTCCATTGACGACATGGAAGCCATGATGCCCTGAGTGAGTGACTGAAACCGGAAGGGGGAGGAAAACCTCCTCCTTCCTTTCTTCCCGGAAGGCTTTTCCGGTCCGCCGCGCTTCAGCGCCGGGGGGCGGACGGGGGAAGCGGAATGATTGAAAGGATGGCAGTACAATGCAGCAAGTGGCCGGAAAACAAGTGGCGGCTCCGGATCTGCGTCAGCGAGGCCTGAATTACCGCCAGAAGGACGCCCTGTGGGGATATGCGCTGATCGCCATTCCGCTCATCGGAATGCTGATCTTCGTCGTGATTCCCTTCGGGATGTCCATCTATTCCAGTTTTACCTCCTGGCCGATGGGACAGCCGATTGAAAAAGCGAAAATCGTCGGCTTAAAGAACTATGTGGACATGTTCAACAACAAGCTCTTCTGGCAGAGCCTGGGGAATACGTTCTTCTATATGATCGGTATCCCGATCGGCCTGGCGCTGTCGCTGATCCTGGCGGCGGCCATGAACCGCGGAACCGGTTACGAAAAAGCGTTCCGCGTCATCTATTACGTTCCCGTGATCTCCAGCGTGGTCGCGATTACCTTCGTGTTCCAGCAGATCTTCAACGCGGACGTCGGCATCATCAACGAAGGCCTCCGGGGCATCGGCATTTCCGATCCGCCGAACTGGATGAGCCACGCGGGCTATACCAAGTGGGTCATTATCATTCTGAGCGTCTGGAAGGGCCTGGGCAGTTCCATCATCCTGTATATCGCGGGCATGCAGGGAATCTCCCGCTCCTACTATGAAGCGGCCCAGGTGGACGGAGCCAACTGGTGGCAGACCTTCACCCGGATCACCCTGCCCCTGCTGATGCCCGTCACCTTCTATCTGATCGTCACCGGCGTCATTGGCGGCGCGCAGATGTATGTGGAACCCCGCCTGATGTTCACCGGCAACGGACCGGCGAACTCCACCTTCACCACCGTCATCCACCTGTATGACCGGACCTTTGTGAATTCCAAGGCGGGCTACGGCTCCGCGGTGGCGGTCTTCCTGGCGGTGATCATCTTTATCCTGACGCTGATCCAGTTCAGGGTGAACGGAAAGGGGGACAAGTAAGTGAAGGCGAAAAGACGGATTGTCAATATTGTGATCTTCACGATTCTGGCCCTCGGTTCCATCCTGATGCTGTACCCGTTTGTCTGGATGATCTTCACTTCCTTCAAGCCGAAGCTGCACGTCTATATCGGCGGACTGCTGCCGCAGGTGTGGACCACCGAAAGCTATACCCAGATCTGGGGCGAGATCGACCTGGTGCGCGGCTTCCTGAATACGATCCTGTATTCCATCCCGCCGGTGGTCGTCGGCTCCCTGGTTTCGGTCGCGGCGGCGTATGCTTTCGCGAAGATCCAGTTCAAGGGCAGGAACGCGCTCTTCCTGGTTCTGCTCGGATCCATCATGATCCCGTTCCCGTCCATCATGGTGCCGCAGTATGTGCTGTTCAGCGGACAGTTCTGGATTTTCAAGGCGAACCTTCTCCAGTCCCCGTGGCCGCTGATCCTGCCGAAGATCACCGGCAACGTGATGATGATCTTCTTCCTGCGCCAGTATCTCTTCGGCGTGCCGGATTCCCTGGTGGAGGCGGCCAAGATTGACGGCTGTTCCCATCTGAGGATTTACTGGCAGATGATCCTGCCCATTGCCGTTCCCGCGCTTAGCGCCCACGGCGTGCTGTGGTTCATCGGCGCCTGGAACGATTACCTTGCTCCCACGATGTTCATCAAAAACCCGGACTGGCATCCGGTGACCGTGATGATCGCCAAGTTCAACGAGCAGTACGCCATCAACAACCACGTGCCGCGGATTATGGCCGGCAGCGTGATGCTGATTGTTCCCGTACTGATTATCTACGGCCTGTTCCAGCGGTGGATCATCGAATCCATGATGTTCTCCTCCGTGAAGGAGTAAAACAGGCCTGAGGAGAGGTTACTGTGAAACTGCTGTTTCTTCTGCTGATCATTTTCAGCCTGGGTCTGCCCGGATCAGGCCTGTGCGCTTCCTTCAGCGATCTGGGGAAGGAAAGCCTGGTCCGGGACCCTGCCTCGTGGGGCGCGGTGAATGCCCACGATCCTTCCATCGTGAAAGGGGATGACGGCCGGTGGTATGTTTTTTCCACCGATGCCAGCGTGGGGGATGTCCACCGCTGCGGTATCCAGGTGCGCGTTTCGGACGATCTGATTCACTGGGAATACCTGGGTACGGCCTTTGAGGATTACGAAACCCAGTGCGCGGAGGAGATCCGGGCCGCCGGGCTAGACCCGGCGAAGCACCAGGGCCTGTGGGCGCCCGAGGCGGTCAAAGCGGGCGGTCAGTGGCGGCTGTATTACAGCGCGTCCACGTTCGGATCCACCCGCTCGGCCATCGGCATGGCGGTATCGGACAGCCTGGCCGGCCCCTGGACGGATCAGGGCATCGTCGTCCGCAGCGACGCGAACGCGGTTTCAAAGCCCAATGCCATCGACCCCTGCCTGTTCACGGATCCCTCCGGGAAGCAGTACATGACCTGGGGCAGCTTTTTCGGCGGTATCTGGCTCACCGCGCTGGATGAGAACGGCTTCGCGGAGGGGGAACCCGTGCGGATCGCCGGCTTCCGCGGCTGCCGGGCGGAGGGAAGCTATCTGATCTGGCTGCCCGAAACGGAATACTATTATCTCTTTTTATCCTACGGTTCCCTGTCGTCGGATTACAATATCCGGGTCGGCCGGTCCCGGACCGTGGAAGGGCCGTATCTGGACGCTAACGGACGGAACCTGGCGGATCTGGTGGCGGCCAATGAGGACCGCATCGGCGTGAAGCTCATGGGCGGGTACCATCTGCGCCATGAGCCCGGAGCCGGTTTCTCCAAGGGAATCAAGGCCCCCGGCCACTGCTCCGTGGCAGTCGACGGGGACCGGATCTGGCTGTGCCATCATACCCGGACGCAGTCGCTGCCGGAATACTGGTTTGCCATGCAGATCCGCCCGATGGTGCTTTCCCGGGACGGCTGGCCGCTGGTGATGCCCATGAGCTATCAGGGGGAAAGCCTGGCCCCGGTTTCGAAGATCCCGGAGGGGGAATATAACCTGATTCTCCACGGGACAGACAGCAACCGGGAACCGAAAAAATCTGAACGGATCCTGCTCTCGGGCGGAAAGCTGGGAGACCGGGGCAGCTATGCCCTGGATCCGGACGGCAGGATCACCCTCACCCTGGACGGCATGGATTATGACGGCGCGGCCCTGTGGCAGACGGACGACGAACGGGGCGGCTGGGTGATGAGCATTTCCGCCGTCAGCGCGGACGGCCAGTGCCTCTGGCTGAGCGAAGAAGCAAGACATGAAAAGGAGGGCGCAGATGAAACCCTTCATTGAACAGCGGGCGGATCCCTATATCCTCCGCGAGGGCGGACGGTATTATTTCACGGCTTCGGTTCCCGCCTTTGACCGGATTATCCTCCGGGCGTCGGATACCCTGGAGGGGCTGGCGCAGGCGGCGGAGAAGACCGTCTGGGTCCGGCATCCGGACGGCGTGATGAGCTGCAATATCTGGGCGCCCGAGCTTCACCGGATCGACGGATCCTGGGTGATCTATTTCGCGGCGGCGGAAAGTGGCGCCGACGAGGAAGGCTGCTACGACCACCGGACCTACGCCCTGGTGAATCCGGATCCGGATCCGATGCAGGGCGAATTCAGGGAAGCGGGCCGGATCCAGACCGGCTGGGAAAGCTTCACCATTGATTCCACCGTGACGGTTTTTGAAGGAAAGCGATATTTTATCTGGGCGCAGCGGGACCGGAACATTCCCGGCAACAGCAATCTGTATATAGCCCGGATGAAAAACGCCCTGGAGCTGGAACTGCCGGCGGTCCGGCTGTCCGTTCCGGAATACGACTGGGAATGCCGGGGATATCTCGTGAATGAAGGCCCGGCATGCCTGTGCCACGGAGGAAACCTGTATCTGACCTATTCCGGGAGCGCGACGGACGAGCGGTATGCTATTGGGCTTCTGACCCTGGAGGCAGGCGGCAATCCGCTGGCACCCGGGGACTGGAAAAAATCGCCGGTTCCTGTTATGATCACAGAGGCGGAAAACGGATTGTACGGCCCGGGGCACAATTCCTTCACGACGGATGAAACAGGAAAGGATATTCTGGTTTTCCATGCCAGGCCGTATCCCGGATTTCACGGAGACGCCCTGAGTGATCCCAACCGGCACTGCTTCCTGCGGGAAGTTCGGTACGGCACGGACGGGACGCCGGTTTTTCAGGACAGAAGCTCGGAAGGAGAAGGCTGAAAATGAAAAAGGCGAAAATGATTCTGGACAAAGATTATACAATCGGGAGAATCGATCCCCGGATGTACGGATCCTTCATTGAACATCTGGGACGCGCCGTGTACGGCGGCATCTACGAACCGGGGCATCCGACCGCCGATCGGAACGGATTCCGGCAGGACGTGATTGAGAAGGTCCGGGAGCTGGGGATTCCGGTGGTTCGCTATCCGGGCGGAAATTTTGTGTCCGGTTTCAACTGGGAGGATTCCATCGGCCCGCGCGATCAGAGGCCGAAGCGGCTGGACCTGGCATGGGGCACCACGGAGACCAACGAGGTAGGCCTGCACGAATTCGCCGAATGGGCAAAGAAGGCGAACGCGGAGGTCATGTATGCGGTGAACCTGGGAACCCGGGGAGCAGACGCGGCCCGGAATGTGGTCGAATACTGCAACCATCCAAGCGGCAGCTACTGGAGCGACCTGCGGATCCGGAACGGCGCGAAGAATCCCTTCAATATTAAACTCTGGTGCCTGGGAAACGAGATGGACGGCCCCTGGCAGATGGGACGGAAGACCGCGTATGAATACGGCTGTGCGGCGAACGAAGCCGCCAAGATGATGAAGTGGGTGGATCCATCCATTGAACTGGTCGCATGCGGCAGCTCGGCGCACAACATGCCTACCTTCGGCAGCTGGGAATATGAAATGCTGGACCAGTGCTATGACAATGTGGATTACGTATCCCTGCACCGGTATTACGGGAATCCTACCGGGGACACGCCCGGATTCCTGGCACGGAGCATGGACCTGGACGATTTCATCAAGGAAGTCGTGGCAATCTGCGACGCCGTGGCCGGCAAAAAGCACGCGAAGAAAAAGCTGAACCTGTCCTTTGACGAATGGAACGTATGGTACCATTCCAATGAGCAGGACAAGGAAATTATGAAAGCGGACAAATGGGGCCGGGCGCTGCCGCTGCTTGAGGATGTGTACAACTTTGAGGATGCCCTGCTGGCAGGCGCCATCCTGATCACCTTCCTGAAGAACGCGGACCGGGTGAAGGTGGCCTGCCTCGCACAGCTGGTCAACGTTATTGCCCCGATCATGACCCGCAACGGCGGAGGCGTCTGGGCACAGACGATCTTCTGGCCGATGATGCACGCGTCAAAGTACGGCCGGGGCATGGCGCTGCGGCCGGTGATAACCTCTCCGGTCTACGACTGCGAGGATTTCGAGAAGGTGCCGCTGGTAGACGCGACGGGCGTGCTGGGAGACGACGGGAGCGTGACGGTTTTTGCCGTGAACCGGGACCTGAAGGACGCGATTCCGCTGGAGTGCGATCTGCGCGCCTTCGGGAATATGAAGATTGTCGAACACATCGTGCTGCATCACGACGACGTCAAGGCAGTCAACACGGAAGATCATCCTGATACCGTCGCACCGAAGAAGGGAAGAGGCGGAAAGGCAGAGGACGGAAAGGTCAGCGTGAAGCTGCCGGCGCTGAGCTGGAATGTGATCCGGCTTGAAGCAAAATAAGGATAGACATACTTTAGCGGACATTTAAAAACTTGTATTTCTCAGACGGCCATGCTATACTTCTCTTACTACAGATTGAACATATATACTCATCGCAATCAGGAAGCTGCGGCGTGAACCGGCGCTGCCAGGTAAGGAACCGAAAGGAGTATCGATATGAGGCGGAAAGCAGTTGTCCTGCTGCTGGTCGCGGCATTGCTGCTTTGTGTTGTTCCGGCATCTGCGTCAGACGTTCCTTCTGACGGATACATCCCCGAAAGGGAGGTACGCCTGTCCAACGGCCATGGCAGCTACATGCCGGACGATCAATGCAAGTGGTACAGCAATACTGTCTGTGTGCTTGGCCTGCCCCTGCGGGAGCTGGATCCGGAACTGACGGACAGATGGTACCAGATCGTGCCCGTGGATGTGTCAGCAGATGCCGTATACACTTATCCGATGGTCGCCGGCAGCATCTATTATCTCGGAGAATGCCGGGTCACGGTCCGGAACGGCCAGGTGACAACGGATTACCTGCTCCCGGAGGGCCGGGTCTTTCCGAAGGAACATTGCCTCATGTGGTTTACCAGCCTGAATGAAATCACTGCGGAGTTCCTGGACAATCCGGTCAGTTCCTTCCGTTTCGGCGAGCCTGTATCAGTCGCGGAGAAACTGAACGGGCAGAGAAGCGCGCTGCTTTTCATTTGCAACCGGGCAAGCTACAGGATGCCGGTTCTGTACAGTGAAGAGTCCGTGCTGAGGCGGTTTTACAGCACAAACGCGGAGGTGACCGCTCTGCGCGCGGAAATGACCGAACTGCTGAAAACCAACGAAATCAACGCATCTGTCAGAAACGGTTTTCTTCTTCTCATGAAACCGGACGAATAGTGTTTTTTCGGAGCCGCCATCCGGCTCTTTGTTTTCTGCCGGCCGGTTTTTCAGAAAGCATTCGGCAATCATAGTAAGCGGCTTAAGATTCTTCGAGTTCGGCTGCGCCTGCACTCAGGATGACACGAAGGGTTGTTCTTCATCCGGAAAAGAAAATGCCGTTCACTATACATACCGGAAAGATTAAAACAGACAACGGTTTTTCGAAGCAAAATGACTTATTGCAGCAGAAGTGAAGGAGGAACACCATGAAGAAGGGAACAGCGCTGGCTCTAATCTCCATCTTTGCCGTTCTGGCTGTCGTGTTCTGCGTGATCTATATCACGAATAACGACAGCAAGACAAAACAGATTAAAGCGCTGACAGCCGATATCGCGGACAAAGGCGCGCAGATCGAAAACCTGAATGCGGACGTTGCGGATAAAACAAGCCAGATCGAAAGCCTGAGTGCGGACGTTGCGGATAAAACAAGCCAGATCGAAAGCCTGAGTGCAGATGTGGCGGACAAAACAACGCAGATTGAGACTTTGAATACGGAAGTGGCAGACCAGGGCGCCCAAATTGAAGCTTTGAAAGCAGACGTGGCTGAGAAAAATACCAAAATCGAAGCTCTGAACGCGGATACCGCCGACAAGGCCGATCAGATCACCACGCTGCACGCAGACGCCGAAAAGGCAGCTGAAGCTTCTTCCGCAAAAATCAGTGCGCTGCAGGCAGACAAGGACGCCCTGATCACCCAAGTGGACACAGTCAATGCGGATATCGCGGAAAAAACCTTACAGATCGAAGCGCTGAATGCGGATGCATCAGAAAAGGCCGCGCAGATCAATACCCTCAATGCCGATATTGCAGAAAAAAAGAAACAGATTAATGCGCTCAACGCGGATGCTGCCAAGAAAGACGAACAGATTAATGCCCTCAATGCCGATATTGCGGCGAAAAAAGAACAGATTGATGTGCTGATCGCGGATGCGGCCGACAAGGCGGACCAGATTGATACCCTCAGCGCGAGTATTGCGGACAAGGAAGCACAGATTGAAGCGCTGAATGCGGATGCGGCCGATAAGGCGGATCAGATTGACACCCTCAGTGCGAATATTGCGGATAAGGAAGCACAGATTGATGCGCTGAATGCGGATGCGGCCGATAAGGCGGCCAAGATTGACACCCTGAATGCGGATGCCGCTGATAAGGCTGCACAGATTCAGAACCAACTGGCAGAAGCCACGAAAGCCGCTGAGGCTGCCTCTGTTAAAATCGATGCGCTGCAGGCAGACAAGAAGGCTCTCACTGCCCAGGTTGAAGCGCTGAACGCGGACGCTGCCGACAAGGCTTCCCAGATTGAGACCCTGAAGGCCGACGCTGCCGGCAAAGCCTCCGAGATTGAAACCCTGAAGGCGGACGTCACCGACAAGGCTTCCCAGATCGAAACGCTGAAGGCGGACGCCGCCGACAAAGCTTCCCAGATCAAAACGCTGAAGGCGGACACCGCCGACAAAGCTTCCCAGATCGAAACGCTGAAGGCAGACGCTGCCGACAAAGCTTCCCAGATCGAAACCCTGAAGGCAGACACCGCCGACAAGGCTTCCCAGATCGAAACCCTGGAGGCGGACGCCGCAGACAAGGCTTCCCAGATCGAAACCCTGAACGCCGACGCTGCCGACAAAGCATCTGAGATTGAAGCCCTGAACACGGACGCTGCCGATAAGGCTTCCCAGATTGAAACCCTGAAGAAGGAAGCTGCCGAACAGCAGGCTGTCATCGACAGCCAGACAACCAGCCTTGCTTCGAAAGATGAAAAGATCAGCGAACTGGAGGACGTGGTGGCCAGGCAGGAATCTGAGATCGGTTTCCTGAACACGCCTCTCATTCACACCGATTATGATGATTTCATTCTGGAGACCCATTTCCCGGTTGATTCCGGCGAACAAGCGCCGGAAGGCACCCTGTTCAAGGGCGTTCCTTTTGCGGAAATGGGGGACGAGGAAACAAAGATCCTCTCTTCCGTGATCCGCGGAGTGGATTTGTCCGGCTATACGCCTGAAAACTACACCGAAACGGTCCGGGAACTTGAACCGGATTTGCGCGGGAAGTATGAGGAACTCGGCTTCACCGTAAATGGGCTTGAAATCGCTGACGCTGTGGAAACAGAGGTCGGGGGAAAGAAAGCATTCCGGGTTGAACTCAGCTGGGATGTGGAACGTTCCGGCCGGCAGATGGAGATCCTGCAGCGCCAATATCTGGTGTTCAACGGTACAAAAGGGTATAATTTTACGCTGACCGCATCCGATGCAGAAAAAATGGAGAAAGCAGACCAGACGCTGATGGCTTCCCTGTGGTGGAAATAAATCCAGGATTTGAATCCATCCCGCTGCCAGGAGCCCCGGAAGCCGGGGCTCCTGCTTCTTTTCCGGGAACGCCTTTAACCCGTTTCGCCGCGCTTTCTTTTCCCGGGACAAACCGTATTTCCCTATTGACAAATAAAATATATTGAGTAAAATATAATTTGTAAAAAGATTATGGGAGGAGGAAGGCTGTGGAACGGGTGGATATCGCCATTATCGGGACGGGGCCGGCGGGGGTCTCCGCGGCACTGACCGCAGCGAACCGGAACAAGAGCATTCTGCTACTCGGCAGCCGGGCAATGAGCGAAAAGGTGGCCAAAGCACACGAGATCCGGAATTACCCCGGACTGCCCTCCATCCGGGGGGAGGATCTGGCCGCAGCCTTCCGGAAGCATCTGGAACAGGCCGGGATTGGGATCACGGAGCAGCGGGTCGGCGCGGTGTATGCGATGGGAGACTATTTTGCCCTGCAGCTCGGCGCGGAAATGCGGGAAGCGAAAGCGGTGATTCTGGCGACGGGCACCGTGCAGGCGAATCTCCTGCCGGGGGAGAAGGAATGGCTGGGCCGGGGTGTCAGTTACTGTGCCACGTGCGACGCGCCGCTGTACCGGGGAAAGCGCGCGGCGGTCATCGGCTACAGCCCTCGGGAGGAAGCGGAAGCAGCCTTCCTGAGCGAGGTATGCAGCGAGGTGCTTTACTTTCCGGTGTACCGGGAGGAGACAAAGCTGCCGGAGAGCGTGCGCGTGATCCGGGAGAAGGTCAACGGGATTGAGAAGGAGGGCAGTATGATTCTCCGAACGGCGGAAAACCTTTATTCCGCGGACGGGGTATTCGTGCTGCGGGAAGCCGCACCGCCGGATCAGCTGGTACCCGGACTGGAAACGGAAGGGCCGCATGTGAAGGTGAACCGGAAGATGGAGACGAACCTGCCGGGCGTTTTCGCCTGCGGGGATCTGGCCGGGACGCCCTACCAGTATATCAAGGCGGCCGGGGAAGGAAATGTGGCGGCGATCAGCGCTTCCATGTGGCTGGACAAAAACAGGAAAGAAAAAGGAGGAGACGCAGAATGATTACCAAAATCAATGAACAGGAATTTCAAACCAAGGTGATGAACGAACCGGCGGCGGTGGTAGATTTTTCCGCGACCTGGTGCGGACCCTGCCGGATGCTGGCGCCGGTGCTGGAGCAGCTCTCCGAGGAGCTGGGCAGCAAGGTGAAGTTCTATAACGTGGATGTGGACGACGACGGCGCACTGGCAGCCGGATTCTTCATCAGTTCGGTTCCCACGGTGCTGCTGCTCAAGAACGGCAAAGTCGTGGACCGGTCTATCGGATTCCAGCCCGGTCCCGCGATGAAGAGCTGGATTGAAAAAAATCTGTGAGAGGGCCTGAAACACACGGGAGCAGAACGTATGATGGATGAGGAAAAACGGGAAGAATATCCGCAGCTGCTGCTGGACGGGCAGCTGTGTTTCCCGCTGTACGCGGCGGCCCGGAAGGTCGTTAACGAATACAACCCGCTGCTGAAATCTTACGGACTGACCTATACGCAGTACATCGTTTTCCTTGCCCTGTGGGAACAGGGCTGCAGGACGAAGGTCGGGGATCTGGGCCGCAGGCTGTACCTGGACTGCGGTACGCTGACGCCGCTGCTGAAGAAGATGGAGGAAAGCGGATGGATTACCCGGTGCCGCTGCAAGGTGGATGAGCGGGTGGTGTATGTGTCGCTGACCGAGGACGGCTGGGCGCTGCGGGAGAAGGTCAAGGACATTCCGGAACGGATAGGGAAATGTATGACAATGGACAGGGAGGACGCGTATTCTCTTTATTCATTGCTGCATAAACTGTTGGACAGCATGGAATAAGCTGAAGGAGGAAAAGGAAATGAAGAAGGCACTGATCTGGCTGGCGGTTCTGGCTTTGGGACTCAGTATTTTCGCGGGTGCCGCGGCGGAAGGGCAGGATGCCCTGGCGAAGATCCGGGAAAAGGGCACGCTGACCATTGCCATGGAAGGCGTATGGCAGCCCTGGACGTATCACGATGAGAGCGGCGCGCTGACGGGATTCGACGTGGAAGTCGGCGAACTGATCGCGGAAGGCCTTGGCGTGACGCCGGAATTCATGGAGACAGCGTGGGACGGCATTCTGGCCGGCGTGGAATCCGGACGGTTCGACATTGCCTGCAACGGTGTCGGATATACGGAAGAGCGGGCGGAGAAATACAGCTTTTCCGAGCCCTATGTGTACACTGAAATGGTGCTGGTGGTCCGGGCGGACAACGATGATATTCACAGCCTGGAGGACCTGAAGGGCAAAAAGACCGTTAATTCTCCGAACTCGACATATGCCCTGCGGGCGGAAGCGGCCGGCGCGGAAGTCATCTATGTGGACAAGCTGGATGAAACCATGGCGCTGCTGGTGCAGGGCCGGGCGGACGCCACGCTGAATGCGAAGGATTCTGTCGAGAGCTATCTGAGCGAGCATCCGGAAGCGCAGATCAAGATCGTGCAGACGGTGGCGGGCGAACCGGTGGCGGTGCCGATCCGGAAGAGCGCGGAGACGGAGAGCCTGGTGGCGGAGATTAACCGGATTCTGCAGGAAGCCCGGGAGGACGGGAGACTGGCAGCACTGTCCGAAAAGTACTTCGGACAGGATCTGACAAAACGGTGAGATGAGACGAGGGGGATTTCTCCGCGCGCTTCGCCTGGCCGAAGCGACACAGAAAGACTCAGCCTTAACATGGGATAACGAGGGATATCGATGAACGAGCGACTCTGGCAAATCCTGGTGGATTCTTTCCCCAAACTGCTGGAATACGGTGTGAAAGTGACGCTGCCTCTGACGGTGCTTTCGTTTGCGCTGGCGCTGGCGGTGGCGCTGCTGGTTGCCCTGATCCAGTATGCACGGGTGAAGGGAATCCGCCAGCTTTGCCGGTTCTACATCTGGGTGACGCGGGGTACGCCGCTGCTGGTGCAGCTGTACATTGTTTTCTACGGGCTGCCCAGCGTGGGGATTGTGCTGGACGCTTTTCCGGCGGCGGTTGTGGTGCTGGGACTGAATGAAGCCGCCTACATGGCAGAAACCATCCGCGGTACGCTGGAAAGCGTCAGCAAAGGCCAGCTGGAAGCCGGATACTGCGTGGGAATGACCTGGCCGAAGATCATGTGGCATGTGGTGCTGCCCCAGGCGATGCGTACGGCTTTTCCCGCACTCTCCAATTCCATGATTGCGATGCTGAAGGAAACCTCCATGGCCGCGACGATCACGGTCATGGAGATGTTCCGCCAGGCGCAGGTTATCAACGGCCGGGTATATGAATCCCTGGGGCTGTACGTCGAGGCGGCGCTGATCTACCTGATCTTCTGCACGATTCTCACGTGGATTCAGCGGCGGGGCGAGAAGCGCCTGGCTGCCTACGGAGGAGGCGCGAGAGCATGATGCTGGAAATCCGGGATGTCCGGAAAAAGTTTGACGGAATGACCGTGCTGGACGGCATCAGCATGGACGTGGAGAAGGGGGACGTGGCGGCCATTCTCGGCCCCAGCGGTTCCGGGAAGACCACTTTCCTGCGGTGCCTGAACTTCCTCGAGCGGGCGGACAGCGGAACGCTTGTTTTTGACGGAGAGAAGGTGGATCTGCATACCGCCGGGAAGGCGCAGATTGCCCGGGTGAGGAAAAAGACGGCTTTCGTGTTTCAGAACTACAACCTGTTTCTGAACAAGACGGTACTGCGGAACGTGACTCTCGGGCTGACTTCCGGCGCGGGAATGGAGAAGAAGCAGGCGGAGGCGATTGCCGTCCGGGCACTGGAAAAGGTCGGGATGGCGGACCGGCTGGATGCCTATCCCAGCCAGCTGTCCGGCGGACAGCAGCAGCGGGTGGCGATTGCGCGGGCGCTGGCCACGGGTCCGGAAATCATTTATTTTGACGAGCCTACCAGCGCGCTGGATCCGGAGCTGATCGGCGAGGTGCTGGCAGTTATGCGGCAGCTGGCGGAGGAAGGGATGACCATGCTGGTCGTCACGCACGAGATGGATTTCGCCCGGAATGTGAGCAGCAAGGTGCTGTTCATGGAAGGGGGACAGGTGATCGAAAGCGGGCCGTCGAGGGAATTTTTCGACAACCCGCGGGAAGAGCGGAGCAGGGAGTTTATCCGGGCGGTACTGAGAGAACGCACGGGAGACTGAAGCAGGAGATTTCTCCACGCGCTTCGCTTGGTCGAAATGACACGGGGGAGATTTCTCCGCGCGCTTCGCCCGGCGAAATGACATGAGGATACTCTATGAAGCTGGAAAAGGAAGACTATATTGATCCGAACTGTGTCCCGTGCGGGAAGCCCGGGGAAACGGAACCGGCGCGGCCGGTGCCGATGGACCGGATCATGAACAAGATGCGGGAATACGAGGACGCCTCCGACTGGGAGGGGGCGGAACGCCACCTGCGCTACTGGCTTGCGGAAGCGGAAATGAACCGGGACGAGCGGGGAGAACTGACGCTGTGCAACGAGCTGATGGGTTTTTACCGGAAACAGGGCAAGCGGGATGAAGCGCTGGGCTACGCGGACCGGGCCGTCCGCCTGATTGGCAGGCTTGGCATGGAGGATACGGTGACCGCCGGCACGACCTGGGTCAACACGGGCACGGTACACGACGCTTTCGGGGATGCTGAGGGCGGACTGCGCTGGTTTGAGCGGGCGCGGGAAAATTACGAACGGAATCTGTTCGGGAGCGACGCACGGCTGGGAGGCCTGTACAACAACATGGCCCTGGCCCTGTCGGGATGCGGCAGGACAGAGGAAGCACTGGAACTGTTCCGCAAAGCGCTGGCGGTGATGGAACAGCAGGAGCATGGGGAAGCCGAGCAGGCCATCACCTGGCTGAATATGGCGGATACCCTGGAGGCGGAACTGGGACCGGAGGAGGCGGCGGACGCCGCGGAGGAATACCTGGACAGGGCCGCGGCATTGCTGGATACGCCGGATCTTCCCCGGAACGGATACTACGCCTTCGTCTGCGAGAAATGTGCTCCGGTTTTCGGCCATTACGGATATTTCGCGGCCGAAACGGAGCTGAAAAGGCGGGTGAAGGAGATCCATGAAAGGGCTTGAGCTCTGTGAGCGGTATTACGAGGCCTTTGGGGCGCCGATGCTCCGGGAGCAGTTTCCCGAGCTGGAAGGTGTGCTGGCGGCAGGGCTGACGGGCAGCGGTTCGGAATGCTACGGCTATGACGACGAGATATCCCGGGATCATGATTTTGAGCCCGGGTTTTGCCTATATCTGCCGGGAGAGGAAACGGTCGACCGGCGGACGGCTTTCCGGCTGGAACGGGCCTACGCGAAGCTGCCGGCAGAATTTGAAGGCATCCGGCGGCAGAAGATGCGGCCGGCGGGCGGGCAGCGGCGGGGAGTATTCCGGACAGAGGAATATTTCCGGGAAAAGATCGGCTGCCTGCCGCGGGAGATGACCGCGCAGGATTGGCTGGCCGTGCCGGACTATGCCCTGGCGGAAGCGGTCAACGGAAAGATCTTTTGGGACGGAGCCGGGGAGATCACCCGGGAACGGGAAATCCTGCGGAACATGCCGGAAGACTGCCGAAGGAAGCGAATGGCCGGCCATCTGCTGATGATGGCCCAGAGCGGACAGTACAACTATCGCCGGTGCCTGCAGCATGGGGAGACCGGTGCGGCACAGCTGGCGGCGGGGCAGTTCGCGGACCACACGCTGAGCATGGCGTTCCTGCTGGAAAAGCAGTACCGCCCTTACTACAAGTGGAGTTTCCGGGCACTGCGGGCATTGCCGGGCGGAGAGGATCTGGAGCGGTCGCTGGAGTGGCTGCTGACGACGGAGAACGGGCCGGACATCGCAGAGGATAAATACTTCTGCATGGAAGGGATCGCATCTGACGTGATTGAGAAGCTGCAGGCACAGGGACTGACAGAGGCGGCCTGCGGGGATCTGGAGAAGCACGCGTATTCGGTAAACGACGAGATTGCGGACAGCGGGATCCGGAACCTGAATATACTGTGCTGCGTGTGAGGATCCTTCGGCAAGCTCAGGATGACACGGGGAGGATCCTTCGGCAGGCTCAGGATGACACGGGGAGGATCCTTCGGCAAGCTCAGGAGGACACGGAAGGTTTCAGGATCACAATTAGGGCAGAGTTGGGAGTGCGAAGAAATTGAACAAACAGGATACCATGCTGATTTTTGACCTGGACGGGACGCTGTGGGATTCCGCGGAGGCGGTGGCGGAAGCGTGGAACGAGATATTTCTGCGGGAGGATCCGTCGCTGCCGAAACTGACGGAGGAAGATATCCACGGTGTCATGGGTATGACGATGAAGGAAATCGGCCAGGTGCTGCAGCCGATGCTGGCGCAGGACCGGCGGGAAAGAGTTTTTGAGGAATGCTGCCGGTACGAGGTTGAATATCTGCTCAGCCATACCGGAAAGCTGTATCCGGGACTGCGGGAAACGATGGAAGCCCTGCGGGCCCGGGGATATTCCCTGGCGATCGTCAGCAACTGCCAGCTTGGCTATGTCGAGGCATTCATGAAAGGGAGCGGCATGAGGGATCTGTTTGACGATTACGAGGAGTGGGAGCGGACCGGCCTGCTGAAGGGGGAGAATATCCGCCTGGTCATGGAACGGAACGGATTCAGGAAGGCTGTGTATATCGGGGATACGGCAAAGGACCAGGAGGCCGCGAAGCTGGCCGGGGTTCCGTTTGTGCACGCGGCGTACGGATTCGGGAAGGCGGAGAAGCCGGAGGGAGTGATCCGCGCGCTGACGGAACTGCCGGAGGAGATCTCTCGACTTCGCTCGAGATGACACGGGGAACGGGGGAGGATTCTTCGCTGCGCTCAGAATGACACGGGGGTTCAGGATGACACGGGGAAGGAGCGCGCAGGAGATCTCTCCACGCGCTGCGCTTGGTCGAGATGACACGGGGAACGGGGGAGGATTCTTCGCTGCGCTCAGAATGACACGGGGGTTCAGGATGACACGGGAACAATGCGGAAAAACACGATTAATGCAGAGTACACATTGACAATCAACAGTTTCCGGGAATAGAATTGCTCGCGTAAAGGCAATGGCGTCTTTAACCATGTTGTGTGTTAAAGGCGTTTTGTTCTTTCAACGATGAGAGCAAAACAAGGAGGAATCGGTCATGTCTTATGTGGACGAGGTCATTGAACGCGTAGTGAAGGAAAACCCCAACGAGCCCGAATTCCATCAGGCGGTCAAGGAAGTGCTGAACTCCCTGCGTCCCGTGGTGGATGCCAACGAAGAAAAGTTCCGGAAGGAAGCGGTCCTGGAGCGCATTGTCAATCCGGAGCGCCAGCTGAAGTTCCGGGTCTCCTGGGTGGACGACAAGGGACAGGTACAGGTCAACACCGGATACCGCGTCCAGTTCAACAGCGCGATCGGGCCCTACAAGGGAGGCCTCCGGCTGCATCCCTCCGTGAATCTGGGAATCATCAAGTTCCTGGGCTTTGAACAGATCTTCAAAAACTCCCTGACCGGCCTGCCCATCGGCGGCGGCAAGGGCGGTTCCGACTTCGATCCCAAGGGCAAAAGCGACCGCGAAGTCATGGCCTTCTGCCAGAGCTTCATGACCGAGCTGTGCAAATACATCGGGGCGGACACGGATGTTCCCGCCGGCGATATCGGCACGGGTGCCCGGGAAATCGGCTATATGTTCGGACAGTACAAGCGCATCCGCGGGGTGTACGAAGGCGTGCTGACCGGAAAGGGACTGAGCTACGGCGGATCCTTGGCCCGGAAGGAAGCCACCGGCTACGGCCTGCTTTACATTACCCAGGAAATGCTGAAGAGCCGCGGCGACAGCCTGCAGGGCAAGACGGTCATCGTTTCCGGCGCCGGCAACGTGGCAACCTATGCCATTGAGAAGGCATACCAGCTGGGCGGCAAGCCTGTAACCTGCTCCGACTCCACGGGCTGGATCTACGATCCGGAAGGCATTGACCTGGACGCCCTGAAGGAAATCAAGGAAGTCAAGCGTGCCCGCCTGACCGAATACAAGAACTACCGGCCCAACGCCGAATACCATGAAGGCCGCGGAGTATGGTCCGTCAAGGCGGACATCGCGCTGCCCTGCGCGACCCAGAACGAGCTGAACCTGGATGACGCGAAGGCCCTGGTTGCCAACGGTGTCAAGGTTGTCGCGGAAGGCGCAAACATGCCCACCACCCAGGAAGCCACCGATTACCTGCAGGAGAACGGCGTGATCTTCCTGCCCGGCAAGGCTGCGAACGCCGGCGGCGTCGCCACCTCCGCGCTGGAAATGAGCCAGAACAGCGAACGGCTGAGCTGGAGCTTCGAGGAAGTGGACCAGAAACTGCAGGGAATCATGGCAAATATTTATCATAATATTGATAACGCGGCCAAGAAGTATGGGTTCGAAGGCAACTATGTGGTCGGCGCGAACATCGCCGGTTTCGAGAAGGTTGTCGACGCCATGCTGGCCCAGGGAATTGTCTGACGGCACACATCGCGGAGCGCGGGCAGAACACGAAAAAAACAGTCCGCGCTCCGCTTTCCCGTTGACATGTGTCCGCTGTGGGAGTATGATGCACCTGTCTTAAGACGACGACACTGATTCAGGGAGATTAATTGTGATGATGTACAGTGCGGCTTTCTTCTTTAGCAGCATTGCGATGGATTGATAAGCGCCCGGGAGCGCGAGAATCCACCGCCTTTTGAGGTTGAAAGGCGGTGGATTTTTTTGTAGCTCTCCATCATCCGCAGAAAGGGAGGATTCAGACTATGAGCAGGTATTACCAACCGGAAATCGAAACCGCGCCGCGGGAGAAAATCCTGGAAATCCAGAACGAGAAGATTGTGCGCCAGGTACAGCATGTGTGGGACAATGTTCCGTATTACCGGCACCTGATGGAAGAGAAAGGGCTGACCCCGGCGGATATCCGCGGGGTGGAGGATATTCACAAGCTGCCCTTCCTCAGCAAGGCGGATCTGCGGGACGCTTACCCCTACGGCCTGCTGGGCACGGACCTGAAGAACTGCGTCCGTATTCAGTCCACCTCCGGTACGACGGGGAAGCGTGTTGTAGCCTTCTACACGCAGCATGACGTGGACCTGTGGGAGGAATGCACCGCGCGGGCGATCGTGGCTGCGGGCGGAACGGAAGAGGACGTTGTACAGGTGTGCTACGGCTACGGCCTGTTCACCGGCGGCCCCGGGCTGCATGGCGGATCCCACAAGGTGGGCTGCCTGACGCTGCCCATGTCCTCCGGCAACACGGAACGGCAGATTCAGTTCATGATGGACCTGGAAGCCACGATCCTGTGCTGCACGCCTTCCTATGCGGCGTATATCGGTGAATCCCTGGCGGAGCGCGGATTCAAGCCGGAGGATAACAAGCTGAAGGCCGGCATTTTCGGCGCGGAACCATGGACGGAGGAAATGCGCAGGGATATTGAGAAAAAACTCGGAATCAAGGCCTATGATATCTACGGTCTGACAGAGATCAGCGGCCCCGGTGTATCCTTCGAATGCGAGGAACAGAAGGGCATGCATATCAACGAGGACCACTTTTATGTGGAAATCATCAACCCGGAAACAGGAGAAGTGCTGCCGGACGGCGAAAAAGGGGAATTGGTATTCACCTGTCTGGACAAGGAAGCGTTCCCGCTGCTGCGGTACCGTACCCGGGATATCTGCGTGCTGAACCGCACGCCCTGTTCATGCGGCCGCACCCATGTGCGCATGACCAAGCCAATGGGCCGCAGCGACGATATGCTGATCATCCGCGGCGTCAACGTTTTCCCGAGCCAGATCGAGACTGTACTGCTGAATGAGGGCTATACGCCCAATTACCAGATCGTGCTGGACCGGGAGCGCAACACCGATACCTTTGACGTGTATGTGGAAGTCGGGGCGGATCAGTTCTCCGACCTGATGTCCCAGATCCAGAAGATGGAAAAGAACCTGGAGGGCGCGCTGCGCACGATGCTGGGCATCAGCCCGAAGGTTCACCTCGTCGCTCCGAAAACCATTACCCGCAGCGAAGGCAAAGCCGTCCGCGTCATCGACAAGCGGAAGCTGCATGACTGACCGATAAGGAGGGAAAGCATTATGGCAATCTCGCAATTATCCCTGTTTCTGATGAATCAGCCCGGGCAGCTGGTGGACGCCGTCGGGGCCATTTCCGGCACCGGCGCGAACATTCGCGCCATGAGCATTGCCGAGGCCAACGATTTCGGTATTCTCCGGGCGATCGTAACAAATTCGGAAGCCGTATGCAATGCATTGAAGAACAATTATCTGATTACCCGCACACCTGTGGTGGCGGCAAAGATGGACGACAGGACCGGAGCGCTGTTTCCCATTCTGAATGTTCTGAACGAAGCGAATATCAATATTGAGTATATGTACGCGTTTACGGGGACGGGCCCTGACGAAGCTTATGTGGTGCTGCGGGTCAATGACCCCGACACCGCGGAAGCGGTGCTCCATGCCGCCGGCATCGGGACGCTTTCGGATGATAACCTGAAAATCTAAAAATGCACCGATTTCCGGACGCGAACGGCGAGCTGGTCTGCGAGGAAAAGCTTCAGGGCGTCCGGAACCAGGTAAGGGAAAACACAAACGGATACCGCCTGCAGGAAGCCGACCGGGCTTCCTGCATTTCCTTTGACAACGCAGAACCAGACCGTACCGAAGGCATAACAGACCAGGAGGCCCGCGGCCAGGAGCACATTTTCCCGCAGGCGGGAAGCGCCCGGAGCTCCGGCGGCACAGAACAGCACTCCGGCCAGCAGAAAACCGGCAATATACCCGCCGGTCGGCCCCAGCAGGACGCCGATGCCGGCACCGAACCCGGAGAAGACCGGAACGCCTGCTGCTCCAAGCAGGATATACAGGGCGATGGCCAGGGTTCCCTTTCGGCCGCCGAGCAGCCGGAGGGTCACGAAAACGCCGAAGGTCTGCATGGTGAAGGGAACGGTAAAGGGCACCGTAATCCAGGCGCAGACGGCCATGAGGGCAGCCATCATGCCGACCGTGGCCGTATCCCGGACGGTCAGTTTCCGCCGCGCCGCTTTCTCCATCCGCAGGCACCTCCTTCGCGAATCCTTTGAAACCGGGACGTATTCTATCACAGAGGCAGGGCGGAAGCAACGCTGTTTTTTTTCGGGTTTTCTCTCCGGAGGGGCCGAAACCCGTTGAAAATGCAGCATTTGGTCAACTTTTGACCATTGCAGGCCATTGTACGGAAGGATTTAATATGGTAGAATACCGCCTGCGTGAAACGTCACGTATTCATTCTAAGGAGCGCGCACGCGCGAAAGGAAGAAGAAGCATGAAGAAGGTCATTTGCAAGATCGAGTACGATACTGAAGCTTCCGAACTCATTCAGAAGAAGGTTTTCGGTGCGTTCGGCGATCCGGCGGGTTACGAAGAGTGCCTGTTCAAGACCCCGGAAGGAAAGTTCTTCCTGTACGGACTGGGCGGCCCCGAGTCTCCCTACAAGGAAGAGACCATCAAGCGTCTGGCTGCCGACAAAGTCAAGGCCTGGCAGAACGCCTGAGGCGATCCCCACAAACCCCCGCTTTTGCGGGGGTTTTGCCATGCCCGGAGGCAGGGAAAGGATTGACACGAGGCGGAAAAATATGGTATAAGTTTTCGTCGCCTCTTTTGCAGAGAGCAGGTGTGAGGAGGGTGCAGAATGGATTATGTGATGATTACCGATTCCGCGTGTGATATCCTGCCGGAGAAGCTGCGGGAATGGGGCGTGGAACTGATCCGGATGCCATATTTCTTCACGGATGAGAACATGGAACGGCTGGATCATGACCAGTCCATGGCAGAGTTTTACGCAGCGATGCGCAGCGGACGGGTGGCGAAGACTTCCGGGCTGAACGCGGAAAGTTTTATCAATGCTTTTACTCCGTTCCTTGAAGCGGGAAAGGATATCCTGTATCTCGCGTTTTCCAGCGGGTTAAGCGTAACCTGCGAGTCGGGCCAGACAGCGGCGGAACAGCTGGCTAGGAGCTTTCCGGAGCGGACGATCCGGGTGGTGGACACCCTTTGCGCTTCTGCCGGGGAGGGCATGCTGGTCTTCCTGGCCAAGCAGAATCGGGATCGCGGGCTGGATCTTAACGAGAACGCCGAAGACCTGGAGGCAAACAAGCTGCATCTGTGCCATTGGTTCACGGTCGAGGATCTGGTGTATCTGAAGAGGGGCGGACGCGTCAGCGCGGCGACGGCTCTGCTGGGTGCCGCACTCAACGTAAAGCCCGTGCTCCATGTGGATAATGAGGGACATCTGATCAAGGTGACGCAGGTGCACGGCAGAAAGAAATCCATCCGCAGGATGGCGGAGAAGCTGGGGGAAACGATTCTGGAGGGATCTCCGATCTTCATTTCCCATGGGGACTGCCTGGGGGATGCGAAGATGCTTGCGCAGATTCTGAAGGACGAGTACGGGAAGGAAGTTCAGCTGATCACCGGGGTGGGTTCCCTGATCGGAGCTCATTCGGGACCCGGGACGCTGGCACTGTTCTTCAGGGGAACAGAGAGATGAGGCAAAGGGAAGCAGCGGCAACATGCTGCTTCCTTTTTTACACCGCAAAAAGAGGGCGGAAACGGAAAGATATCAGGAGATAATTTGCCGTTTTCAGTGTTTACAGGGGGAAAGGCGGGCTGATATAATAACCGCGTGACCGGGAAGGAACGGAACGAGAATCTTCCCGGGATCCGACAGGACCAGCAAGGAGGAAAAGGAAGATGAAAAAGATGAAAAAAGGCGCTGTGATTGCGGGAATTGCAGTAGTGGTTCTGCTGCTGATTTCCCTGACCTGCACCGCGACGGTGGAGACAGGATATACCGGCATCGTAACGACCTTCGGCCGGGTTGAGGATGTGACCCTGGAGGCCGGGCTGCATTTCAAGAGCCCGTTCCAGCGCATTATTGCCATGGACAACCGGGAACAGAAGACCAGCTTTACCACGGAAGCCTTCTCCAGCGATATTCAGCAGGTGAATATTACGGGCAGCATCAACTATGCCATTAACAAGGCCACGGCCATGAATCTTTTCAAGGAAGTCGGCACGGACTATTTCAACAAGCTCGTTTATCCGCGGATGCTGGAGATTACGAAGGGTGTATTCAGCAAGTACAGTGCGGAAAACCTGGTGGCCAACCGCCAGAAGCTGAGCGAATCCATCCGGGACGGCCTTTACAGCGAGCTGAAGGATTATGGGATCAACGTCATCAGCCTGAGCATTGAAAACCTGGACTTCACCGATGCGTTTACCGACGCGGTCGAAGCCAAGCAGGTGGCCGCGCAGCGGAAACTGCAGGCAGAGATTGAGCAGGCGCAGATGACCATGGAAACCCAGCAGCAGGCCGAACGCCAGCGGATTAACGCGGAGGCGCAGGCCAACGTGGCCAAGATCAACGCGGACGCGGATGCCTACGCGACCAAAGTACGCAGCGAGGCAGAGGCGGAAGCCAACAAGAAGATCGCCGAGTCCCTGACAGAGACCCTGATCAAATTTAATGAGATCAAGGCCTGGGACGGCAAGCTGCCCACCTATATGGCCGGCGAAGGAACGACGACGGTGCCGGTGCTTCAGCTGGGCGTGACGGATACGGCTGAAGGCGGAAAAACCGCGGGACAGGAATAAACAATCATTCGGACTGCGGTGGCGGCAGAAATCCGGAATCATCAACAAGGACGGGACAGCATGGGAACGGTGAAAATCATCGCAGGACGGAACGGCCGGCTCTGGCCGGCCGTTCTGCGTTCTGTCCGGGAAAGCCGGGCACGGGAACGCAGGATTGTGCTGTACGTGCCGGAGCAGCTGACACTTCAGACAGAGCGGGATCTGATTACAGACCTGAATCTGAAAGGGCTGCTGGACCTTGAAGTCATCAGTCCCCGGAAACTGCGCCAGCGGGTGCGGGAGGCCGCGGGGAGCGGATCCCGGAACGCGCTGGATGATCTGGGCAAGGCCCTGGCGGTGCACCGGGCAATGACGGAAACGGCGGAAGAACTGCATTACTATCGGAATATGACAGAGCTGCCCGGCGCGGTGGGCCGGGTCCGCGAGGCGCTTGCCGAACTGCAGGAGAGCGAGTGGACACCGGAAGACCTGGCGGAGCATGCCGGGAGCGTTACCGGCAGTGCCCAGAAAGCGAAAATCCTGGATCTGAGCCGGATCTGGAGCGCCTATTCCGCACTGGTGGCAGAAAGATTTGAGGACGAAAAAACCGCCTGGACAGACCTGGTGAACCGGCTGGAGAAGTCGGAGGTCCTTCATGGCGCGGATCTGATGGTCTATGGCTTTGACAGTATCCGGCCGGATTTGCGGGAACTGCTGGTCCGGGCGGCGGGGGTGACAGAGGAAATCCTGGTTTTCCTGATGATGGATCAGGCAGACGCACCCGACGGGATGCTGTTCGAGGAGCAGCGGCGGAGCATGGAAAGCTTGCGGGAAGCGCTGCGGGAAGCCGGACAGGAGCTCCGTATATCCCGTGAAACCTTTTCGCGGAACTGCGCGCCGGAACTTGCGTGGCTTGAGCGGCAGCTGTTCGCCCGGGAACCTGCACCGTGGCCGGAGAAACCGGAGAACGCCGTCTGCCTGTACGCAGGAGCCGGACCGTGGGAAGAGGCGGAAAGAATCACCGGGCGCCTGCGGGAGTGGCACAGGGAAGGCATTCCGTGGGAACGGATGGCGGTGGCACTGCCAAAGGAATCCGATCTGGAAGGCGTGCTGCGATCCAGGCTGACACTGAATGAGATTCCCTTCTATGCCGCGGAGAAAATACCGGCAGCGGCACACGGCGTAAGCCGGATGCTGCTGGGAGCGCTGGCGTGCATCAGCGAAGGATACACCGCCGCGGATGTGACGGCGGTGGCTCGGAGCGGTTTCTGCACGCTGACGGAAGAGGAAGGACAGCAGATTGAAGCCTATGCGCTGGCACACGGCATTGAGGGCAGCCGCTGGCGGAAACCCTTCGAAAAGGGAACGGACGCGGCAGCGGCGGAAGCTCTGCGGCAGAAACTGCTGGCGCCGATGGAAGAGCTGCGGAAGGAACTGAAGGGCGCGCGGACGGCCGCTGCTTCGGTGGAGGCGCTGGTTCATTTCCTTGAGGCCGAGGGCGTATGGAAACGCCTGCAGGAACGGGAAGAAGAACTGCTGGAAGCGGAAATGTACCGGGAGGCGGTGGCGGACCGCCAGGTCTGGCAGCTGCTGATGGAGCTGCTGGACCGGCTGTGGACCCTGCTGGGGGAACGCAGGACCTCCCTGCGGGATCTGAAGAGCATGCTGGAAGGGTCCCTGGGAAGCGCATCCGTCGCAACGCTGCCGGAAACGGAGAGCGGCGTGATTCTCGGCGAGGTCGGCCATATGCTGGCGGGGGATACGGAAGCGCTTGTGCTGGCTGGATGCCAGGAAGGGATTCTGTCGGCGCCGGAGAGCGGATGGCTGCCGGATCGGGAGCGAAACGCGCTGGAGCATGCCGGCGGAAAGGAAATCGGCCTGAGCCGGGAGCGGCGGGGATGGATTCGCAGATGCGATTATTACCGGACACTGACGCTGCCGACCCGCCATCTGATGGTTTCCTGGAGCCTGCGGGATGACGCGGGCAGCCCCCGGTCCGAGGACGGCCTGATCGGCCGGCTGCGGATGGTCTTCCCGCTGGCTGAGACGGAGGGCGGCGTAACGGAGAAAGAGGATCCGACCCATCCGGAGACACCTCTGAAAGCGCTGGAAACCATGGGCAGGGCAATCCGGGAGACACCGGAGAGCGTTCTGATCGCCTTGCTGCACAGCGAGAGCTGCGGACAGACAGCCCGGGCAATGCTGACGCGGACGGCCGGAGAGAAAGCGAGCCTTTCCCCGGAAACGGCAAGACGGCTTTTTCACACGGATGTGCTGAGCATCAGCCGGCTGGAGCGGTATGCCGCCTGTCCCTACCGGCATTTCATTGAGTACGGCCTGAGGCCGGTGCGGCAGGAGACCTTTTCCTTCGAGGACAGCGACGCGGGGGTCTTTTTCCACGCGGCACTGGACCGGTTTATGAAGGACGCAGGAGCAGAGCGGGAATGGCCGGACCTGTCCGACGAAAAAGTGGACGGGATGATGGACGCGATCTGCGCGGAGCTGACACGGGAATGGGAAGAAGGCCCGCTGCGGGAAGATGCCCTGGGCATTTGGCAGGGAGAGGACTGCCTGCGCCGTGTGCATTACGCGGCACGGGTGCTGACGCGCTTCGCCGCGAACAGCGATTTCCGCACCATTGCCACGGAACAGAGCTTCGGAACGGTGGAGAAACTGCCTCCGCTGCGCCTGCGGCTGGCGGACGGCAGCGAGACCGCGATCCGGGGCATCATTGACCGGATTGACACCTACCGGAGCGGAGAGGGCGTCTGGCTGCGGGTGGTGGACAACAAGAGCGGATTCAAAAAGCCGGATGCCGCGAAGATGGCGGACGGGGAGCAGCTTCAGCTGATGATCTATCTGAAAACAGCGACGGAAGCGTATCCGGAAGCCCGTCCTGCGGGCGCCATGTTCTTTTCGGTCCAGGACGCGGAAGTTTCCACAGAGGAGGAAACAGCGGAGCGGATTGACGCGGAACGCCTGAAAAAAGTGCGGATGAAAGGCCTGATTACCGCGGAACCGGATGTGGTGCGGGCGATGGACCGGGACCGGCATCCATGGTCTGTGGATCAGGTGTTCAACAAGGACGGCAGCGTCAGCAAATCCGCTTCCTGGGCAGTCGAAGAGGATTTGATGCGGGGACTTATGGACGCCGCGGCGGAGAAAGCCGGAGAACTGTGCGCGGATATGCGTGCCGGCCGGATCGAGGCAGCCCCGCGGGGAACGGAGGAGGACAACGTCTGCAGGACATGCGGATATCAGACAATCTGCCATGTGCGCCAGGATTGCAGGCGGCCCCGGGAGGAAGGAATCACGTTCCGGGAGGCGGCCATGCGCGCGAAAAGGAAAAACACGTTGCGCGATGAGCCTAAAAGCGGTATAATATTCCAAGAAACAATACCATAAAGGAGGCGTATTCCCATGATACAGGTCATCGCAGGCAAGAAGGGCTCCGGTAAAACGAAGCGGCTGATTGACCTGACGAACAGCACTGCGAGGGAAGCGGTGCACGATGTGATTTTCCTGGATGACGACAATCGTTACATGTTCGACGTGGACCACAAAGTACGGTTTATCAACGCCGAAGATTATCATATTCACAATGCCGATATGTTTATCGGCTTCCTCTGCGGGATGCTTTCTTCCAACTTTGATATCGGCACGGTCTTTATCGACGCATTCCTGAAGTTATGCCGCACGGAACTGGCGGATACGGAGGGTGTGGTAAACACCCTGGCGGAGCTGGGAACGAAGCACAAGGTGGACTTCGTGCTCAGCCTGAGCGCCGATCCGGAAGAACTGCCTGAATTCATGAAAAAGTATCTGATCTGAGACATCATTTATTCTTGAAAAAGAGGCGGAAAAGCCTCTTTTTCTGAAGGGGTTTTGCGTATGTCGTTTTTTTCCACCCGCGGCGGAAGCTGCGTAACGGCCAGCCAGGCCATTCTCCGGGGTATCGCTCCTGACGGCGGGCTGTATGTGCCGGCCATGTTCCCGACGGTCTCCATGGCGAAGATCTCCGCCATGGCGGAGATGAGCTATCCCGAGCGGGCGGTAGCTGTGCTGAAGCTGTTTTTGGAAGATTTTTCCATTCCCGAGATCGACCGGGCGGTTCGCGCCGCCTACAGCCCGGAACGCTTCGGGGATCCGGCTGTTGCCCCGCTGAAAAAGCTGGACGACGGGAACTGGGTGCTGGAACTGTTCCACGGGCCGACGCTGGCCTTTAAGGACATGGCGCTGCAGCTGCTGCCGCACCTGCTGAAGATGTCAGCGGAGAAGAACGGGGAGAACCGGGAAGTCTGCATCCTGGTTGCCACCAGCGGGGATACGGGAAAGGCTGCCCTGGAAGGCTTCCGGGATGTGCCGGGGACCAGCTGTACGGTCTTCTATCCGCTGGACGGTGTCAGCGATGTACAAAAGCTGCAGATGGTTACCACCGGGGGGAGCAATACCCGGGTGATCGCCGTACGCGGGAATTTTGACGATGCCCAGACCGGCGTGAAGGAGCTGTTCGGTTCTGAGGAGTTCATTGAGGAGATGAACAGGCGGGGGAAGACGCTGTCCTCTGCCAACAGCATCAATCTGGGGCGTCTGGTACCGCAGGTGGTTTATTATTTCTCCGCCTACGCGGACCTGGTCAGGGAGCATGCCATCCTGGCGGGAGATCCCGTCAACTTCTGCGTACCCACCGGAAATTTCGGAAATATCCTTGCCGGCTACTATGCCCGGAATATGGGGCTGCCGGTGGGAAGGCTGATCTGCGCAAGCAACCGGAATAACGTGCTGACAGACTTCTTCCACAGCGGCATTTATTCCACGCACCGCACTTTCTTCAAAACGCTGAGTCCCAGCATGGATATTCTGGTTTCCTCCAACCTGGAAAGGCTGCTGTATGAAGCGGCGGACCGGGACGGGGACCTGATCCGCGTCTGGATGAACCAGCTGAAAGAATGCGGCAGCTATTCCGTCGGCGACCAGCGGCGGGAATGGATGGAGAGCATGTTCTACGGCGACTGCGCGGACAACAAGGACACCCTGGCGGAAATCCGCAGGCGCTGGGAGGACAACGGTTATCTCCTGGATCCGCATACGGCGGTCGCCAGCCATGTGCTTCACCAGTACCGCCTGAGCAACGGACTGGACGATACGCCCACCGTCATCGTGGCGACGGCCAGCCCGTACAAGTTTGCGGCGGACGTGCTGCGGGCCCTGTCGGCGGACAGCGGGGAAACCGATCCCTTTACCGCGGGCGAGGAGCTGGAACGGATGACCGGCGTGCCCATGCCGGAATCGGTGCGCAGGCTGCGGGAGCTGCCTGTGCGGCATACAGCGGAGTGCGACCGGGATAAAATGGGGGAAGCGCTTTTCAAATCCATGGATTTATGATAAAATCTCCTTCAGGGGTTCCGCGGCATGGAAGCCCGGAAAGGCGAGGATGAGATGACTGCTGCAGAACGACTGATGGATCAGTTCCGGCTGGGTTCGGCCGCGGCCGCTGTGATTCATGATCCGTCCAACATGTTTTATCTGACGGAGGGGTACACCGGGGAAGGCCTGGTGTTCATTTCCCAGGCCCGCCGGGTGATTGTGACGGACTTCCGGTATACCGAACAGGCAGAGCGCCAGGCTCCCGGTTTTGAAGTCATCATGACCGAAAAAGGGCGCGGGGCGGATCAGGTGCTTGCGGAGCTGGCGAAGGAGGGAAAGATTTCGGAGCTCCGCGCCGAGACCAACTACCTGTCTGTGGACGCATATGAGAAAATGCGCGCTGCCCTGGGGGAGGAGATCAGCTGTGTACCGCTGGATGGAGCACCCCAGAAGCTGCGCCAGGTCAAGACGCCGGCGGAGGTCATGATTATCCGCAAGGCGTGCGACATTACTTCCGAAGCGTTCCGCGCGATTCTGCCAAAGATCCGGGAAGGCATGACGGAGAAGGAGCTCCAGATCGAGCTGGATTTCACCATGCTGCGGCTGGGCGCAGACCGGCTGGCCTTTGACACGATCGTTGCTTCCGGCGAGAACGGCAGCCTGCCTCATGCCATTCCGGGACCCAGGACGATTCAGCGCGGGGATATGATTACGCTGGATTTCGGAGCCAAGGTCGGCAACTACTGCGCGGATATGACCCGGACGGTCGCTTTCGGCCAGCCGTCCGATGAGATGCGCCGGATCTACGATACGGTGCTGCGCGCGCAAACCATGTGCGAGGATGCGCTGGCCGCCGGGAAGAAATGCTTCGATATCGACAAGCTTGCCCGGGATTATATCGATGCCCGGGGATACGCGGGGCGTTTCGGCCACGGCCTGGGGCATTCGGTGGGCATTGATATCCACGAGGAGCCGAGGCTGAGCCCGGTTTGCCAGGAGATTCTGAAGGCGGGCGTCGTGATTACGGTGGAGCCCGGCGTGTACGTGCCCGGCGTGGGCGGCGTGCGGATCGAGAATACCTGCCTGGTGAAGGAAAACGGCTGCGATCCCCTGACAACAGCGGACAAACAGCTGATCATCCTGTAAGGGAATCATATAAGATGAAATAGAATAACGGAGGGAACAGAACATGATTACAGCGGGAGATTTCAAGAAGGGCATCACCATTGAATGGGACGGCGGCGTATGGAACATTGTTGATTTCCAGCACGTGAAGCCCGGCAAAGGCGCGGCTTTCGTCCGTACCAAGATCAAGAACGTGATGACCGGCGCGGTGGTGGAGCGCAGCTTCAACCCCACGGATAAGATGCCCAAGGCCATCATCGAGACAAAGGAAATGCAGTACGTCTACAACGACGGTGACCTGTATTACTTTATGGACACAGAAACCTATGAGCAGCTGCCCCTGAGCAAAGACCAGGTGGAGGATGCCATTCCCTTCGTCAAGGAAGGCACCAATGTGACCGTACGCTTCTTTAAAGGCAGCGCCTTCTCCGTGGAAGCACCGAACTTTGTGGTGCTTGAGGTAACGGATACCGAGCCCGGCTTTGCAGGAGACACCGCGTCCAATACCTACAAGCCCGCCACGCTCGAGACCGGTTTCAGCCTGCAGGTGCCGCTGTTCATCAACACCGGCGACAAGATTCAGATTGATACCCGGAGCGGCGAGTATCTGAAGCGCGCGTAATCCGAAAGGAAAAGGAACAATGAGCAAGCTGACAGACAAAATCAGTTATCTGCAGGGCCTGGCGGAGGGCATGAAGCTGAATCCGGACAAGGATTCCCATCGGCTGATTCTGGGAATTCTGGATGTGCTGGGCGGCGTGGGTGAGTCGTTTGAAGCCCTGGCGGAATCCCATGAGGAACTGAGTGACTACGTCGAGAGCATCGATGAGGACCTGGCGGATCTGGAAGCTGATCTGTACGATGACGAGAATGAGGAGCAGGCTGAGGACGAGGAGGACGAAAACTTCGAAAGTACGATTGAGTACGAATGTCCCCACTGCGGCACAATGATTCCCCTGGATCCGGACAACGTGGACTTCGACGAGGATGCCCTGTGCCCCGAATGCGGCAAGGAACTGTTTCCTGAACTGCCGGAAGGAGCCGAGGAAGAACCGGAAGAAGAATAAGCCGATCACAATCAACCCCCGGGAGCAGGTTATATCTCCCGGGGGTTCATCTTTTCCGCGTATCCGCATACGAGGCACGGCTTGTATGCTTTTTTAATGTGCGGCTGGAAACACCTTACAGCTTTTTCAGCTGATTGATGGTTTTGTAATTACCGAGCATGACAAGAACCGTGGTATCTTCAATGGGCAGATTAATGTCCGGCGGGATGCTCAAAGCATCCCCATCGCGCAGGGCAATGACGTTCGCGCCGTAACGGGAGCGGAGATCCAGCTGGCGGATCGACTTGCCGTACCAGCTTTCCGGCGGATTCATCTCCACAATGCCGTACTCTTCGGACAGCTCGATGTATTCCATAATGCCGGTCGTGGTCAGTCCAAGGGAGAGCTTGTCCGCCATCTCCCGCTCCGGAATGATGACCCGGTCAGCTCCGAGCTTTTCCAGGATTTCCCGATAGGTATCATCATGGGCTTTACAGAGGATATAGGGCACGCCCAGCGCCTTCAGGTTCATGGTGATCAGGGCGGAGGCGGCCAGATCGGAACCCACTGCCACGATGGCGCGGTCACAGTTTTCCACACCGAGCTTCTTCAGCACGTCGGGATCCCGCCCGTCGGCAGCGACAGCCCGGGTCACCCGGTCCGCAAACTTGTCGATCAGGTTTTCATCGGTATCGATCGCCAGAACGTCCTCACCGCATTCATAGAGCTTCGCGGCCATCTCCATGCCGAAGCGGCCCAGGCCGATTACCACATAGGATTTCACGGAAAAACGCCTCCTTTTATCCGATCAGCAGATCGGTGTTCGCATACTTGAATCTTTCCCCGGCCGGTTTCTTCTTCAGGAAGCCGAAAGAAATGGTCAGCACGCCGACACGGCCGAAGTACATGAACAGGATAATCATGATTTTCGCCGCGGGGCGGAGCGCCGGCGTAATCCCTGTGGTGAGCCCCACCGTCCCGATGGCGGATACTGCCTCATAAAGCCCGTCGGCAAAGGATACCGCGGAAGTGGCACAGATGAAGACTCCCCCGAAAAAGCTCAGGCTCCACATCAGGAAGAAGATCGTAATGGCATTGAGCACATGATCGTCGGAGATGGTGCGGTGGAAAACGCTGACTGTGTAGCGCCCGCGGATCCGGTTCCAGAGGAACATAATCAGCACCACAAGTGTCACGGTCTTCAGGCCGCCGGCGGTGGATCCGGAGGAGCCGCCGATGAGCATCAGGAAAACAGACACCGCCTTGGAGGCCGGAGTCAGAAGCGCCTGATCCAGCCCGGCGAAGCCCGCGGTACGCAGCGTCATGGACTGGAAGAGGGCAGCCAGCAGCTTTTCCCCGAGGGAAAGGGGCCCCAGCGTTTTCGGATTGTTCCACTCCAGCAGGCAGGTCAGCACGATGCCCGTGCACAGCAGGATCCCGGTCGTGATGATGACCAGCTTAGTATAGACGCTCCAGCGGGAAGGCCTGTGCTCCCGAAGAACCTCATCCCACACCAGGAAGCCCAGGCCGCCGAGCACGACCAGCGCGGTCAGCGTCAGGCAGATCACCGGATCGGTATGGTACAGCATGAGGCTGGTCCCGGGAGCCTTGAACCCCAGGATATCGAACCCCGCATTGCAGAAAGCGGAGATCGAATGGAAAACGCCCAGCTTCAGCGCCTGGGGGAAGGGAAACTCAAAGGCGAAGCGCGCTGTCAGGACCGCGGCACCGATCCCCTCCACGGTAAAGGCGCGGATCATCAGCTTCCGCTGGTGATCGGTGATATCGCTCATACTGCTGGCTCCGATAGCTTCGGCCATGACCAGCCGGGAGCGCATCCCGATTTTTTTCCGCAGGGTAAAATAGGCCAGCGAGGCAGCAGACATGAAGCCCAGGCCTCCGACCTGGATCATCAGAAGGATGACGCCCTGCCCAAAGGGAGACCACATGGAATAGGTATCCCCCATCACCAGTCCGGTGACGCAGGTGGCGGAGGTCGCAGTAAACAGCGCAGTCAGTACCCCGTGGGAGCGCCCCGTGCGGGAGGCGGCCGGCAGAGTCAGCAGGAAAGCACCCAGCACGATGATGCCCAGAAAGGTAAAGGCCATGATCCGGCTGATGCTGACGGACCGGCGCTGTTTCCGGGCTTTCCCGAGAGGTCTGACCTGGCGCATGTGCATTTCCCTTCTTTCCGGGGAGAAGTATACACCCAAGGGCACGGGAAGATCAAGCAGCGGCGAATTGTTTTGAATCATGCGCTTTCCGGCTTTGGCCCAACGATTATTTTCCGCACTGCAGGATATCGGCTTTACACTTGCCTGCGTTTTTGCTATATTGGATCCATCGAAAAGAACAGGGGGAGTTCCCCTCTTTCAAAGGAGGCAACCACCATGATTCGCAGAACGCTTTGTGTGCTGACGGTGTTTGTGCTGGCACTGTCGGTTATCGCACCGGCAATGGCCGCAAGCGGCGTTAACCTGTTTTCCGGAGATTATTCAACGCTTTCCCCACAGGATGTGGGTGAACGGGTGCGCATTCTCCAGAAAGCCCTGATTACCCTGAAATACCTGACTGCGCGGAATCTGGGGACATACGGACCGAAGACGGAACGGGCTATCAAGATCTTCCAGCAGAAGAACAAGCTGCCAATTACCGGTATCGCTGACAAGAAAACCCTGAAGGCCGTTGAGAAAGCAGTCAAGAAGAAAAAGGTCTATAAGCCGACGGAGATAACCGGCAAGACACCGGACGGCAAACCGATCCGCCTGCTGCACTGGTTTAACGATATACGGCCGAAGCTGAACAAAGGCGCGCACCTGCTGGTCTATGATCCCGAGACAAAGATCAGCTGGACGCTCAGCGTGTCCTCCCGGGGGAATCATGCCGACTGCGAACCGCTGACGAAGAAGGACACCAAGCAGATGCTGAAGGCATTCGGGGGTGTGAATACATGGTGGCAGAAGCCTGTGTATGTCAAACTGCCTTCCGGCATCTGGACCGTCGCGGCAACCCATGACATGCCTCATCTGAACGGACTGATCAAAAACAACGACTTCGACGGGCACCTGTGCGTGCACTTCCTGCGCGACATGGCGGAGGCGGAGGAGAACGATCCGAATTACGGCGTCTCGAACCAGTATACCATCCGGGAATTCTGGTACTCCCTGTCGGGTGAAGAAGTCATTGATAATTAACAGGGAAGGAAAGCACCATGGAAGCAAGGCCCGTACTGTGGATCGTTATTCCATGCTATAACGAGGAGCAGGTGCTGCCCCTCACAGCCCCGATGTTCCTCAGCAAGCTGGAGCAGCTGACAGGGGCAGGGAAGATCAGCCGGAACAGCCGGGTACTGTTCGTCAACGACGGATCGACGGATCGGACCTGGGAGATCATCCGGCAGCTGGCGGAGGAGCATGAGCAGGTGCTCGGCATCTGCCAGAGCCGGAACCGGGGACATCAGAACGCCGTGCTGGCGGGGCTCATGGAAGCCAAGGATCACTGTGATATCACGATTTCCATCGACTGTGACGGCCAGGATGACCTGAACGCCATGGATGAGATGGTCGACAGGTATCTGGAAGGCGCCGAAGTGGTTTACGGTGTGCGCTCCGAGCGGAAGACGGACACCTGGTTCAAGCGAAACACCGCGCTGTTCTTTTATCGCCTGATGAAATTCATGGGGGCGGAAATTGTCTTCAACCACGCGGATTACCGGCTGATTTCCGCAAGAGTGCTGAAGCATTTTGCCGATTTTGAGGAAGTGAATATCTTCCTGCGGGGCATGGTTCCCATGGTGGGATTTCCCTCCGCAACCGTGACCTATGAGCGGGCCGCCCGCCTGGCGGGGAAAAGCCATTACCCGCTGAGAAAGATGATCAATCTTGCTTTTAACGGCATTACCAGTCTGTCTGTCAAACCGATTACCCTGATTACGGGTGCCGGCGTCGGTTTCAGCATGCTGGGCCTCGTTCTGATGATCTGGGCCATTATCCGGGCATGCCAGGGAAGCACCGTGGCCGGCTGGACCTCCACCGTGTGCATTATCTGCCTTCTGGGAGGGATTCAGCTGATCAGCCTGGGAGTCCTGGGCCAGTATATCGGCAAAACATATCTGGAAACGAAACGCCGTCCCCGGTATATTATCTCCGCAAGAACCTGGGAGACGGAGGGGAGACGATGGATCGAAGAGGCCGACGCGGAACCGGACGCGGCGAAGACACAGAAAGAACAGCATTCCAGAATCTGGAAATCATAACATCTGGGACAAATTGGGAAAAAATTGACCGATTCAGACCAGAAAACGTTTTTTTTGCTTGCTTTTTGCAGACGCTCAAACTATAATTGATTCTGTAAAAGTATGCCTGTAGGGCAGACGCTTAATTTGTGCACCATCTTTTCGGAAAGACGTTCCGAGAGGTAACCACAATCGAGAACACCAAAAGGGAGAAACACACATGAACAAAAGGCTGCAGCGAATTCTTTCCGCCCTGTGTATCCTGGCCCTGATCATGGGCTGCTTTGCCATGGCTTCTTCGGAGGAAGAAAAGGAGAAGAAGCAACCGAACCGGGTGATTACCGTGCAGTGGAATGACGAGGACAACTATGAAGCTCTCCGTCCCGACTCCCTGCAGGTGTCCATCGGCGATACAGCGGTTACGCTGAACGCGGCGAACGGGTGGACGGGCAGCGCATACGCGGAGGAGGGGACCGAATGGTCGGTGCCTGAGGTTCCCGGTTACGCACACACTGCTACCGGAACAGAAGTGACCTCCGTGATCTATCGGCATCCGGTGGCCCGGACTCAGCTGAGCGCCAGTGTTACCTGGATGGACAACGGAGATGCCGCAGGCAAGAGGCCGGATTCGGTCAAGCTGAGGTTGCTGGCGGACGGGAAAGCTTTCGGTTCTTCTCTGCCGGCCAATTATGCCAACAACTGGACCGTCACCTGGGAGAACCTGCCGGTAAACCGCAAGGGTTCCACAGAATCTGTGATTTACAGCATCGAACAGGTTGACAAACTGACGGCCTATGACTGCGCCGTTTCCGGTTCCATTGTGACAAATACGCTGAAGACCGGCGGCCTGTCCCTTGAAGCATCTGTGGCCAACGTTCCGGAAGGCGCGGATGTCAGCGGGCTGAGCCTGACGGTATCGGGCCCTGATCCCAGCATGCCGCGGACGCTGAGCTACGCGGAGGTCGCAAACGGATACAGTTTCGGCCAGGTGGTCCCCGGGGCTTACGTGGTGAAGGACAACAACGGCAGTTCCCTGGTGGAAGGGTATGTTCTGGATGCTTCCGCCAGCCATGTGGCGGACGCTGTCATGGTTAATGCCGGAGAGGAGTCGAGCCTGTCCTTCCAGTACGCCTGGCGGGTGTCTTCGGAACAGGAGGAGAACGACGATCCCCTTGCGAACGCAGGCAGCCTGACATTCCAGATTATCGGGCCGGATCCCCGGATGCCCATGACCGTGACCTACGCGGAATTCACAGACGGCACCTTCCAGCTGGACAATCTGGTGCCCGGTGACTATGCTGTGGTGGAAACGAACGCGGAAGGCCTCATAGAGGCATATAATCTGAGCAGTGAGAGCATTACCGCCATGACCGTGAAGGTTTCGGCAGACGGGACCGCAACTGCAAGCCTGTACAATAAGTACACACCTGAACCCACTCCTACGCCTGAACCGGAGGAAGAGGAAGAACTGATTGATGTTCCGGTGTCCAAGGTCTGGGTGGATAATGACAACAAGGACGGCAACCGTCCCGATTCCGTATCCGTGACACTTTATGCGAACGGCGTGGTGAATGATTCCGCCACGCTCAGCGCCGGCAACGGATGGAGCTATATCTTCACCGGCCTGCCTGCAAAGGACGCGCAGGGCAATGACATTACCTACAGCGTGAGTGAAGTATCGGTTCCCATGTATCAAACCAGCGTGAGCGGAACGACGATTGTCAATACCTATATGCCTGAAACCACTTCCGCTTCCGTATCCAAGGTATGGGACGATGGCGGCGACGAAGCAAACCGGCCGCAGAGTGTGACGGTATTCCTGATGCCGACTGGAGCTTCCTATGTGCTGTCCGCGGAGAACGGATGGTCCGTGACGGTGAACGATCTGCCCACAGTCCTCAGCGGACAAACCGTGAGCTACTCCTGGATTGAAGGCGAGGTGCTCGGATATACGCAGGTTGCGTCCGACGCCGCCGGAGCCAACGCGGTCTTTACCAACCGGCCGGTTACTACCGCAAAGGTGCCGGAAACGGTGGCTCAACCGAAGACGCCCGGTGTGACGCTGACGGTTTTCGAGGATTACGATACCGCCCTGGGCATCAACGTACTGATTAACCATGTAGGCGACTGTTTCGACTGATCCGCTGGGGGAGAACGGATCGGAACCGCACAGGCGGGAAGACAGATATTTATCCAGAGGAATTCTGGACAGAATATGAAGGAAGGATCTGATCATCTTGAGTAGGCTGAAAAGGTTTCTGAGTGTGCTGCTGTCCGCGGTGCTGCTGCTGACCTGGGCACCCCTGGCGTCCCAGGCGGAAGACATTGACGTACCGTTAACGGAAGATGTCGATGTACCGGCGGAAGATATTGAATTCCCCGATGAGCTGATTGTCGGGCACCCCACCATCACCAAGGGGGACTTCTTTACGGAGATGTTCGGCAACGATACGGCCGATATCGACGTACGCGCGCTGATTCACGGATACAACCTGGTGAACTGGGATCAGAACCAGGGCACCTATGTGTTCGACCCCAGCGTTGTCCGGAAGGTCGAGGTTCAGCAGGACGAACTGGGGAACAAGATCTATACCATGGTGCTGGCAGACAATCTGTACTATTCCAACGGTGAGAAGATTACTGCCTGGGATTATGCCTTCTCCATCCTCCTGATGATGAGTCCGGAGATTGAGCAGATCGGGGGCAAAATCTACCGTGCCGAGCATCTGATGGGCTATGATGACTATATTGCCACCCGCCGCAAGGTGATGAAGGGTGAAGCGATCAATCCGATCGTGGATGTGGATTATCTCAGCGGCGTTACCGTGCTGGGGGACTATCAGCTCCGGTTCTTCCTGAACCATGAGTTTCTGCCCTACTTCTTTGAAACCGGCCTGCTGATGACCGTGCCTTATCCGATCAGCGAGATCGCTCCCGGATGCAAGGTCGCTCCCGGCTATGTGGATGAGGCAGGCAACACGCTGGGCATCAAGATCGTCAATGAGGACGAGAGCGTTGCAGAGCCGATCTATACCGCGGATCTGCTGAAGAAGACCATCCTGGATCCGGAAACCGGCTACAATACGTTCCCCGCAGTGGTCTCCGGACCTTATACGATCAAGTCCTGGGACGGCGTGACCGGACACTTTGAGATCAACGAATATTTCAAAGGCGCCTGGATGGTGAACAATCTGCCCGGCCAGGTCGTAGCCCGCGCCACCGAGCACGGCAACGTCGTTCCTGACGTGGACGCCTTCGGGAATCCCGTGCTGGATGACAACGGCGAGGAAATCATGCTGGTGAAGCCTACCATTGAGAAGATCGCCTTCACGGTGGCAGACAACGATACCATGATCGGAGAGCTTACTGCCGGCAATCTGCACCTGGTCAACAAGGTGACCTATGCTCCGACCATTACCGAAGGCTTGGCCGCACAGCCGGAGATTCAGAACGACAACTATCCCCGGATCGGCCTCAGCTTCCTGACCTTCACCTATGAGTGGCCGACCGTGCATGACATGCAGGTCCGCCAGGCAATCGCCTGGTGCATGGACAGGGATCTGCTGACCCGGGAGTACTGCGGAGGCTTCGGCCTGCGCATGGACGGGTACCATGGCATGCATCAGTGGGAATACATGCTGCTGACCCGCCAGATTGATTTCCCCGTGAATTTCCTGCCCACGCAGGACGCGCTGGGGACGCCGATCGAGTATGAGGATGAAGAACTTCGTCAGATGCTGAACATGACGAACAGATGGGTGCAGACAGAAGAGGAATACCAGGCGGCCCTGTCTGCCTGGAATGCGCTGGCGACAGAGTGGGACGACGGGGAAGGGAATACCCTGCTGACCAAGTACACCGTTGATCTCGACAAGGCCAATGCCCTGCTGAATGACGCCAAGTGGATCCTGAACCGGAACGGCGAAGCCTATCAGCCCGGCGTGGACGATGTCCGCTGCAAGCTGGTGGACGGGGAAATTATTCCTCTGGAGCTGAAGATGATGTATCCTGCGGGCAACCATATGGCTGACTTTATGCAGGAAGAAGGGAACTTTGTAGATAATCTGGCCCAGGTCGGCATCAGGCTGGAACTGGTGCCCACTCCCATGGAAGACCTGCTCCATTCCTATTACAGAGAGACGGAGCGGACCACGGATATGATCTACCTGGCCACCAACTTCCATGTGATCGTGGATCCGTCTATCACTTACAGCACCGACAGCACGGTCGGACATGAAGTCTGGAACAATACCTATTCCGACGACAATGAGCTGTTCTATGACGCTGTAAGCATGCGGAAGACCGAACCCGGCGACGTATACGAATATGTCAGCAAATGGATGGCTTTCCAGAAGCGCTACAACGAAGTGCTGCCCACGATTCCGATTTATTCCAACGTGTACTTTGACTTCTTTACCCAGTACCTGCAGAACTATGAAATAACCGCGCAGGTGACCTGGTCCCAGGCGATTCTGCTGGCCTACTTCGGCCTGCCGGAAACTCCTGCCGAGGAAGAAGCTGACGAACTGGGCGAGGATGATGCCTTCTTCGAATAATGTGAAGCAGGAACCCGATCCCATCCATACGATACAGGCCGGTATGAAGACAACCTCATACCGGCCTGTTTTTTCCTTATTTATTCGATGATTTTCCCGGATTTGCTCTGAAATACTGCCAAATACGACGAAACGTACTTCGGTCCAAAAAGAATTTCGGACTTTGGTCTGTACATTTCAGGCCACACAAATTGGAGAGCGCACAGGCGCATCAGGACGAACCTGGCTGCTGAAGGCATGCCAAAAGTATCAAAAAGCCTATACAATTGGATAATCAGGTCTGCTTTTGTCCAGAAACGACATTTTGTCAATCCCCCCGAACAAAAAAACAGGAAGAAGCCAGAGCCCCTTGAAAGGCAGGAAAATCAAGCTTTTCAGGGAATCGTTTCTTCCATATGAAGCAAAAAAAGCAAGAAATGAGAAAAAGGGGAGAAATATCACAGAAAAGGATCTGAAATGTTGTCTCAAATGACCAAAAAGGCGTTCAATATCCCATATAGCTTATTGAAACCGATACCAATGAAGATATATCAATTATTGCCGGCATTTTTAGAATCGAATGGCAAAGTTCGCGAAAACGGAAAAATGTGATAACTGGCGTATAAACAGACCAAAATTACCAATAAATGGGCGATAAAATCCCTGCCAGTCCACCGAAAACCCCTCAAAAAAGATCGCAAAATGTGACAAATTAGTTACATAATAATAATATGCGAAAAACACCGAATAACCAGTGTAAAAATCCAGAAAACCCTTGAAATTAAAAGCCTGGTGAGCATTTATCCCGTATGGTTGCAGATTCTTCAGGAAATTATCGAAAAAGCTTGCAGACCTGTTTTTTTTATGCTATTATTTTGCTGGGTTTGTATGCCCATTTTGAGGCACTTTGAAACGCTCAAAATTCCTGATATGTAACTTTCATGTAACGGAAACAGGAAATTGGGCGAAAATGGATGCGAGCCCGAAGTACGGCGTACCAGGACGACAGAAGCGAGGTAAGGATCATGATGAATCGGTTCAAGAAGCTGCTCTCCCTGCTGTGCATCATTTCCCTGCTGGTGACGGGCACAATGATGGCCTTTGCAGAAGACGAAGAGCCCATAATGGAAACTCCCATCTATGAAGAAGTTTCTGTTACGGAAGAAGCTCCTGCGGAAGAAGACTATTCCGACAGGGATGATACTCCCGATCTGACGGGGGATTCCATCCAGGAAGAAGATACTTTCGATACGGATGAGATTATTCCGGTGGAAGATCCCACCCCATCTGCGGAAGAGCATACGGATGATCCTGCCGGCGAACCGGAAAACAATGATCCGGAAGCGGAACAGACGGCTTCCGGTCCTGAGGACGATGACGCCTCTTCTCAGGATGAGGAAGAAGACCTGCCTTCTCAGGATGGCGGAGAAAACATTCCTTCCCAAAGCCTCGAGGAAGAGCCTTCTTCCCCGGACGTCCAGGAGGATGTTACCCTGCAGGAGGGCGTCGAGGATACGGCACCCCAGCAGGATGGGGAAAATGCGCCTTCTCAGGATACGGAAGAAATCCCCTCTATTATTAATGAAGAGACTCCTGCCAAAAACCAGGAAGGCACGGAAGAATCCGATGTTCCTGCCGATGAGGAAGAGGACGCGGAAGAATCCGATGTTCCTGGCAATGAGGACACGGATGAGGATGAATCCGGCGTTCCTGCCGATGTGGAAGAGGACGCGGATGATCCCGATATGATTATCATCGAAGGGGAGAACGATGATGATTTTGACGCGGATCCTCAGCCCGGTGAAGAAGTAGATTATGAATATATTCCGGATTCTTTCGTTGCACAAATCGATCAGGAAGTTGTCGACCGGAACATTAAGCCGATTACCGACGAAATGAAGTTCCCCGGCCTCCAGGATCTGGGGATGAATGATTCCGTAAGCGGGAGTATCGTTCCGAACGAAGACGCCCCTGTCCGCTATATCGCTGAAAGCAGCCAGACCATCGTCCTTGGCCTGTTCACTTCCTGCGAAGACGTGACACTCAGGGTGAATGACACAAAGAAAAAGCTGACTGCCGCTGCCAATCCTGAAGGAGACGGCCGCCTTTACTTCGAGTGCAAACTGAATGTTACCGCCGGTCAGAAATACTTCATCATCCTTACATCTTCTCAGAATGTGTCCTATAAACTGACCGCAGAAATCTACACCGAAGACACGGAGGATATTGAAGAGATTATTGAAGTGCAGCCGGAGGAAATTCCGGAAGCCGCTGACGAAACGAACACCGGGGACGGCACAGCGGATCTCCCTGAAGATCCGGCGGATGAAACGGATCCCTCCATGGAGGATGTTTTCTCCGGAGACGAAGACGATGAAACCGGGGACGAAGACGGGGAAATTGGAAGCGAAGACGGGGAGAACGGCGAAGACGAAACCGAGGACGAAACCGAGGACGAAACCGAAGGCGATACTGAAGACGAAACAGAATATGACGGCGATACAACCGAACAACCCATGAACGGCGCGGATATTCTTCGCGAGATTGAAAACAGCCCCCATGAAGACGGAACGGATGACGGAGAGGGTGACGCGGCAGATCTGACCGGAACAGATGGTCAGGGTGATCCGCAGGACGAAGAGCCTGAAGCTGCCATCGAAGCCTGGATTACCGCAAATGCGGCGGAATTTGCCGTCGGAGATACCGTGATCCTCCAGGCAAACGCAAGCGTAGATCTTGAAAACCAGGTTGTCTGGCAGGTCAGCGAGAACGGAACAGACTGGAACAAGTGCAATTACGGCGAAACCCTGACAATTGAGCTGACGGAAGAAAACATCGGCAACATTTACCGCTTCAAGACGATAAACGATACTTTCTCAGCAGAATTCCGGTTCACGGTGAGCATCGCAGATGAAGAAACCGCTGCGGAGGACGCAGAATCTGCAGATACCGCGGAAACCGGAGATCCCGCGGACTCCGCAGATCCGGCTGATACCGCCAAAAACGAAGAACCCGCGGATTCCGAAGAACCCGCTGACGCTACCGAATCCGCAGAACCCACTGAATCCACTGTATCCACTGAATCCTCTGAATCCTCTGATTCCACAGAGCCTGCTGACACCGCCGAATCCGCAGAACCTGCTGATTCCGGGGAGGAGGAAGATGCAGGAGAAGTAGCAGTGGATGCCGAAGATACTGAAGACAAAGAAAAAGAAACAGCATCCACCAGGACCTACGAAATTGAGGTTCCTGTTCATTCGACATTGGATGATCAGCCGGTGGATTTCGGTGACGTCTGTACGCTGAAAGCGGATCTTACCGGGCTGGAAGGCGCAAAAGTCCAATGGTTCTATTCCGATGACGGAAGAAAGACCTGGAATCTGATTGAAGACGCTCAGGATCTTTCCTATGCATATATAATGGGCAGCAATAACTGGTATTATCGGTGGAAAGCAGTGGCGATTGTAACGACTGAAGAAGCTGCGCAGCCAACCGATGAACAGGCAGACCCCCAAAGCGCGCCAGAGGCGGATAGCTCCGCGGAATGACGACGAAGAAGCAACGAACCGTTCTTTTCATAGAGACCCTTACTTGAAGGATGGAGGAACCTGATCATGAAGCGCATCGAGAGAAGGCTACTGGCGATTCTGCTTGCAATCTTCCAGATTGTATCGCTGATTCCCTCAACTGCCCTGGCAGAGACGAAACAAATTGTGGCCAGCACCGAGTTCAGCGGCACGATGAACGACCTTACGGGCAATTACTGGGTTGTGCTGGGCCATTGGGAAAGCGGCGCAATGTCCGCCGGCGCCTTAAACAAGAATAGCCAGACCACCTATTATTCTCCGAATCTGGAGGAGAATGATTTTGAATGGGTGATTCTGAAGAAAGCAGACAGTGAAAGCGCTGCACTGGGTCAGGGAACGGAAGATATTGTCCGGATCATCCCATCCGATTACGGCGGAGAAAAACTGACCGCCGATATGGAAGACGGAAAATACAGCGTTGAGCTGGTCAGCCTTGGAAATTCCAACTACAAATTTGTCTTTACAAGAAAGCAGGTACCTCAGGGAGACGCTTTCAAGGCAAATATCAATTTCTATGATTTTAATGACAGTACACTGGTTGCCGCTCCGGCTCTGCAGGAAAACAAGAAGTATTACCTGATTGTTGCCTGCAATTCCGGAAGTTGGGACAGTATCGGTTCCTGGGCCAGCAATACGCCCTGGTGTATTCAGGAGATCGACCTTGCCGGAAGCAGCAGCACGTCCGTGACAGTGGATTATTTCTCAACAAACAATGGGTATTACAGTCCACAGCATGACCCCGGCAACGGCAAGACCTACAGCCAGCTGAGCGAAGAACAAAAATCCACCATTAAAGCCCGCCTGGTATGTACCAGCGAGACACTGTCGACCTTTGGTGATTTACAGAACAAGGCTCAGTGGCAGACGGCAATCTACCAGTCCATCATGAACAGCAAGCCGCAGGGATTCGAAGCCTGCGGATCCGGCAACAGCACACATCAAAACGGAATTGTCTACTCAGAAGATCACAACTACGAGATTAACTTTATCAAAGCACCCGGAAGACAGGTTAACCTCACCGTCAGTTTCGAGGATTCCGAAGACGCGATTCCGATCAATACGGGAAAATACTTCGCGGTGTTTGAAGCGACAGGAGAAAACAACGCAAAGTATTATTATACAAAGCCCATTTCAATTGCACAGGGTCAGGCTTCCTGCTCGCTTCCGCTTGAGGGAAGCTGGTACGGCAACCAGGAGTTCTCGCCGAACTGGAATGTGCAGGTAAAGATTATCAAGGCAAACGACGGTGTTGAACTGACGGAGGGCGGATACAATCCGAGGACAAGCCAATACACAATACCTGACTTTATTGAGGGATATTCATACAGCGTCTCCCAGGAAGAGCCGTATACGGATCTGGACAACCATATCAGCTATTATGAATATGTTCTGACGCTGAGAAAGGTCAGTTTCAGCGGAGCGCTTTCTCCCGAGGATATCCTGGGAGATGCGGCGGAGTTCGGTATTGTCGCGAACAGATATGAACAATCCGGCCATACCGAAACAAACTTTGCCGTCAATTCGTTCTCCTGCAATTCCAACATTGATATTGACGGCAGCGGTACAAGCGCGATTCCGTTCTACGTCGGAAACATTGATGAAGGCTCAGCACTGTGGCTTTCTGCGGGGAACAAAGTTCCGATTGACGTATTTATCCGGCCGGAAGACTACACGCTGCATAACAATTCCACCAATGAATACGGAAAGATCCATATTACCTCCACACTGCCCACAAATGTCTACACCAAGTCTGAAAGTGAAATCAACGCGTATGTGAACGGGCTGATTTCCGCCGGCAGGGCAACTTCCCAGGCAATGGCCGGGAGATCAATCATTGCCCCCGTGACAGGCCAGAACAATAAAACCGTAGATTTCACCAGCTATCCAGATGACATTACAATCTATGTCGACACTACCAATATGTTCATCGGCGACGGCTGGGAAATTCATAAACTCCCCGGGCAGAGCCTGGTCTTCAACATTCCGGATACCAACGCGCGCGTCGGAGAGTTCTATGTCAATGTGCATAAGGCAGACGGAAGTGTACAGCGGGTGCAGAGCACCACATCCGCGCTGAACGGTGACGCTGTCCATAACAAGGAAGTCGATGACGTCATCTTTGAGCACATCACATTCAACGCGTATAATGCGACCACGCTGCATATAAACAATGCCTCCGGACTTTTCCTTGCACCCAACGCGACACAGGTAACCCAGGACAACGGCGCGGGCTGGATTCTGACAGGCGGCACAGTGGTATCCGATAAAGAGTGGCACTTCTATCGCCATAACAGGCGTTATAAAGCCATCGGTGAGAAGGGACTTCAGATCACAAAGCGGCTGCTGAAGGACGGGGAGTCCATCAGTTCCGATGTTCCTTTCACATTCAGGATGTACGAATCGGATGCAACCTGGAAGCAGGGGAAAGAAGTCGACCATGTGACCGGTGTGACCGGGGAACTGCTGCACCTGAAGAAAATCAAGAAGGAACAGACGGATCTTGTAAAGAACAATGACGGATCCTACCAGGACGGCGTATTCTATTACATTATCAAAGAAGACCATCCGACCGAAGAAGGCGCTGTCACGCTGGAAGACGGAACCACGCTGTACAATGATATCTATTACAGCGCGGAAGTGATCAAGCTGAAGCTGATTGCGCATAACGTGCCGGATCCGAATAATTCTCAGCAGGGAACCATCCAGATGAGCTTCCTGCGGGTTACGGACGAGCATCCGGAAGGAGAACCGCTGACGGAAGCTGCGGACGGATCGATTGATCTTGAATACTTCACAAACAATAAAAAGCAGGATACAGGCAAAATCAGCGTCACAAAGATCGTGGAAGGCGTTCCTGATGACGCGATCCCGACGGATGACGATGCTGTATATGAGTTTACGATCACCAAAGACGGTGAGGCTTCACCTGTTGCGACGCTGTTGGTCAAGAGCGGCGAGACAAAGGAGACCGGGGAACTGGAGCTGGGCGATTACAACATTGCCGAGACCAGCTATGTCACGATTGACGGATATACATATGAAAGCTGCGACCTTTCCGAAACGAGTGTAACGATTGACGAGAACACGAGCGGACAGACGATTGCGGTAACCGCGACGAACCACTACCATAAAACCGAGGGAAGCATCAAAGTCAAAAAGAACATCAAGGATGTACCCGCCGGCGCCATTCCCGCTGACGCAGAGTTCGAATTCACGATTACACGCGTGGGAGACAGCGAGCCTGCCGCGGTTCTGCATGTCAAGAACGGAGAGACTGCGACTGCCGAACATCTGGAACTGGGGAGTTATACCGTTTCCGAGACAGGACAGGTTCAGATCGACGATTATGAATTTGTCCGTGTGGACGGCATTCCTACCGTTCCTGTGGAAATCGACACAGACGGCAAAGAAGTCACAATTAACGCGGATAACTATTATAAGCATGAAGTCGGCAGCCTGACCGTCAGCAAGACCGTTAACGGCAATGTGGGACCGGCGGAAAATAACAAAGAATTCGAGTTTACCGTCGAGCTGTCAGACAAGACAATCAACGGACCGTACGGCGATATGACTTTCCGGAACGGCATAGCTACGTTCAAGCTGAAAAACGGACAGTCTAAGACCGCAACCGGCCTGCCGACGCAGATTACCTATACGGTTACGGAAAAAGCAGACAATCAATTTGCAACGACTTCCACAGGAGAAACCGGAACAATCACCAAATCCAATCCGGCTGAAGCAGCGTTTGAAAACACGAAAAAAGAAGGCGGCCTGATGGTCACGAAGACGGTCGTCAGCGATCTCGCTTCAGACCATACCACAAAGAAGTTCCATTTCAAGGTTACCCTCTATTATGAATTTTGGGGAAATACAGTCCCATATTCATGGCCAATTTCATACAAGATCAATAACGTTCAACAGCCAGCAGCCAATGGAGGTACCGCGGAGTTTATTCTTGCTGACGGTGAATACGCTGTATTTACCGGATTGGGTTCCGGAGTATCTTATACTGTGACCGAAACGGATAATGACGGATTTACCACAACATACAGCGGCGAAACCGGGACCATCACAGCAGGAGGACTGGGTGGAGGCGGAATGATCGGAATGCCTGGACCTGCTGGACCGGGCAATCATACCAGCGTTGCGGAGTTTACAAACACCCGTAAGACGGGAAATCTGAAGCTGAGCAAGGAACTGGTCAGCGATGCGGCTGCGGACGCCGGCAAGGAATTTACATTTACCATTACGCTTTCTGATACCACAATCAATAAGACATACAGCGACGTTCAGTTTACCAACGGTGTGGCAACGGTGAAACTGAAGGGCGGCGAGGAAATCCTGATCGAAGGCCTGCCGGTCAGCGTCGGGTATACGATCACGGAAGCGAGCGCGACCGGCTTCAGCGTTGAAAAGAGCGGCGATACAGGAACGATCAGCACCACTCAGAGCAACGCGGTGTTTACGAACACTCGTGAGACGGGCGACCTGGAAGTCAACAAGACAGTGGTTAGCGACGCAGCGGCGGACGCAAACCAGACATTCCAGTTCACAGTCACACTGAGCGATAAGACCATTGGCGGCGACGCAGGCAAAGCCTACGGCGATATGACCTTCAAGAATGGCGTGGCGACGTTCACCCTGAAGGGCGGAGAGAAGAAGACCGCGACCGGCCTGCCGACAGACATCACGTACACAGTGACGGAAGCTGCGGACAACAGCTTCATCACAACGCAGACGGGCAATACGGGAACGATCAGTACAACCAAGTCGACAGCGGCATTCACGAACACCAGGAAGACCGGCAGTCTTGAACTGAGCAAGGTACTGGTCAGCGATGCTTCTGCGGACAGCGACGTATCGTTTGAATTCACCATTACACTGGATGATACCAGCATCAATAAGACATACAGCGGCGTCCAGTTTATCAACGGTGTGGCCAACGTTTCTCTGCAGGGCGGCCAGAACAAGCTGATTGAAGGCCTGCCGACAGATGTCGGATATACGATTACAGAAGCAGCATCTGGAACGTATACGGTTGGAAAGACCGGCGATACCGGCACCATCAGTACAACAAAGTCTACCGCGACCTTTACAAATACCCGCAAGACCGGCAGCCTGGAACTCAGCAAGATTCTTGTCAGTGACGCGGCGGCCGATAAGGATACTGAGTTTACCTTCCATGTGGTTCTGACAGATCAGGGGATCACAAAGACGTATAACGGCATCAGCTTTGTTAACGGGGAAGCGACCGTAAAACTGAAGGGCGGCCAGACGAAACTGATTCCCGGCCTGCCCATCGGGATCGGATACACGGTGACGGAAGATTCCGTGCTCGGATTTGAACAGACCGGAACCACCGATGTCGAAGGAACAATTCAAACAGGGAAAACGACTGCCATTATCACAAACAAACGTGATACGGGAGATCTGGTAATCAGCAAGACGGTGGTGAGCGACGCAGCAGCGGACGCGGACCAGGAATTCACTTTCACGGTTGAACTGAGCGATAAAACTATCACCAAACCCTATAACGGTGTCCAATTCACTGAGGGCGTGGCGACGTTCACCCTGAAAGGCGGCGAAAGCAAGGAGATCAAGGGCCTGCCGACAGGGATCACGTATACCGTAACGGAAGTTGTGGACAACAACTTCACCACAACGAAGACGGGCGATACGGGAACGATCAGTACAACGCAGTCGACCGCGGCGTTCACGAACACGCGGAAGACAGGCAATCTGGAAGTCAGCAAGACGGTTGACAGCCATACAGCCAACGACAACAGCATAGACTTCAGCTTTACTGTGACACTGAGCGACACAAGCATCGGCGGCACAGCGGGCAAAGCCTATGGTGATATGACCTTCAAGAACGGCGTGGCTTCCTTCACGCTGAAGAATGGCGAGACGAAGACAGCCGAAGGCCTGCCGACAGAGATTACCTATACAGTTGTCGAGGAGACTGCCGAGGGATTCGTCACCGTCAAGACCGGAGAGACCGGGACCATCACAACAGGTACACAGACCGCAGCCTTCAGCAACTCCAGGGACGAGGGCGGCCTGAAGGTTACCAAGAC
>JAFXZS010000008.1 GCA_017541105.1 Clostridia bacterium
CAGTATCAGGTTGTCACCTGCAATATGAGCATCCACCATTATCCGCATCCACAGAATGCCGTGAATGAGATGTTCCGTATTCTGAAACCGGGCGGCGTATTGCTTCTGAACGATATGGACTGCATCGCGCCGATACGGGCTGCGGCAAACTGGCTTTTCCCGAAGCTTCCGGGCGGGGACGTGAAAATGTACGGTCGGGAGGAAATAGAAGGGATGGTTCGCAGCGCAGGATTTCAAAAGATCCAGTACAGAAAAATCTCGCCATTCTCATTCCAATGTATCGCGGAAAAAGCGCGCTGATCAAGCGGGAGAAGTTATGCCTACTGGCAGCGTTCAAATACGGACATAACCTGCCATTAAAAGATACGATACGGTCAAAGAAACAGCGCCTCCTACTGAGAAGAGGCGCTGCCAAAAGGCCCTATTGCTCCAGTGCTGCCGCATATTGGCTTTTTTCGCGGAATCGGAAAGTTGCAGTTACGCCGCCGGTTCCTCCGCCGCCATTTCCGCCAGGTTTTCCTCGCAGAACAGCGTGATGACGTTTTCAATCATCGCTTCGTCCGCGTCAACAGGGAAGCCGGCCGCCAGCCAGTAGGCGTATGGGCCCTCGGCGTACTGGGTCAGCGCGTCGATATCGCTGCCGTAGCGGAACTCCAGATGATAGGTGGTTGCCGGGGTATCGGGCATCATGAAGAAGTAGCGGAATTCTCCGGCGTCCTCATCCCTGGTTTCGTAGAGAGAGCCCTCCATCATGCCGCCCAGGGACAAGGGGCCAACGTAGGCGTATTCATGGCTGAATACCGCATTTCCTTCCAGTGTGCCGCTGATGGTAGCCCCATCAAAAGTGATCTGATCGACGCCATTGATGAAGAGACAGTCAAACTGCGCGCCGTTGGAGCCGTCGCCGAAGGCGTCAATGGCATCCTGCCCATAGATCGTACCGTTGCATGCGTCCTTCAGCATCTGCGCCACATCCGCAGCCATATCCTCGCCAACAACAGCGGCGCAGGGCTCAAACCAGTACTGGTCGTATTCCGGATCGGTTATCACCGGGAAGAGCGCGGTATAGGTACCCCTCACGTCCTCCAGAAGCTGCATGGCAGCCTGGCTGCTGTCGTCGGCTTCCTCTCCCTGATCACCGCTCTCATACATTTTGTCTGTCGTGCCGATGACATCGGTAAGCGCTTCGCCGTCCAGCGTTACATTCGCCTCGCAGCTCTCAATGACCGAATTTTCCGCGCGGCCCGCTACGGCGCCGGGGGTAACCGCGCCGATAATCTCGCCGTTTACAGTGCAGCTGCTGATTTTGAAGGCGGTTTCCTCACCGTAGTAGTACAAGCCGGTACCCACCAGACCGCCCACGTGGGTAGCGCCCGGCACGTTCATTTTGACGGTGACAGCGCAGTTGTCAATAACGCCGGGATAGACAGTCGTCACGACGCCCTCGGTCGCCAGCGCGATGTCACCCACGGAGTGGGTGCCGCTGTAACCACACAAGCCGCCAATGGCATGGCCGCCCTGCTGGGATATGATCTCCACCTCAGCGGTGCAGTTCGTCACGCTGTCCATCATCTCCAGGCACCCCGCGATGCCGCCCAGGCCAACGGGCTCGTTGCCCTCTGCAATGATGGTACCCTTGGCGGTGCAGTTATCTATGGTTCCGCCGAAGCTGCCGCCGATGATCAGGCCGCCGCACTCCGCTACGTCGCACTGGATGATGCGGCCGTCAGAGAAGTCGTTGTCACCCAGTACGTGGATAGTGACATCCTCCACGGTGCAGTTCCACGTGGTGCCGGTGGAGCCGCCGCAGATGCCGCCGGTGGCGTTCACGCCAGCGATGTCATTGGTGCCCTTCAGGGTCACGTCATGCACCGCGCCCATGTTGTAGCCCACGATGCCGCCGATAGCCATGGAATAGGTGTCCGTGCAGCGGATCTGGACATTTTCGACCGTCAGGTTCTTCACCTCACCCAGGTTCATGCCGATCACGCCTGCGCCACAGACGGGATAGTCGGAGTTGAAGGTGACGTTGGAGATGGTATGGCCCTGGCCGTCAAAGGTGCCGAAGAACATGCAGCTGTAGTTGCTCATGTTCTCAAGATCCATGTGGCCGATGGGCTGCCACTCGACGCCTGCCAGGTCGATGTCTTCGGTCAGTGCGAAATATTGCCCCGGATAACCTTGGGCGCTGCCGTCGTTCACGGTGGCGGAGAGTGCCATCAGCTGTTCAGCGGTGGCAATCTGCCAGGGATCGGCCTCGGTGCCCGCGCCGCCCGCGAAGATCGGCGCTTCAGCGGTGGCCACGGCACACATCGCCAGCATCAGGCACATGGCCAGGAGAATGGAGAGCAACTTCTTCATTGAAAATACCTCCCGTTTTTGTTTGTATGTCATCGCCGAAGCGGGGACACCACAATTAGATAAGGCTAACTGATGAACTTTTCAAAAGCCGGTTTCCCGGCTTAAAGCGGATCATCCTTTTCCCAGCAGATCAGACCAGCCGTGCACGAAAAAGCGGCGAAGCTGACGAATGTACCGATGCGCTTCCTCCTGAGACATTTCGTGCCTGACTACCTCGAACAGCCCGGAATAAAAGGCGTCGGACAGGATATGGATCATCATTGAGGACAGCTTTCCGCTGGAGACGGCGTCGTTGCCTGTTGCTTCAATGAAACGGTACGTGTACTCCGTCTCGATCTCAATGATCTCATGCAGCATGTCATCATAGCAGCCTATGTCGTTGCATCGAACCAGCAGCCGGAACACATCCCAGCGCGCGTAGATAAAATCCACAAGCTGATCCCATAGATCCGGGCGGTAGGTGAAAGCTTCACCGGCCTGTTCAGCAGATGGTTTTTTTGCGAACTCCTGCTGGCCTTCACGGAACCAGGTCAGCAATTCGGAAATCGTGTCATCAACCAGCGCATGGAAGAGACCTTCCTTATCGCCGAAACGGGTGTAGATCGATCCGGTGGTTGTATCCGCCTTTGCGGAAATGACCCGAAGCGACGCCTCCTGATAACCCATCTCCATAAACTCTTCGCGCGCACACTCCAGCAGCCTGTCCGATCTCCCTTCTACCCGCCTGGCCATGTTTTTATCACTTCCCAAATTCATAACAGTGTTTCATAACGATGTTATTATAAGCTGACCGCCCTCATCTGTCAATCCCCTTGCCTCAAAATTAACACAGGGCTATGAAACCGTGAAACTGTCCACGAATCTGAGAAGAATTAATTAACCACTTTGCCATTTCACCCAAATCAGGAAAATGCTGTGATCTGCGGATCGTGATCGATGCGGCCATGGGAAAAAGCCTTTGCATAGTGTTCACGCTGATTGGCGGAACTGAGATTAAAGCCTGATCTTCATTTGAGCGCCTCTTCGGAGGCGCTTTTCCTATGCATGCAAGTACCTTTTAACGATGAAACCCTCTGAGGCCATTTTGAACCCGATTCACAATCGTTAAAGGGGTTCCGGGGTTCATCGTTACATTGTATCAAATAGCCGGATAAAATAGATGTTATACCGGATAAACTTCCGGAACGGTTCAAGGGCCAGCATGCGGTTGGATGGCTGATGATCCTTATTTCACTTTTGCTTATGGGCGGCGCAATCGTACTGGCTGCATGGGACGGTATCAGAAACTCTTTCACTTTCCGGCAGTTCTTCGCAAGGTTTATCTTCATGCTGCTTGCGCTCAAGGCTTTTGATATTTTTTTCTTTGACTGGATTCTGCTGTGTAATGCCGGGTTTAACTTCTTCCCGCACTATTACCCGGAAACCAAAGCCGTTCTTGGACGGCATCTGTTCGGTTACAATTGGAAAACGCATGTTGCCCACATCATAGCGTTTCCGTTTGTGGCAGCATTTCTGTCATGGATATACACGCTGCTTTGATATTAAGAAGGATGGTGATTGTTTTGACCGCTGAAGAGCTCATGAAGAAGAAGGGAACCATCAAACAGGAACTGGATGCTCAAACTGCGAAAAGCAACGAACTATGGCAGAAATCCACGGACAAATTATCTGAAATTCTGAAACACTATGGAGATCTTCCCAAGGGACTTCAGCCGCATATCAACAAGATTTTCCTGCGGCTGCCATTTATCTGACCGTGAGAGAGGAGCTCGGAGACAAGGCTGCTTTCTCTGTAATAGAAAATGGCGCAATCAAAAACTGTGCCCGAATCGAAAAGAAGCTTGCAAAGCTGATGAAGATACCGGGGCTGCCCGGTCTGTTCATCAAAATGTGGGATCCGATGACCCGGAAGATCTTCGGGCCTGGCAACGGATTTACAAATGTGTTCTATCCGAAAAAAAAAGGCGAATACCGGATGGATGTTACCTCCTGTCCTTACAACCGCTATTTCACAGAACTTGGCTGTCCGGAACTGACAAAAATCTTCTGCGAGAACGACGAACGAATATACGGAAACCTGCCGGGCCTGAAGTTTGAACGTACAGGCACCATTGGCAAAGGGTCAAAGCGCTGTGATTTCCATATGAAAAAGGTGTAAAAAAGTGGTTCTGAAAATCATCATCGAAGGATTGATCCTTGGCCTGCTGCTTGTTCTCTATTGTGCTTTCGGCATCCGCAACGGTGCCGTGAATATGGTCTTTCTGTATCATCCGGATGTACAGGAGAAAAGCATCCAAAGCGGATTGATCACAAGAGAAAAGATTAAAAGGAATCAGTTAATCTTCAAAGTTCTTGGGATTTCATCCTATTTCGCTTATGTGCTTATCTGTGTATATATCATCAATGGCTCCAGAGGATTCTGGCCGGCTTTCTGGCAGATGTTCGGCATTCTTTCCATCGTCAATGTGATAGACAGATTACTGATTGATGAGTATTGGGTCGGTCACACAAAAGCCTGGGAGATTCCCGGAACAGAGGATATGAAACCGTATATCCATCGTAAGGATAAGGTCGGCAAATGGCTGGTGGGTACAGTCGGGTTTGCTTTACTGTGCGCAATCCTGGCTGGGATTATGACAACGGCGGTGAAGTAATCGTTCCCTCCCTTGTACACTCCGTATACATCATGGCAATCCGCGCAGCCATTTCTTTGCTGAAAACCACCCGCCAGCCGTTTTTCTCAAGGAACCGCAGATATTCCTGCGCTGACCATTGATGCTCGAACCGAACACCAGCGATCTGCAGGATACGGGACCAGATGCGGCTGCCGAGCGTTCCCTTATGTTCGACAAAATTCGGGGCAATCATGATTCCGCCGGGTCGGAGAACCCGGCGAATCTCGCCCAGCGCTTTCTCAGGATCCGGGACGATATGCAAAGCATTAGCAATCAGCACCGCATCAAAGGACCCGTCTGCGTAAGGCAGGTTCATTGCGTCCGCCACTTCAAAGGTCAGATTGGCGGGACAGTCTCCCTTCTTCGCTTGCGCGATCATGCCATCCGAATAATCCGTAGCAATCATCCGTTTTGCTGCCGGAGCCACATGCTTGGCCAGGAGTCCGGGACCGGTGGCGATTTCCAGCACTTCCATATCCCGGATTTTTACCGGGATGCGTTCATACATAAAGTCATAGATCTTCTGATCCGCCTGCATCGCCTTTTTGTAGATCGGTGCGTACAGGTCCCAGATTTTCTTTTTCATGCTTTAGTGTTTCCTTTCAGGACAGCTTTTTGTATCCGCAGTCACAGTATGGCCCGCCGGAAGCCAGGGTAAATTCACGGACGAACCGGCACGCGCCACCGGCTTCAGCCATGGTATAGTCCAGCCTGCACATAGCGGGAACATATTCATACAAACCGAGCTCTTTCATCAGGGTGCAGATTCCGCATCTGAAAAACCTGGCTTCATAGCCGCTGCCATCCGCGTACGGAAAAAACTCCATATTCCAGGAATACGGGTTCCTGTCCGCTGCGCGTAATGCCGCGGTGGCTTTCATTCCAGCGATATCTTTTGCCGAGAACTTCTGTTTCCCGCCCTTTCTGCAGAACCAGCGCATGGCAGGCGTCAGCATGGACTGCCTGTAATATTCCGTCAGCTGATCCAACGAAGGCCGTGGATGCATATGCAGGATAAACGATGAAAACATGGCGCAATTGATGATGTTCATCCTGAACCGGTCTCCTTTTTCAAACTCCGGCAGCCGGTTGATGATTCTTTTGTAGTCCGGTCTTGCCTTTCCGGCAGTCTCCAAAGCAGCAGCTTCATCATAATTCAGAACGGAGACAAGGTTTTTCTGAAATGATTTCCGGAACAAGGCCCACATTGCCATCGGCATTCCTGTGTATTTCATCCGGACTTCCTCCTCAATATTTCCCTTTCACTTTCTGCATTGGAATATTCCCTCTGCGTTGACCGTCTGAACCTTTGTTTCCCGGTAAAGGTTCCTCAGCCGTGCCGCCAGGGTTTCTTTCGTCTCAAACGGCGGAGTAAAAAAACCTTTGGGAACATACATATGTTTTACAAACCAGTCTGTCCGCCCGAATTCTCCGGCAATGTAAAAGCATCCGCAGAACAGGCCGCCGGTTTTAAGCACGCGGCAGGTTTCCCGGAAAGCAGCCTCTTTGTCCGGAAAAGCGTGAAATCCGTTAAGTGACAGAACAATATCAAACGATTCATCCTCAAAGGGTAATGCACCGACATCTCCCTGTATAAAGGAAACACCCGGAACACCTATAGCCTTTGCCCTGCGCTCAGCATTCCTCATCATATCCTCTGAATAATCCAGACAGGTGATCGATGCGGCAGGAAGGCTCTTATATAACGGCATTGTCAATACTCCCGTGCCGACAGGGACTTCCAGCAGTTTCCCGGCAAATCCTTCCGGAATCGGTGAAAGAGCTTGATTAACCCATGCGGCAGCCTTCTCTGCATCAAGCCCCCAGACAAGGCTGTCCAATATTTTACCCACCCATGTGGAACGGGTAATAATCCCGTCATACATATTGGAAAAACTGCCGCCCAGCTGCCTGTACGATGCTTTTATTTCAGAATGTCTGTCCATCTTTTTTGCCTCCGTATTATGCTGTGTTTTTCATGTTTGCTTTTGCCTTCCGGGATAGAATCAGAGGCTTCTTTCCTTTGATAAACGCCGTCATATGAGCCATCTGATGCACAGGCCAAATAACGGGGAATTCTGGTTTTTCCCTGTGAAATCATAATTCCTCCCGGCGATGATTCTCATCCGCGCTTTTCTATTAGGCGCCTCTAATGCCTTAGGCAAGCAAAATAATCCTCCGGCATATTATTATCCCTTATGCTTATGAGCAACCTTTCATTCCCCCATCCTACGTTACGGAATCAAATTCGTTAGTTGCAACAAACATATTATATTCCAAATCCGCTTGTTGACAAGGGTATATTTTTATCACTGCTGCAAGGCTGAAAGCCGGATTTGAACGCAAATTCAAATCCGGCTTTTCCTGATTTTTCATGCCTTATTTCGTGTGCAGCCTTTCCGCTGCCGTTTTCACAATCCAAGATAGAACTCATTTTGTTTGCTGCCGTGAATATACTGATAGCGATAGAAAAGGTGGATATACTTGACCGGGTTGAATCGCTTGCCGCCCTTGATTTGAAAAATTCTTCCGTCTTCCCGGCAGAAATTCAGCTTGTTGCGGAGCTGCGTCGTCGCGGAGGTAATCGTATTAAATGTGAAAACCGCAGCGCTTTCTTTTTTCTTCCGGATAACGATCCGGTCTCCATAGAGATCGATCCCGGCATCCTTCCACAGAAGATTCTTCTTATGCTCAGGAATCACTTCAAACAGATTGCCGGAATCCTGATAAAGCGGGGTCTGCCGGTAATCATCCGGGTTGATCGTCCGGATAAAACCCTCCTGAGCATCATACCAGTCTGCATAGTATGTAAACGGAAAATCGCAGTTTATACCGCGCAGGCGTTTATCCTCTCCGTATTCGGCCGATCTGCCGCATCGCAGGCAGGCGATGAAATTCCCTTTGCTGCGGAAGGTTGAAAAACCGCACCACGGGCACCAGTATGCAGTTCTTTCCAGATACTCGGCACGATGGCCGGAGGCATAGCGCCTGCCGTCATCCCTCGCTTCATTGACCGTAAGGGTTTTCCTGATTTCCGCGAACAGCTCTTCGTTTGTCCATCCGGCATAATCCTCTTTCTCCAGCACCCTGGCGACCCCTGCGCGAACCGCGCCGTTGGATCCTTTCCGCACAGAATTGCTCCATCGCGGGAATGCGCCGAATCCTCCGTCGATCCGATACAGGGCGATGGGCAGGCCCAGGGTTCTCGCAAACAGCGCAATCGCGGGATTCATTGTTTCCGTTTTCCCGCTGAATGTCATGCTGCCCTCCGGAGCGATTGCAATACTGTTGCCTTCCCTGGCGACCTTCAGGCAGATCCGAAGCGAGCTGATATCGGAGGTCCTCTTCATAAACGGAATGGGCGAAATAAAATAGCGCAGTAAGCTCGAAACAAAGCCCATGGAAAACAAATCCTCTGTGCCGACAAAATAAACCGGCTGCCGAAAGGATGCGTTAATCAGAAACTGATCCCATACCGTCTGATGATTGAACAGGATCAGGTACGGGCGGTTTCCTTCTTCCGGGAAACGCTGCGGCTTTCCGCCGCAAAGGCGGCGAAGGAACGGATAAGAAAACAGGAAAACAGCGTTCCGGACAAATGGATGGATCCTCTTTCTCCATTTTTTCTTTCGCTGCATATCTTCCGATCCTCCCTTCTATTGCTGCGGAGGCGCGGCAGGATCATTCCGGCGCACCTTGAGGAAGGAAAGGTGAAATACAGCGAGAGATAACCCGGCGCACAGGATCACGGCAATCATCCAGGCCATCCATTCCGTGCGGACAACAAGGGTGATTTTCATCGTGCTGATCCTGCGAAGGACAAAGAGCGCAAAAGGGACGCCTGATGCGATCCCCAGAAGAATGCCGGGAACCGTGGTAAATGCTGTTTCTCTGAACAGATAGTTCCTGATCTGCCGCAGAGAAAAGCCGTTCATGCGCATGATGTTCAGATCTGTCATTCGCCGCGAGATCAGAATATGCGTCAGGTGAATCAGAATGAGCATATTCATCGCGGCAACCAGCAGAATGATCACGCCCACAAGCAGATCGTACAGCCTGCCGATGGATCGGAACTGTTCCATGGATGCTTCCACAGTTTCAAACGATACTTTATCTTCCCCCTCCGCGTTGTACGCCTGAAGGGCTTTTACAAGCATTTCCCTCCGGGGGCTGGAGCAATGGACCAGGTAACTGTTGGGTTCGCAGCTTACGCCAAACAGGCTTTCATAAGTTTCCGCCGGTAACACCATCAGATTGCCGATATGGTATTCAAACACATCCTCCACCGGGACATCCGCAAGATTCAGCCAGCGGGAGTACAGCGAGATGGAATCTCCGCTTTTCAGGTGATAGGCGGCGCTCAGATTATAGCTGAGCGTTATCCCCCTTTCCTGGGGCACGGCAACGCCAAAGTAATCGCTGATCGTGTCCCTTTCCATGCAGAGCATGGTGCAGCCAAAGGTTTCGCCTTCCGTCCTTGCTATCGCGCCTCCCTGCCAGGCCCCGGCACATTCAGCGCCGCAGGAGGAAAGAACTTCCTCCAGCTTTTCCCGGGATTCAATCGTCATTCCGCCCGGACAGGAAACGGTCAGATCATAACGGGCCACTTCCTCCGTTTGGATCCGGAAGGTTTCATGCAGGTTTTGGCGCACAGTAATGCTCATGCCGATCAAAAGAACGCTGATGGCAATGATGATAACCGTGGTAACCGCACGGGCTTTTTCGTTTCTGGTATTGTTCAGGATCAGTTCTGAATACAGGGAATGCTTCCGTGCTTTCTTTCGGGTCTTCTCATGGGTTTTTCGCCGCGGCTCGCTGCCCTGAAGCAGCCCCGTCGCGCTGCATTTCAGCAGCCTGGCGCAGGCCGCATACACGACCAGCAGCATTGCGAGAAGCACAGAAATCCCAATCAGAGCAGCCGCGGCCGGCGGGAAGGATAAAACCAGTCCGCCTATGGAAAACTGTTCATCCCAGATCCGCAGAACCCTGCCGCTCACAAACCGGGCAAGAAGAACTCCGCCCGCCGCACCGGCCAGCGCCGCGGAGGCTCCGAAGACGGCATATTTCTTTCTGATCACCCCGTCACGGAACCCCATTGCTTTCATCGCGCCAACCTGGTGCCGTTGATCGCTGATCAGAATTAAAGTGGAGGAAAAGAAGACGATGCCCGCAACGAGGGCGAACAGCGGCGCGAAGAAAACAGCCAGCCGTGAAACTGTCTGATGCATGGAACGAAGATACTCATAGCTTTCGTTCATCCTTCGATCCTGAATCACCGCTCCGGAAGCTGTCACCCCGCTGTATGCAATATGCAGGGAGGATAAGTCCGTGTTCATTGCCTCCATCAGGCTTTCCAGATCGTCGCGGCTTTCCTGAATTTGCGGGTCCGCGGTTTCCCAGGATGGATTCGGGGAAGCGATCCATTCTTCCAGAGCCTGCAGCGTCAAACCGCGCGTCTGCAGCGCTTCTTCCAGGGCCGCATCGGACTTCAGCATGGATCGGATTTCCCGGATGCGGGCTTCGCTGACTTCCCGCAGCACCGGCTGCAATCGCTCTGCCGCCCGGTCTGATTGGGTCAGATACACATCCGACAACGGGTCTGCGCTGATCCGATCCGGCAGATTCAGGCGTATCAGAACGCCGGTATATCCAAAGGACTCCGTAAAAGCTCCTTTTGCCAGAAGAACCGTATCTGCTTTCGACCGGATCACCGCATGGGGGTGCTGGATCAATCCCGTTATTTGGAAACAAACGCTGTTCAGGCGGATGCCAAAGCTGTTGTTTCCCGTTAATTCGATCCAGTCGCCGATCGTCAGCCCGGCCTTCTGCGCCAGCGCTTCATCCAAAGCGCACTCCGCTTCGTTTTCCGGCAGCTTCCCGTCCGCAAGCACCGGACGGCTGATCCGCTCTGTATTGGAATGGATATGCACGTTCCAAACCGGCGGCGAATCGGTTTCTTCTGCGCGCTCCCCGTTTTCTTTTGCCTCCGTCCGTTCCTCCCCCACGGAAGGATCATGAGACTGAAACATCATGGCGGAAACGGAATGGAATCCTTCCGCGTCCCGAACGGACTCATCGGCGGAAAGCAGCCGGACAGACTCATCGGAAAGCCCCGTTGCGTGGGTGATTTCCAGATCCCGGAAACAGGTTTCATCATAGAAGGATCCGGCGCTTTTTTTAACGCTGGAATCAATGCAGACGGGCAGCATCATACCGGTAATCCCCACAAGAATTACCAAGACCATCGAAAGCCAGGCTACCTTCTGGCGCAGAATATTACGGACGGCGTCCTTGCGCTGCGTTTTTTTCATAATTTTACCACACAAGCTCATCCGCGGACCGTGGATGAGCGTTCTCCTGAATGCTGCTGATGCGCCCGTCCCGCAGGCGGATCACCCTGTCCGCCATACGGGCGATTTCCGCGTTATGCGTCACCATCACCACCGTCGTTTTTTCCTCCCGGACCAGCTTTTCTATGATTTGGAGCACCTCCTTGCCGGTCGCGTAATCCAGCGCTCCCGTGGGCTCATCGGCTAAAATCATCCTAGGATTCTTGACGATAGCCCGGGCGATTGCCACCCGCTGCTGCTGGCCGCCGCTCATCATGGACGGGTAATGATTCGCCACGCTCCCGAGATGGACCCTGTCAAGCGCCTCCTGCGCGTTCCCGGCATTCGGCGTGTTCTCCGCTATGAATTCGATATTTTCCAGCGCGGTCAGGTTTGGCATGAGATGATAAGCCTGAAAAACGAAACCGATCGCATCCCGTCTGTATTCCGTCAGTTCTTTCTCTGTCGGATGGGAAAAAACGCGCCCATCGACGGTCATCTCCCCGCTTGTCAGGCAGTCCATGCCCCCCAGGATGTTCAGCAGAGTGGATTTCCCGCAGCCGCTCTCTCCCAGAATGATCAAAAGCTCATGTTCATAGATCTCCAGGTTCACGTCCTTCAGCACGCGCAGCATACTGCCGCCTGAGGCATACTCCTTGACGGCATTGTGCAGAGAAACCAGCACCTTTCGGTCCGAACGGACCGGAAAAACGAGCCCTTTCTCTTCCGCCGCCATGGCTGCCAGCCCGCAAAAGCTCCGAAGGATCGCCTTCTCTTCATCTGAATACTCGCCGGCTGTCCGGTTTATGGCCTGCAAACACCCGGTGATCTTTCCTCCGAGCCGCATGGAAAGAAGATAATTATTCCTGACCGGAATGCCTGTTTCCTCATCCCGGCCTGCGGGAAAGGACGGATGCTTCGACGTGTCCGGTATCCATATTTCTTCCCCGGTTTGAAACGTCCTGCCCACCAGCGAATGATCCGGGCTGACCGATGTGCCCACGATGCTGCTGTCTCCGGCATGGACCGCGGCCACAAGCTGTTTTTCCGCGTCATGATAAAGCCAGAGCGTGATCTCTCCCGCTCCGGTTTCCTCGCAAACGATCTCCAGCGCTTCCGTCAGCACCTGCTCTGCTGAAGCGTTTCCGCCCAGTTTCAGCAGAACCTGCCAAAGGGTTTCCGTTCGCCCTCTGAGTGTTTTCATAGCGCATCCTCTCATGGTCATCATAAAGTCTCAATTGCCGATCCCCGGCCTGTTATGCCCTGGCGTCAGGCTTCCGCAGCCTTGTTGAACTGGGTTTCATACAGTTCCTGGTAGGTGCCGCCGGCGTGGACCAGTTCCCTGTGGGTGCCGCGCTCAACGATCTCGCCGTCACGTACCACGAGAATCTCATCCGCAGCGAGAATGGTGGACAGGCGGTGGGCGATCAGGATGGAAGTCCTCTCCTCAATCAGGGGATTGATGGCGGCCTGGATGGCGGCCTCGGAGATCGAGTCAAGGGCAGAGGTGGCTTCGTCAAAAATCAGCAGGGCCGGATCCTTCAGCAGAGCTCTCGCAATGGAAATCCGCTGCTTTTCACCGCCGGACAGCTTCAGTCCGCGGTTGCCGACCACGGTGTCAAGCCCGTCGGGCTGATTGGAAATGAAGTCATAGATATTGGCTTTCCTGCAGGCTTCGATCATTTCCGCTTCGGTGGCGTCCGGCTTCGCATAGCGCAGGTTTTCCCGGATGGTGCTGTTGAACAGGTAGGTCTCCTGGGTTACGACGCCGACCTCGCTGCGCAGGGAATGAAGGGTCAGATCCCGGACGTCTGTTCCGTCGAAGGTGACCCGGCCGTCCGCCGGATCCCACAGGCGCGGAATCAGGTTCACGATGGTGCTTTTTCCGCTGCCGCTGGGGCCGACAATGGCGACGCAGTCCCCGCTGTGAAGGGTGAAGCTGATGTCCTTCAGGATCATACGCTCACCGTCATAGGAAAAACTGACATGGTCGAAAACAATCTCGCCCCTGGCGTTCGTCAGTTCCTTCGCGTCCGGCTTGTCGTCGATTTCGGGCCTCATGTCATAGTACTCGAAAATACGCGTAAACATGGCCATGGAACGGATCCAGTCTACCTGGATGTTCAGCAGGCTGTTCACCGGCCCGTACATCCGGCCCAGCAGGGCAACAAGCACCGTAATATCGCCGACGGTGATGGTGCTGTCATACTTCATGATCAGGATCCCGCCGACCAGGTACAGCAGCATCGGCCCGATGGTTGTCAGGGTATTCAGAAGCATGAAAAACCAGCGGCCGGCCATTTTTTCCCGGATGTTCAGTTTAATCATCCGTCCGTTGGCTTCCTCATAGCGCCCGTATTCGTATTTTTCCCGGCCGAAGAGCTTGACAAGCAGCTGGCCGCTGACGGAAAGGGTCTCATTCAGGATGCCGTTGATCTCATCGTTGCATTCCTGGGCTTCCGCGGCAAGTTTCCAGCGGCGCTTGCCGGCCATACGGGTGGGCAGGGTGAACAGCGGAACCACGGCGATGCCGACAAGGGCGAGGATCCAGTTTTTCCGGAACATCGCGGTCAGCGCGACCACCAGCGTGATGGTGTTGGAGAGAATGCTGCTGAAGGTGCCGGTCACAACGGATTCCACGCCGGAAATATCACTGGTCATGCGTGTGATGATATCCCCCTGATTTGCGGAAGTGAAGAACCGCTGGGACATCTTCTGCAGATGGCGGTACATCTGGTTGCGCATATCATAGGAAATGTGCTGCGCGATCCAGTTGTTCAGGTAGTTCTGGCCGACACCGATCAGATTGGAGGCCAGGTTCAGCCCCAGCGAGAGCACGATCAGTTTGATCAGGGCGGAAAGGCCCGCGCCGAACCAGCCGCCCATATCCCTGCCGGTCAGGACGTCGATAATGTTACCAGTCAGGATGGAAGGAAAGATGCTGCAGACAGAAGCCACCGCGATACAGACCAGCACCAGCGCAAGCTGGCGCCAGTATGGCTTCAGGTAGGAAAAAACCCGCTGCAGAAGCTCTTTGGTGATTTTCGGGGAATTCTTCTTTTCCTCTTCGGTAAGGAACTGGGCTCTTCCCCGGCCTCCGGGACCTGGAATGGGAATCTCCCCCTTTTCTCTCTGATTTTCATGAACGGCCATGGCTCCGGCAGAATCGTCCCTTCACGAAAACAGAACCTGCCGGTTTTACATTCGGTATAGAGCCATGATACTACATTTCAGCCATGATATCAAAGCAAAACTGAACAGCGTCCGCGTGAAGCTGTTCTTTTCATCCCTGAGCTTGACAGAACAGGAAAAGGTCAATACCATGTATGTCAAACAAGAAGAAATAGTTTCCGCTGTACCATCGGGAAAACGGCCGGCAGGTTCCGCCGGGCGCACATATAGAAAATGCAGCCCTTCGCAGGCTGCATTTTTTCTCTGAAAGCTACAGCAGGATCCATACGCCCAGGTATCCGTCTTCATTCCGGTCCGCCTTATAAGTCCATTCTTCTTCCTCATCCCGGAAGACGGCCTCATAATGGTCTTTCCCGGGATTGGCAAAACAGAGCGGGATGCCCGCGGGGGAAACCGGCGTATGGCCGCTTACCTGGGCAAGGTGTATGTTTCCGCCTGTAACGATATAACGGGAACGCTCATTTCCCAGCAGCAGCACTTCCACCGCCAGGAGGCTTGCGTCAATCTCGCCGCTTTCCACCCGTGTGACACAGCTTCCGTTCAGGCTGCCGAAGCCGGACACCTGATAGCCTTCGCCGTGCAGGCGGACTTTGGAATCACGAAAAACGGCCTTTGCCTCCCCGTCAAAGGAGCCGAATACCGCGCCTTTATCGCAGTGTGTGTCGCTGACGACGGTACAGCCGGAGAACGCAGCGTCCGCTGAATCGCTCATGGTACCGACCGCGCAGAGCAATTCGCAGGAAGCAGACAGATGGATGCTGCTTCCTTCCGCGCTGATCTTCGCAGTGCCGGAGCGGCTGCCGATCAGCAGCACCTCGTTTCCGTCCCCGTGCACTGTGACTTTCGCATTCCGGATCTCAATATTCGCCGCGCCCGCATAGGAGCCGAAGCAGGCCACGCTGACGCCGTTTCCTCTCAGGTTCAGCGTGCCGCTGAGCACCGGATTCCTTTGCCGTTCTTTGCCCTGCAGGCGGCTGCCTGCAGGTGCCGCGCCCTGTTGTGTCGAATTAGCCTTTTGTCAGCTTCCGGTACCGGAATCCGGTCTGCGGCGCGGATTGAATTATATTTCCATAGACGGGAGGATGCTCATGGAAGACGTCATTCTGACGATGAAAGGAATTGATAAAACCTTTCCCGGCGTTCACGCGCTGAATCATGTGGATTTTGACGTCAGAAGAGGAGAGGTTCACGCCCTGATGGGTGAAAACGGCGCGGGCAAGTCCACGCTGATGAAGGTGCTCACCGGCATCTGTGCCAAAGATTCCGGCGAGATTGTCTTTGAGGGGCGGACCGTAGAATTCAGAAGCCCCGGGGAAGCGCAGGAGGCAGGCATCGTGATTGTTCATCAGGAGCTGAACATGATCGGCCACCTGACGGTCGCCCAGAATATCTTTATCGGGCGGGAGCCGAAGCGCGGGCTGTTTATTGACGACGCCCGCATGAACAAGGAAGCGGCAAAACTCTTCGCGCAGCTGCGGATTGACATTGACCCGAAAGAAACCATGAGCAATCTGACCGTGGCGAAGCAGCAGATGTGCGAAATCGCGAAAGCCATTTCCCATGACGCCAAAGTGATTATCTTCGATGAACCCACCGCCGCGCTGACAGAAAACGAAATCGAGCAGCTGTTTGCCATCATTCAGGATCTGCGGGCAAAGGGGTACGGCATCGTTTATATCTCCCATCGGATGGACGAAATCAAAAGAATCACGGATCGCGTGACCGTGATGCGGGACGGGCAGTATATCGGCACGCTGATCACGGCGGAATGCACCAAGGAAGACATTATCAGCATGATGGTGGGCCGCGTGATTTATGAGGATCCGAAAACCGAAAACCGCTGCCCGCCCGGCGCGCCTGTCGTGCTGAAAGTGGAGCATCTGAACGCCGGACGCCTGGTCCGGGATGTCAGCTTTGAACTGCATCAGGGAGAAATCCTCGGCTTTGCAGGCCTGGTGGGCGCCGGCCGCACGGAAACTGCCCGCGCGCTGTTCGGGGCCGATCCCAGGGACAGCGGAGATATTTATATTGATGGAAAAAAAGCGGAGATTCACTCGCCCCGGGACGCGGTGAAGGCAGGGATCGGTTATTTATCCGAAGACCGGAAGCGGTTTGGGGCCGTGCTGCAAAAAAGCGTCGCTGAAAACACCACCCTTGCTTCGCTGCAGAAGTTTATGAAGGGTATCTTCATCGATAAGCGGCGGGAAGCCGGGACGGCGGCGGAGCATGTGAAGGCACTGAAAACCAAAACCCCGGATGTGGAACAGCCGGTGAAAAACCTGTCCGGCGGCAACCAGCAGAAGGTGATCATCGCCAAATGGCTGGTCAGCGATGCCCGGATCATGATCTTTGATGAGCCGACCCGGGGCATTGACGTGGGAGCGAAGCAGGAAATATATGAATTGATGGCAAAGCTGGCGGAGACCGGAAAATCCATTATCATGATTTCCTCCGAGCTGGCGGAGATCCTGCGGCTGTCCGACCGGATCATCGTCATGTGCGAAGGAAGAATCACCGGAGAAATGGATATCGCCGATGCCACGCAGGAAAAGATCATGGCTGCCGCCACACGGGAGATTGATCAGCAGCGGCAGGCCGGCGCAAAGGAGGGAAGCAGGCCATGAAAATCCGGATCGAACGGTTCAGGGCACTCAGGCCGGTCCGGGCCGTCGGCTTCAGCCGGGTGGTGCTGACGCTGGTGCTCATTCTGCTTTGCCTGCTCTTTCAGGCGCTCAGCGCCATTGTGAATCACGGCAGTGTTTTCCTGACTTATGAGCGGCTGATCAGCGCCGTCAACTACGGCTATTTCATCGGCTTCATGGCCCTGGGCGTCACCTTCGTGATCGCCACCGGCGGCATTGATTTTTCCATCGGATCCGTGATGTTCGCCGCCGGGCTGATTTCCGGGTATTGTTTCCGGCATTACGGATTTCCCATGGCAGCCTGCCTGGTCATGTGCCCCTTGATCGGCATGGTTTTCGGGCTCGTGAACGGCTTCCTCGTGTCGTATGTGCGGCTTCCTTCTTTCATTACCTCGCTCGGGCTGATGCAGATCGCGAAAAGCGTGGGATCCCTGTTTACCAGGACCCAGAACGTATCCTGGCCCGGCGAATCGGAAGCGGGCGGCTGGTTCCGCAGCCTGGCGAATCTGAAAATCACCCTCTCCGGCGGGCGCGTTCTGAACATCCCGACGGGCATGATCCTTCTGATTGCCGTTGCCGTTCTCTGCTCCGTCGTGCTGCATAAAACCAGGGCCGGGCGGTATATGCTCCACCTGGGTTCGAACAGGGAAGCCGTCCACCTTTCCGGCGTGGATACGCGGCGCTGGGAAATACTGGCCTACGTCATCTGCGGCACCCTGGCGGGCTTTGCCGCCATCTTCTACGTGAGCTGCTATACCACCGTCCTTCCCGGCAAGGGCGATACGTTCAACAATGAGGCCATCGCGGCCTGCGTCATGGGCGGCACCTCCATGGCAGGCGGGCTCGCTTCCATCCTGGGCACCCTGATCGGCACCCAGATGATCGCCGTCATGCAGGAAGGCATTCTGGCCATGGGCCTGAGCATTTCCTTCCAGTACGCGCTGACGGCGCTGATTCTGATCAGCGCGGTGATCGCCGATATTTCGAGCCGCCGCAGGAATTAAGGAGCGCGGAGAAAGGGGTCAAATATGGAAAACACAATGATCAAGAGAAAAGCGGCCCGCATCGCGTTCATCCGCTCCAATACCTTTCAGCGGCTGCTGCTCATTGCGGTGCTGATCCTGCTGTACGCTTTTTTCTGCGCGGCAAGCCCCGCATTCCGCAGATATACCACGCTGGCATATATCTGCAACAATATGTATTATACGCTGCTGCTGGCAATCGGCGTCACCTTCCCCATCATCACAGGCGGCACCGACCTGAGCATGGGAACCGGCCTGATCTGCTATTCCCTCATCGGCTCTTATCTGATGCGGATGTGCGGCTGGCCCCTGTGGGGCGCCATTCTTGCCACGGTTCTGATGGGCGCCGCCATGGGTACGGTGAACGGCTTCGGCGTGGCAAAGCTGAATATCCCGCCCTTTATCATGACTTTGGGCAGCATGATGTTCTGCCGCGGCATGGGCTCGATCCTGACCGGCGGCATGTCCGGGACCTGGCCCAATTATCTGGAGCCCGGAGCGGGCTTCCGGAAAATCTTCCGCCTTGTGATCACAGCCGATTCCGGGCAGCGGATTCCCATTCCCCTGGGCATGGTCTGGATGGTTCTCCTAGCTGTCATCATGACGGCCGTGCTGAACCACACAAGAACAGGGCGGTACATCATCGGCATCGGTTCCGGCAGGGAGGCGCTGAAGCTGTCCGGCGTCAACGTGGTGAAATGGAACATGATCGCTTATATAATCTGCGGCCTGTTCACCGGCCTGGCCGCCGTGGCCTACGCCGGCACCTTCTCCAACATTACCCCCGGCGAAGGCGCGGGCTTTGAGCTGAACGCCATCGGCGCGGCCATTATCGGAGGCACCTCCATGACGGGCGGCTCCGGCTCCGTTTTCGGCGCGTTTTTAGGCGTGCTGCTGATTTCCCTGCTGCAGGTCGGCCTTCCCTTTATCGGGCTGAACGCGAACTGGCAGCTGCTGGTCACGGGCTGTATCCTCATGGGCGCTGTCACCATTGACAGGCTGCGCAAGCCCTGACCATCCGATGGATCCACACTGACAAGAATGGAGGGGTTCCGAGATGAAAAAGGCAGCTGCTTTCCTGCTGAGCCTGATGATTGTCTGGACCGCGGCAGCCGCAGCGGCGGAAAAAACCTATCACCTGGAAATCGTTTCCAAAGGCTTTCAGGCCACTTACTGGCAGGCGGTTCTGAAGGGGGCCCGGAATGAAGTGTCCAGGCTCAACGCCGAAGCCGGATACGAAATGATCACGATGAACTTTGTGGGTCCCGACTCTGAAGCGGACATTACCCAGCAAGTGCAGCAGTTCACCTCCGCTTTGAACGCAAACCCGGACGCCATCGGTTTCGCTGCAGTCGATCAGAACGCTTTCAAAGATCTGCTGAACAGCACGATGTCCAGGGGCGTTCCGATCATCGGTTTTGATTCGGGCGTGCCGGGCGCGCCGGAAGGCGCTGTGTACGCCAATGCTTCCACGGACAACTATGCGGCGGGCGCGGCCGCCGCGGAGGGAATGTGGGAAAAAATCATCGCCCGCATTGCGTCCTCTGACGCGCCTGTCCGCATCGGGGAAGTCAATCAGGACGCCACCGGCGAATCCGTCACCCGGCGCGGCATCGGCTTTATCGACAGGATCATGGAGCTGGCGGCAGAAAAGGGCTGGAAGGCTGCCGTAACGGGGAATGAATATTATGTGGACAGCGTTACGGGAGAAAAAGCCCCCGAAGCGGACGCGAAAATTATCATCGAAGTGCGGGTGCCGGCTCAGCCCACCGTGGAACTGTGCGCGAATGAGGCGTTTGTGCTGCTGAACAAGGCGGATCTGATCGCTGTTTTCGGCTCCAATCAGGTGGCGGCGGAAGGCATCGTCGCTGCGGATGACAACCTGTTCGTATGCGGCACGGGCGACGCCACCGTCATCGCGGTAGGCTTTGATTCCGGCGCGACGCTGAAAGCGGCCATCCGCCTGGGGATCCTGTATGGTGCGGTTACCCAGGCCCCGGTGGATATCGGCCGCGTGACCATTGACCTTCTTTTTGCCAGCGCGAAAGGAGAGCCGGTGGAGGATACGGACACCGGCTGTGCCTTTTATACGAGGGAGAACATTGACGCTGAAGAGATCGCGCAAAACCTGTATGACTGACCCTGCCCGCCGGCTCTTTTCCGCTTACCGCTTGCTCTTGTCCCAGGGTTCGCCTGCCGCTTTCGGCGGGCGGTTCTTTTTGGAGAAGAAAATGAGTAACAGCAGGGTCAGCACATAGGGCAGCAGCAGGAACAGGTCGGTATACTTGCTGGGCAGCTGCGCGGCTATGCACAGCTGCAGTCCGCCGGACTTGGCCAGGCCGAAGAACAGGCAGGCCAGCGTTGTCGGCCCGATTTTCCAATTGCCGAAGATCATGGCCGCAATCGCGAGATAACCGAAGCCCTGGTAAATGCTCGGAGAAAAGTTCCCCAGCAGCGAATAGGCAAAGCAGATGCCGCCGATGCCGGAAAGCGCGCCGGAAATGATGACCGCAGCCCAGCGGATCCGTGTCACGCTGGCACCGGCGGCGTCGACCGCCTGGGGGTTTTCACCGCAGGCCTTCAGCCGCATCCCGAATTTGGTTCTGTTCATCAGGTACCACATAACGGCCGCCAGCACGGCAATAATGATTTCAAAAGGATACATGGCCGTAAAAAGCCCGCCGATCCAGGGGATTTCGCACAGAAACGGAACGGAGAACCTTGCCGATACATCCAGGACAAACTTGTTGGACGCGCTGCCGCTGATCGCGCTGTTCGCCGCGCTGGTAAAGAACGCTGTCAGCGCGACCGACAGGATATTGATCACAACGCCGCTGATCACCTGGTTGGCGCGGAACCGGATGCAGAGCAGCCCATGGATACAGGAAAACACGGCTCCGCCGGCCGCCGCACAGAGAATCGCAAGATAGATGATCGCCTGGCTGCCGGCGCCCGTCAGCGGGGTCATCAGCGTGGCCGCCAGCGCGCCGAAGAATGCGCCGACCCCCTGAAAGCCTTCCACGGCCAGATTCGTCACACCGCTCTTTTCGGAATACAAAGTGCCGATCGCCATAATCAGAAGCGGAAGCGCAAAGGAAAGCCCGTCTGTAAATACCTTGTTCACGGTTTTTCCGCCCCCTTTGCTGCCCGGCCGCCGGCGGCCGGAGGATTTCCGCTGACAGGCAGGCTGTCCGCCGCCTGCTGCATCTTTCGTTCAGCGCGGTATTTCATATAGTTGCCGCATGCGGCAAAAAGCAGCAGGATGCCTGTGATCAGCGAAGCGATCTCCTTTGCCACGCCGACGCTGGAGCTCATGTAGTTCGCTCCCTGCTGGAAGACGGAAACGACCAGCGCGGCAAAGATGGACCCGATCGGAGCGCTGTTTCCCAGCAGCGCAACGGAAATGGAATCGTAACCGATACCGGGAAGCGACTTTGGCACAATGGAATTGGTGTATCCCAAATAGTAGGCCACGCCTGCCAGGCCCGCGATCGCACCGGACAGGCCCATGGAAATCAGGATCGTCCGGCTGACCCGGATCCCGGTGTATTCGGAGCAGCGCCGGCTCTGGCCCACGGCCTTGATTTCAAGCCCCAGAACGGTCTTGCGGAACAGGAAGGATACAAGCAGCGCGGCCAGGATTGCGGCGATCAGCGCAAGCGGTATCTTGCATTTCATGCCGCCGATCATCACATTGGTCAGCGTCAGCCCGGCTTCCGGCGAGCAGATTTTGCTGTTCCGGGTCATCATATCCACGTAATTGCTGTTGATCAGGAAGCCCGTCAGATAGCTGATGATATAGTTGATCATGATGGTGGATACGACTTCATGGATATTGAACCGGAATTTCAGGTATCCGACCAGGATGCCCGTCAGTCCGCCGACCAGCAGGCCGGTCAGAAGCACCGCGGGCTTTGCGAGGTACACGGAAAGGCCTTTGTTGTATCCGACCAACACCGTGGCGGCAAACCCGGACAGCAGCATCTGGCCCGAAATGCCGATGTTGAACAGTCCTGCTTTGAACGCCGTAATAAAAGCCAGCGACGCCAGGATCATCGGCGCAAGAAAGTTGAGGAAATCCATCAGATCCGTCAGCTGGCCGCTTCCGCCGCCGTATTTCTCCTTGGCGATGATGCCGCATCCCTGCAGGAAGCTCCGAAGCGCATCCAGGGGATTCCTGCCGATGGTCAGCAGAAGGATGCCGGCTGTGGCGAACATCAGCAGCACGGCCAGGACGGAAACGCCCAGGGAAGCGTAGCGCCTGGTCAGGAGGCGGGGCAGGAACAGTTTTTTCTTTTTCATGCTTTCCTCACCCCCATCATGTACCGGCCGACTTCCTGTGTGCTCATCTTTTCGGCTGCTTCCGTCTTCAGAAGCTCGCCCCTGTACAGCACGCCGATCGTGTCCGCCAGGGCCATGATTTCTTCCAGCTCCAGGGAGATCAGCAGGATTGCCGCACCGCGTTCCCTCTCCCGGAGAATCTGCCGGTGGATATTCTCGATCGCCCCGATATCCAGCCCCCGTGTCGGCTGCACAAAGATGATCAGGGCCGACTGCTCTTCAATTTCCCTGCCGATGATGGCCTTTTGCTGGTTGCCGCCGGACATGGACCGCAGCACGGTATCCGGTCCCTGGGCGCAGCGGATGTCGTAGGTTCCGATCAGCTTGTCCGCATAGCTGCGGAAAGCCTCGCCGTGCAGGATGCCCTTCCGTGAGAACGGGGGTTTGTAGTATTCCCGAAGCGCCAGGTTTTCCTGCAGCGTCATATCCGGAATAACGCCGGTTTCCTGCCTGTCCTCGGGAATATAGGAAAGCCCTGCAAGGCACCGGTCCCTTACGGACAGGCCGGTGATGTCCTTTCCGTTCAGAAGCACCCTGCCGGAAGCAGCCTTTGCCAGCCCGGCCACCGCGTCGGCGATTTCCCCCTGTCCGTTCCCCGATACGCCGGCAATTGCGAAGATTTCCCCGCCGCGGATGGAAAAGGACACATCCTTCACCACGTCAAACCTATGCTCATTTTTCACTGTCAGGTGCTGCACTTCCAGCACGGGTTCCCGGAAATCCGGCGCGGTTTTTTCCTGCGTGAACTGCACCTGCCGGCCGACCATCAGGTCCGCCAGCTCCTGAACCGACGTTTCGGCGACATCGCAGACGTCTATCAGCCTTCCCTGCCGCAGGATCGCGCACCTGTCCGCGATCCGTTTAATCTCCGCGATCTTGTGGGTAATCAGGATGATGGTTTTTCCGCCATTGCGGAGGTTATCGATGATCTTCAGCAGGAAGTCGATCTCCTGGGGCGTCAGGACGGCGGTCGGTTCGTCAAAGATCATGATCTCCGCACTGCGGTAAAGCATTTTCAGGATTTCCACCCGCTGGCGCACGGAAACGGGCACGTCCGTGATCCGGTCCGTCGGATTGACCTCCAGTCCGTATGTCCTGGACAGCTCGCTGATCTGCCGGTTGGCCTTGCGGATGTTCACCCACGGCAGGATCCCCAGCTTCTTTTCTTCCGGCTCGGTGCCCAGTACGATGTTTTCGGCGATGGTGAACGGCTCCACCAGCTTGAAATGCTGGTGCACCATGCCGATGCCGCAGGCCGCTGCATCGGTGGAGGAATGGAAGGCCACCGGTTTCCCTTTCACCAGGATTTCTCCTCCGTCCGGCTCATACATGCCGAAAAGCATGCTCATCAGCGTGGACTTCCCGGCGCCGTTCTCCCCCAGCAGGGCATAGACCTCTCCTTTGCGGATCCCGATGGAAACGTCGTTATTGGCGATGATTCCGGGAAACCTCTTTGTGATATGGCGCATTTCCACGATATAATCGTTCATATTCATACCGCCCGTTCAGGTGTTGATGAAAGAGAAACACCCCCTCCTGCGGGAGGAGAGAGTGTCTCTCTTTTCTGCTGTTCAATTCAGCCCGGGGAAGTCCGCCACGCCCTCCGGCGTGGTGGGCGGAACGACAGCGCCTGTTTTGATCAGCTCATAGCATTCCGCCAGCTTGTTCAGCGCGTCTTCGCTCAGCTGCTGGCGGCCTTCCGCCGATACATAGCCTGTGGAATCCGTGTCCGCGCCGAGCAGCGCATCCTGTCCGGCGAAAGTGCCGTTGCAGATCGCTTCCAGCTGGCGCTGTACGTCCAGGTGCATCACCTTCAGGGCGGACGTCAGCACAACATTCCCTTCGCCCTTCCTGCCGTCGTCATACTGGTCGACGTCGCAGCCGATAAACCAGATGCCGCTGGCTTCCTTGACCGCGGTCAGCACGCCGTTGCCGGACTGGCCCGCTGCGGCAAAAAGCACATCGCAGCCTTCCGCAATCAGCGTCTCCGCGACCACTTTGCCGGTCGCTTCATCATCAAAAGCGCCGACGTAGTTGCCGCCTACGCCGTCTCCGCCGGAGAAGGAGGGAATTTCCACGCACCGGACGGCGGTTCCGTACTTCGCGTTGGCGTACTGTACGCCGCCCATGAAGCCGAACTGATAATTGAGGTTGGAGGGATAGGGCATGCCGGTGATCACGGCCACCTTGCCGCTTTGGGAGGAAACGGCTGCCGCGACGCCGGCCATGAAGCCGCCTTCCTGCTCTTTATACGTCATGGTAAAAGCGTTTTCCGCCGTGACGGGATTGCCTTCGCTGTCCATGATCGTGGAGTCCACCACCAGGAAGTATTTGTCGGGATTCGCCAGGACGATATCGCCGACCATACCGAAATTGAACCCCGGCAGGACAAACACGTCATAATCGCCGACGCTCTTTTCCACCGTAGGAATCAGTTCCGCGAAGTTGGGTTCTTTGATGTCCTGAACGGTGCAGCCATCGTGGTCCGCCAGAAAACTCTGAATGCCCGCGTAGCAGTCCTGGTTGAAATTCCCGTCGTCCACACCGCTGGAGGTAACGATCAGGATCTTAAGCGCTTTTCCGCCCTCAGCCCCGGCCGGAACGGCTGCCAGGCTCATCAGCAGCGCAGCAGCACAAATCAGAGCAATGAGTTTTTTCATAGGTTGAATCCTCCTGTTCTTGAATAATGGGGTGGCCTTTCAGAGACATTCTGATTATACCGCTTCATTTTATGTTCTATTATCATAGCATAAACCGTCGGGAATGAACAGGTGGAAACACGAAATGTGTTCACGAAGCCATCGGTTATAGGCAGGACAGCAGCGCCAGCACCTGTGCCCTGTCGCGCAGTGCGGTGCCCGCTCCGACCGCCGTCGTGCAGATCGCCCCGCAGGCGTTGGCAAAGCGCAGCGCTTCTTCCGCCGGCGCTCCCCGGAGCATTTCCGAAACAAAGCCCGCGATAAAGTTATCCCCTGCCCCTGTGGCGTCCGCCGGTACGACCGGGATTGCCGGCAGCCGCAGGGCCTTTTTCCTGTCCTTCATCAGGCAGCCCCTGCTTCCCAGCTTGACGATCACGCGCTTTACGCCGAAGGCAAGGAAAACGTCCGCCATCTCCTCCGGTTCTTCTTTTCCCGTGAAATACCGGGCCTCGTCCTCGTTGGGCGTGATCGTGTCGATCAGGGGCAGGGAATCGCCGATATCCTTCAGGGTCAGGAACCGGAAATTCGGCAGCTTCGTGTCCGCGATCACCGTCTCCCCCGCCGCTTTCGCGCTGCGCAGTACGGCATGGATCACTTCCGGATCGTCGAAGGGTGCCCGGAACAGGGAGCCGAGGACCAGCGCTTTCGCGTCCGTAAACCGGGCCGGTTCCTTTTCCGGATGGAAATTGTGGCAATGCGCCCGGTTGGTCACAGACCTTCTCGTCCCGTCCGCCCGGACGAACATCGTCGTAACCGGCGTGCACGGGCCGTTCAGCACAAGCCGGGTATCCACCCCGTTTCGTTTCAGTTCGCTGCGGACGATTTCTCCCGCCGGGTCCGCCCCCAGCGCGCAGAGAATGCCCGTCTTCATTCCAAGCTTCGCCGCGGCGGTGGAAACATTGACCGCCTCGCCGCCCGCGTTCAGGGATCCGGACTCAGCCCGGTATCCGGACGCGGAGACCGGTTCGGGATCAAAGCCCCGGATGATGGAATCCACCAGGGCCATCCCGATGCAGATGATGTCATATCGCATATTTCCCTCGCACCGGCACTTGCCGGGACAGATCTTCGCTGCGCCGCTTTACAGGTGTTTCCATCTCTCCCGGAACCAGTGCGCCGCCATCTTGGGCCTCCGGTCGCGTGTGAACAGTCCTTTCCGGTTGCCTCCCGCGCGCATGGGGCCCTGGCAGGTGGCAAAATCGGCAAAGTTCCAGGGCATTTCCCCGATCACAAAATCCCTTTCATCCAGGCATTCGCTCATCGCTTCATAGAATGCCACCTGGTACTCTTCCGTAAACATCTCGGCGACGGCTCCGTGCAGCCCGGCAACCGTGTCCGCGCCGTACTCGGACAGGATCACGGGCTTGTTCTGCTTCTCCCACCAGTCCAGTTCCCTTCTGAAGGCATACTTCGCCGCGTCCAGGTCCCCGGAAAGATTATACCATCCGTAATACCGGTTGATCATCACAACGTCCATGGAGCGGATCACCCGGTCCCGGTCATATCTGTTCTGGCATCCCACGACCGTGACCGGCCTGTCCTGCGGATCCATCCGGTGGGCGGCTTCATACAGCGGATACCAGTATTCATAGGCCCGGTCTGGCATGGTATCCGTATCCGGTTCATTTCCCAGGCTCCACATCACCACGCAGGGATGATTTTTGTCGCGGGCGATCATGTCCGCCAGCACCTGCTTATGGTAATCCGCCAGGTTCCAGCCGTACTGTTCACTGGCCCACATGCCGACCGCCGGGGTCTCATCCACGATTACGATTCCCTCGCGGTCGCACAGCCGGTACATCTCCTCCGCGTACGGATAATGGCTGGTACGGAAGCAGTTCGCGTTCAGCCAGTGATAAAGATTGATGTCCGTCACATTCAGGCAGCAATCCGTCCCCCGGCCGTGAAAGGGGCTGTCCTCATGCTTGCAGGGGCCGTGAAAGCGGAACGCTTTCCCGTTGATCAGGAAACGGGTGCCCTCCACCTTCACCTCCCGGATCCCGAAGGGCTGCTCATACAGGTCCCCGCCGAAGGTCACCCGGGCGCAATACAGGTACGGCGTCCCCGGCCGGGGTTCCCACAGGCGGGGTTCCGGAATGGTCAGGATCCCCTCCCGGCCTTCGCCCTGTGCCGCCGTTTTCCCTTCCGCGTCGAGGATTTCAATCCGGACCCGTCCCTCCGTTCCTTCGGTTTCCACCCCATAGCGCACTTTCCCGTCCGTGGAAGGGACCAGGGTGATGTCCCGGATGAACTGCCGGGGGGTCGCGATGATCCGCACCGGCCGGTGGATGCCGGTATAATTGAAGAAATCGAATGCGGGCCGGTTGATTCCCCGCTCCTGCTGCAGTTTTTTCCCGGCTTCCACGGACGGAATACCCGGATTGTCCGAACCGAAGAACGCCGTCTCCCCTTCCGTTCCGATCGGCAGGGTATCGTGGCTGATCCGGTTATCCGCCTCCACCGTCAGTTCCGCGGTTTCCCCCGGGGCCAGGAAACCCTCCAGTTCCGCTTCAAAGGGCAGGAAACCTCCACGGTGGAAAGCAATCTCCCGTCCGTTCAGCAGCACCCGGGCGTTATGGGCGACGCCGTCAAAACGCAGGCACGCGCGCAGTCCCTTCCAGCATGCGGGAAGGGTGATTTTCCGCCGGTATTCCACGATGCCGGCAAAGCTCCGGAACCGGGGATCCGGGCTCTGGTCGTTATAGGAAGCAGGCACCGCCGCCGGCTGCCAGTCCGTGTCTCCCCGGAAGCGGAAATCCCAGACGCCGCCCAGGTCCAGCATCATCCGTGCGGCATTGTTCTGCGGATACAGTGTTTTCATGGTTTTCTCCGTTCCTCCGTTCTCAGCTCCACAGCTCCGGATCTTTCCCGCAAAGCTTCATCAGGGCTTCCGCCAGGAAATAATCCCCGTAAACGATATTCGTATGCCGTCCCGCTCCGTCGTCATGGTAGCTTGCCGTGCAGTGGGTCAGGATGCCGCACCGGTCTCCTCCCCAGTCGGCGCAGCGGTCCAGCAGTCCGTTCACCAGTTTTTCCGCGTGGCGTTTCCACGCTTCCTCCCCGGTCAGCGCGGCCAGCTCCTGCAGACCGCAGGCCGCGATCGCCCCCGCGATATTGTCCAGCCGTTCTTCCCCCGCCGGCTGGAGGAAATCGCAGTCCGTCAGCCCGTCCTCCCGGATATGGGCCGTAAAGTTTCCCGCGATCTTCAGGGCTGCCTGCAGGTATTTCCCGTCCTTCAGGTGGCGGTACGCCAGCGCGAACCCGTACAGGCCCCAGGCCTGGCCGCGGCTCCACTGCGTTCCGAGGGCATAGCCCTGCCCCGCGTGCTCCCGGATTCTCTTCCCGGTCTCCGGGTCAAACTCGATGATATGGCTCACGGAGCCGTCCTCCCGCAGGAACTCCTTCAGGGTGGTATCCGCGTGGACCGCGGCAACCCCCCTGAACCGCGGGTCTCCCGTATCCCGGCTGGCGCGGTACAGCAGCGCCAGGTTCATCATACAGTCGATGATGGCATATCCCGTGCGTTCCGGCTCATTCCACGCGCGGATGAATCCGGCAGGATTGAATCGGCCCATCAGCAGGGAAGCCGCATGGAGCAGGTCCGTTTCCGCCTGTTCATCCCCGGTCAGTTTCGCGTCTGCCCCGCAGGACAGCAGGTACATAAATCCGGTGTCGTGGTTCAGCTTCCGGAAGCTGCGGAATTCGTCCGTCAGCAGCTTTTCCACGCGCCGCGCTTCCTCCCGGAAAAAGCCGTCCCCCGTCAGATGCCACAGCTGCCACATCAGTCCCGGCCAGAAGCCGCCCGTCCACCAGCTGTTTCCGTCATACGGGCTGGTAATCCATTTTCCTTCCGCGCTCCGGTACGGGATGATTCCGGCTTCCGCCGCCTTTTCGGCGGTTCTGCGGTATTTCTCCGCGATCCCGCGCAGCGCTTCCTCATATCGATCCGGCAAGTTTACGCACCTCCTCCGGCACACTGTCCGGCAGATTGTTTCCCGCGTCGGTGAATACCGCGCACAGCAGCACATGCTCCCCCGGTTCCAGGCTTCCGCGCAGCATCGGCAGCACGCACCGCGGCTCCATCAGGTTTGTGTTGGGCTCGGTATGAACCACCTCCCCGCCGGCATAGCCGCGCAGGGCGTAGATCGCGCTTGTTCCCCGCGCGCCGGCGGCCGCGGCGTGGTTTTCATCCGCCTCCGTCTCCGTACGGACCCGGTCGCAGGGCCTGGGCCCCGCCCAGTCCTTCTGTACGGAAAACGCTCCTTCCGCAGCCTCCAGGGCCGTCTCCGTCCGGATCACATGCTTCCGCACATGCCACATGCCCACAGGCGCGATCACCGTATCCACCGCCACCCCGTTCATCGGGGACCAGGTGAACCGTACCCGGTCCTCCGCCAGCTCATAGCTTTCGCAGCCGCTGCGCACATGCCACAGATCCTTTCCCTTCGCCTTCAGCGCCAGCATGGAATCATAGGCGCCCCGGTTCAGCGCAGAGTCTTCCTTGGCCACGGAAAAGGCAAACTGGGTGGAATAGGCGAACTTTTCGTATTTTTCGTCCTCGTGCATGTGTTCCCAGGCATGGTTGCCGGCGGTATAGGCCACTACCTGGCGGTTTTCCGGATCGCGGGTCAGGAGCAGCCGGACCTGCGGATCCAGGAACCGCTCCGGCGGAAAAACCTCCTCCTCTTCCGTCCGCCAGAAGGGGTGATCCTCCGGCAGCGCCAGGATCCAGAAAGACTTCAGCGCCCAGTAAGGCGATCCCTGGGAATTGTATCCTTCCGCCGCGCACAGGTTGGGGTAGCCGTATCCGACGGTCAGCGCGCCGCCCCGGTCAAAGATCGGCCGGTTCAGCCAGAATCGCAGGTTGTTCAGCAGCAGGTGTTTCACCTGTCCCGGGCTCAGCGCTTCGCACCGCAGCCCCGTAAAAGCCGCTGCCGCCCAGAAAGAGCTCTGGCAGAAGCGGTAGGTCAGGCTGCGCCCGTATGGAAGACCCCTCCCCTCCCGGTCAAACCAGCAGGCAAAACGCGGGGCGATCAGCGCCGCCCGCGCGCGGATCCGTTCGCAGCGCTGCGGATCCTCCCCTTCCATCACCGCCGCGTACAGCAGGCTGTAGAAATGGAATCCCCACAGCGTGTAATAGTCCCGTTTGGTCGGATAGTCAAAATACCAGCCGTCGCCCGTATAGTGGCTTTCAAGCAGGTCCATGTCTTCCCGCATCCGTGCCCGGTCCGCCGGCAGCCCGTTTTTCAGGAATCCGATATTGACCAGGACGCGGAAAAACCGCCAGTTGTTCTTCGGCATGTCGCAGCGGTTCATCTGGTTCAGCCAGTCATACAGGTGCCTCCGCTGCGCTTCGGCCAGCGGCGTGAAAAAGTATTCCGGCGCAAAGCACAGGCCGCACCCGATCACCGCCATTTCCACCATCCGCTGGTCGGAGTCCCGGATCTCTCCCCAGTATTCCTCATGATCCGGATCCGTTCCGCGGACCAGCCCTTCCTGCCACAAAGGCCAGAGGGCTTCCGCCTCCGGGCATTTCCCCGCCAGCATCGGCACCAGCGCCCACAGCGCCCTGCTCCAGCATTCCATGCCGGCTACGTCCTCGGAATAATGGGCGGATCCGTTTCCGACGAAGATCCGTGCCTTTCCGGGCGTCATGCAGGATGTCAGCGGCCGCAGGATCGACGCGGCTGCCTGCCGCAGGTCCTGCCGTGTACGCAGCGGGTTGTGCCGGTCAGCCATTCCTTATTCCTCCTGATCCTTTGCAGTAAAAATGAATTCCATCCGGAACCGGTCTGTCCTGCCGCCCTTCAGTTTCACCCGCCACAGGCTTCCGGGCCAGCTGTGCGCCATCCGCGCGTCCGTGACCGGGATCTCCTCCGCCTCAAAAGCCAGCCCTTCCGGACACCGGATGAGCAGATTCCCGGCAAGGATCCGGCCGTCCTTCCGGGCGGGTTCCCGGCGCAGCAGGAACACCCATTCGGTTTCCTGCGCCGCCTTCAGCACGCCTTCGTCCCTGAGGCGCAGGCCGTCCGCGCCCAGGGTGAAGCTTCGTTTCAGCCGTTCCACGCCGGCCGCCGCGCCGTAGGCGCCGGCCAGGTCCAGTTCCATTCCGTCCGGCGTGGCTTTCACTTCTCGCGCCGCGTGCTCCGCGCCTTCCCGCTGCTCCTGTCCGCCGATCATCGGCAGGTTGTGCCACGCGGCCCGGGTGTTCCACAGGCTGTACCGCTCCCGCGAAAACGTTTTGGCGGTATAGACCATGTTCCCCGCGTCCACAACGGCCGGTTCCCCGTCCAGCATCAGGATGAAGGAACCCACGTCGTTGTGGTTGTGGCTTTCCCCGTTATGCCCGCCCTTGCACGCCAGGGTCCATCCGCCCCGCCGGACCAGGCGCACCTGCAGGTCCGGCAGGAAAATGTCCGCCGGTTTTTCCTCCTGCCCGCCGGTTTCCCCGGCCGGCCCGTGGAAAATCAGGTCCAGCGCCCGGGTCAGATGGGGCACGTCGTCCAGCTGGCCGGCGATCGTTCCGCGCATCCGGGTTCCCAGCGCCGCCAGCGCCGGGTCCCCCAGCATCCGTCCGGCTGTTTCCAGCCGTTCTCCGCTGATAAACGGCCGCGCGTCACAGTCCGCGAAGTTTGCGAACCAGCCATTCCCCATGTCCGCCGCCAGCGGAAAGCGCAGGATGTTCCGGATCTTTGCTTCCTCCCGGAACACCATCCGCCCGCCCGTGACCTTTTCCAGCAGCTCCAGGCAGTCCAGCAGCGCGCCGCCCGCCATGTTCCAGTATCCCGGGCCCTCATCGCAGCCGCCGTCCTCCGGCAGCACCTCCAGCCACCGGTCCAGCATCCCGCATGCCCGGGTCAGGACCTCCGCCAGCCGGGCTGCCGGCATCGGGTCCAGCACCGCGCATACCATCACGTTGGAGAGGATCCACGGTGTCCAGTTGTTCAGGTCCTTCCGCCGGAATCCCATCCACCAGAAATCGTCCGTCGCCATGAAGGGGCGAAGGATCCGCTTCCGGATCTCGTCCCGGATCCGCCTGCGGATCAGCGGGGAGATCCCGTCCAACCGTTTCCCCAGCAGGGCTGAAGCCAGGGACAGGATCATGCCCGTCTGCGCGCTGAACAGGTCGATATACGGTTTCCGGACGTCCGGCAGCGGATACTCCGCGGCGGACGGCGCTCCGGGAATCTGGTTCACGTTGTGGGCGCTGATCACCCAGCTGCTCTCTTCGCACAGGAGCCAGATCCCGTCGGCCAGATCGTCCGTCCCGGCATCCTGAAACGCGCAGCAGTTCAGCACCGCGGCGCAAAGTTTTCTCCGGCGGGCAAAGTACGGTTTTTCGTCCGCTTGCCGGTCGCCGGTCCGGGCGAAGGCAAGAAAGCCGGAGGCGCTGCGGACCGGATACACGGCCTTCGCATACTCCTCCGCCAGTTTCCGGATCTCCTGCCGGCTCTCCTCCCGGATTCCGTCCCAGGCCTGCCGATCCTCCGCGGGCGGATACAGCACGCGGGAACCGTTCCTGAGCATTTCCGCCATCGGGTTTTCCTGTAAAAACGCCGTGAACATACTGCCTCCCGGCTCAGCCCTTCAGTCCTGACGTAGCGATCCCTTCAATGAAATACCGCTGCAGGCACAGGAATACGATCGATACCGGCAGCAGCGAGCAGAGGGACGCCGCCATGATCAGGTGATAGTCGCTGGAATACTGCTGGATGAAACGGCGAAGGCCCACCTGGATCGTTTTGTTGACATCCCGGGTCAGGTAGATCATCGGGCCCATATAGTCGTTCCACGTGTTGACAAACGTGAAGATCACCAGCGTTGCAATCGCCGCCTTGGAAAGCGGCAGCATGATCCGCGCCCAGATGCCGTATTCGCTCAGCCCGTCCAGCCTGGCCGCCTCGCACAGCTCCGTGGGAATCGAGCGGTAGAACTGGCGCATCAGGAACACGCCGAAGGCCGAAAACGCCTGCAGGACTACCATCGCCCACAGCGTGTCGTACAAGCCCATGGACCGCATCATGATGAACTGCGGCAGCATGTAGGCCTGCCACGGCACCGCAATCGTCCCGATATAGCAGAGGAACAGCACGTCCCTGCCCCGGAAATTCAGCTTGGCAAAGGCATAGGCCGCGAAGGAGGACGTCAGCGTCTGCAGCAGCGTCACCGTAATGGCGATGAAGGCCGTGTTCTTAAAGTATGTCAGTAGCGGCACCTTTTCCCAGATCAGCGAATAGTTTTCCCAGTGGTAAGTTTCCGGAAGCCAGCGCATCGGGAAGGCAAACACCTCCCGGTCCAGCTTCAGCGAGGAAGAGATCATCCACGCAAAGGGAATCAGGGTAAACGCAGCCAGCGCGATCAGCAGAATCCAGATGATGATGCGCAGCACCTTCTGCAGCGCCGGATTGTCCTTCCGGATTCCCCTGCCATGTACAGCCGTTTCCATTTCTCTCCCTCCCTTCTCAGTCGTTGGAGAATTTCTTCTCGGATCTGAACTGGATGATGGTCACACCCAGCACGATTACCAGCAGCACCATGGAGATGGCGCTTGCCTGGCCGTACCGGTTTTTGACAAAGGCCTCATCATAGATATAGGTGACCAGCATTTTTGTGGCCCGTCCGGGACCGCCCTCCGTCATGATCGCGACCACGTCGTAAATCTTGAAGCAGGAGATCACCATCATCACGGAAACGAAGAAGGTGGTGGGTTTCAGCTGAGGCAGTGTCACATGCCGGAACTGCTGCCATTTGTTTGCCCCGTCCACGGTGGCGGCCTCCGTCAGTTCCCGCGGGATTCCCTGCAGCGCCGCCAGGTACAGGACCATGTAATATCCCATGTTCCGCCATACGCTCACCAGGATAATCGCCCACATGGCCATGGTGCTGTCCGCGGTCCATCCCTTGTTGAAATCGATGCCCAGCGCCATGATGATCTGGTTCACCGGCCCGTTTCTCATCAGCATGAAGGACCAGCACACACAGATGGCCACCATCGAGGAAACATAGGGAAAGAAGAAAACGGTGCGAAAGAAAACCGCGCCTTTGATCTTGTTCAGCAGCATGGCCAGGGCCAGTGCGCAGACGATCGTCAGCGGCACTGTGACCACCGTATAGAAGGCGGTGTTTTTCAGCGCGATCCCCAGGTCTGCCCGGCCGAAGAAATATCCGATGCCTTTTTCTGCGACCTTCTTGACGGTGAAGATCGTCGCATAGTTTTCCAGCCCGACAAATTTCAGCCTGGAGATATCTCCTCCGCCCCACTCAAACAGGGACAGCGCGACCGCGCAGATCACCGGAATGAGTGTAAAGACCGCGAACCCGATAAAGTTCGGCGCCAGAAAGGAATACGCGATCAGCGTGTTCTTCCTTTCCAGTTTTCCCATCCTGTACCGGGCCTTTCTCACTTCAGCCTGGCTCATGTTTCATCGTTTCCTTTCCCGGTTCTTAAAAAGGCAGGGAAGGCAAGCCGCCTTCCCTGCCCAGGTGTCATGCTTATCTGTCCGGATTACTGGAGCAGTTCAGCCACCCGTTCGTTCATCTCTTCGATGCCCTCTTCCGGGGTGACCTCACGGGCCATGATCAGGCTGTGTTCTTCGTTCACAACCGTCTTGATATCCGGAACCTTTTCGCCGACCGGCCACTCCATCGCCACGGAAACAGGCAGCAGCGCGGCTTTGCTGTTGTCGTCCGCCGGGAAGCCGTCCACAGCCGCCATGGCAGCCGCGACTTCTTCGGAAACCCATGCGGGACGGGCGCCGACGGAAGCGGTCGCCTTCGCGCCTTCCGGGCCGCCCAGCCAGGAAATGTACTCCCAGGCCAGGTCTTTCTGCTCGGATCTGGCGTTGATCATCGCGCCGGTCATATTGCCGAAGGAAGAACCCGCGGCAACGCCGTCCGCGTGCGGCACGGCCGTAATGCCCCAGTTCAGGCTGGCGTTGCCCGCCTTGATGTCCGCAATCAGCGTGGAAACCAGCCAGTAGCCCATGGGCAGCATGGCGACATTGCCGTTCTCGAACGCCGCGGCATACTTCAGGCCGCTGGCCTTCAGATCCGCGTAGCTCATGCAGGCGCCGCTGTCCTCCAGATCCTGGTACAGCTTGTAGAAGTAAAGCAGGTTGTCATAGGTACCGTCGGCCAGCGTGTACTCACCGCCGCAGACCGCCCAGTTCGCAACGGTGGACAGCCAGGTGTGGTAATGGGTTCCGTAGATGTCCTTTTCCTTGTCGGTCATCTTCTTGGCCAGTTCGGCGTACTGATCCCAGGTCATGTCGTTGCTGGGATACTCAATGCCCGCCGCGTCGAACAGATCCTTGTTGTAGAACAGCACCCAGAAGTCGCTGCGGAACGGAATGCCGTACTGCACGCTGTCGATCTCGTAGTTCTTCTCAATGCCCACAAAACCGGACATGTCGTAATCGGCAATGTAGTCCGTCAGCGGGGCGGCAAAGCCCTGGGCCTGCCAGTTGACCACCTGGTCGTTCTCCTTGAGCATGATGACATCGCTGGTGTCTCCGCCGCTCAGCATCGTGCCCACTTTGACGCCGTATTCATTGCCGGATTCCACATCCACATACTCGATCGTCACGCCGGGATGGGAGGCTTCGAAAGCTTCCTTCTGCGCAATCAGGTAGGGGGTGGTCGTGGCATCCCAGGTCACCACGGTCAGTACCTGGTCCTCTGCCAGGGCGGGGATGGCTGTCAGCAGCAGCATCGCCGCCAGCAGCACAGACAACATTTTCTTCATGAGAGTTTCCTCCTCCGTTTATGATGTCCGGGAAATGTTACCGGTTTCACAGTTTGAAGCATTCTGTCCCTTGCCCCCGTGCCGTTTCACCGCGTCTTTCCCTGATTTTGTCCTTATTTTATGGTTTTGCTCCCTTTTTGTCAAGTATTTTTCGAAAAAACGCATGAAAAAGTTGAGCTCGAAAATGTTATCGGTAACATTTTTCTTGCTTTTTGAGCCGGTTCATGCTATATTGGTCCCGGATCATTTCGTCCCGGAGGAAAAAAGCATGAACAGGAAAACAACCATTTACGATATCGCCCGGGAAGCCGGGGTCTCCACGGCGACCGTCACCCGTGTCGTCCGCCGGGATCCCCATGTGAAGGAAGCCACCCGGCAGAAGGTCCAGCAGGTCATCGACGCGCACGCATATTCTCCCAGCGTTTCCGCCCAGAACCTGGAGGGCGGCCGCAGCCGCACCCTGGCCGTGGTGCTTCCCGTTGTTTCCAACCTGTATTTCAACCGGATCTTTGACGCGGCCTACTGGGAGGCTGAAAAGAACGGATGCAGCCTCCGCCTGTTCCAGACCATGGAAAACCAGGCCATCTCCCCCGAAATCGTCAGCGAGCTGATCCGCTGCCGCATGGACGGCGTCCTGTTTGCCGGCAGCATCTGGTCCGCGGACCGCAGGGACCTGAACACGGCCCTGGAAAAGCTCGGCAAGTATATGCCCGTCGCCACCATCTGCCCCCCGGATGTTTCGCTGGAATGCATCTGTATCCAGAGTGATCTCGTCAACTGTTCCCGCCTGCCGGTCCGCCATCTCCGCACGCTGGGCCACCGGCGCATCGCTTTCCTCGGCGGGTCCATGCACAGCAAGGACACATCCCGCCGGGGCATCGGCTTTCTGGAGCAGCTTCGGCTGATGGACCTGCCGGACGATCCCGCCTATCATGTGGACGCCGGTTACGATATGGAAAGCGGCGAACGGGCCGTCCTGCGGATGCTTTCCGGCCTTGACCGGAACCGCTGGCCCACCGCCATTGTCACCTTCAACGACCTGGTTGCCCTCGGCGTCATGAAACAGCTGAAAAAAATGGGGCTTACCCTCCCGCAGGACATGGCGATCATCGGCTGTGACAACCAGTTCTTCTGCGCCTATACAGATCCGTCCCTGACCTCGGTGGATCTCCATCCGGAAGAAATGGCCAGGAGCGCCGTCAGGGAGCTGCTCCTGGCACGGGAATCCTCTGCCCGCTCCTTCGCCATGATCCGGGAGGCCACCCTGGTGGTCCGGGAAAGCTGCGGCGCGAATCTCGGTTTTCGCAGATTTTGATTTCATAGATATGCTGAATGGATTCCGATCGGTGTCAGGTCATCCGGGAGCCGCGGCCGAAGCCTTCGCCGGCCCGGGATCCCTGCCGGATGCCGGCGTGCCGGGGATATCAGGCCTGCAGCAGAATCTGCTGAAGGTCTGAAAACGCGGCCAGGTGGTATTTTGCCCGGCAGTCTTCCCGCGCGTCCCCCATCGCCGCGCAGTCAAACCCGCCCTCAGCGGCCGCTTCCACCCCCGAGCGGGCATCCTCCACAACCAGGCAGTCCCCGGGGGAGAGGCCGAGCATGTCCGACGCCTTCAGAAAAACCTCCGGGTCCGGCTTGGACCGTGAGATGCAGTTTCCGTCTGCCACCGCGTCGAAGAAATGCTCCAGATCGATGCGGTTCAGAATATACCGTGTATTCCTGCTGGAGGAACCGATCGCCATTCTCATGCCGGAAGCCCGGATCCTGTCCAGCGTAATCCTCACTTCACGGTCCAGGCTCGCGGGCGACATGGTGCCCAGCAGCCGGCGGTACAGGCTGTTCTTTTCCTCCGCCATTTCCTCTTTCGCGCTGTCGCTGAAACAGCCGCCCTGTTCCCCCAGCAGAATCTCCAGGCTTTTCATTCGGCTGACCCCGCGCAGGAGATTGTTCTTATTCCGGTCAAAAGCAATGTCGAGACGGTCCGCCAGAGCCTTCCACGCCTGATAATGGTATTCATCCGTGGAACAGATCACGCCGTCCAGATCAAAAATGATTCCTTTGTATTTCATAGTTGTGCCGCCTTGCTGATTCGGTTATTCAAAGATGCAGATCTCCGCGACCTGGGCACCGCCCGAATGTGCCGGATACGCGGAATTGGAGGTAATGACCACCCGGACATAGGCTGCTTCCGCCGGGCTGAAATCGATCCGGATTCGGTTGCCGAACTGGGCATCAAATCCGTAAACCGCCGCCGGAACCACTTCCGTATAATGCTCGCCGTCCAGGCTGGCCAGGACCGCGATCTCCTGTGTCCGCGGTTCCCAGATCGCGGACGGGTTCAGGCAGAAAGCGACTGCCGAAACGGTATGGGTTCCCTCCAGATCGACGGTCATTTCCGCCGGAAAGCCTTTGCTTTCCCAGTAGGTCTCAACCTTTCCGTCATTCAGGTTTCTGCTTACATACACATCGTTGTGGAGGCTGGCCTCAATCGGTTTCCCCAGGGCGATGTTTTCCGTCTCAGGCAGCTGGATATACAGATCCGCGGGATCCGGAAAGCACGGAGGCCTTTCCGCCTGCGCCTGTTCCGGCGAGCGGACGATCGTGACCAGGAACTCCCCGTCCTCCAGGGTTTCTGCGCAGGCCGCTGCAGGAAGAAGCGCGAGCAGCGCCACCGCAAGGAATACCATACAGTATCTCAGGTTCATGCTTGTGCTCCTCTCTTATCGGACCGTAATTCCGCCGCAGTATTCGTTTGCGGAGATCTTCATCTCTTCCGGGCTGGTGATAGCCGTTCCGAGGATTGTCACGTTCCGCAGGGTGACGTTTGTAATGCGGTGCTCCGCATCCTGGCCGGCAAACCGGGAGCGCGGGATTTTGCCGTCTGCCGTGCGCAGGACCGTCAGCCCGTCAATCAGCACATCGTCAATGCTTCCGAATTCATCACGCACCGTGGACCAGGAGGAATTCTGCAGCGTCATTTCAATCAGTTCCTTATTGTTTCCGTTGTCTCCCTGCATGAAGGCATTCTCCACCAGGATGTTCCGGTATGTGATGCCATGCACAAAAGCGTCGTCGCTGTTGTGGATGCTGATAACCGGCTTGTGGAAATTGTAGAGCACCGTGATATTCTCAAACAGAACCTCGCTGATCTCCGGATCCAGCGTCAGGCCCTTGTCCGTCTCATATCCGATTTCCATGGACTGGGCCAGGTCTGTCCAGATCTGGCAGTTGCGGAACGTGATGCCCCTGGAGGATCCTGAATAGTTTTTGATCACCAGGCTGTCATCCCAGGTTCTGGCAAAGCAGTCCGTCACGGTATGATTCACGCAGGACTGGAAGGTAAACCCGTCCCCGTTCTGCCTGCCGGAGATGACCTTGACATTGTTCATCGCCACATCCCTGCAGGAATAGGAATTGACATTCCAGCAGTTGGAGTTCGCGACGATGATCCCTTCCACCGTAACCTCCCTGGAATGATCCAGGTTGATCGGTACCCTGGCGTAGGAACCGGGCTGGTTCCAGGCCGGGTAGTCGCTGCCGTCAATCATCCCCCGCCCGCAGATCCTGACATTCTTCGCGTTGGCAACGGAAACAATGGAATGGAGCACGGCTCCGCCTGACAGATACAGCGTTTCGTTGTCCTTCAGCACGATCGCGTCCATCGTCCATTCCCCCGGGCCGATATAATACACACCCGGGTCATCCCGGTCCGGCACATTCTCCTCCGGCGGATTCGCAAACAGGTGAAGCGCTTTGTTCACATTCCCGTTAAAAACAACCGTATACTGCCCCGGTTCGGACAGGCTGAAACGGACTGCGCCGTCCTGCACTTCCGGAACGATGCCCGCGGATCCGGGCAGGACTTCCGCGCTCTCCACCTCCCGTTCCAGCCCGGGCATCCGGATTTCAACCGCGACTTCCCCGCGGAAATCAAAATAGGCCATCGGTGTGCGGGAAGGCTGGGTGTTGGCATTCCAGATATGCTCATGATTGACCATCACGTCATAGACAAAGAGCTCATATCCGTTCACGCTGACAGAAGCTGTCCGGGAGCTTTCCATTGTTTTGGGGCCTTCATAGATCGTCAGCAGATTCTTCCGCTGCGCCGCCTCGGAAACGGCAGCGGAAATCCCCGCCGCGAACAGAACAGCCGCCAGTACAGGCAGCAGAAACCGAAACCTTCTCATGAAATCCATGATCTCCTTTCAGTTTGGTACGTTTAGCGTTAAACCCCTCCGATGCCATTATACTCTGATCTTTCATCTTTTCAAGACTGAAAATGCCGGAAATAGAAAATTTGGTCTGTTTTCACATTTTTTTATAAATGGATGCTTGACAGCCCTTTGAGCTTCTGCTATAATCGCCTCAACAGAAAGGTTTAGCGTTAAACCTTATCCAAAATAATCAAGGAGGTTCCCTTATGAAAAAGTTTCTGTCTATCCTGCTCGCAGCCATCATGCTGTTTGCCGTGACTGCATCCGCCCTGGCTGAAGGCGAGACCTTCCTCTGGGACAACTTCGATGACCGTGATCCCAATGCCAAGCCGGATCTCGCTCCGAACGGCGCAAACCTCTGGTGGGACAACTGGGCAAACCTGCGCGCGAAGAATGAAGACGGCGCCATCAAGATCGACTATCGCCCCAAGGCCTACGATGCGGAAGACTATGACACGGAAGATGAGTATTTCGCCGCGGCCGGTGACTGGATGGGCAACTGGGGCGAAGCTGTCAACATGTGGGCGCTGGAAGGCATCTCCTTCTGCAAGTACCTGAACATCCGCATCAAGGGCAGCGAAGGCGGAGAAGAGAACAAGCTCATCATGGACTGGCATCCCGAAGATTCCAAATTCTACGCCGCCCGCTTCAGCGATCTGGTGCTGGCCGACGGCAGCCATCCCGTGATCACCACGGAGTGGCAGGATCTGGTGATCGATCTGGAAGCTTCCGGTTTCCCGGGCATGACGAACGCTTTCCACATCCGCGCATTTGCCAAGTGCGTCATCTGGCTGGATGAGATCTCCTTCTCCGAAGCCGTAGCGCCCGTGGACGCTTCCAGCCAGGAAACCATCCTGGCCGGCATGACCGTTCCGGAAACAGGCAAGCCCGGCGACCTGCCCATCAGGGATTACCTCGCCGAACTCGAATAATCACCGCGGTACCGGGCGGAGGCAAGCCATTTGCCTCCGCCTTTCTCTTCACCGCGGCTTGCGCAAAACAGGAAAAATATGTAAGATAAGATGGTTCTGCGCGGAGATTGATCCCCGCAGGCAGGCAATCTCAGAAAAGCCGGAGAGAAACATGGTTACATTGAAGGATATTGCCGCAGAAGCCGGCGTCAGCATCACCACGGTCTCAAATGTTGTGCACAACCGGAAAAGCCGCGTGTCTCCCGAGCTGGTCCGGAAGATCGAGAAAATCATTCAGCGGGAACACTACGCGCCCAGCATGTCGGCCCGTTCCCTGGCCAATGACCAGTCCAACATCATCGGTGTGATCACGCATCTGACCCCTCAGAACACGGGCAGCACCGTCGGCGATCCCTTTATGAGCTCCTTTGTGGACAGCGTGGAAAAGCGCATCCGGGAGGAGGGCTACTATCTGATGATCCGCGCCGTGGAGGATGCCGCGGAGCTGGATTCCCTCAGCCGAAGCTGGCGCCTTTCGGGCCTGATTTTAACCGGTATGTTCCAGGATGATTTTTTCCAGACAACCAGCGCCCTGGGCATCCCCTATGTGCTCATAGACAGCTATGTGGAGGATCCGGAGGCCTGCTGCGTTCTGCTGGAAGATGAGAAGGGCGGCTATATTGCCACCAAATACCTGCTGGAAAAAGGCCACCGGGCGATTGCTTTCGCTTCCCCGTCCATCCGTCCCGGCGGTGTCATTGAAAAGCGGTTTATCGGATACCGCCGCGCGCTGGAAGAATATGGCATTCCCTTTGACCCTTCCAGGGTCTTTACGCAGGAGATCACCGTGGAAGAAGGAAAGAAGCTCGGCCGCCAGCTGGCAGGCAGGACGGATCTCACCGGCATCTTCGCTTCGGCGGATATTCTGGCCGCCGGAATCATGGCCGGGCTCAGCGAGCGCGGCGTCAATGTCCCCGAGGACAAATCGGTTGTCGGTTTTGACGATAACTATCTGGCCCAGCTGACCGTTCCCTGCCTGACCACCATTCATCAGGACGCGAAACGGAAAGGAATCCTGGCGACGGACCTGATTCTGAAGCAGCTTCGCCATGAGCCCATTGAAGAAAAGAACATCGTCCTGCCGGTCTATCTGGTGGAGCGGGGAAGTGTTCTGCCCCTCCGGTAACCCGCGTTCCGCATATACATGAACGAACGGCGCCGTGAAGCGCCGTTCGTTGTTTTTATCTCGGCCGGATCACCGCATGGTGATGCGTGATCTCCGCCTGCAGCTGTTTCCCCTTCGCCGTGAAGGGAAAGGAAAGCCGGGTAATCTGCCGCGGAAGCCTCGGATGAAGTTCCGCCTCTCCGCGGACCACCCGCAGGCCGGCAAACCCCAGGGCCGCGATCATCCACGCGCCTCCGTTCGCGGCAGGATGCGTCCCGCCGATATAGATTTCGCCGGCCCATTGTTTTCCGCCGCCCGTGACGTCAATGGACGCCGTCCGGAGGAAAAGATCCCAAGCCTCGTCCAGCCTGCCGGTCCGGCAGGCCGTCAGGGCATACATGCAGGAGGAAAGGCTGGATCCGTGTTCCGTCCTGGGTTCGTAATACGCCCAGTTCGCGTCCGCTTCCTCATCGGTGAAATCCCCGGGAAACAGCGCGATCATGGCGATTACATCCGCCTGTTTGATAATCTGCGTCGTCCCCGCCACGCCATGGTCGCCGCCCCAGTACTCCTTCGGATGGCACAGCCGGGCGCGCACGGTTTCCAGCGAACAGTCCTCCAGGCCAAAATACCCGTCGAACTGTTCGATGACGCCGCCGCGGATGACCGGCCCGCGAATACGCTGGATCAGTGTGCCCAGCCGTTCCCAGTCCGCTTCGTATGCCAGCTTTTTCAGCAGTGCCTCAAACCAGCCCCGGCGGTCCGTGAAGATTTCCTCCAGACGCAGCGCGCTTTCCAGGCAGTGGCGGATCATCCGGTTGGTGAATGCGTTGTTGCTCACCCGCTCATGGTATTCGTCCGGCCCGATCACGTCGTCGTAATCCACGTCGTCCCGGTCCAGATGGGCATTGCTCCTGTTCAGGTAGAAGCGGGCGCATTCCAGAATCACTTCCGCCCCGCCGTTTTCCAGCAGGGAGCGGTCCCCCGTTATTTCATAGTAACTGCGCAGGGCATAGACGATATCCGCGCTGATATGGATCTGTTTGTCCCGGAAATAAGTCCTGACAGGGCGGTGGGTAAAAACATCCACCACATTGAAGTTGGTACAGCCTTCCTCTCCGCCCTCCTGGCTTTCCCAGGCATAGAACGCGCCGCGAAAGCCGTATTCCGCGGCTTTTTTCAGCGCTCCCGGCAGGGTTTCGATGCGGTATGCCAGCAGCGATCTGGCGATCTCAGGCTGGGTATGGACAAACATCGGGAAATAGAAGATCTCCGCATCCCAGAATACCGCGCCCTTATAGGTCTGTCCGGAAAGCCCCCGGGCGGGAATGGACATGCTGCCTGCATGGCGCGGCGCGATACAGTTCAGATGATACTGGCTCGCCCGCAGCGCCAGCGCTGCCGCTCCGTCCCCTTCCAGAACCATTTCCGACCGGTCCCGGATGGCGTCCCATGCCTGCATATGCTCCCGCAGGCATGCGTCAAAGCCCTTCTTTCCGGCGTTCAGGCAGGTCTCTTCGGCCGCGGCTTTGCAATCCCCGCGGTCCAGGGAAGTATACACCCCCGCGAAAACGGAAAGCGCCAGCTCTTCTCCGCTTCTGACCTGTTTCCGCCAGACCCGGAATACCCCGCCTTTTCCCGTTTCGTATGTTTCTTCAACGGCAAACGCCGGCACGGCATGCTGGGCTGTGGCCACCGTGATTCGTTTCTCTCCGGTCACGGCTTCGCAGCACAGGATCCTGCCTGCCTGGTACTGCTTGTCAAACAGGTGCGGCCCGTTGATGTCCCAGATGTCATCCGGGATTCCCGCCCGGATCTCCAGCATTCCGTCCCGCCGGATCCGGATCCTCAGGCAGTCGGCCATCAGGTGGCAGTCCGCCATCGACAGAAACCGTTCGCTGTGAAGGCTGAGCGGGCCGTAATCCGTATCCCGGCTGAGCAGCCCGTACCGGTAATCAAGCGCCGTTTCGTGCCGCACTGTTTCCGCGGATGCGGGCGTCATTGATGCCCCGTCAAAAGACAGCCGCACCGACAGCCCATGCGGCGCGTTCACGGGTTCCCGCCAGCGGTCCCGGTACCGATCGTATACGCCGGCCAGCGTGACCGCGGCATACTGCCCGCTTCCGTCTTCCTCCGGAATCCCCCGCATGCCCATATATCCGTTGGCGCACAGAAAACGGTTGCCGTCCGACGCGATGTTTCCGGCGTCATAGCCGATTTTTTTCAGAATCGCGTTTTCCATGGTTTCCCTTCTTCCGTCAGATCATGCAGGGAACCGTCAGTTCTTCCGTTCCGAGGCAGTATTCCCTGTCGTATACCCGTATGGAGACCGGTGCCCCTTCCGCCAGGCTGAACATGGTGCCGGCCTTCTCCATTCGGACCCGGATCACCCGTCCGCGGCACACCAGGGAAAAGCTCAGCCGCTTCCAGCGGTCCGGAATCCGCGGCGCGAAGCGGAGCATATCTCCGTCGCTGCGAAGCCCGGCAAAGCCATAGACAATATTCGCCCAGGCCATGGCAATGCTGGTCACATGCAGGCCTTCGCGGGTATTGCGGTTATAGTTGTCCAGGTCCAGCCGCGTGGCATGGCCGAAAAACCGGACCGCGTCCTCCATCCTGTCCAGTTCCGCCGCCAGAACGGAATGGATGGCCGGGGACAGGGAGGATTCGTGGATCGTCCTCGGCTCATAATATTCATAATTGACGCGTTTGGCTTCCCTGCTGAAGGAAGAGTTGTACAGATACAGGATCATGAGCACATCCGGCTGCTTGATCATGTCCGTCCGGTAAATCCGGTCATAGGACCAGTGCTCATAAAGCGGAAAATCGCTGACCGGCACGTCATTGATCTCCGTATGCGGCAGGTCGAAAAATCCGTCATGCTGTTCAATCAGCCCGTTCTCCGCGCAGGGGATATACATTTCCTCCGCCATGTTCATCCACGTGTCCGGTTCCTCCGGACCCAGCGCGGTTTTCTCTGCCAGCGTCGCCCAGGCTTCCGGCTGTTCCGCGCGCATTCTTTGAAGAATCCGCGCCGCATACTCCAGCGTACGCTTCCCCATATAGTTGGTATAAGCGTTGTTGTTCACCATCATATGGAATTCATCCGGCCCCATCACGCCATAGAATCCGTATTTCCCCGTCAAACCTCCCCGGGCTGCCCGGCTGGCCAGAAAGCGCGCAATCTGCAGCAGCATTTCCGCCCCGTACCGCCACAGGAACCCGTCGTCTCCCGTCAGATGAACATAATGCCAGATACCGTATGCCACCGCCGTTCCCGGCTGAAGCTGCAGGCTGGCGTGCTGCCAGAGGGAGCAGGCTTCGTCCCCGTTCAGCGTGGCAATGGGATAGCATGCGCCTTTGCAGTCCAGCATTTTTGCCCGCTCCAGTGCCATGGGCAGGGTGTTGTAGCGGAAAAGCAGCAGGTTTTTCGCCGCCTCCGGGCGCGTGAACAGATAGAACGGAAGGCAGCAGGCCTCCGTGTCCCAGAAGGCGTGCCCGTTATAAGCCTCTCCCGTCATTCCCTTCGCTCCGATATTGTGGCGCGTGCTGCCGCCGTTGTATGTCTGGGCCAGCTGAAAACTGCAGAAGTGGATTCCCTGCTGCTCTGCCTCCGCAGCCTCCTCCGTTTCCGCGCCGGATGCCTCGATCCGAATGTCGGAGATCTGCCAGTACGCTTCCCAATAGGACCGCTGCGCGGCCAGCGCTTCTTCCGCGGAAATCCGGCCGCATTCCGCCAGGGCATTCTTCCCCTGCTGCCGCAGCGATTCGCCCCCGTTTCCGTTGAAAAGGAGGACAACGCGTTTCTCAACCGTGCAGGGCTTTCCCTGCTCCAGACGGATCGTTCCTCTTCCGTGGACCGCTTTTCCGTCCTTCTCCGCAATGAATCCCCCGGGCATATCCAGAATGGCGCCGGCAAACACTTCCTGCCCGGACCGCGTCGTACGGGCCTGAAGCATTATCCTGTCCGCTTCCGTTTCCGCGTATGTTTCCTGCCAGAAACACCTGCGGTACCCTTCATGAACCGTGTCAAAGGACAGTCCCGACGAAACCGCGATCTCTCCGGTAAAATTCAGCGCTTCCAGGGTGATCCGCTGGTAAGCCCGTTCCCGGTGAACCATGTCCGTAAAGCGGAGGAAGGACAGCCGCAGCTCTTTTCCGGAAGCGGCCTCCCAGACAAATTGCCGGGTCAGCGTCCCGGTCCGCATATTCAGCTCCCGCCGGAAATCGCGGAACCGGACCCGCCCCAGATCCAGCTTTTCCCCGTCCAGGCGGATTTTCGTCATCAGCCAGTCCGCCGCTGGAATCATGAAATGAGTATGGTCAATAATCCCCCGGTAGGACCGCGGAAGCTCCTCAAGATCATAGACGCCGTTGACATAGGCGCCGCGGAGGCTGTCCATGCTTCCTCCCTCGTCAAAGCATCCCCGGATCCCCATGGTCTCATTGGCCAGGGAGAATACGGATTCACTGACCCTGGAGTAGGCAGGATCAAACCCCTCCTCAATCACGCTCCAGGGATCAACCTTGAAATACCGGTCTGCCGTTTTAGCCATCTTGAACCTCTTTCTGCTCCGGTCAGCCTTTGATCCCGACGGAAACAGCGTTCTCGGTCAGCTGCTTCTGGAAAATGAAAAACAGAATAATGGGCGGAATCATGGCAAAGACCACGGAGCGCATCATGGCATCCGCGTTGACGGTCTGTTCCGTACTGAAAACGAACAGGCGGACCATCACCGTTTGTTTCTCCGCTCCGCGCAGCACGAGGTACGGCAGCAGGAAATCCGACCACGACGCATTGATCGCGAAGATGGAGATCACCGCGCAGATCGGTTTGGACAGCGGAAGGACAATATGGAAAAATGACTGCAGCTGGCTGCATCCGTCCATCCGGCTGGCTTCGATAATAGACGCGGGCAGCGACTCGAAAAACTGTTCGAACAGGATCACATACATCGCGTTCGCGCCGAAGGACAGCCACAGCGGCAGGAAGGAATTGCCCATCTGGAACTTCTGGATATTCATGAACAGCGGCACAATGCTGATCGTTGCCGGCATCAGCAGGGAAATCATCACCAGCCTCTTCACAACCTTGTATCCTCTGGGCTTCAGAATGCCGATCCCATACCCCAGCAGTCCATTGAAGATCAGTGCGCAGGCCACGCTTCCCGCCACGGAAATCAGTGAATTCAGGTAGTTCTTTGCGATTCCCAGCTGGGACCAGGTGGTGGTAAAGGGTTCCGTGCTGAAGGATTCGGGAATGATGCGTGTGCTGGAAACAAACTCCTTGAGGTCCTTGAAGCCTGCCAGAATCACCCATACCAGCGGAAAGACCGCCAGCATGACCGTCAGGCAGCACAGAAAGATGATGACCCCGTATCCGGCTTTGACGGAGGCGGCGTGCAGGTCGTATTCCCGGATTACGCCGGTATGCTGCGCACTTTTCATTTTCTCTTTCCCTCCTCAGTCCCAGTCGGATTCCTTGCGGTTAAAGTAGGAGTAAACCGCCGTCATCACCAGCAGGATCAGCGTGACAATCACCGCCACGGCGGAAGCTTTTCCGTAATTCATCGCCCCGCCGAAGGCATACTGCCACATCAGCTGCATCAGGGACAGCGACGCGTTATCCGGCCCTCCCTTTGTCAGCACCATGGGCTCATACATAATCTGGAACACCGAGATGATCTGCAGGATCAGCAGGGTCCCCGCGAGCTTCCGGATCGCCGGCAGCAGGATATGGAGGATCCGGCGCCAGACAGAAGCGCCGTCAATCGCCGCGGCTTCATACAGCTCCGGGCTGATGCTCGACATCCCGGCCATATAGATGAGCGCGGTCGCGCCCGCGCCTTTCCAGGTGGCAATCACGATGATGATGGGAATGACCAGCTCCGCCCTTGTCAGGTAGGACTGGGGCAGAACGCCCAGCTTGCCGAGCAGGATATTCATCACGCCGGATCTTTCCCCTGAAAAGAACGCCGACCACAGAATGATGACAGCCAGCCCCGGCAGCATATTGGGCAGATACACGGCCGTCCTGAAAAAGCCCTTTCCCCGGGTCGTTTCACCGATCAGCATGGCCAGAAGAACCGGCAGCGCAAATCCGATCAGCAGAGACCAGAAAGTATAGGAAAATGTGTTCTGAAGCGCCTGCAGAAAATCGTCCTTCCCCGTTACGCTGATAAAGTTATCCAGCCCGATGAAGCGGACCAGCTCCACATTTCTCGTCTTGTACAGGCTCATCCGGATGCTTTCGAACAACGGTTCCCATACGAAAAAGGTCATCAGCAGCAATCCGGGCAGCATGATCATCCACGACTGGATGTCGCCCGCCAGTTTCGCGTGGGTCCTGATCTGTTTTTCCTGTCTGCTCATAGGTCTTCTCCTGCGTCTGAAAAGGCATGCCGGCCGAAACAGCCGCGGACCGGCATGCCGTCAGCGTATCCGCCTGTCAATAGTCGTTGATCTCATCGTCCAGGTATTCCTGGAAAGATTCCTCCGCTTTCCTCAGCGCTTTCTCCACGTCCGCGCCTTCCTTGGTGATCACCCGCTGGACAACCGCCGTCAGCTCCCTGTACAGCTGCTGCGCAAAGACGGGTTCCTCGGATTTCAGGGTGATGGTGCCTTCGGAGATGGAATCAAAGAAGTCCGCGTACAGCCGCATGTCCACATTGCTGAACTCATCCACAATGGCCTGCTTGGCAGCGTTGTATTCCGCGTCGTTCCATGCGCTGATCGCCGGGATTACAGGCGCGCCGCGGTCCCGCTTGGCCGCGTAGTCCGCCCGCATGCCCGCAATAATGGAATCATCCAGGAAGGGCAGCTTGCCCAGGATTTTCAGGTAAGCCATCAGCGCCGTCGCCTGGTCGGCTGTAATATCCGGAGAGAACATGTAGCAGGTTCCGCCTGCCAGTGCGTAGCGGCCCGCGTCCCCGGCCGGGAACGGAATCAGCGCGAAATCCTCCACCGGGAGGCCCTTGTTGGCCGTCGGCTGGTCCACGGAATCGTCCGCGGCGAAATTCATGGCCGCTTCCCCCGTGCCGAGCAGGGAATGCGCTCCCGCCCAGTCCGTGGTGGTGGCGTCCGCGTTAAGGATGTCGTATTTCCACCGGAGGTCGCGCATGTACTCCATCGCGGCGATGCATTCCGGGGAAGTGAAATTGCATACCCAGCGGCCGTCCTCATCCTGGTACTCCAGCGCATTCTCGCCGACGCACCCGAAATTCCACGCGATATTTGTGAACAGCCATCCTCCGTAGGCTTCACTCGCGGGAAATACCAGCCCGGCCTTCCCGGTCTTTTCCCGGATGATCTGTCCGTATTCGGCGAGTTCCTGCAGCGTTTTTGGGTAAATCGGCAGCCCGTCGCTGTCCACCAGGCCCGCTTCGCGGAACAGCTCGATATTGATATGCATGCCCAGCACATATCCGTCCCGGGGCAGCCCGTAGATCCGGCCGTTCTCGTCCGCCAGCATTTCAACATATGAGGGACTGAACTGGTCCAGAACCCCGAACTGTTCCAGCGCGTCTGTAACATCCCCGACAAGATGCTGGCTGATCAGCAGCTGGGGGTCCGTAAAAGGAGGCTGGAAAATGCTCGGCGCGGTTCCGCCCTTTGCCATGGGAACGTAATTGCTCAGCGTGTAGGAGTAATAGTCCGGAACCAGTGTCACATTCGGATACTGTTTCGCCATGATCGCCTTATAGTTCTCAAACAGGTCCTTTTCCGCCTGCGGCGCGGTATCCGGAGGCCAGTTGCCCAGTGTGATCGTGCAGGTCAGGTCCGCGTCGATCACTTCTTCCGCCCCTGCGGAAACGAAAGGTATTCCGCACAGCATGCACAGAGCCAGTAACAGCGATACCATCTTGAACATTCTGCTCATCTTTTCTGCCTCCCGGTTTTTATGTCTTTTCAGTTGTTTAGTTTAACGCTAAACTTCGTTATTATTATAGCCTCACATCGAACCTGTTGTCAATGCCCTTTTCTCTTTTTTCCCGTTTTTCTGCTCCCGCCGGCCGCTGTTTCCGCCCGTCCCGTTCCGCGCGCCGGAAACGCTGCGGATGATTCTCGCCTGGCTGAGGCGTAAGCCGCCGGAAGATTCGTACGCATGCCCGGCAGCAATGGAAAAAAAGCAGCGAAAGGATGCTGTCCTTTCGCCTTGTCTGTCATAGGAGCGGTGAACCCCGCCTGATTCAGGCGGGATCCTCCTCCTCCTGGAGTCCGAAGAAGAACCTGCGCTGGAACTCATTGCGGATGACATGCACCGGTTTGAGCTGGGCGGCGGCGGTTCCGCGGTGGATCATCACGTCGCGGTACAGGAGATAGGTTTCCGGCTGAAGGAGAAGAAGCCGCGGTTCATCCAGATAGCCGTTTTCAAAATCCTCGACAATGTCCTTGTTCGCCTCCATGAGTTTTTCCTTCAGGCATCGCCGGATGTCGTCCCGGGTCACATCCTTCGGGCGGCGGCGAAGCTCCAGCAGGACCACATAGCCGGGCGGAACGGCGTCCGTATCGGCATAGACCGAATAATCCGTCACATCGATCCCGAGGGCTTTTTCCGTTTCCTCGATCATGCTGCGCACGGCGGGTTCGGAGGTCTTTTCACCGCGGATGTTGACGGCGAAGCCCTCCCGGGTCTCAAACTGAATCAGAGGCGTCTTATTGTGCCGGCCGGTCACCCGGATCACGTCATGCATGCGGTAGCGGTAGAGGCCGGAATAATTGGTGATAATCAGCTCGTAGCACTTGTTCTCTTCCAGCCTGTCCATGGTCAGGCAGGGCGCGCCGGGGTCGTTGATGTCGCGGAACTCCATGAAGCATCCGTCCGGAACGAGGATCGTGTCCGGATCATCCATCCCCCGGACCACGGAGAATGTGCCCTCGGACGCGGCGACACCGAAATAGAACACATGGATCCCGTCTCCGAGGATATACTTCCGGAGTTTCTCCGTATAGGGAGAAAAGTTGGCGCCGCAGACGCTGAGGATGTATTCCATTTTGGGCCATACCCGCCGGGCCCACGGCGTATCAAAGCCCTGGGCAAAGGCGGCCCGGAGCTCCGCGGCACGCTTCGGGTCGGGCCGGATCTGCGCAAGGAGGGAGGCGCGGACTGCCTCCGGAAGATTGACGTTCTCGTCAATCGTTCCCTGTTCAATATCCTTCAGGAGCATCTCGTGGTTATCCTCAATATACCGGAAGATCTCCAGCATGATGCTGGCAAACGTGGAGATCGCGTAGGTCGCGTTGCGCTCCGCCAGGGCGAAGCGGGCGTGGATATAGCGGGTCACGACGCCCTCCCCCGGCTGGCGGGCCTCCATCGGGGATGTGTAGATCTGGGACATCATGTTCTTGAAGGGGCCGTCCTTGACCGCGACGGAAGAAGCGCAGCCGTATGTGGCGCCGGTGGGCAGCACCTCGGCGTTTCCTTCCTGCAGGTTGATGCCCTTGCCGTTGTTCCAGCGGTAGCCGAGATGGGAGGAGACCACGGCGTTGGTATAGAGGGCAAAGTATTTTCCGTTGATGGAAACCTGTTTTTTCGACAGCGGAATATACTTGGCGCAGCCCAGGGTCCCGGAGGTCTTGTTGTAGTGGGTGATATGCTCGGCGGTCAGGACGTTGTCCTCGCCCCGGACCATCCGCTCGATATAGGGGGCGAATCCGTCATATTCCCGGATGGGTACGCGGGCCTGGTACTCCTCAATGGAATGAATCTCCGAAAACCCGTGCAGCCTGCCGTATTCCGTATCCCTGTTCTCCTGCAGCACCGAAAGCAGCAGCTGTTCCTGGGCCGCGCGGGGATCCAGAGTCATCTTTTCCAGGCTCCGCATCGGGCCTTTCCCGATCAGGGACATCAGTTTCATCATCTGGCCGTAAACAGACATATGTACCCTCCTCTATGTTCCATCAAATCCGCCGGCTCCGGTTTCCTGGTCCCGTTTTACCCGCCGGCTGGCTGTGCCGGCCCACATATTCCAATGGCAAAATGATCCTGCAGGCACATTTTATAGAAGAACTTCATTGTTTGTCAATGCTTCCGTACCGCAGGCAGGCACTCTGCCCGCCTTGCGGAAACCGGCCCCGGCTTCCCGATATACAGCGGAAGCCCCCGGAATCTCATTCCGGGGGCTTCGGCCGGGTTCCTTCCGGCCTTTCAGACGCTCCTCACAGGCGCGCGTAAAACGCCGGTACGCCTCGTCGGGATTAATCGTTCGAGGTGTCGTAGCATGCGCCGGGAGAGGCGGAAAGCCCGCACTTGTTCTTGTTCAGACCGCCGCACTGCTTCTGGTTGGCACCGCCCGCGACGCAATGGCTCGCGTCTTCGCCGCCTAATGAAGCGGTGACGTTTTCCTTGTAGTCAAACACAAGCAGGTCCGCCGTCGGGGTCTCGTAATTTCTCTTTTCCATACCGTTTTCTCCTTTCGGTTTATGTATCATAGGGTGTGCATTCCGGAATCCTGTATACGCCGTGCCGAACCATGTACCGGGTCTGTTCGCACAGCGCGGCCGGCTGTTTGCCCGGCTCGGCGAACTCGGCTTTTCGGACCAGGCAGTTCGTGCAGACCGCCTCATAGGGGCAGTCAATGCACTCGGGAACCCTGGGCCAGCCTGCCGCCATCCGGTGGAGCTTTTCCCAGCAGGGCAGAAACCCGTCTTTCAGGGGATAGCCCACGATGGTACGGTAGGTATTGCACGGATACATGGCCCCGTCCCACCCGATGTCGAAGCTGGACATGCCGGCTGTACAGGTCAGCCCGCAGGCGCTGCATTCATGATACGGCCCGCCGGGCAGCGGCAGGGAATCCGGATCCACGGGGATGCTTTCCTCCCCCTCCAGCTCATTCCTGAACCGGAAGATCTCCACGTACTCATCGATCGTCAGGTCGTGGTCCTGGCCTGCTCTGCCGGTTTCCTCCCTCGGGTTGATCAGGTTGGGGCTGATATAATACGGAACATTGAATGCTTTCGCGGCGCGGATCGTATCCCGGATGCCCTCCCGCATATACTTGCTGGGCGTGACAGCAGTCAGCAGGGGAAGCCCCGCTTCCGCCACGCGGCGGATATTCGCCGATACGGTCGCAAACATCCGATGGCCCGTCACCCGCTCATAGGTGTCCTCATCCCCGCCGTAGAGAGAGATCTGGATCGAAATCGGCGGGTGTTCCGTGAAAAAGCGGACCCATTCCTCATTCAGCAGCGCCCCGTTGGTCAGCACCCTGATCTCGCAGCCGAGACTGTGCAGGTAAAGGTACAGTTCCCGGAAGCCCGGATAGCTCAGGCATTCTCCCCCGGACAGATTCACACGGATCATTCCAGCTTCCCAGGCGTCACGGATCAGCCGCTTCCACTGTTCCGTGGTCAGCCCGGCCCGCCCGCCCATCTGCTCTTTCGTCAGGTGGGCGTAGCACATCCTGCAGTCAAAGTTGCATAAGGGGGTCAATTCAAGCTGGCCGAAGATCGGGATTCCCTGTTGCCTGGCTTTGCGGTCCAGGTATTCGTCATAAAACCGGTCAAACGACTGGTGCCTTTTGGCGCCCTGCTCCTGCAGCCTGACCAGGAATTCATGCCCCGAGATCCGTTGTGCCATAAACGCCTCAGTTCCTCCTTAACGAGCACATTATATCGGTTGTCCGGTTGCATGTAAACATCTTCAATGTTGTTATCGGCAACAATTTGGGAGTTTCAGGAAAAAACGTTCCCCCTTCCGGGATGTTTTCGATAAAAAATCGGAAACAGCCGGCCCCGGCGCAGCCTTCCCGGCTTCCCTTCGCTCTTACAGCTCGATCTCGGCGGAAACCTGCTCATCCAGGCAGGAGCCGCCGGCATAGACCAGGTACTTTCCGGGTTCCACAACCTTCCTTCCCTCGGCCTCCATGTAGATCTCCAGATCGCAGGGATTCACGGTGAATGCCGCTTCCCTGGACTCCCCGGGAGCCAGGTCGTGCAGCCGTTCAAAACCGATGAGCCGGCGGATCGGATGCACCGTTCCGGACGGTGAGACCCGCCGGATATACAGCTGTGCGACCTCGTCGCCGCTCACGCCGCCCGTGTTTTTCACCCGGACGGAAGCCCGCAGCCCGCCGCCGCTCTTTTCAACGCGCAGATCGCTGTAACCGAAGGCGGTATAGGACAGGCCGTATCCGAACGGGTACAGCACCGGCCTGTCGAAATACCGGTAGGTCCTCGGATGGCGGATCAGGTCATAATCCTCCATCGGCGGCAGGTCTTCGTCGCTCCTGTACCAGGTCATCGGAAGGCGTCCCGCGGGATTGGCTTCCCCGAAGATCGCCGCGGCCAGGCCGTTGCCCAGGTCCTGGGAGCCGGTCGCGTTGGTCAGGATTGCCGGCACATGCTCCTGCATCCAGTTGATCGCGTAGGGATAGTTCGTAATCAGCACGACTGCCGTGTTCGGGTTCGCTTCGTACACGGCCTCCGCCAGCTTCTCCTGCAGCGGAATCATCTCAATGGTGTCCCGGTCGACCTCTTCCTTCGCGTTCATCATCGGATTGCAGCCCACGGCCACAATCACCTTTTTCGCCTTCTTCGCGAGGGCCTTCGCGCGTTCAATCCCGCTGGAAACGATCTCCACCGTGAGCGTCACCGCTTCCTTTTCGGAGCCCGCCCAGGCCTCCACGATGTTGCCGCCCTCCTTGGTGTTGCTTTCGGGCTGTTTCCGGATCAGGGGATCGGTCTTCAGCTTCCCGTCTTCCAGATACACGTTCCGGTTGCCGAAGCAGTACAGCTTCACCCCGCCCTCTTCGTCGTTCCAGTATTCCGTCAGCTCCACGCAGTTCGCGTTCCGCGCCTCCGGCGTCCGCACCGCGTTCGCCGTGCCGATGGTGAAGTTTTCAAAGATCTGGAAGGTAAACGGCTCGTCGGAGGAAAAGCTGATCTTTCCGTCGATCCCCGCCTTCAGGTATTTCCTGTAGGCGGGCGCGTACAGGAAATTGCTGCCGGAACCCCAGTTCTGCTGTTCGAAGACGACCGCGTCCTCCGCTCTGTCCGTCAGCACCAGTTCTGCCGGTTCCTGTTCGGCCGGGATTCCGGGAATCCATGCCGGGCGGCTGCCTCCCAGATACTTGTCGCCCACCCTGAACCGGAACAGGTTCTGTCCGCTGTCGTACGGCACTTCCCTGTGCATCTTCCGTTCCAGGCCGGCTTTCAGTGTCACCTTGTAAAGGGGTTTCCCGCCGTACCAGTCCATATACCAGCTGTTTCCGACGTGGCCGATCAGGGCGATATCGTCCTTCCTGCTGAAGGGCAGGAAGCCGTTCTCGTTTTTCAGCAGGATATTGGATTCCTTGCTCATCTGCAGCGAAATCCGCTTGGCCTCGTCCGTGCCCACATCCGCCATATCCAGTTCCGCGTAAGGATCCTCCGGATCAAAGGTGCCCTGGCGGATCAGCTCCGTGAGGGTGCAGAGAATGGACCGGTCCAGCTCCGCTTCCGTGATCAGGCCGCGCTCATAGGCTTCCTTCGCCGCTTTCGTCACCTCGAAGGGATTGTCCAGCATTGCGTCCACCCCCGCCCTGACCCCTTCCGCCAGGGTCTCCGCGTGGGTTTCAAAATAATGGTGAAAGTTCACGGTCTGCAGGAAGTCGCCGCCGTCCGTCATGGCGTACCGGAGTCCCCACCGGTCCTTCAGGAGATCCTGAACCTCATGATTCAGCATGGCCGGCACATGGTTGATCTCATTGTAGGAGGTCATCACGCCTTCCGCGTGGCCTTCCTGGGTGCAATAGCGGTACGGTTCCAGCTCGTAGTCGTATTTGACCTTGTCCGGGATATCGAAACTGTCGTAGCCGCGCCGGTATTCCTGGTTGTTCGCATAGAAATGCTTCAGCACGGCGCCGGTCCGGATCCGGTCCCCGCGTTCGCCGGGCTTTAGCGGCGTTCCGTCATAGTTATGCTCGTCCTGCATGCCGAGGATGTATTCGGAAGCCATCTTGCCGGTAAGGTAAGGATCCTCGCCGTAGCCTTCCTCGTTCCGGCCCCATCTGGGATCACGGCACAGGTCCACCGTGGGGCACAGTCGGCAGTGTCCCCCTTTGCTGACCGCGTTCGCAAACGCGCGTGATTCCTTTCCGGTCACATCCCCGGCCCGGCGGATCAGCTCCCGGTCAAAGGTCGCGGCCATCCCGATGGGCTGGGGAAAGGATGTCGTCGGTGTCGGGGGATAGGGCTCATGCTGTCCGGCTCTCGCCTGGACACCGTGCGCGCCTTCCCCTCCGCAGGTGGACGCGGAAATCCCCAGGCGTTCATTCCGGATCCAGACGCTGAAGCAGGCAAACTTCTCCTCGATCGTCATCCGGGAAAGCAGGTATTCCGCGCGTTCCCGGTCTGAAAGGCCCGTGTCGTACAAGGGTGAGTTTCTGTCCAGACAACCGTTCTGCCGTGTTTCCATACTCTGTCCTCCATTAAAAATGTCCCGCGGATCCCGCTCCGTCCTTTCCCGAGGTTCCTGTCCCATGATACCGCAAAATCATGAACATTTTATGAACGGCATGAAATTTTTCCGTGTGCGGCTTATCATTTTGACGGTTCCATAGTACAATGGATGTGCGGAAGCCCTGCGGCAAAGCCCCTGCGGGAAGGCGCGGCGGTTCTTTCGCAGCTGATCTGAAAGAAAGCGGGGAAAAGGAATGAATAAAAAAGCCATTCGGAAAATCCTGAACGATACGGACTATATCCGCGTCAGCGGGTCCGCGGAGGAAAAGAAAGCTGCCGCGTACCTCCGGGATCTGTGCGGCCGCCTCGGGGTATCGGCGGATCTGGAGCCTTTTGACGTGGACACCGCGGAAATCCGTGACGCGGCGCTGGCCGCGGACGGCCGGGAGATTCCCTGCAAAGGATACAAACTGTGCGGCAGCGGCAGTGCGGAGGCCCCGCTGTGCTATCTGCCCAATACGGATCCTGCCTCTGTTGCGCTGGCAAAAGGAAAGATCGTCCTTCTGGATACCGGGATCACTTACTGGGTTTATCAGGATCTGCTGGATGCCGGGGCTGCCGGGATCATCACCTATGACGGAAACATTCACTTTCCGGACCGGGATATCGATCAGAGGACGCTTCGCCCGTATGTCTCAAAGGGAAGAAAAATCCCCTGCGTCAACATCAACGCCAAGGATGCCCTCGGGCTGGTGAAGGCCGCACCGAAGGCGGTTTCGGTCCGCGTGGAACAGACGGAATCCGTCTCCTCCTCCCAGAACGTCATCGCGGAGATTCCTGGGCGGACAGACGAATGGATCGCCCTGACCGCGCATTATGATTCCACCCCGTTGTCCCGCGGCGCCTATGACAACATGTCCGGCTGCATCGGCCTGCTCGGCATCATGGAAGCGCTGCGCGGCAGGGCGCCCCTCCGCTACGGCCTCCGCTTCATCTTCTGCGGCAGCGAGGAGGTCGGCCTCCTCGGCTCCAAGGCATACACTGCCGCGCACGAAGACGCGCTGGAAAAGATCGCCCTGAACATCAACCTGGATATGATCGGCACATATATGGGCCGCTTCATCGCCTGCGTCAGCGCCGAAGACAGGCTGATGCATTATATTGAATACCTGTGCGCGCAGCGCGGCTGGGGGATCGCCGCCCGGCAGGATGTGTATTCCAGCGACTCCACACCCTTCGCGGACCGCGGGGTCCCCGCCCTCTCCTTTGCCCGGCTCGCGCCGCCCTCCCAGGCGGTGATCCACAACCGCTATGATACGGGATCGCTGCTGTCGGAAGCGCAGCTGATTTCCGACATCGGCTTCCTGGCGGACTTTACGCTGCAGATGGCGGACGCCGTGAAATGCCCTGTGTCCCGGGAGATCCCCGAAGCGGTCAAAACGAAACTGGACGAGTACCTGCTCCGGAAGCGCAAAAAAGGAACCTGATATTCCCGCGGCGCGCCGTCAGATGTCCGGCAGCTGCCGGATGAGGCCGCAGCATTTATAGTTTCCCAGGGTCGTGTATTCGGTCTCCACACCCTTCTCCCCGGCCAGCTGTTTCACATGCTTCAGTTCGGGATCGGACGCATGGCCGGGATCGATCAGCAGCTTCCAGGGCACCCGGCGCAGCAGGACCCGGGTGGTTTCCCCGATCCCGGGCTTGATATAATTGAGGTTTTCGATGCCGTACCGCTCCGCGATCCGGTGCACGGTGTGCATGCCGGACACGGCGGGCAGGCCGGGTTCCGCTGTCTCCGGAACGTCACGGAAGAGCTTTTCGATTCCGTCAATAAACTCATAGGTCCTGTCTTCGCCTGCCAGTTCCGGATAGCAGACCGCTCCGTGAAAATCATGTTCGCCGATCAGGTCCTCCCGCAGGACCGTTCGGCTGATCAGGCCGCAGACCGTGCAGTTCAGGCAGGAGCTGGCGATCATCAGGTCCTCATGCGTGCCGCACAGCTCAGTCAGTCCGGCAGGATCGGCCACAACCGCGAGATCGTCCGGAATCCCCTCGAAGGACGAGATCGCCTTCCGCAGTTCCCGGAAGATCACGCCTTTGCCGGTCCACCCGTCCAGAAACTGAAGGGTGCCCGCTTCATGCCGGTTCAGAAGATACCGGACCGCGTTTCCGTCGATTCCCCGGTCCCGGATGATGGAGATGGAATAATGGGGACAGCTGATCCCGTACTTTCTCCGGAGATACCGCCGGACCAGCACGCCCAGCGGTGTTCCCGCCCTTGCCAGGGAAACGATCACCACGTCCTTCCCCTTTTTCCGGACGATCTTTTCGGCGACTCTGGCCACGGCATCCGCGGTGCTCTGGCCGGACAGCCGCAGCGATTCCTCATAAATCCTGATATATTCTTCGGAAGGGCGGTACTCCAGCGGAAGCATTTCCGAATAATGGGTGCCGCTCTGAATCCGTTTTTCCCTTTCCCGGGTGGGAACCGGCGCGATTGCCCCGGTCAGGTCCTTGAGCAACAGCGTAACATCCTCCGGTCTGAAACTGCTGGTCATATGGTTCCCTCATTTTCCGCATACTGCCATCTGACAACCGTGACATGCCGGTTGCCTGCCATTTCCAGCGCCCTGCACAGATCCCCCAGGCCCGGGGAAGGATCCGCGGCGTCCGTCAGTACAAGGACGCTGTCATATTGCCGCAGGTTATATACAAACGTGGTCCGCTCCGGATCGTACGGGCTCCGCAGGCAGATTCTGCTGTCCAGCGGATACCCTTCCCGGCCGGAAGCGATGATCGGGCTTCTGGTCGTGGAATGGATCCGGACTTCCTTCGCATATCCCTGCTGCCGGATCATCTCCCCGGCCGCAAACGTCGGATACATGAACTCTTCCGTGCCGAGCACCAGGACCCGGCCCGGGCACACAGGACGGTCCGGAAGAGAATGAACGGCCTCCGCGGCATAAGCCCTGACTGCCGCCTGGTACTCCTGAAAGGAAACCAGATTCCGGGGATTCACAGGACAGAAAAACGTATTGCCGGCACGTCCGGGTTCACTGCCGCCCCGCGCGGTCAGATGCCTCTCCGGATCGAACCCGACATCCAGGATGCTGTCCTTTCCGTACTCATACGGAATCCGGTGCAGAAAAACGCAGTCGATCCCCTGCTGATGCAGTTCCCTGAGCCGTTCCTCCGGCATGCTGTTCAGCACGGAAACGATCGAAAAGCGCAGCCTCTCCGCGTGAAACCTGCTTTTGATCAGGCGGATCAGATGGCAGATCGTGTTTCCTGTCGTCACCTCATCGTCAATAAAGAGGATCCTGCGGACGTTTTTCAGGGCTTCCCCGATCCCGTCCGCGCGCAGCAGCTGATCCGTCGCGTGGCTGTGCACCTCGGAGAACAGGATACAGTCCCCGCCGTTTGATTCCCGGGTCGTATTCTGATAATACACCGCGTGATGCAGGAAAGACGCCGCGCAGGCCGCGATCCCCGTTGCCGTTTCAGCAAATCCGATCACATAGAGCGGGTCATCGGGATAGGCCGCGTTCACGGCTTCGGCGAGGGCGCTGCACATTCCGACGGCATCCGCCGGATCGGTCGGAATGTGCTTTCCCTGCAGCGGATTGACAAACAGATAAGGCCGGATGCTGTTGTTTTCCCGCTTTGCCGGGAGAACCAGCCGATCGGCGGAATACTGCAAGATGGATCCCTCCTCAGAGAATGCCGTAGATTTCAGCCAGGGTAATCGTCTTCAAAGCCCAGTTGGTATGGGTCTTAACTTCGTTCATCCGTTCCCCCGCGAAGCTCTTTCCGACCTGTAATCCGTTTTCATCCCAGTTCAGAATTTCCCTGGCGTCCTCGTAATCTTTCCGGGAAACTTTCAGCGCCTCGTTCACCACGCCGATCTGTTTGGGATGGATTACGGTTTTTCCGATGAATCCGTTGAGCCTGTCCAGTTTCAATTCGTTCTGCAGGCCCGTTTTCCACTCTTCGTTATCGCTGGAGAAGAACTCCCAGACCGGCCCCGACACCACATAGTCCCCGGAGAAAACCGTCAGGATCTCTCCCAGCAGCTGGGCGATGGGCAGGATCTCATAAATCGTTTCGTCATAATGCCTTCTGGCCGCAAACATGTTTGAAAAATCATTCCCGCCCACGCGAATGTTCAGGACGTACTCCCGCACGGAATCAATCTTCTCCTTCAGGGCAGTCAGGGTCTCCCGCCTGGTGGAATAAGCGGCGATATCCCTGCTTTCCAGGATCGGCATCATATGGATCTTCTTCCCGGCCCGTTCATTGATCCGGATGACCGTCCCGTTATAATCATCCGCGTTGGAGAGCGAATACTTCGGAAAAATATAGCCGCAAAGGATCCCGTAGAACGCGGAGAGCCTTTTGTCCAGGCGCTGCAGCTGTTCGCAGGATCTGACCCGCACGAAGATCTTCGGCAGATAAAACGCCCTGTCCCGGCGCTCCCGGTCAATCCTCTCCAGCGTATGCTCCAGCTGTTCCTCCGCCGGACCGACATCGCTGTCCGAAATGGTGTCCTCCAGGCAGAGCGCCAGGGAATACATGTTCCCGAATCTCCCGCTCACGACGGATTCCGCAATCTTTCCGTTCAAAGCCGGAGTGTACAGGAGCGCTCCCACACTGTATTTCTCTTTCATCTGATCCATCATGGCCGCTTTCCTCCGATTAAAATTTCCCTGTCCGATGCAGCGCTTCAAGCGCGCGGCAGATCTGGTCCGACAGGATTTCTCCCGCCAGCTTCCCGGCATTCGGATGGCGAAGCTTTCCGCAGACGGATGCCGGCGCCAGCGGAAAATCCACCGCTTCCAGCATCGGAATATCCATTATACTGTCTCCGGCGCCGGCTGACACATTGATTTCGTATTTTTCCGCGAAACGCCGGACAGCCGTCCCCTTGCAGACGTTCTGCGGAAAAAGATACACCTTGCCGTGATCATGGCTGATCCGGATCCTGCCCTTCCGGTTCCCGCGTTCCAGGGCGCCGCAGATCCTTTCCGGTTCAGCCGTTTTCACGTAGTAATAATAGCGCTCCGGTGCATGAACCTCCTGACCGCACAGCTCCCCCAGCCGTTTCCCGAGCTCTTCCAGTTCCGGAAGGTCTTCCCGTACCAGCTCCATCGTCCGCTCCGACCATTCCCGGTCTTCCGCGCCGTCAGCCAGAAGCTTGCCCCCGTTGCAGACCAGCGCGTACCGGATATGGAAATCCTCCGGAAACTGCAGCCTCCGGTACTGCGCTTCCGACCGTGTTGTCACCGGGATCAGGGAAAGCCAGCCGGCCGTCCTGAAAAAGGACCAGGCCTCCTGCGTCATATAGCTCTGCTCTTTCCCGTCCAGTCTTTCCACCGGGACCTTCGGGCCGGGAATTCGGATCCGGTGGGAATAGATCAGCGTGTGATCCAGGTCCGAGAAAAATGCGTTCACCCTATCAGCTCCTCAAACCGGCGGGCCGGTTCAGATCGTTTCCTCCGCCGGCTCCATGAGGACCGGCTGCAGGACCTGTGCCACAATCTTCGTTTCCCGGTTCAGCTGCCACTCCGTTTCCTCCCCGATCATTTTCCTGAAGGCGATCTGCGGCAGGTTTACGCCGCCGGCGAGGCAGCCCATCTGGACCCCGCCGGACATCCTGGTGTTCACTTCCAGGAAATAAGGCGTCCCGTCCAGGTATTTAAACTGGATATTATACGGGCATTCCAGGGCGGCTTCCCGCTGGAAGCGCTCGCACAGCCGGATGATCTCATCGTCATACCTGAAGATCTCATACTTCTCGTAGCTCTTGACGCGCGGAAGCATGATCAGCCCCTGCTTCGTGTTCAGGCAGTCCACGCTGACCTCATCGCCGGACAGGAACGGCATGACCATGACCGGTGCGAACACCTCCCGCTCGGAAAATGCGGCAACCGCTTCCTCCAGGGTGATCCGCGTCGTCTGTTTTTTGAACAGCGCCGCATAGCCTTTCCGCTGATTATCAATCAGGCGGTAGCTTTTTCCGCCCTCGTCCCGGACAAACTTGAAGCAGACCTGGCTGTACTTCTGCGCAAGCTCCTCATAAGCCTTCACAAAATCCTCCGCGGTTTTGACGATGAAATAATCCGGAACCGCCCCGATCCCCTTCTCGGCGAAGAACCGGAACGCCTGGTCCTTGCGGTTCAGAACCGAGACCATCGCGTACCGGTCCGCCATGACCCGGACGCCCGCTTTTTCAAACCGGTCCCGGTGCTCGCTGATGCTCACCATCCCGCGCCGGGGCATAAATACCCGGACGCCGTGCGCCTGGCAGAACTCCAGGCAGAACTCAACATATTCGTCGTCCTTCAGAACAGGCTCCTGATACCATTCGTCGCAGGCATTCCTGATCACCGAGAGCGCGTGCTCGTTGGTACAGATCAGATGAATGTCCGGGTTGTCCTTCCTCAGCAGCTCAATGATATTCACCGCTGTACTGAACCAATGGTTCATCCATACTGTCGTCATAACGGATCCGTTTCCTTTCCTGTTCCTGTGCTGCCCGGTCATTCATTATACAGTCGATCACGCAAAAAGAACAGACCCGCTCTGAAAAACCGTGCGCGCCGGGCCGGTCCGGGCGGGATTCGCCGTTGACAGTGTTCCCCATCCGCGTATACTTGTACTGTCCGAAGAATGAACATGCTTGGAGGGATCGGAATGGCAGAACAGAAAAATGACAGCCGCGCCCATGAGGTGGAGCAGGAGCTGATCGCCGTCAGCCGCCTGGATGACGCCGCGCTGTTTGAAAAGTACCGGACAGAGCCGGACGGCCTGAACCAGGTCGAGGCGGCCGAGCGCCTGGAGGAATACGGAAGGAACATCATCGAGGTCGGCAATGAAAACAGCCTGCTCCGGCGGATCCGGGACGCGCTGATCAACCCCTTCAATATCGTGCTGATGGTCGTTGCGCTGGTCACGCTGTTTACCGACGTGATCCTTTCCGATACCCCCAACCCCGCCACCTTTATCATGCTGGTGCTGGTGATCATCATTTCCGGCGTCATCGCGTTTGTCCAATCGGAAAGGTCCAACAGCGCCGCGCAGAAACTGCAGCGGATGATCTCCAACCGCATTGACGTGATCCGCAACGGAAGCGCGATGGAGATCAGCATCGAGGAGGCCGTGCCGGGCGACATCGTCAAGCTGGCTTCCGGGGATATGATTCCCGGCGACGTGCGCTTCATCGAAGCGAAGGACCTGTTTATCGATCAGTCCCAGCTGACCGGTGAAAGCAATCCCGTGGAAAAGTTTGCCGGGCCGGATCCCGAAGGCAGCGGCCTGGATGAAATCGACAATATCGGCTTCATGGGCAGCAATATCGTCTCCGGCAGCGCCCTGGGCGTGATTCTTGCCACCGGCAGCCGGACCTATTTCGGCAGCATGGCCAAAAGCCTGAACACCTACAAGGACAAGAGCAGCTTTGAGGAGAACCTGAGTTCCATCAGCCGCCTGCTGATCAGCTTCATGGTCGTCATGGTCCCCGTCATTTTCATCGCGAACTTCGTGACCAAGGGGGACTGGCTCCAGTCCCTGATGTTCGGGATTACCATCGCCGTGGGCATCATGCCGGAGATGCTGCCGGTAATCATGACCTCCTCCCTGGCCAAGGGCGCGGTCAACATGTCCCGGAAGCAGACCATTGTCAAGCGCCTGGGTTCCATCCAGACCTTCGGCGAGATGGATGTGTTCTGCACCGATAAGACCGGAACCCTGACCCAGGATGAAATCATTCTGGAGAAATATATGGACGTACTCGGGCGCGAGGATAAGCGCGTCCTCCGCCATGCTTTCCTGAACAGCTATTTCCAGACCGGCCTGAAAAACCTGATGGATCTGGCAATTATCAGCCGCGCGGAAAAGGAGGATCTTTCCTTCCTGAAGGAAGCCTATTCCCGGGAGGACGAAATCCCCTTCGACTTCAGCCGCCGCCGCATGAGCGTGGTGCTGCGCGACAAGGGCGGCAAGCGCCAGCTGATCACAAAGGGCGCCGTGGAGGAAATCCTCTCCATCTGCTCCTGGATCGAAATCGACAACGAGGTGAAAGCCCTCACCCCCGAGCTGGCGGCCAATGCCCAGAGGATCGCGGACGAGAACAACCTGGAAGGCATCCGCGTCATCGCCGTGGCCCAGAAGAATGATGTGCACAATGTGGATACTTTCGGGGTGCAGGATGAGAACGAGATGGTGCTGATCGGCTTCGTCGGCTTCCTGGATCCGCCGAAGCCGTCTGCCGGATCCGCCATTGCCGCCCTGCAGAAGAACGGTGTCCGCACCGTGGTTCTCACCGGCGACAGCGAGGGCGTGGCCATCAACATCTGCGGCCGTCTCGGAATCGACACCGGTTATACGCTGACCGGCGCGAAAGTCGAAGCCATGGACGACGCGCAGCTGAAGGAAGCCTGTGAAAAGTGCCACATCTTCTCCAAGCTCTCCCCCTACCAGAAGCAGCGTGTGGTCAGGGCCTTCCAGTCCAACGGCCATATTGTCGGCTATATGGGGGACGGCATCAATGACAGCCTGCCGCTGAAGCAGGCGGATGTCGGCATTTCCGTTGACACAGCCGTGGACATCGCCAAGGAAGTCGCGGATATCATTCTCCTGGAAAAAGACCTGAATGTGCTGGAAGAGGGCGTCATTGAAGGCCGCCGGACCTTCGCGAACATGTCCAAATACCTGAAGATGACCGTCAGCGGCAACTTCGGCAACATGTTCTCGGTCCTGATCGCCAGCATCTTCCTGCCCTTCCTGCCGATGCTGCCGGTCCATATCCTCGTCCAGAATCTGCTGAACGATTTTGCCCAGCTGGGAATGCCCTTCGACCATGTGGAAGACGAATATATCGAAAAGCCGAAGCGCTGGGATATCCCCGGAATCAAGAAGTTCATGATCTATTTTGGCCTGCTCAGCACCGTGCTGGATGTGCTGTGCTTCCTGGTGCTCTGGTTTGTATTCGGGTTCAATGACGTTTCCAAAGCGGGGTATTTCCAGTGCGGCTGGTTCATGTTCGGCGTCATTTCCCAGACAGTGGTCATCCATACCATCCGCACGCCGAAGATTCCTTTCATTCAGGACCGGGCTTCCAGGCAGCTGAGCCTTTCCACGCTGCTTGTCTGTATCGTCACGCTGCTCATCGGCTTTACGGGCATCGCGCTGTTCTTCAGCCTGCCTGTCATGCCCGCCGCTTTCCTCGCCTGGATAGCCGGACTGATGATTGCCTATACGGTGCTGGCCCAGATCATGAAAGTGATCTATATCCGGATCAACAAAGAATGGGTGTAATGCCCGGAGCACCCGGGCTGTGTTCCGGCCGGTACGGCCGGAACGCGTTCAGTCCCAGAGAATCTTCTGTTCCATCCGCCTGACGATCTCCGCCAGCACGGCCGCGTCCTCCTCCGAAAACCGGGCCCGGACCGGGCTGTCCATATCCAGCACCGCGGCGACCCGGCCGCCGCGGTGGATCGGGATCACGATCTCCGATGCCGATGCGCTGTCACAGGCGATGTGGCCGGGAAACGCGTGCACATCCGGAACCACCTGGATCCGGTCCTGCGCCGCTGCCGTACCGCATACGCCTTTGCCGGCCGGGATATGGATGCAGGCCGGTTTCCCCTGGAACGGCCCGACCACCAGCCGGCCCTCCCGGACCAGGTAGAAGCCCGCCCAGTTCAGGTCCGCCATGGAAGCCATCAGCAGTGCGGAAAGGCTGCTCATGGCCGATACATACCACGGTTCCTCCTCCAGAATCTCTTCCGCCTGCCGGATCATCACCGGCTCTTTTTCCGTTGTTTCATTTTTCATACGCGTCGCAAACCTCCGACATTCTTATCAGGATCCCTTCCGTATTTTACGCCGGTTCATGGCGATATGCATCATTTTCTCGTTTTTCCGGATTCTGCTCCAGCTGTTTTCCTCTTCAAGCCTGCTGAACATCTTCCAGCGCTCGGGCGCCAGCGATCCGTTCTCCAGTGCCTGCCGGACCGCGCACCCCGGCTCATTCCGGTGTGTGCAGTCGGAAAAAGCGCATTGGCTGACCAGCTCCGCGATATCGGAAAACGTCCCGGCAATCCCTTCCTCAGCATCCATCATGCCCAGCTCCCGCAGGCCGGGGGTATCGATCAGGTACACGCCGTCCAGCTCGATCATCTCCCTGTGGGTGGTGGTATGCCTGCCCTTCGAGTCCTCCTCACGGACTTCGCCGGTGCGCATCAGCTCTCGCCCCGCCAGGGTGTTGATCAGGGTTGATTTCCCCGCGCCGGAGGATCCGAGAAGGGCGATCGTCACGCCCGGCCTGAAGTATTCCCGGAGGCGTTCCAGGCCGTACCCCGTGCGGGAGCTGATCGTCACGGCCCGGATCTCCCTGCTCAGCGCGGCGGCCTTCGCTTCCATTTCTTCCGCGTTCGCGCACAGGTCCGCCTTTGTCAGCACGGCGACGGGCGTCGCGCCGCCGGCCACCGTCATGGCCGCATAGCGGGCAATTCTGCTGACGCTGAAATCCTGGTTCAGGGATGTGATAATAAATACATAATCCATATTGGCAATCAGCGGCTGAACCTGCAGGGTTTTGACAAATCCGTCCGCGTGGCCGCCGCGGTCCGGCCGGCAGAATACCGTCCTGCGCGGCAGGATCGCCTGGATCAGGCTGTCGCCGTATGGGTTCTCCGTGATTTCCACCTCATCGCCGACCACGGGATATTCGTCCCTGTAGCGCAGGTTGCCGGCCAGGATGCAGAATCGTTCCTGCTCTTCCTTCCGGACAAGATACCGGTCCCTGTGGACCAGGATCACACGATATGGCTGATTCAATCGGTCCTTTCCCCCTCTCTCATTTCCTCACCTGTTTCCGGTAGCGGTACGTCGTTTCCCCGAAGGTGCCGGGATAAGCCAGTTCCTCCCAGCCGTCCGCCAGCAGCTGTTCGTTGCGGCCGGTCCTGTGATGCTGGTCGCCGGGCACATCCAGCAGCCATCCGCCGGGCTTCGTGATCCGGGCCAGTTCATCCACTTCCTCCCGGAAGCGGTCGCCCACCACATGCCCGCTCATTACCACATCAAAAGTATTGTCCGGGAAAGGCAAGCTGTCGCAGAGCCCGTCGCACACTCGCATATTGCGGATCTCCCGCCGGGCGATCTCGTCCCGTATAAATTCCCGCAGGGCGTCCACCGGCTCACTGGCCACGACAAAGGCTGCCCGTTCCGCGGCGGTAAACGCCAGCCTGCCCGTTCCGCTGCCCACGTCCAGCACCGTTTTTCCGTCCAGTTCGCACAGCTCGAACAGGCGCTCCCTGTTCCAGCCGTAAATGAAATCGCATTTCTCCGCCATGGCCTCCGGGGTTGTGTAGATCACAAAATCCTCAAAGGCTCCGAGCACCCGGTTCTCCGCCGTGCGGATCTGCTCCGGCGAGGGGTTTTCCGGCGCCTGCGCAAGCAGTTCCTTCAGCTTTCCCGCTTTTTCCGGGCATTTCCGCTCAAACAGCCGCATCACCTTCGGATTCGCTTTCAGCGCGACGGCCATGGCGTTTCCGGTTTCGGGATCCGGGTTTTCCAGCATCAGCCTGATCTGGAACCTTTCCATGCGCAGCATGCAGTCAAAAGAGTATTCTTCCGTATCAATCCATCCAAGTATTCCCATAGAGCCCTCCTGTTCCGGCTTTTCGCCGGATTGTTTTTCTTTCCCTGTGTGTTGTTCGTCCGGTCTGTTTTCAAATACGTCGTTGTGCGTCACCTGATTGTCCGCCTCCCTGATCCGCCTGCTTTGAGACACATAAAAACCGCTTATCCGTCATGGATAAGCGGCCGTCAAACCAAAACCATACCGGAACTATTCCGGTCTGCTCTTCGGATGATCGGACACAAAGCCAGTGCGGATATGATCTGCAGTGATCACGGCCACTGCCTGCCGTTCTTCTCTCATCGCTGTCCGCATTCGAAGAGCCCCCTTTCCTGTCAGATTGATGCGAGTATACTATGAATCATCCCCTGCGTCAAGGGGTTCCCCTGCCTGCGCGATTTGCTTCCCTTCCGCCGTCCCGCGCGTCTTTGTTGCGTTCCCAGGCGGAATGAAATATAATATGTTGTAAGGAATGGGGAGCATGCTCCTTCCCCGTAAACAGCCGAAGGCTGCGGGAAAACAGGAAAAACGGATCTGCCCGGGGCCAGCCGGTTTTGCCGGCGCCCGGAGCATCCTACGGAGGGACCGGAAATGACAGAGACACCGCGCAGGCAGGCCATTACCCGAATCGTGATCACCGGCGGGCCCTGTGCCGGAAAGACGACCGCCATGAGCTGGATCCAGAACGCGTTTACCAAAAAGGGCTACCTGGTGCTGTTTGTGGATGAGACCGCCACCCAGCTGAGCAGCGGCGGCGCGCCGTGGAAACTGACGCGGAACAACCGGGAATACCAGTACCGGGTGACCCAGTTGATGCTGGCCAAGGAAGAGGTCTTCACCGAGATCGCCCGCACCTTTGAGGCGGAGAAGGTGCTGGTGGTCTGTGACCGCGGCGCGCTGGACAACCGCGCGTACATGACGGAGGAGGAGTTCCGTTATGTGCTCGGGAAGCTGAACACCAACGAGGTGGAGCTCCGGGACCATTATGACGCGGTCTTTCACCTGGTCACGGCAGCCAAGGGCGCGGAGGAATTCTATACGCTGGCGAACAACACCGCCCGCTATGAAACGCCGGAGGAAGCCGTCCGGGCAGACGACGCCCTGATTGCCGCCTGGACGGGGCATCCCCATCTCCGGATTATTGACAACCGGTATGATTTTGAGGAGAAAATGCTGACCCTGATCCGGGAGGTTTCCGCATTCCTGGGCGAACCGAAGCCGCTGGCAACCAAGCGGAAATACCTGATCGCCTATCCGGATCTGCGCATGCTCGAGCAGCGGCCGAACTGCCAGCGGGTGGAAATCATGCAGGCTTATCTGAAAAGCGAGGTCCCGGGGGAAATGATCCGGATCCGCCAGAGGGGCCGCGACGGGAATTATGTGTATTTCAAGACCCGTAAGCGCAATATTGAAGGCATGAAGCGCATTGAAATGGAAGAGCGCCTGACCCATCATGAGTATCTGGATCTGCTGATGCAGGCGGATCCGGATTACCGGCCGATCCGCAAGGAACGCTACTGCCTCAGCGAGAACGGGCTGTACTGCAACATTGACATCTATCCCCAGTGGGACGACCAGGCACTGATGGACATTGAGCTTTACAACGCCGCGGATGAAGTGGTTTTCCCCGAAGGGATCGAAGTGATCCGGGAGGTCTCCGGAGAAGAGCAGTTCACCAATCCCTATATTGCCCGGATCAGAAAGGATCCGGAGCGGGAGCATCCGCGCGGCACAGCTGACAGCCGGCCTTGAAATCCGGTTTCCGCCGAACGGCCGGGATGCGCATGCCCGATACCGTTCCTCCCTTCCGCCGAACAAACCGTTCATGGAGTATCATCCGATGCTGACGATCACGCTGAATCAGGCAAGGCAGTTCATGCTGCTGAAGCAGGGGCTGCTGGGATCTCATCGTTTTTCCGGCCGGGACGGCGCGCTGCAGTATGTCCGCCAGGCCGGCTGTATTCAGTATGACCCCGTGGATGTCTGCGGCAAAAACGCAGAGCTGACGCTGCAGTCCCGCGTCAAGGGGTTCCGGAAGCAGATGCTGGAGGAATTGCTTTACAAAGACCGCCTGCTGGTGGATTATTCGGACAAGGAGCTTTCCATCTGGCCCCGGGAGGACTGGCCGTACTTCTCCGGCTACCGGCAGAAAAGCGTGGAACATGGGAAGCGCTTTCCCGGGATTCCGGAGCTGGAAGCCCGGGCTGTGGACTATATCCGGGAGAACGGGCCTGTCAGCAGCGATACGCTGCCGATTGAAGGAACGATCTTCTGGCATTCCTCCATGCACTGGAGCGGGCACTGGCATAAGGAATCACAGGCTGCGAGGTCCGTGCTGGAGCAGCTTTACACGGACGGCGTCCTTTTGATCCACCATAAAAGCGGTTCCCGGAAATATTATGATCTGGCGGAAAAGTACCTGCCTCCGGACCTGCTGAATACGCCGGATCCATGTCCCGGCGAGGAGGATTTCCTCGACTGGCGGGTCCGGCGGAGGATCGGCGCCGTCGGAATGCTGTGGAACCGGCGTTCGGATGCCTGGCTGGGGATCCGGATGGATTCGGAGCAGCGGGAGGCTTCCTTTCACCGGCTTGAAAAAAACGGCATCATTACTGCCGTTCAGGTGGAACAGATGCGCTTCCCGCTGTACCTGCTGAGCGTGGATCTGCCGATGATGGAATCCGTGAGGACCGGCCAGGCTGCCCGGAAGGCCCGGCTGGAATTCCTGGCCCCCCTCGACCCGATGCTGTGGGACCGGAAGCTGATCGAAGCCCTCTGGGGATTCCGGTATTCCTGGGAAATCTATACTCCGGCTGCCAAGCGGCAATACGGCTATTATGTGCTGCCCATCTTGTACGGGGACCGTTTCGCCGGAAGGATTGAACCGAAAGTGGACAGGAAAGCAAAGCTCCTGACCGTTGGCAATATCTGGTTTGAGCCCGGAATCCGCCGGACCGGGAAGCTTTCCGGCATGATCGACGGGGCCGTACAGCGCCTGGCCGCGTTCAACGGCTGCGGTTTCCGGTGTCCGGAGGAAGGCGGCTGACCGGCGGGTCCTCCTCCGCCCCGGGGAATCTTCCGGCGCTGTCCGTGCCGCTTGCCCTGCAGCTTTATTCCATCAGGAACATGCGGCTCAGTTTGGGCTGTGCGCCGGTTTCCGGATCCATTTCCAGATCCAGCACATCCTGCATATAGTCGTTCCACCGGTCCACCACCAGACTGCCCGCTTGTGTTTTTTCCGCGAATTCAATGCCCTTCGAGCATTCATAGTATCCAAACACGTCCCGGCCGTCGCTCCAGATGCTGTAATTCCGGATGCCGGCTGCCTTCAGCAATTCCAGCATCTCCGGCCAGATTTCATCATGCCGGCGCTTGTATTCCGCCTGCATTCCTTCCCTGATCCGTCCCTTCCACGCAAACCTTTCCATGTTTCTTCCTCCGTTCAGTTTTCTTTCACCCGGGCGCAGGAGTCCCGCTCCACCAGCTCCCATTGCACGGCTTCCTTCCGGTTTTCACCGCTGAGCAGCAGCTCCACTGCCTGCCTTCCCAGCTCCTGCTGATGCATATCAAAGCTGGTCAGCGCCGGGACCGTATACGGAGCGCAGAACAGATTGTCGCACCCGATCACCGACAGATCCTCCGGCAGCAACATCCCGTGCCTGCGCGCGGATGCCATGCAGCCCGTGGCCACCATATCGTTCAGCGCGAGGACCGCCGTGGGCCAGTATCCGGGGAGCAGGAAAACCGGGAAGCCGGCCGTGCAAGGCCCGTTCACCGTCCGGATCTGCCTGTGCGGATTCAGCTTTCCGGCAGCAGCGGCGTGCGGTCGCCCCTGTGCCAGATGCGCAGGCGGTGGAGCGGCCGTGTCATCATCACATAGAGAACCCGGCAGAGAAATTCGCTGTCCGGGAAGTTTTCCGCGGAAGCGTCGCAGATTCCGACGCAGTCAAACTCCATGCCTTTGACAATACAGGCCGGAACGATCAGGACCCCGCCCCGGTAATCGGATTCCGTTTCCGAAAGCAGGTGCGCGTTCAGTTCCTTCCCGACAGCCCGGAAAAGCTTCCGGGCCTGCGCTTCCGTTTTTTCGATCAGGGCGATGCTGTGGAAACCCTCCCGCTGCCAGGCCCGCACCTGGTCCCGGATCATGGCCAGGCGTTCTTTCTCATTCCCTGCCCGGATGATTTCCGGAGGCTCGCCGCGCCGGAGCACAGGCCGCGTTTCCGATACGCCCGGAATGGGATATCTTCCGGAAACACGCTGCGCCAGCTCCATGATTTCGACGGTATTTCGGTAACTGACGGTCAGCTGTTTCAGCGCTGCCTGATGGTGGAAAACCGGCCCTTTCCACTCTTCCCAGCTTTGGATTCCCTCATCCGACCGGATCCCCTGGTACAGGTCCCCGACCAGCGTGAAAGTTGCCGCCGGATGGGTCTGCCTCAGCAGTTCGATCTGAAAAGGAGAAAAATCCTGGCATTCGTCAATGACGATATGTTTCATCTGCTTTGATTTCAGCCCGCGGACCGCCTTGCAGATCATGGCCAGCATCGGCAGATCCTCCAGCCCCGGAAGGCTGTCCTCCGGCAGCATTTCCGCCTGCTCTTCCGGGCCGGCCGCGCATTCCTGCAGGAAAGTCCGGTAAACCCCCATCAGGTCCGGCAGCCGGAACTTTTCCCTGTACCGGCTGAGATACTCTTCCGCCCGGGTATCGATTTCCCGGTATCGCTGATCCCGGGCGTCGTAGATCTCCCGGATCTTCTGCTGCCGTTTCGGGCTGTCGGGGGCGGCGGACCGGATCCGGGCGGTCAGCTGCTCGGTCATTGCGGCATATTGTTCCTTCAGCCCGGAGACCGCGGACTGGACTCTTTTGCGGACGATCTTTTTCAGTTCGCTGATGCGCTGCTCCAGGGGAAAATGCCGAAGATCGCGTGTGAAAATCTGTTCCAGTTCCGCCCGGTCCATCAGGAGGACGCCCGCCATCCGGAAACCGGCCGCCGGCAGAGCATCCAGCTGCAGCCGGTCCAGATAGCGCGCAAGCTTTTCCATCATATCCAGCGAGCCTTTCGCCCGGACCCGGATGCCCGCTTTCCGGCGCTCCTCCTCCGGCAGGGACAGGTTTTTTTCCAGCCTGCTTTCCCGCCGGATCTTCGGCATATGGTTTCCCATCGCCTCCCGGCACCAGCCTTCGAAGGTCGTCTGAACAACCCGTTCCACCCCCAGGTCGGGAAGCACCTGGGAAATATAGGAAAGGAACAGCGGGTTCGGCGCCAGAATCATCATGTTCTCCGGCTTCAGAATCTTCTGAAAGGCATACAGCAGATAGGCGATCCGGTGCAGCGCAATGGTGGTCTTCCCGCTGCCGGCTGCCCCCTGCACCAGCAGATGGGCGTTCAGGGGATGGCGGATCACAATATTCTGTTCTGCCTGGATGGTCGTGACAATCTCCCGCAGCCGGTCGGAAGAGATACTGCCCAGCACTTCCTGCAGATATGCTTCCTGGGATACGATTCCGCTGTCAAACAGGTTGAGCAGCTGCCGTTCCCGGACTGTCAGCATGCGCTTCAGGGTCAGTTCCCCCTCCACGCGTCCGTCCGGCGCCTCATAATCCATAGGGCCGATCTGACCGGAGTAGTACAGGTTTGCGACGGGCGAACGCCAGTCCACCACAACGGGGTCCAGCGTAGCTGGATTCAGGACGCCCCAGCGTCCCAGATACCAGGTTTCCGGAGATCCGCCGGAAGGAATAAAATCCAGCCGGGCAAAGTAGGCCTGGCTGGAGGCCATGCTCAGCTGCCGCAGCCGGTCCAGCTGTGCCTGAAACAGCTGCATGGTAACTTCTTCCTGCTGATCCGGGTCCTCCTTCATCTGCACATCCATGGTTTCGCCGGCCTTCGCGCCGGTCAGCGCTTCCACCTCCCGGATCTCCCGGTCAATGGTGTCGCGAGTCTGCTGGAGATGAAGGAATTCTTCCCGGGCGTTCGGGTGTTCGGGCAATCTGACTGATTCCATCTCGATTCCTTTCCGCGGCGCAGCAACAAAAGCCTCTGCCGTCTTTCTGATTCGCAGAGGCTTACAGACTCTTCATCCTGCAAGCGTGTGGATGTGCATCATACCGGATCCGGCATGCTTTTGTCAAGAGTTTTTTTCGGATGAAGGGTGTAAACGCGCGGTTTCCGCCAAAACCCTCCTGATTGCAATATCATATTGCCCTGATCTATGATATACTGGATGCACAGGAAAAACCCAGGATAAAAACGGAGGGAAACATATGGGCAAGTTCAGGTATTTTGCTGATCCGGCGGATTCTCCGTCCCTATTTTTCCGGATCCGCCGTATAATTTCCGGCGCGCCGGTCCTATAATCATAGCAGGAACCGCTGGATTCCTCCGCTGCATCCCATACCGTTTTGTAAAAGGGGGACGAAAGAATGTACTGTGAAAAATGCTGCCGCATCATTGAAGAAGACCGCTGCCCTTTCTGCAAAAGCAAAAAGGTCAGGCAGCCCGAACCGCATGATCCGTGTTTCCTGACCGAACAGAATTATGTATTTTCCGGAATCCTTGAGGATCTCCTGAAGCAGAACAGGATCCCCTGCCTGAAGAAGGATGTCATGGGGGCGGGAATGGCCATCAAGGTGGGCCCCATGCTGGAGCGAAGCAGGTTCTATGTTCCGTATGAACATCTGGATGCCGCTCTCGCCGTGACGGAAGAACTGTGCGCGTCCTCCGGGGACATCCCTGCGGAAGAGCCGGAGGAATAAAGAGGCTTCCGCCGGAATAAAATGCCGGGCGGGCCTATGCGGTCAGCACGGCAATCGCCTCAAAGGGGGCCTTCAGCTCCGCGGTCAGCATGCCGTCCGCAAGGCTTACCGCGTTGTTCTCGCTGCACATGACCCGGCGGATCCTGCTGCCCCGTACCGGCAGGGAAACCCTGCCCGGGAACGTTCCGCCGAAGGTATGGAGAACCGTCAGCGTTTCCTCCCCGGCCGTGCGGCAGACCGCCTGCCATCCCTCCGAATGGCGCCAGCTTGCGGAAACGGTACCGTGGAAAACGGAAACGCCGTCCCGGATGATCCGCCGTGCCGCGCGGAAGAAGGCGATCCCCTCGTCCACCTTTGCCCATTGTTCCGCGGACAGATCGGGAAGATCGCCGGAAAGGCACATGACCCCCAGGAAAGTGTTGACCAGGGAATAATTGATGCGCCGCAGGCTGTCCGAAGCCCGCAGGGTTGCCCAGATCTGGGACTGGGCCGGCAGGATCACCCGGTGCAGCTGTGCCGCGATGATCGGGATTTCCGCGCATTCATGGGCATCAGAGAAGGAAGCCATGTCCGCCGCGGCCATCATGGACGGCTCCAGCCGGTGTCCGCCTGAGGCGCAGTTTTCGATCCACAGATCTGGGATTGCTTCCCGCAGATGCCGGAAAAAGCGCAGGGTTCCCTGCATGTTCCGGCGGAGGCCTTCGCCGGGGCTGTCGGGATCATCGCAGCCTGTGCCGATGGTGTCATTATAGTCAATCTTGATATAACCGAAACCGCATCTCTTCAGCAGGCCGGTCACGCGCTCCTCCAGGTACGCGTGCACCGCGTCTTTTCTCATGTCCAGAAAGCGGCGGTTGTCCGTATCGATGACGGTGCCGCGCCGGGTCAGCAGCAGGTCCTCCCTGCGGAACACCTCCGCGCCGCGCGCGCAGGTCTCCGGTTCAAACCACAGTCCGGGAATCATTCCATGCGCGCGGATCATGTCCGCCGTAGCCTTCAGGCCCTGCGGAAACATATGTTTTTCTTCCGGGATCCAGTCCCCGCCGCAGTCCGACCAGCTGCCGTCCTCCCCGCGGTACCAGCCCGCGTCGATCACCAGGAAATCCACCCCGTGCCCCTGCAGGCTCTCCGCGATCCGCTGCAGGTTCGCATGGGACGGATCCCCCCAGGTGGTGCAGTATTCATTGAAGAGGACCGGCAGTTCCGCGTCCGGCCGGTACAGGTTTCGCCGGTGCAGGGTCAGCAGCCGCTGGCTCACCCGGTCGATCCCGCCGCGGCCGGCGGTGAGGTAGGCTTCCGGAGTCTCAAAGCTTTCGCCCGGCGCGAGGGTTTTCGCCCAATGGCCGAAATCCTCGTCCGCCAGCGAAGCCATCATGCTCAGCCTGTCATCCTTGCGGCGGATTTCCATCTGCCAGGAGGACGGGCAGGCCAGCTGCATCGCCCACGTCACGTCGTTCGCCGTATCCTCCAGGGCGGCAAAAGGAAACCAGCCGCGCACCGGCATGGAGCCCACCTGGCCGAACTTCACGATCCGGAGGGCATGCCCGGTCCAGGAGCGTTCCAGCATCGCCTCCTCCGCGCTTTCCGTTTTCAGCCGGCCTTCCGCGCTCCAGGCGCTGGCAATCCGGTGCAGGCGGAGCGTTCCGGCCGCGTCCCCCTCCGTGAAAGGGGTGATACCGCCGATGTTGACGCTGGAAAGCAGGTCCAGCGTCAGGGGCTGTTCCGTCCGGTTCTCAAAACGGACGGAAACGCGCAGGGCTTCCGTGCCTTCCTCCCAGCGCAGCGTATGAAAAACCGTCCGGCCTGTCTCATCCGACAGCTCCGTCACGACGGTATTCCCTTCCCGGCGCTGGCGGACAAAGCGAAGGCGATCCGTGGCCGGCGTGGTCGCCAGGGTCATGCCGTTTCCGTAGCCGTTGGGCAGCCGATCCCCCCTGGCATGCAGCTGCACCAGGCTCTCCGGGGCGGTTTCTTCCCGCCTGCGGAGTGCCGAAAGCTCCGCGGGAATCAGGGTCATGCCCATGTGCTGTTTTTCATCCAGCCACCAGGTCGCCAGCATGTCCCCGAAAACATATTCACTGTACTTTGCCATGCGTTCTGCCTCCGTAGCAGCAGACCGGATCAATCCGGCTGGCAGCGGTCACAGATGCCGTAAAAAACCGTTCTCCCGGCATCCCAGGAAAAGCCGTGGTCCTTCAGCAGATGCGTCCGGATCTCCTGCAGCTCGTCACAGTCCATATGGATCAGCCTGCCGCATTTTTCGCATTTGCAGTGGAAATGCGAGGTGCAGTCATGGTTCTGTTCCACATATTCGTAGCAGGCGCTGTCACCGGTTTCCAGAAGGTATTTCCGCACGGTGCCTTCCGCCACGAAACGCTCCAGCTGACGGTAGATCGTCGTCGTGCCGATGGTCTGGTCCCCCCGGGAAAAATGATCCCGGATCTGCGCCACCGTATGGTGTTCCCCGGGTTTCGAACGCAGATACTTCAGCAGTTCCTCCTGCTGTTTCGTGTGATAGATGTTTCTTGAAGCCATCCGGATCCCTCCAATTCGGAAATCCTTTTCATTTTAAGGAACCTGCCGCCTTTTGTCAATACAGCGGAAAGGCCGCCGCCTTTGAAACACACGGAAAAAGGCGCAGGGGGAAATCCCCTCTGCACCTGTTCATTGGAAAAGATTGCTTATCTGGCCAGCGCGTCCTTCAGTACTTCAAGGTTGGCTTCCATCACGCCCAGATAGGTCCGTCCCAGGGCCACATCCTGCGCCGTGATGCGCTGCAGGGAATCCAGGGTCAGAATCTTCAGGTTCTGATGCCCGGAAGTTTCAGCCACCGTCTCGGCGATTTTGTGATTGGCGCCTTCGATGGTCAGGACAGCGGGCAGATCCAGTTCATCGACCTTCTGTGCCAGGAACGCAATGGTCGCAAAACTGGCCTCGCTCTCTGCGGAGCATCCGGAGAAGGCGGCATAATAGTTCAGCCCGTAATCATCCGTCAGATAGCGGAAGGGGAACCGGTCGCCGAACAGGACCGTCCGGACAGGAGAAGCCTCCACGGCCTTGGTGTATTCCTCATCCAGCGCGGCCAGCTTCTCAATGTAAGCCGCGGCATTGACGGTATAAAGGTCCGCATGGGCATCGTCGATCCCGGCCATGGCTTCCGCGATGATTTTCACCAGCTTTTCAGCATTGCGCAGGCTCAGCCAGACATGTTCGTCGGCTTCTTTCTCCTCCTCATGATGATGCTCATGGTTGGAGCCATGGCCGGTGAAAGCATCCAGTACGCCCCGGGCGTCCAGGGATGCCGGGAAGAAGGTCGGCCATCTGTGTTCCGGATCCTCGATATCGTCAAAACCCGTATTGCTGGTGCGGATATGGAAGTGCTCCGCCATGCAGGGCTCGATCAGATGATCGTTGAACTCGATGTAAACCGGCACGCCGCTGTCCGGATCCAGCGCCTTGAAGCGGTACATTGCGGCCCTGCTGCCTGAGGACCAGCTCTGGAGATAATACCCCAGATAGATATACTTGCTCTTGCAGGTATTGCCGTTGATATCGGTAAACTCGATGGTGCTGTCATCCGCGTTGACGGTGATGGCCGCAATGTCGGTCTGATAGCCGGCAGCGTAATACTCCTTGTATTCCTCGGCGGTCTTTTCTCCGAATTCCGCCTTTTTCGCGAAGCCTTCATCCAGAGAGCCGTCCAGCACATAGGGATAAGCGGACTGCCAGGTGCCATTCCAGCAGAGAAGCGGACGGTTCTTTACCTCGTCATCCTCAAAAGCGCTGACTTCCATTTCATGGGCATCCAGCTCTTCCACTTCGTGGGGATCCACGTAATGCTCCATGAATTCGCTCAGCATATCGTCCGCGTTGTCAATCGCGGCGGAATAGTAGGTCGGCCAGTTGTCGGCGATCTCCAGCATTGCCTTGGCGTCCTCGCCGCAATAGACATGGAAATGCTCGGCCTTGGTATCGTAATTCAGATGATCGTCAAACTGCACATATCCGGGAGCGGCTTCGTCGCCGGAAACCTTCCTGAACTGATAGCGGATGCTGGTTTCGCCCCAGCAGTCGGAATACCATCCGTCATAGGCATAGGCAGCCTTGCAGGTTTCCCCGCTCTCGTCGATGAATTCAATGGTGTCGCCCTGGATGTTGATATACCGGACCGTCGTCTCATTGCCTTTGAGGAAGAAATCCCATGCTTCCTCAATTCCCATGTCTTCGGCTTCCGCCATGAACGGAGCGGCGGATTTGAAAATGGGATCCGACATATAAGGATATACCGACTTCCAGCTTCCCTGGTAATTGTCAATGGAACGGTCCTCGGTAACCTCTTTCTTTCCGTGGCTGTGTTCATGGTCATGCGTATGCTGCATGCCTTCTACTTCTTCTTCCATTTTGATGTCTTCGCCCATCGCTTCCACCAGGTTGATGACCCGGACACCGGAATCGGGCGCGGCGGCCAGCACGTCGTCCACCCATTCGTCGCTTTCTCCGCCCACATAGATAAACAGATCACTGTTTGCGATCTTCAGGATATCCTGCGCGGTGGGCTGGTAGCTGTGCAGATCCACCCCGTTGTCCAGCAGCATGGCCAGATCCATCCCGGCCAGCTGGTCACCGGCCACTTCACGTACCCAGTCATAAATGGGAAAGATTGTGGTTACTACACTGATTTTCTTTTCAGCCAGGGCGGCGGGCGCCGTCACGCAGCTCAGAAGCATGCCGATCACGGCAAGAACAGCTATAAACTTTTTCATGATGGTTTTCCTCCGAATCTCAATAATTGAATCTGTATTTTGGGATAAAAGCAGGGCACAGGATCCTGAAGATACCGTGTGCGGGTTCCCTCGAGATCAATTATTGAGTCGGACTTTCCAGCTTACCAGCGTACACCGGAGGCTCACGCGAAGCCCGTCCGGCGCGCAGAGCGCGCGGCGGAGCGTCAGCGCGGCACGCACGAGAAGAACCGTCAGGACAAGCAGCCCAAAGCTGTGCAGCAATGCCCGGACCTCCTCGATATGCCTGCAGACTTCGCAGTGCCTTCCGACGCAGGCATGATCTGCCTCGTGTACGATGTAAACGAAAGAAGTGAACAGGACAAGAACCATGCCGATACATGCGATCAGCGCAAGGACACGTTTCGATCTGTTCATTGTCCATCCCTCCTTTCTCCGCAGGCCTCAGCGGCTTCCGTGCTCCGCCCGGCCCGCGGCACAGGCTTCGCACGGTCGGTTTTCAAATGAATTTGATTTTGAAAACCAAATTCATTTTAGCATGTTTTTTGCATTTGTCAATACGAAAATGAAAACTATTTTTATTTTGTTGGTTCAATCTTCCGCCGGCGGATCAGCTTCGTGATTCCGAGGACCGCGGCGCGGATCACCGCGAAAACCGCAAACATGGCGATGAATCCGCCGATTCCAAACACAATATCCGCAAATTCCATATCCCCTTTTTTCGTAATCCGCTGGCCGATCTCGACCGAAAAGGTGATCACCAGAATCAGCGTAAAAACATAAATCCATGTAATAACCATCACATGATTTGTCCGGGCCAGGTGGCGGAACAGCGGATGGATGAGAAAAACCAGCAGCATCCCCAGAATCCCGATCACCAGAAAATGCAGTTGTTTATCAGAAAGCGTCCCTTCAAACTGATCATTCAGCCGGGTGATCCTGTCATGAACCATGGCCGTCCAGTCCACCGCCTGATACAGCAGCTCCTTCAGCATAAGCGCTCCTTTCCGCCTTCAGCAAAGCCGGACCGGCTTTGGAAGACAGTGACATCATATACTCCCTTTCGCGCTTTTGCAAATCGGCAGGTCCCGTACCGGCGGCAGATGCGCCGGCGCGCTTTCTCCTCACGGTTTCCCGCGGCCGCCGTCTCCGCTTTCGGCAGTCCGGGAAGAAGCCGCCGCGGAGCCGGTATTCCGGCTCTTCCGCAGCATGAAAGCCCGGACGACCTGAATGCCGATCCTGTAGGGAAGCGGGCGGAGCGCTTTGTCCGCTTCCTTCAGCTTTTCCCGGATCGGAATTCCCTGCGGGCAGTGCTTTTCACATTTTCCGCAGCCCAAACACCGGGTCGCGAACGCAGGCTGCCGCGTCAGGCCCACCGTCTGAGCAAACTGAAAGCGTCCGTCTGCCTTCCCTTCCGTATACATGGCGTTATAGCAGCGAAAGATGCCCGGGATATCCACTCCTCCGGGGCACGGCATGCAATAGCGGCATCCGGTGCATCCGACTTTTTCCCGCGCGCGGATCAGCTCCTTCACCCGTTCCAGCAATGCCAGGTCTTTTTCCGTCAGATCTCCCGGGCGTGCCGCGCTCGCGGTTTCCACGTTTTCCCTGACCATGTCCAGGGAATTCATTCCGGAAAGAACAACGGTCACTTCCGGCTGATGATAAAGCCACCGGAATGCCCAGGCGGCGGGAGACCATTCCCGTTCATTCTCCGCGATGGCTTTCCTGGCCTCCGCGGGCAGCAGGTTTACCAGCTTCCCGCCCCGGAGCGGTTCCATGATGATGACAGGGATGCCTTTCGCGGCTGCCGCCTTGAGGCCGGCCACGCCGGCCTGGGTGGTTTCATCCAGATAGTTGTACTGAATCTGGCAGAAATCCCAGTCATAATCCTGAAGGATCTTCAGGAAGTTTTCCGTGTTTCCGTGATAGGAAAACCCGATGTTCCGGATTGCGCCGGATGCTTTCTTCTCCCGGATCCAGTCCCGGATGCCCATTTGCTTGAGCCGTTCCCACTGGGCCACGTCCGTCAGCATGTGCATCAGATAATAATCGATTGTATCCGTCCGGAGGCGCTGGAGCTCTTCCCGGAAGTATTTCTCGGCGCCCGCGAGGCTGCCGGCCATATACTGCGGCAGTTTGGTGGCAATGTTCACCTGATCCCGGATGCCGTTGCGTTCCAGGATCGTTCCCAGCGCCGCTTCGCTGCCGGGATAGATGTAAGCGGTATCAAAATAATTCACGCCGGCCCGGAACGCCGCCATGATCTCTTCCTCCGCCTTATCCAGGTCAATCGCGTTTCCCTTCCTTGTGAAACGCATGCATCCGAAACCCAGGACGGACAGCTCCCGTCCGGATCTGTCTTTTCGATACTGCATCCTCTTCCCTCCCCGAATCCCTGTTTGCTTTGTGCTGTCTACGAATGAATCCGGATCTCCGGCAAAACGGCGTCGATATCCACAAAGCCGACTTTGCCATGATCCCGGTCAATGTAAACCGGCACCGTTGCGGATTGGAGCATTTTCGTCACATCGGTAAACAGATATCTGCTGCGGTAAACGTGGACGACACCGGAATCGTCCGTATACGCGCATTCCACAACACGGGGATGGCCATTGGACAGATTCACGTTCCGCTGTTCGGTGATTCCGATGATTTCCGCGTTCACGCAGTATCCGCCGTAATAGGCCCTCCGCAGCAGGTATCTCCGGCGGATATCCGCCCCCAGAAGGATCAGCCCCAGCAGCAGGAACATGCCGCCGAGCCCGCCGAAGGTTGCCAGAAACACGATCGGGTCATCCGGGTGTTCCCACGGGATCGCGCCGGACTGCCAGAACACCAGCGCGATCGGAACAAAAATCAGCCCGATCGGCAGCAGGGTCCATCCGACGATACCTTTTGCGGTCCACCCCATCTTTTTGCGCATGGAACTCTCCTCCCCCGTTCTGCCGGATTCTGCCGTGCCCGCTGTATCCGCCGCCGGATTCAGCGGCCGCCCCGGGCTTCTGCCCACCTTCCGAGGATCTCATAAAGCTCATCGAAGGAGGACGCGCAGTAATCAATCCCGTACGTTTTTATGGCGCTTTCCGTGTCTCCCTCCGGCATGAACCACACCGAACACAGGGAGGCGTTTTTTGCGCCCAACATATCCGAGGTGAGCGAATCCCCGATCACAATGCAGGATTCCCCGGGTGCTCCGATCTGTTTCAGGCAGAGATCGAAATATGCTTTGGAAGGCTTCGCAACACCCAGATCCTCGCTGACGAACAGGCCGTCGATATACCGGTCAAGCCCCGTGGACGCAATCCTGCCCCTGGCATTCATGGTGACGCCGTTGGTGATGATGAAGATCCTTGAATCCGCGATCCCGTTCCTGATCTTCTTCACGCATTCCAGCGCGCCGTCCATCAGCACGCCGTTGACCGACATGGTCCTGATGAAATCTTCGTTAATTTTCAGCGGATCAAGCTTCGCCGTGTCTCCTCCGCACCGCCTGAAAACCTCCTGAAACCTCCTTGTAAAGAGTTCTTCCCTTGAAATGGTTCCTTTTTCAAACTCCAGCCAGAGGGCTTTGTTGCAGGCTTTGAAATCCTGATAGATCTCATCTGAGTACGAAAGGCCGTTGGCTTTCAGCACGATTCCGAGGGCCTTGTATTCGGACGCGTGAAAATCCAGCAAGGTCTGGTCGAGATCAAAAAGAAAATACCTGTACATCGGTTATGCTTCCTCCGGTTCGGAATCATCCGGGGCGGCAGGTCATCCGGGGACTCCGTCCGCCTCCGCCACCGTGCGGCGGTTGATCCTTTCCACAAAAGCGCCGGTTTTCTCCATGTCCGGATGGTCGGGCAGGGTGGTTTTCCGCGCCGCTTCCTGGAAATGATGTTCATAATGTTCCAGGATTTCATTGAACTCGGGCAGCAGCGTCCCGTCCTCTGCCAGAAAACCGCCGTTCCGGATTTTCATCAGCAGCGGCAGGTCCTCCTGCCTGCAGGTAATGATTTCGTGTTTCTCCAGGATATCGATGCCTGTCATCAGCAGGCGGATCAGATGCATGGCATGCTTGTTCAGATGGTTCTCATCCTTTTTGTGATTCCGGTGCCCGATTTTATCGTAATCACGGACAACCCCGCGCAATGTATCCAGCATGCTGTTGCAGTCGCGCAGCGGCAGATGCTGATAATTCGCGTCCATAAAGATTTCCGTCTCCATTTCCGGTGTCACAGCCTGATCAATATACAGCCGGAATGTGCCGGCACCGGACCGCGGGTTTCGCTGGTTGAAATCCTCCAGGGCATTCCGCACGGAAGTCAGGATATGTTTTTCCCGTTCCGCCTGCGGCAGCGCGTCCCGGGCAATGGCGTTCTGCAGGCGGCGGAGCTGCGCGCCGGCATATCCTCCGAAGGCTTTGATTGCGCGCTTGGACAGGAACAGCGACCGGTTATCAAGCAATTCCTCTCCCGCCGGGGAAAGGATCAGGTATTTGTCCCGCGGCAGGCCCATCATTTCACAGCTGTTGGGATTGCATTCCAGCAGCAGCTTTACCAGCTTGTTAAAACCGAAGACCACCGTATCGGTCCCCGTGTCCGTGTACTGTTCAAATTCCGTCAGTCCCAGGAGATCGGAAGGCTTCTGCATGGCAACGCCTCTGAAATCCACGTCGCTGCCTTCCCGGTTGGTACCGTATCCGTAGCTTCCCGACAGGCCCAGCAGCATGATCCTTTTTCCGAGATGATCGTTTTCACGAAGAAAAGCGTATTCCGGCCCGTCAAGCAATTTCAGAAAATCCGGAGCTGCCACGGCAGTCACCCCCTCCTGCGAAAAGCTTCTGTTCCCCGCCCTGTCCTGCCGATTATAGCAGATTTCCCGGAACAATAAAAGCCGGCGCTCCGGATCGCCCCGTGGATCCGGCTTCAAATCATAAATTGACAACGGACGCGGGATGTGATACCTTCTCCTTGCCGGCACAAGCCGGCCCGTGCCCGCCCAAGCGGGTGATCTCTGCAGCATCCCGTTCAATACCGGTGGCCATAAGGTGCCGAAAGCTTTCCCAAGAGGGCTTCCGGGCATTTTCTTTTACACGGAATGCCCGAGCACATCATGAAGGAGGAATACCCCATGAAAAAGTATCAGAAAGCACTCGGTCTGTTCCTGGCGCTGAGCCTGTGCCTCGGCATCTTCGGTATCGCGGCCGCTTCCACCTTTACGGACGCGCATGGCAACGTGGTTGAGCTGGATGACGCGCTGGAGGCTTACAGCGGTTTTGTTCTGTACGGAGCGGATGACGCGGCCAGAAAAGGGGAGACCAACCTGGGCGACCTGTGGGCGGACGCGCTGCGCTGGTTCGCGGTTTCCGGTGAAATCAGCCGGTATTTTGAAGAAGACGATATCACGGCCGGCAACACCGCGGTCGACGCCGACGCGGATCACGTGGTGGCGCTGTGGAACGGCGGCAATCTTCGCGCGGATGTGCCGGAAGGAAAGTTCGGAGCGGAGCAGCTGGCGGAAGTGCTTCCCTACCCCAATAAAGTGGCTGTGGTCTATATGACCGGAGCGCAGCTGCAGGAAGTGCTGGAAGCCGCATCCCAGGGGCTGCCGTATTCGGAGGAAAGCGCCGCCGCCTGCGCCGCTTTCATGCAAGTTTCCGGCCTCAGCTACACGGTGGACACCGGAGTGGAATATGACAGGGGCGAGGCATACGGGGATCACTGGTTCAAAGCCGCTTCGCTCCGCCGCGTCACCGTTGACGAAGTAAACGGCCTGCCCTTCGACCCCGAAGCCACCTATGCCGTCATCACCAGCAACGCGAACTTCAACGGCATGGATTCTTCCTATCTGTTCAGGGAAGCGGCCGAAGCCGGCGAAAAGAGCACCATCACCACCGCGGTGGTCCGTGATGTCCTCTGGCTGTATATCACAGGTGAACTGAACAACCGGATCGGGGAAGACTACGCCGGGGCCCAGGGGCGGATCACGATCCGGCCGTAAGCTGCATACGGGAGGAAATCATGCGCCGGGAGCTGGAACAGGTACTGAATGAAATTGAAAAAGTCATTGCCGGAAAGCGGGAGCCCGTTGAAAAGATCCTGCTCGCGCTGCTTGCGGACGGCCATGTGCTGCTGGATGATGTGCCCGGCGTGGGCAAAACCACGCTTGCTGTCGCCCTCAGCCGGGCCGTCGGCCTTGCTTCACAGCGGGTGCAGTTCACGCCGGATGTCCTGCCTTCCGATCTGACCGGCTTCTCCGTGTATGATCCGGCAAGCGGCAGTTTCAGGTACCGCCCCGGCGCGCTGAATCATGCCAACCTGCTGCTGGGAGATGAGATCAACCGGGCTTCCAGCAAAACCCAGTCTGCCCTTCTGGAAGCGATGGAGGAACGGCAGGTCACGGTGGACGGAACGACGTATCCTTTGCCGGATCCCTTTTGGGTCATTGCCACGCAGAACAGCGTTGGGACGGCAGGTACCCAGTTTCTGCCCTACGCGCAGATGGACCGGTTCATGATCCGGCTTTCCCTGGGCTATCCCGACTATGAGGCGCAGATGACCATGCTGCGGGAGCGCCAGGATAAGAATCCCCTGGAGCAGGTACGGTGTGTGATTACAAGGGAACAGCTGGCCGCCCTGCAGGCGGAAGTCCGGCGGATCACGGCCAGGGATGCGATCCTGGATTATATCACCCGCCTGACCATGGCTTCCCGCAGCCATGCGATGGTCCGGATCGGGATCAGTCCCCGCGGCGCGCTGTTCCTGGACAGAATGGCAAAGGCAAAGGCATTGATGGAAGGCCGGGATTATGTCACCGGCACGGATGTACAGGCCGTATTCGCGGATGTCTGTGCCCATCGGATCCTGCTGAAGGAGGAAGCGGACGTGCGGGCGGAAGACATTCTGCGCGATCTTCTCAGAACAGTTGAAAACCCGGATCATCACCGCCTGTCCGGTCTTCTGAAAAAATGAGCAGGCGGCGGATCGGTTGCGGAATCTGGCTGGTGCTGGCCGCCTGCCTGTATTTCTTTGAAAACAACACGGGGACCAGGATCCTGCTTTGCTGTTCCCTGCTGTTTCTTTTGTTTCCCCGCCTCCGGCGCCTCTTCTTTGCGCCGGACCGGGCGGAAGTCCGCCGTCTGCGGCCCGTAACGGTGAAGACCTTCTCATACCCCGATGAAGAGGAGGCCGGAGACGTACGCGCTTATGAGCCGGGCGACCCGGTCAACCGGATTCACTGGAAGCTGTCCGCCAAGCGGAATGAACTGCTGGTCAGGAAAACCGGCAGAGAGCGGGTTCCGGATGAATTGCCGGGGCAGGTTTCCGTTCCCGCGGCGGGATCTTATCCCGGAAAAAAGAAAAAACGGGAGCTCCTGTTGTGTCTGGCCGCGCTGCTTCTCTCGCTGCTGTGCCTGACGGCAATCCCGGCTCTCCGATACAGCGCGGAAGCGCTGTGCAACCGCCTGTTCGCCGCCAGTGAACAGGTCAATGCCTATGTCTATGAACGTTTCCCCGTGCCGGCGGAGCAGTCCGTTTGGCCGGCCGTGCTGTGCCTGGCCCTTTCACTATCCCTGATTCTGGGTATCCTCTGCCTGTCCGGCAGCCGGTCCCTGGCGTTCTGCCTCATGGCCGGCTGCATGGGTTTCCAGATGTATTTCGGGCTGGCTTTTCCGCCCTGGGCAAATGTGGCGCTGTTCTCGGTGTTTGCCGTATGGATGGCCGGACGGCCCTGTACGCGCAGAAGCCTGGCGGTAATCCTGGCCGGGATCCTGGCCGTATCCCTGCTGGTCCCGGCGGTGTACCCGGGAGTGGATCCGGCCACGGAAACCGCTTCGGAACAGGTACGGGATGCCCTCAGCCGGCTGGTACTGCCGGCGGGCGGAACCGTACGGGAGGATCCAGAAGGGGAAAACGAAACCCGCCATACGCATACGCAGTCGCTGATCCCGGGAGACCTGGAAGCGGGCACGGAAAAGGAGTACCGCCTGGAAACAGCGGAGGAGGAACAGATCTCCGTTCCCCTGTGGATCAATTATCTGAAGATGCTGCTTCTGCTGCTGGCGGCAGTCGCCCTTGTAACCGTTCCGTTCCTGCCTTTTCTTGTGCTGAACGCGCGGCGGAAAAAAACCTTGGAAGCCTGGAAGGCGTTCACGTCCGAGAACGTCAGCGAAGCGGTCTGCGCTGTTTTTCAGCAGGTGATCGTATGGCTGGAAGTCACGGGGCACGGAGCCGGAAACCTGCCGTACCGCGAGTGGGCAAAGCGCCTGTCCGATCCGTTTTCCCCGGAGTACGCCCGGCGTTTCGGCCGGTGCGCCGCCCTGTTTGAGGAAGCCGCCTACAGTTACCATCCGCTGGAAGAGGAACATCGGCGGCAGGTCCTTTCCCTGCTGGAAGAAACCGGGCAGATCCTGATTGCGAAGGCTGACTGGAAGCAAAAGATTCGGCTGAGGGTTGGAGGCGTATGGATCACATGAATACAATCAGGCGGGGGCTGCTTCTGATCCTGTCCGCCGGGCTTCTTTTTTTCCTGTCCTCCTGCCGGACCCGGACAGGCAGCAGCGGTCCGGACAGTCCTGTTTCCGCCGGCGGCGGAACCCGGGCCGGGGAAGCCGATGCGAACCCGGGCAGCATTGCTGTGACCGGAACAGCGTCGGAACCCGGAGAAACAGACGTGCAGGAAAATGAGGGTTCGGGAAGCCGCACAAGGGAAAATCCGGATGCGCCTCGAAAAGAATATGATGAAAATGCTCCTGCAGAAATCATTCCTGGCACGGAACGCCTGCTTCACACCGAAGGCGGCGGGAGCGGTGCCTCCGTGCCGTCGGAGGATGCGGAGAAGGCCGTGTCCCGCCTGAATGAACAGGCGGAAGAACCGGCTGTTCAGACGGTTGCCGCCCCGGAAGCGGAGGAAAAAGGCGTTTCGGAAGACGCGGAAGCGGCGGACTCCGCCCTGACCTATTACACCGTACTGCTGAAGGACAGAGGGGGATCGCTCTATGAATGCCAGCGGGCTTACCTTTACTGGGAAACAGCCGAAGATCATGTGACCGTGCATAAATCGTCCCCGGAGCATACGCTGATTCTGAACGCCGGGGCTTATGACGTATCCGCCCGGCTCCTGCCGGAAAACCTGCGAGTCACCGACAGCTGGGTGGTGCGCAAGAACCCGCAGATCATTGTGAAGGTTGCGGACAGCGGCATCCTGGGCGGCGGTGTCAGCTCCGCCGGATCCGCAAAGGCGCTTTGCCGGGAATTGTGCCTTCGTGAGGGATGGCCTGGTATCGACGCCGTAAAAAGCCGGCGGGTCCTGCTGCTGTCCCGTGAACTGCTGGATGCGCCGTATCTGCAGACGGCCGCCATGCTGATGATTGCCAAAACAGCTTATCCCGATCTGTATGCCGACGTGGATCTTTCGCAGGCGCTGCGGCTGCTCTCGGAGGAGGCGGCAGGCACGGCACGCCCGGGAATCTATTACTATGCGGAGGAAGGAACATGAACATTCTTGTCATTGACGGCCAGGGCGGACGCCTGGGAAGACGGCTGGCGGAAAGTATCCGGAAGGCCTGCCCGGACGCCGTGATCATGGCAGTGGGCACCAACAGCATCGCCACGGAAAACATGATGGGCACGAATTGCGCGGATCATCTGGCCACAGGGGAAAACGCCGTGATTGTGGCCTGCCGGACAGCGGATATCATTGTAGGGCCCGTGGGAATCGCGACGGCGGACGCGCTGATGGGTGAGATATCCCCCGCGATGGCAAATGCCGTGGCGTCCGCCCGTGCCCATCGGGTTCTGATTCCCATGAATCTGTGCAATACCTATATCGCCGGGGTCATCAGCGGCTCCGCTGCCATCCTGGAAGATGCCGTGGAGCATATCCGGCATCTGGCGGAACAGAAGCCATGAATCAGAATAAACCAAAGGGAGGCCTGTCTTCCATGCAGATCCGGAAACTGACCTACGCGGCGCTGTATCTCGCGATCGCGCTGGTCCTGCCGTTTATCACAGGGCAGATTCCGGAGATCGGCGCGATGCTTTGTCCGATGCATATTCCCGCGCTGCTCTGCGGTTTTATGTGCGGCTGGCCCTGGGGGCTTGCGGTGGGGTTCATCGCTCCGCTCCTGCGGGGAGTGCTATTCGGAATGCCTGTTCTGTTTCCGACCGGTATCGCCATGGCCTTTGAGCTGGCGGTCTATGGCGGGATGGCAGGCCTGCTGTACAGCCGCCTGCCCCGGAAAACCTGGATCACCTATGCGGTGCTCCTGGCTGCCATGATTGCCGGGCGGCTGGCCTGGGGGCTTGTTCATGTGGTCATTGCGGGATTTACCGGCAGTGAATTCACCGCCGCGCTGTTCCTGGCCGGCGCGGTGACCAACGCGCTGCCGGGGATTGCCCTGCATATCCTTTTAATCCCCGCTCTGGTGATTGCCATGGAACGGGCGGGTCTTTCGCTGAACAAAACACGGAAGGCTGGTCCGGTATGACGAAAGAGCAATTCGCCGAAGCACTGAAATGCGCCCTGCGCGCGCACCGGGAGCGCTGTCCCCGAGTTCAGGCGGAGGATATCGTCAAGTTCGCTTTTCAGGGATTCCTCGGCATGGGGCATCTGCTGAGCGATCCCGCGCTGGTTGAAAAGCGGATCGCGGAGGAAATGCGGCAGGAGCAGGCGGCCCGGGAGGAAGCGCTGACCGAGGACGTCAGCCCGGCCTGGTGCAGGCTGAACCTCCGCAGGGCGAAGGCGGAAGGGCTGACCCCCCGAACCCTCTCAAAGATGATGTTCCTGTCCGGAGATTCTGCCGGATTTACCAGAGAAGATGTCATCCGGTTTTGCCGGACGCTGTCTGAAGAAGAAAAGCAGCCGGAACTCCTGGCGGAAGCGCTCCTGCTCCGGGATGTTCACCGGCTGCCTTCGCATTCCGGGGCGTATCGCCGGGCTTATCACCCGGCTTACCGGGTGGTCTCCGCATCCTGGCGCCCCCTTTTGCCGGCAGTCTGCGCCATTTTAGAAAAGCAGGCGGAAGATGCCCGGACGCTTGTCACCGTTGACGGGCCCTGCGCTTCCGGCAAAACGACACTGGCGCGGAGGCTGGCGGAAATCCTGGATTGCGGTGTGGTTCATACAGACGACTTTGTAGTGCCGCACAGGCAGAAAACGCCGGATCGGCTCGCTGTTCCCGGAGGCAACTGCGACTGGGAGCGGCTGACCCGGGAGGTCATCGGACCGTGGAAAAGCGGTTCCCAGGTCCGGGTCCGGAAGTATGACTGGAATGCGGACTGCCTGAAACCGCCCGAACAGATCCGCCCGGGCAGGCTTCTGATCCTGGAGGGCAGTTACTGCAACCTTCCCCCCATCCGGAAATACGCGGATCTTCGGCTTTTTGTAAAAATTCCGGATGAAATCCGGTTTGAACGGCTGAAGCGAAGGGAATCGCCGGAATCGCTGGAACGTTTTCGCGAAAGGTGGATCCCGCTTGAAGACGCGTATTTTGAACATTACGGCCTTCCGGACCGGGGCTGCCTGATCCTTGCGGACACTGCGGCCGGGGACGGAAAGGCATTCGAAAAACCGCAGGCCTGCCTCCTGGGACATGGTCTGTCACAAACGCCCGTCCTGATCGATCCGAAAGACAAGCCGGATCCGGCAAAGGACCTTCAAATCGACGCGTTCTGTGACGCGCTTGAAAAGTAAGATCCGCTGCCGGGCACCTTTCTATTCAAACTGTGCTGCATAGAGCTGATGATAGAATCCCTTCCGGTCCATGAGCTGGCGGTGAGTGCCCTGTTCAACCACATCGCCGTCGCGCAGCACGAGGATCTGGTCCGCGTTTTCAATGGTGGACAGGCGGTGGGCAATCACAAAGCATGTCTTCTGCTTCATCAGTTCGCGCATGGCTTTCTGGATCTCCCGTTCCGTCGCGGTATCCACATTGGAAGTGGCCTCGTCCAGGATCAGCATCGGCGCGTCGTACAGCATGGCCCGGGCAATCGTCAGCAGCTGTTTCTGCCCCTTGGAAATATTGCCTCCGTCCTCGCTGATCACCGTATCATATCCCTGCGGCAGGCGCATGATAAAGGGATGGATCCGGGCCGCTTTCGCCGCGGCCACAACCTCGTCCATGGTGGCGTCTTCCTTGCCGTAGGCAATGTTTTCAAAAATCGTACCCTGGAACACCCAGGTGTCCTGCAGCACCATCGCATAGGCGCCCCGTACGCTGCGGCGCACCGCGGTGCGGATTTCCTGCCCGTCGATCCGGATCACGCCGCTGTCCGGATCATAAAAGCGCATCAGCAGGTTGATAATCGTCGTTTTCCCCGCGCCTGTTGGCCCGACGATTGCCGTCAGCTTCCCGGCCGGGGCTTCCAGGTTCAGGTCATGCAAAATGGTCTTGCCCGGCTCGTATCCGAAAGTGACATGCTCCGCGCGGACATCGCCCCGGACATTGGTCAGCAGCCGGGCATCCGGCACGTCCGCACTTTCCTCTTCCTCATCCAGCAGGGAAAATACACGCTCGGACGCCGCCAGGGCGGAAAACAGTTCGTTGAACACCTCCGCTACCGCATTGATCGGTCCGGCAAATTTCCGGCTGTACAGGACAAAGGAGGAAATCCGTCCCAGATCGATCCGCCCGTTCAGAAACAGGATTCCGCCCAGCAGGGCGATCAGGCTGAGCCCCAGGTTATTGATCGCCGTCATCGTGGGCCCCAGCGTCACGCCGTAATGCTCCGCGTCGGAAAACGCGTCCGCCGCATCCCGGTTGATCCCGCCGAACCGCTCGTCCACGCGGTTCTCATAGGCATAGGCCAGAATGGTTTTCTGCCCGGAGAGCATTTCCTCCACAAAACCGTTCATCGTTCCGTAGCACTTTGAGCGCTTCGCGTAGCGGGGCTGGGTTTTTTTCCTCATATAAACGGTATAGGCTACCGAAACCGGCACGGTCACCAGCGTCAGCGCGGAGAGGGGCAGAGAGATCGAGACCATCATCACCAGGGAGCCGACCACGGTCACCAGGCTGGACAGGATCTGCACGATATCCGTCGCCATACTGGTGGAAATCACATCGATATCATAACTGACCCGGCTGATGATATCCCCCGCCTGATGCCGGTCAAAATAGCCGACCGGCAGGCGCATCAGCTTATCAAACACATCCTGCCGCATCCTCCGGGCGACCCGCTTGCTGACCACGGTCATGATCAGGGAAATGAGGAACCCCAGCAGCGCGGAGCTGAGATAGCACAGGAGCATCAGCCCGGCGTCATGCTTCACCGCGTCGAAATTGACCCGGCCCGGGCCGGCGGCAGCCTCCCGGATCGCGGAACCCGCAAGGCTGGGGCCCCACAGGTTCAGCAGGTTGCTGAGCAGGCTCAGCACGATGACCCCTGCGATCACCGCCCGCCAGGGGCCGAGGTATTTCAGCATCCGGCGGAGGGTGCCCCGGGTATCCTTCGGTTTTTTCATCACAGTATCCCGGGCCATCACACGACCTCCTCTTCATTCATCTGCGTCCGGTAAATATCCCGGTATTCCGCACAGGAGGCCAGCAGCTCCGCGTGGCTGCCCCGGCCGATCATTTTTCCTTCATGCAGGACGATAATCTCATCCATGGACAGAATGGAAGAAATCCTCTGGGCAATCACGACCGTGGTCGCGTTCCCGTGATGCTCGCGGATGGCTTTGCGCAGCTTCGCGTCCGTCCGGTAATCCAGCGCCGAGGAAGCGTCATCCATAATCAGGATCTCCGGCTCCGCCGCCAGCGCGCGCGTGATCAGCAGGCGCTGTTTCTGGCCGCCGGAAAAATTCGCGCCGCGGATTGCGGCTTTGTGTTCATAGGCGTCCTCATATCCCTCGATAAACTGCCCTGCCATAGCGTCCGCTGCCGCCCGGATCATTTTCCGCTCGGTAATCTCCCGGCCGAAAGTCACGTTTTCCCGGATGGTATCGGCAAAAATCACATCGTTCTGGAACACGACGCCGAATTTCCTGTGCAGCTCGTCCCGTTCATAGGCGCGCACATCCTTCCCGTCGACGAACACATGGCCCTGCTGGGGATCATAGAAGCGCATCAGAAGATTGATAATGCTGGTTTTTCCGCTGCCGGTGGCCCCGATCACGCCCAGGCTTCCGCCCTTCTTCACCCGGAAGGAAATATCGTCCAGGCACTTCTGCCGTTCCTCCCCGAGGAACTGACCATGCGCCTCCCCCGGCGTATCCGCGTCATAATTGAAGGAAACATGATCAAAGATCAGCATCCCCTCTTCCTGCGGCTCGGCCAGCTGCTCCGCCGGCAGCGGCGTCAGCTCCTCGGGCAGGTCAATGACCTCGCCGATCCGGTTGGCGGAAGCGTTTGCCTTGGACATCATCATGAAGATCCGGTTCAGACCCATCACGCCCATCAGGATCATATTGAAATATGTCAGAAAGGCCAGGATCACACCGGGCGCCGTATGCCCGTCATTCACCCGCCGGGCGCCGATCAGCACCACCAGGGTCAGGCCCACATTCAGGAACAGGGTCACGATCGGTCCGGGCAGGCTCATGATCACGCTGGCCTTGACCTCCTGCCGCATCATGCGCGCATTGGCCTCGCCGTAGCGCTGTTTCTCATAGGGTTCTTTCCCCAGCGCGCGTACCACCCGGATCCCCGTAATGCTTTCCCGCATCCGCCGGACAAGCATATCCATCCTTCGCTGGACTTCGTTGAACAGCGGGATCCCCTTCCAGGACACAAAGCAGACCAGCACGATCATCACCGGCGCCATAATGCAGAGGATCAGCGCAAGGCCGGTGTCCATCGTCAGCGTGATGGCGATTCCGCCGAGCAGCATGATCGGCGCGCGGATGCCCATGGTCTGAATCATCCGGATGAAGTTCTGGACATTATAGGTATCGCTGGTCATCCGGGAAATCAGGGACGGCAGGCCGATCTGATCCATCTGGCTGCCGGAAAGGTTCAGGGCCGTATGAAACAGATCCCGCCGGACGGCGAAGGTGCTTTCCCGGGCGACCCGGACACTCTTCCTGTTGGCGGAAACGTTCAGAACCCTTGTAATCCATGTCAGCAGAAACATGACGCCGCTCCATGCCACGACCGGCCAGGCGCTGTCCGCCGCGGGAATCACATGATCCAGCAGATGCTCCAGGACATAGGGCATCAGCAGATCGGTGCCGGTCCCGAGCAGTTTGATCGCCATGACGGTCAGGATCAGGCGCCGGTAAGGCCGCACATATCGCAGAATCAGTTTCATTCTTCAGCTCCCTGTTTTGATTTCCCTGATCATCCTGTGGATTTTCGCGTCCTCTTTTTCCATTTCCCGCAAAAGCACGATCTGGGTCCTTGTGCGGTCCAGATTGTGCTCCGGCCGGTCAATATGGAAATATGTATCGCCGTTCAGGTAGTCGGTCAGGAAACGCACCGCGTTTTCCAGGGTCATCATCCGGGCGCCGTCCGGCAGCGTTTCCCGTTCCGTTGCTGTAAGCTGCGCGCCGCATGCGTTCAGGAACCCTTCCGAGTAAGCCCGGTACAGGACGGGATCCAGATGCACCTTCTCCAGATCCTGCTCATCCTCGTCTGCTGTGGAAGCGCCGAAACGGATGGAATCGCCGAAGTCCGTTGCCGCCAGGCCCGGCATGACCGTGTCCAGATCCAGAATGCACAGGGGCCTGCGGGTACGCTCATCCAGCATGACATTGTTCAGCTTGGTATCGTTATGGGTCACCCGCAGCGGAAGGTCGCCGCTCCTCAGCAGAGCCAGCAGATAATCCGCGTAGCTTTCCCGTTCCAGCAGAAAGTCCGTCTCCGGCTGCACCAGCTTCGCGCGGCCGCAGGCATCCTCCCGGATTGCGGTGCGCAGCGCCTCATACCTCCGCGGCGTATCGTGGAAATACGGAATGGTTTCCGTCAGCTGCTCTGCTGGGAAATCCGCCATCCGGCACTGAAAATCGCCGAAGGCTTCCCCGCTGCGCCTGAAATCCTCCGGGGTTTCCGCGTGATCCATGCAAAGGCCGCCCGTAATATACTCATACATCCGCCACAGCTCTTTCCGCCCAGACAGCATATATTCCCTGCCGTCCTTCAGCGGAACCAGCGTCAGGACATGCCGCGGATCCGGATCCTTCTTCCGCAGATGCTCTGTCACAAGATGGATATTCCGCATCAGCCCCTCCGGATCCCGGAAGGTTTCCGTGTTGACCTTCTGCAGAATATACAGGTGCGGCTGGTTCGTCACCGCCAGCCAGGTTTCATTGATATGCCCGGAGCCGAACGGGACACACTTCAGAAGGCTCCCCTCCATGGCAAACAGTTCCGCTGTTTCTCTCATTTTATCCCTCTGCTGCTTTGCTGCGTCCTCCCGGCGAAAGGCGCGGCAGCCCTTCAGCTCCGCTGTGCTTCGTCCGGGACGGCGCCGCCGTTTTCCTGCAGGATCATTTTACATCAGATAACCGGCAGGAGGCAATAGCCCCCTGCCGGCGAAAAAGGCTTTCAGACCCGTGTTTGATTATTTGCCGATGTAGGCTTCCAGCTGGCGGTTGACTTCGGCCACATACTCGTTGATCCCGGCCGCTTCCAGCTCGGCGATCGCCGCAGGATAGTTCTCGTCAAAGTCCACATAGCCGTAGAGGATCGGAGCGACCTTCTTCCAGGCTTCGTTGCAGGCGATCTCGATCGCTTCAAAGCCGGTGTTGTCAAAGGCAAAACCCATCATGGCGGAGATCTGCGCGTCGTTATCCCAGTTGCGGTACATCTCGATGTATTCCTCGGAGACATCTCCGCCGAAAACCTGATAATTGGCATTGCGGAACATCCACTCATAGAAGTAGCCTTCTCCGGCAGCGGTTTCGCTGATCAGCACCAGGCCGCCGTTCTCGTCCAGATCCCAGTCCTTGCCCCGTTCGCCGTACAGGCAGAAGAGGTAGTTGTCCTGGCTGCCCCACAGCCAGGCGAGGAACTTCAGGGCGCCTTCCGGATTCTTCGCGGAATACGGGATGCACAGCACTTCACCGCCGGCAGCGTTGACATAGCGGGGCTTTTCGGGCGCCAGCAGATAGTTCTTCATCACGGCGTTCGGATCTACGGCCTTGACCTTGCCGCCGATCTCCAGTTCCTTGGCCAGGGAACCTTCCACCCACAGGTACAGGCCGGTCTGCACACGGCTGTCACGCTCATTGTACTTGATAGCCACTTCATCGTGATACAGGCCGTCCAGGAACATTTCCCGGTTGAACTGGGCCACCTGCTTGAAGGCGTCGGTATGGGCATAGCTGTACGCCTTCTTGCTTTCTTCACCGAAGACCACCAGGTCCTGGCTGGCAACCCATGTATACTGTTCCTCCGCGAAGTTGCGGGTCAGGGGCTTGAAGATGACGTCACCGGGGCCCATGTAGCCGGGCAGCTGTTCCTGCACGCGCAGGGCGAACTCCCGCAGATCCTCTGCGTCCTTCACTTCCGTCATGCCGACCTGCTCCAGCAGATCCTGCCGCAGGCACACGAACTGGTACATGGCGGAAGACGGCGCGTAAGCGGACGGAATGCCGTACTGCACCCCATTGATCTTGCCGCCGTTCATCTGGGATTCCGGAAGCACATGTTACCGTGTGCTTCCTTTGGGTGATAGAAACATTCTCAATTTCGATGGTAACACTTTTCATGTATGATGGTCACACTTTTGGCCGGACAATTGCGCGTGTTGTGGAGTTGTCATTCGATAATCTGGCTTGCTGTGGATAAAACAATTTCAGTTCCTTTTCCATCGAACACTGCTGATTGGTAAGCTAACGCGTTTTCTGCAATAGATGTTTCCATTTTACTCGTTGATATAATGAACTCGTTACCTTCTGGCACATTCAAAAAGATAATGTTCTCACTGTTGATGTGAGATGAACCCGTCGAGTTGTATGCAAATAGCCGTGTAGAAAAATCGATAAGTAAACACATGAATTGCTCAATTCCAAATCTAGTTTGGTATGATGGGAATAAAACAGAGATATTATGAATTTTTATATTACTTGATTCTTTATCTAATTCAATGGTATCGATTACGTTTTCAAAAACCGGAAATTCGTCATGAATAAACTTCTTCACATTGTCCAAGGATTGTAGAAATTCCATGGTGGCACCTTCCTTCTCACATTTGTTAGGTATCATTAAGTCTGTTAATCAGCGCCTCACATGATTGTCTATAGACCTGATCGTCAGTTCCTCCCATAATATGTAAGGTAAGGTTGTTCATTTTTTGTCTCGCATACGCAAACGCAAGAATCATGGTTTTAAGATCCTTTATAGCGGCAAATCTTACAAACGCCCCTATATGCATTTCCGAAGACGACTCAGGCATCGGGAGGTCTTTCAATCTTGTGATATCAATTCCATTGGGTATTACAACGCATTTCGAAGGATCGCATCCTATCTTTATCTGGCGCTCTCTGGCGTCCTCAAACAACGATGTAACCTTTGCCGCATATTTATACGCAAACTGTGACATCTCATAGAACATCATTATCCATAAGTGGCGCATCGGCTTAACAGTCCAATCGGAAGAAATTAGTTCTTCCTCTCGCTCTCTGGGATAAATACCATGCTCAGTAAGTATCAAAGGCTTATGTGTCACAATCGAAGCCATAGCGCCAAGCATTCCGCCGTAGCCAGTTACAGCAGAATGGTAAATATCCGCAGAAGGAACTGTCGCCGATAGAACTTTAAAAATCGGCAGGAACATCGACTGGAGGTTATAATACGAGTCAGCGAGGCCGAGACCGACCATTTCATTTGATAGACGTCTGGCAACTTCTAAAAATGCCTCGGTTTTGATTAAACTCTCTGGTGGAATATTCTTATCCCGTACCATTTCCACGAGATATTCAAAACTGTCTCCTTTTCCGGTTACCAACCGATAGATGGCATCTATGAACCGAGTATCATCTGCCAGCTTGTTGTGCGAATGCTTCCGATGAGGCATTTCTTCATCCAAAGTAAGTATATGATGTTCTTTTACGTTTTCGGGAAACTGATATAAAGGAGTTTTTACGTCATCCTTTGACGCGTGAATGGTCCACAGAACAAATTCAATATCTGGGCTCTGTGCCAAATATTGGTGGATCCATGTGGATACGCCGCCTCTGACAAATGGATAGCAACCCTCCAAAATCATACAAACTCTCAACATCACTTTCTCCATTCCACACGAATGTCTGATAATTCAGCGCGAATTAAATAGCAGTCTTCATCAATCCGGGTTAATTCACCGCCCGAAATGTTTTCGGGGATCTCCTTTGTACGCAACATCAAGTATGCCTCATCTATCAATCCTTCCAAATGAATGGTGACACCATCGGTGTCATTCGACTGCGAGACGGAAAGGTTGCAATATCGTTGCACCGATCCAGCCGCTTCTGAGATTGTGGTGGTTTTCAAGCCGTATTGCTGATTCCACAGAACCATGTTTTCATAGGCCGCCAGCATCGCGGAAAAGTCGCCGCCATCGCTTCTCTCTTCATCCAATATATCATCAGGATGAATATAGTTGGACTCGTAGTAATGATAATTCAACTCATTTACCTGAAGCCACCATTCACTGCTCTCCATTTGCATATCCGCGGTCAGGCGTGGAACCAGCACAATGTCATTCTCTAGAACTGAGAACTCCTGTACCAATTGATCGTCTGTTCCAATATAAACGCCGGCGTAAATCCGTATATCCTCAAACTGGCGAATCATAGCTCCCATTGCTTCCTGACTCAATACGTTACTTGGCGCCACATATGCCTGAATATTGACATCTGGACTTAGTGCTTTTGCGTAAGCTAAAGCGGCTTTAATTGAATCCAACATACCTTTTGACAAAATCATTATGATACATGGAAAATATAAATATTTAATTCTGGAAGTTTTGAGACGTGAAAAATATGTCCATTTCACGCCAGACATATTGATTTCAAGGAGCTTTTCGGCTATAATTATATATGGTTTTTTATACCCTCATATAAAAAGCTGCCCTTCAAAAGGTACACCTTTTGAAGGCTTTATTATTTAATCGGATGCTGGAACCGATACTCCCTGCGGCGGCGGTAGAACGACGTTTCTCCCATGTTGCAGCGATAGAGGGCCTCTTTCAGGGTGATCTCACCCTTTTCCCAAGCTTTTACAATCTCCGGGAAGTCTGCGGGAGCTTCCTTCACCGGTCTGCCCAGATGAACCCCTCGGGCTCTGGCTGCAGCGATTCCTGCAGTCTGACGCTTCTTGATGTTGACGCGCTCATTCTCTGAGCAGAACGACAAGATCTGCAGAACGAGATCAGCGATGAAGGTTCCCATCAGATCTTTACCGTTCCGAGTATCGAGCAGCGGCATGTCAATCACGCAGATGTCCACGCCGATCTCCTTTGTCAGGATACGCCACTGTTTTTGGATCTCCTCATAGTTCCTGCCTAGACGGTCAATGCTGAGCACATACAGCAGATCACCGCTCTGGATTTTTTTGATCATCTTCTTGTACTGGGGACGATCAAAGTCCTTCCCGGACTGCTTGTCAATGAAGAGGTTCTTCTGAGGAACCAGTTTCTCTTGCATAGCAATGAGCTGCCGATCCTCATTCTGATCTAAAGAAGAAACCCTGATATATCCGTAAGTGTTAGCCATGATGATTCCTCCTAAATAAACATCCACCAGCCTAGCTGGTGGTTTTTCATATGCGGGCATAGCCCTAGAATACTAGCATGCGCCCTCACAGGCGCAAATACGATCTGCCAACCGCGCAGGCTGTTACTTGCCGCCCGTAAACGGGCTATCGTTGGCCTTCCCCAACATCGTTAGCTGTTCTCCCATCTTGTCTTCTTCCAACTGGTGCTTGATATATTCTGCAATTGCTTTTGTGTTCTTGCCTACTGTATCCACATAATAGCCCCTGCACCAGAATTCCCGGTTCCTGTACTTGTACTTTAACTCCCCAAACTTTTCATATATCAGCACACTGCTTTTCCCTTTCAGATACCCCATAAAGCTTGATACTGCTACCTTTGGCGGTATACTCACCAGCATGTGTATATGATCCGGACATACTTCTGCTTCCAGTATTTCTACCCCCTTCCATTCACATAGCTGCCTCAGTATCTTTCCGATTTCTCTCTTCTTCTCCCCGTAAAACACCATTCTCCGATACTTTGGTGCAAATACTATGTGATATTTGCAGTTCCATTTCGTGTGTGCTAAACTCTGTACGTCGTTAGCCATCTAATGACCTCCTTTTGCTCCTCCTTTGCAGTTGGCGGACCGCATTGGTAATTATAGCAAAAGGAGTTTTTCTGTCTCTCTCATCGCTTAAGCTTCATCGAACCCCACGCCTAGCGTGGGGTTTTATGCATACAAAAACCCGCAGGCCGTTTTAGGTCTGCGGGTGAAGAATAATACATGAAAGTGAAACATAGCTTTATCCGACCGCGCCATCACTGGCTTCGAGCAAGGCAACCCGCCGTTCCAGACGGGTGACCCGTTCTTCCAGTGTGAGGTCTTCATCCGGCTCCTGATCCTGCTCAGCGGTTAGGGACCATGTCATCACGTATCCAATGCGGGACCCGAACTTCACTTTGGTCCAGGAGCCAACGGTTCCAAGTACCTCTACACGTGCCCCGATGGGAACACGCTCCCCCAGCGCCGCGTTGGACTTCGCCTTGGTGCGCATGTTCACTGTCGAGCTGGAATCAGCGATTACGGTAGCATACTGCGTTTCTGCCATAGGTTCCTCATCTCCTCCCTCGTCATCGTCTGGCTCTATTGGGATAACTGTGCCTTGAGCCACATCTTTCAGCCAGCCCCAGAAGGCCCATTTACCCAGTTTCGTATCCGTCATAACACAGCCAGCCGCAGAGGAAACGCGTACGATCCGGAGCGGATTTCACTCTGGTGACCAGACCGATATGCTGGAAGTCTCCTAGGCCATCATTGAACTTTTCCGGGGTATTCGCATTCCATTTGAACACGACCATGTCGCGCTGCAACTGGCTGACGCTGGTCAGCTTGCCCTTCTCGGAACAGTATTTCCGGTAGATTGTGTTACTGCCATAGCAGATGGAATCCCCATGATCCCAGCAGGCTTTCACGAAAAGGCCGGAGCAGTCAATGCCCCGGCTATCGTTTGCTCCCGGACTGACGTAGGGCCAGCCAAGGCACTCTTCTACAGAAGCGATCAGTTTATTCACATCAAGCATGATGCTCATCTCCCATCAGAAAATTAGATGACGGTTATTCGCCGCCACCCTCGTCAGTCGTTTCCTCCTTGATGTCCGTGTCCTCCGGAGTGCTTTCCTTTTTGTCACGCTCATAAAGCTACGCCGGGATGTTTTTCAGCTTTTCCGGGATGGGCAAACCGAGATAAGCAGTGTTCTCTAGAAGGCTCAGACCTTCATCGCCCAGGTAAAAGCAGATGACAGCACCCCACAGGACGGCCCCGCCGCCAACCACATTTGCATCGAAGACGTTGGCCGCACCGGCCAGCATCAGGATCAGGACTTTCTTAGCGATGCCTTTGCAACCTACGGTGCTGGACAATTTCTTACCCTCAATAGCGCATATGACGTCAGAGATATAATCCAGCGCCATGAGCATGATCAGGCAATCAACATACCATCCACATCTCCCAAGAACCAGCCGATCCAACAGCCGATCGCGGTGATAGCTACAAAAGGCGTACCGAAGATGCCGTCCACCACGTTGAACTTGGTAAACGCCATATACATGCCGCCCATGGGGAGATACGCGAAGGCCAGGAGCAAAAGAAGCCCCGGGACACACATCAGATACAGCGTCCGGTTGTGCTTCATCTCCCAGACAAAGCCGCTTTTTGCGGGCCTGGATGCCTTTTGCACGGATCCTTCCTCCTTTCTGCCCATCCTCTTCGTCCTGTCAGGTTTCATAGGGGTCTTCCCCGATCCGGGAGACCTCCTCCCGCAGGAGGAACATACCCGTCGTGTGGAACCTGCCTCCCCTGTCCCACACGTCAAACATGCCGCGTTCCAGGCTGTTCCGGGGCGTCAGCTTCCGGGGATCGGCGTTCTCGTCTCCGAGCACCTCCAGCCGGATCATCCGGTCTCCCTCCTCCGTAGGGTAGCAGTAAAACTGTTTCTGCACCCGGATGATGTTTCTGTCCGGATCCAGGATTTCCCGCAGCCCGGGATCATACAGCCAGGATTCACTCCAGAAGCCTTTGTATGTATACTCCGGATAGTAGCGGTCATAAAAGGCAAGTGCCGTTTCACAGCTGTGCCTGACCCGCTCCGGGGTATATCCTTCCCCGCCCGGAATATGAAGCGCCAGAAGAAAATCCCCCTCTCCCAGCACCTTCGTCCATTCGGATTTCCGCAGCATAACCGGTTCCGGCCGGATCACCCCTTCCGGGGCAACCGGATGCGCCCGGACGATTTCCGGTGTTTCCTCCCGGACGGTTCCGTACGCTTCCGGATCCGTTACCCCGTTCACGCCGTCCAGCTGCCCGTCCCGGCGGACCCGGTCGCCGGCTTTCCACAGAGCTGTAACCTTCCCGGTCTCAAGGTTCCGCCAGGCCTCCGGCGTGTCCCCCCACCGATAGGGAATGAAATAAAACCGGTCCATCAGAAAGATCTGGCAGCAGTAGAAATTCATATCCCAGGGGTAATCATCAAAGCTTATGTCGCCGGTCTTCACATACTTTGCCAGCTGTTTGCGGGTCATCCTTTCCGGAATGTCCGCGTCCCAGGTTTCCGGAACGCCGCGCTTCCGCAGGGCTTTCCGCCCTTCCAGGACGCACAGCTGCGTATACAGGAAGGCGTACGCTTCCCGGGCAAACCCGCTCAGGCAGGCAGGCCTGGGCTGGAAGAACTCCACCGCGTAGCAGCGGACCAGTCCGCGTACCGCGTCCATGGCCATAATATGCGCCAGTTCAACCAGTTCCTTCTGCGCGTTGGCGGCTTCCAGGGCTTTGAACAGCGGCTCCTGCTTCCCGGCAGGCACCCGGTTTTCCTCCAGCACCCGCTGCAGGACTTCCCGGGGCAGCAGCTCTGTCTCCGCCGTTTCCAGATCCCCGACGCATTCCTCCATAGCCTCCGGAATCAAAGGCCCCGTGACCCGCAGCAGCGCGTTCAGGCGCTCTTTCGTCATGTGTTCGTCTTCCCTTCCGCCGCCTTCCGGAAATCCGCCAGCCGGACGACCGCGCCGGTCAGCCGGGCCTGTTCGGCGGCACATGCCATCATATGGCTCTCCACGGATTCATGTATTTCCGTAGCGGACTCGCTGTGCTTCCCTTCCAGCATGCTCAGGAAATCATCCACAATGCCGCTGTCCCCTCCGCTGTGGCCGCTCGGAACCAGCTCGGGACGGATGACCTCGCTCCCGTTCTTCTCCGTTGCGTTGGCTGAAAAGCGCGTGATCTCGATCACGTTTTCCGCTTCACTGGCCCGGATCTCTCCGTCCTCCCCCATGATCTTCATCGTCCGTGTCATCCGGTTGGTAAAGCCGCTGAGGTTGAACGTGGCTGTAATGCCGTTCTCGAATTTCAGAATCGTTACCTGATGGTCGCAGACATTGTTGTCACAGCGGTAGACGCAGCGTCCGTACGGTCCGGTGCGGATGGCTTCCCGCAGCCCCTCCTCACTCTGATCCTCCGTCAGCACAGCGGCCGGCCAGCTGCCGGCCAGCGGCAGATAGCAGCGGTATGCGCTGAAGCGGCAGCTGTCCCGCAGCGAGCAGTCACAGCAGCGCTCCGCCGAGCCTTCCGGCGCGTTCTCCGCGCGGAAATAGGTCAGATCCCCGAAGGAAGCCACGCTGCTGCATTTGCTGCCTGCCAGCCAGACCAGAAGATCCATGTCGTGGCAGGATTTCTGCATGATCAGCGGGCTTGACAGATCGCTCCGGCGCCAGTTCCCCCGGACAAAGCTGTGGGCAATATGATAATTCCCGATATTCTCGTTGTGCTGAATGGTGATCACCCGCCCGATCCGGCCTGACGTGATCACATTCCGGATCTCACGGAAAAAGGGGCTGTAGCGCAGCACATGGCAGACTGACACATGCCGCCCTGTCCGCTCCGCGGTGCGCTCAATCGCCAGGGTTTCCTCCGGCAGCGGGGAAATCGGTTTTTCCAGAAGCAGATGATATCCCTTCTCCATGGCAGGAACTGCCTCGCGGAAATGGTCCCGGTCCATCGTCGCGATAATGGCGGCCTCTCCCATGCGGGGCTGCGCCAGAAGTTCCGCCCCGGAGGCAAAGCTCCGCGCCGCCGGAATGCCGAACTCCGCGGCCGCGGTGTTCCGCCGGACGGGATCCTTTTCCGCCACCGCGGCAATCTCATGGCCTTTGGCATGGGCAGTCCTGGCATAAATCATGCCGCGCTGCCCGGCGCCGATCAATACAAACCTCATCTTTGCACACTCCGCTCGTTCAGGATGAAACGTTCTTTTTTTGTTTACTAAACATTATCATATGTCCCGCCTCATGTCAAGGGATTTTTCGCAAAGAAACTGAATGTTCCCTTTTGTTTATCAATATGAAACAAATTGAAAATGTTTTATGAAACAGTATTGACAACTGCCCGCCAAACCAACTATGATAGACGGGAAAACAGGGACAAAAGGATAGTATCCTCAGAGAGAAAGGAGCGGGACTATGGCGAACATTCGGGACGTAGCGCGCCTGGCACAGGTCTCCCCCGCGACAGTCTCCCGGATTCTCAACGGCAATCAGGTGTATAAGACCACCGATGAAACACGGAAAAAGGTGCTCCGTGCCGTGACGGAGCTGGGATACCAGCCCCTGGCCCGGAAGCATTCCCTGCCTGCCGCCGGGGATGCGGAAACAGCCTTCTCCGTTGGCTGTCTGCTGGCAACCACACGTGGAAAATACAGCGATCCCTACTATCTTTCCATTCTCAGCGGGATCGAAGAGGAACTGAGAAAGCTGGGGGGAACCGTTTCCCTGATCGAAACCGAGCAGGAGCTGGAGCATCCGGAAACGCTGGACCGCGTGCTCCGCGCGGAGCTGTCCGGCCTGATCATGATGCGCCCGCTGTCCGAACCGCTGTTTTCCCTGCTGCGCTCCCGGATTCCCCATATCGTCGGGATCGACACCGGGCATATGCCGATTGACAATATAGAATATGACCATCTGCGGGTCAGCCGGATGGCCGTCGAATACCTCTGGCAGAAAGGGCACCGGGAGATCGGGTACATCGGCGGGAGCGCCGGCGGCACACCGCTGAAGAAATCCCGCCGGTACCGCAGCTATCTGGAAACCATGGCGGACCTCGGCCTTGAAGTCCGCCCGGAATGGGTGCTGAACTGTGAGTGGGACGATCAGAAATGTATGTCCCTGGTCGAGGACACATACCGCGGCGCCGGACTGCCCACCGCGTTCTACGCGGCAAGCGATCTGATGGCCATGGCCGCCCTGCGCTCGCTGTATCATCTGGGGGTGCCGGTTCCCGGCCGTGTGGCCGTCATCGGAATGAGCAATATTGAAATGAGCCAGTACGCAAATCCGCCGCTGACCACGATCGATGTGCCGTCAGAGGAGATGGGTATAACCGCCGCACGGGTGATTGCCGCCCGGATCCGCGGGGATGATACGCTCCCCAAGCGGATCCTTCTGCCTTCCCGGCTGATCGAGCGGGATTCCGTCTGAGCAGGTTTTTTCCCGGCAGGAGGACTCTTTCAACGCAGGGAGATTTATGGTACAATCCTCTCATAATCCATCGAAAGAAAAAGGCGGAGGAACAGCATGAGTCAGCATTTTGAGCCCACGTTTGAATCCCTGCGGACCTATTCCGCCCCGGAATGGTTCCGGGATGCCAAGTTCGGCATCTGGAGCCACTGGGGGCCCCAGAGCGTGCCCATGTTCGGGGACTGGTACGCGCGGAATATGTATGTCGAGGGAACCCCGCAGTACGAATACCACGTGCGCCATTACGGGCATCCCTCCAAATTCGGATACAAGGATATCTGCGCGCTGTGGAAGGCCGAGAATTTTGATCCGGACGGGCTGGCGGAGCGGTACCGCAGGGCCGGTGCGCGGTACCTTATGACCCAGGCGACGCACCACGATCATTTTTTCAACTATGACTCCGCGCTGAACCGGATGAACAGCGTCAACGTCGGCCCCGGAAAGGATATTCTGGCCCTGTGGAAAAAGGCGGCGGACCGGCAGGGCATGCGTTTCGGGCTGAGCGAGCACCTCGGCGCTTCCTTCTCCTGGTGGCGGGTCAACAAGGGATGCGACAAAACCGGTCCCTATGCCGGCGTTCCCTACGACGGCAGCGATCCTGCCTGGCAGGATTTCTACCATGCCAACCAGGAGCACGGAACGGAAAACCCGGGGGACATCTCGCCCTGGTACACTTCCAATCCGGCCTTCCGGGACTACTGGTTCCGCTGTGTCTGCGAGATGATCGACAAGTTCCGGCCGGACCTGCTGTATACGGACGGGGTGCTGCCCTTCGGCGACCACTGGATGGCGGAGCAGGGGGAACCCAGCCCGGAGACCTACCGGCTGGGGCTGGAAGCCGTGGCCCGGCTGTACAACACCTCCATTGACGGGCACGGGGAAAACCAGGCTGTCTACCTGCAGAAGGACCGGAGAAAAGAGATTTTCAGCGTCGGCGTGCTGGATATCGAGAAAAGCCAGCTGCCCGGCATCATGCCCGATCCCTGGCATACGGACACGTGTATCGGGAACTGGTTCTACGATGTGCACCATCCCTACAAGAAACCGGAGCAGATTATCGAGATGCTGGTGGACATCATCTCGAAGAACGGCTGCATGCTGCTCAACATCCTGCAGCGTCCGGACGGCACCATCGATGAGGACGCGTCCTTTATCCTGGACCGGCTGGCGGACTGGTTCGCCGTCAACAGCGAAGCCGTATACGGCACGCGTCCGTGGCGCATCTTCGGCGAGGGGGATACCCGGGTGAAAATCGACGGCTTCACCGAGGAGAAGACCGAATGGAACCGGAGCGACATCCGCTTTGTGCAGAAAGACGGCGCGGTATACGCCTTCCTGATGGGTGCGGCCGGCGGTGAGCCGCTTGCGCTGCGCAGCTTTGCGGAGCAGCATGTGAGCGAGGTCCGGCTGCTGGGAGCGGGACCCCTTCCCTTCCGGCAGGAGTTCGGGCTGCTGCTCGTTCAGCTCCCGGAAAAGCTGCCTTCTGCCTGTGCGAATACATTAAAGATCCTGTGAGGTGCCGCTATGCAGATTCGTCAGTTATCTACAGATGAGGAACGCTTTCAGGCCAGGCTGATTTCGACGCTGGCCTTTCACGGCCGGATGGAGGATCCGGAAAAGGCCCGGGCGGAAAGCGGGCCTGAATCGGATCCCCATTGGGGTGCCTTTGATGACGACGGCACCCTGATGGCGCATATCATCGACAACCAGCATACCGTCTGGCTGGATGGTACGTTGGTTCCCAGCGGCGGCGTCGGCGCGGTGTCCACGCTGCCGGAATACCGGATTACCGGCGCGGTGCGGGAAATCTTCGGTGCGCTGCTTCCCGCAGGGCGGGAAAGCGGAGAGGTCCTTTCCACGCTGTTTCCGTTCAATCATGCGTTCTACCGGAAGTTCGGCTATGAAACGGCATACTGGAAGAATCAGTATGCCTTCCCGCCCGCCGTTCTGCGGGACTATCGGTTTACCGGAAAAGCGGTCCGGTGGAAAAAGGGAGATCCCGTTGCGCCCTGGACAGAGATGTATAACCGCTTTGCCTCCGGATATAACCTTGCGCTGCAGTGGGATGACAAGCGCACGGCGGAGCATCTTGAAGGCGAATGGTACCGGGATCGGAAATTCTGCTACCTGCTGACAGAGGCGGAACAGCCGGTGGCTTTCATCATCTTTCAGGATATCCGGCACGATCCTGCTGCCATCCTGGAGGTGAAGCAGATGGGATGGTTCGGCCGCGCCGGCTTCGAAGCCATGCTGGGCTTCCTCGCCCGCTTCTCCGCGGATTACGGAACGATCCGGCTGTTCCTGCCGCGGGAGGTGGAACTGTTTTCCCTGATCCATACGCCCCATCCCTACGACATTGAAAAAACTGCGTCCCAGGGGTTTATGGTCCGGGTCATGAATACGGAAAAGCTGCTGCGCACAATCCGGAAGCCCGCAGGCTGCCGCTTCGTGATCCGTGTGGCCGACGATATGATTCCGGAGAACAGCGGCACATGGGCTGTGACGGATCAGCTTGTCACGCCTGTCGGGGAATCACCGGACCTGAGCGTTTCGGTACAGGCGCTGGGGCAGATGGCCTGCGGCGCGTCGAGCCTGGCGGAAGCGCTGCTGCGGGAGGATACTGTACTTCACGGCAACCGGGAGATTCTGGACCGCGTCTTTGTCCGGAAACCCATCCTGGTCGAGGACCATTACTGACGCAAAAAACAGGAAAGCGGCGTGACCGAAATCACGCCGCTTTCCTGTTGCCAGTTTTCCTTCGAAGACCGGATTATTCCGCCGCCTGGATAGAAGCCAGGATAAATCCGGCAGCCAGCTTGGCGTTTTCATCGGGCAGGGGGCCTACGGCCACTTCCAGGATGTAGCCCATCTGGGTGGTGAAAGCGCAGATCATGTTGTCGTTGTACTCATAGGAGATGCAGGGCAGGCCGTTCACGGTGCCGGTTTCGATCTCGGTACCGCCGGCTTCAGCGACCTGCGCGGCATAGGTCTCCAGATCCATACCGTCCACGTTCACATACTGCACAGCGATGGCATCGCCGGATTCATCGGTGAAGTAGCCGATGTAGCCGTTGGCTTTGTCTTCATCAGACAGTTCCACAGCTTCCGCGCCGGCAGGGATAAAGACTTTCACAGCGATCTCGTCAAAGGTCACAAAATCGCCGGTAATACCGGCAGCTTCCAGCGTGGGATAAACCTGATCCCAGGTGATTTCGTTGTCAGCCAGGGCCACGGTGCACAGCATGCAAAGCATCAGTACGAGAGCAATCAGTTTCTTCATCGGGAAAAACCTCCTCCAAAAATCATCGAGAGCGATTGTACACGTTTTTTTCCAAATGTCAAGAAAAAGCAGGCGGTTTTCGCGATTTTTCAGGAAGGAAAAGCGGCACGGCCTGATCGCCGTGCCGCCCAACGGGGGAAAGAAGATTCTTACTTGGCCAGGTAGGCTTCCAGCTGCGCGTTGGCGGCATCCAGATAGGTCTGCATTCCGGCCGCTTCCAGCGCGTCGAGGAAGAGCGGAAGCTCCGTAGCGGGATCCACCGCGCCGCAGTCCAGCGCCAGCGCGTACTGAGCGGCAACATTGCCCAGGGCGGCCATTTCATTCGCCACATCCGTGTTGTCGAACACGAATCCCAGGCAGGGGATGCCCTTCGCGCCGGCATAGTAGGCCTTGAACGCTTCACGGAAGCCGGCGCCTTCGGCGGCGGTATCCGGAAGGATGGTCACGTTGCCCATGCCGTTGGTCCAGGGGCTGTAGGAAGCCCGCGCGTCCGCGTTGAACTCAATCAGTCCGTCCGCGTTCCGGGTGTAGTGCACGCCTTCCACGCCGTAGTTCATCAGGGTCATCAGGTACGGATCGCTGTTGAGCAGCACCAGGAACTTGAAGCTCTCTTCCGGATGCTCGGAGGCGGAGGAGATCGCCATCATGGCGCCCTGAGAGGCCGTGGTGTCCACGTAGGCATCCGTGCAGGGGACGAAGGAGACTTCCGCTCCACGGGCCAGGACTTCGGCAGAGTACTCATAGCCGTAGGCATAGGACTGGGTCCCGATCAGGTAATCGGCAGTCTTCTGCGCATTGGCGCGGGTATCGTTGGAGGTTTCGGCCACAGCCAGGGCGGGATTGATGTAACCCGCTTCGTAGTACTCATGTACCTTCTCGGCAAAGGCCTTGTATTCGGGGGTAGCGAACTTGTTCAGGATCTTGTTGCCGTATGCGCCTTCCGCGGAGACATCTTCCGGATTCAGGTAATAGCTCAGCAGGTTGGTGGATCCGGCGTCACCGGCGATAATGATGGAATTGGTGACCATCCGCTCCAGCACCATGGGCTCGATCAGGAAGGGATAGAAGCTGTCGCCCTTGACTTCCTTAGCCTTGGCGAAGATCTCTCCGAAGCCGTAGAAGCCGAGGTTCTTCACATCGTCCAGGGTATAGCCCAGTTCCTGCAGCAGGGTCACGTTGACGTCCCAGGTATTCTGGGTGGCAGTGTCCTTAAAGCCGTTCACGGCGTAGATGCCCTTTCCGTCGGCGCCTTCAATGGTGGCAGCCTGCATCAGGGATTCGGGAATGGCGGCCTTCAGGTCCGCGCCGTACTGTTCCATCAGGTCATCGAGCTTGAGGAAATAGCCCTGCTTGGCAAAGCTGTTGTACTCGTCCGAGCTCCAGGAGCAGGTGAACACCATGTCCACGTCGCTGTCACCGGTGACCAGGGCGTTCACGGCTTTTTCGTCAAAGTCGCCCCAGGTGCCCCAGACAACTTCCAGCTTCGCGCCGACCTTATCGGCAATATACTCATTGACCGCTTCCAGCACAGCCTTGTCATCGGACACATTGCTGCCGTGGAACATGATGGTGATCGTGGGCAGATCGTCCGCATGCGCAAAGGAGCACAGGGACAGCATCAGCGCCAGGGAAAGGAAAATGGACAGGAACTTTTTCATTGGGATACCTCCTTTTATTATATATGCGTTCGCATAAGGGTAACAGTTTCAGCCCTTGACCGAGCCTACGGTAAGGCCGGCGACTACAAACCTCTGGAAGAAGGGATACGCGCAGGCGATCGGCAGGACGATGAACACAACCAGGGCCATCTTCAGGGACTGGGACGGCAGGGTCATCGCCGCCCGGGATGCGTCCGCGCCGAGCATGGAGGAGTTCTTCGCCAGGAAGTCCGCGTTCCGCTGCATGCGCATCAGCAGGTACTGAAGGGGAATGATGTCCATGTTCTTGTTGATATACAGCAGCGACAGGAACCATTCATTCCAGAAACCGATGGCATAGAGCAGGGTAATCGTGGCAATGCCGGGCGTCACAATCGGCAGGACGATCCGGATCAGCGTGGAGTATTCCCCGCTGCCGTCAATGGTGGCCGCCTCGATCAGCTCCCCGGGAACCGTGGTCTGGAAGAATGTCCGCATGATAATCACGCTGAAGGGACTGAAGAGGGCCGGAACAATCAGTGCCGCGTAGTTGTCCGAGAGCCCCAGCACGCTCTTGCAGATAACGAAGGTCGGGACCAGGCCGCCGCCGAAGATCATCGTGAAGAAGCTGAGAAAGTTAAAGAATCCGCGGAACCGGTAATCCTTCCGGTAAAGCGGGTAGGCATAGAGCACGGTAATCGCCACCGCCAGGGACGTGCCCACGATGGTAATCAGGAAGGAGTTCAGGTAACTCCGCCACAGCTGGTCTCCCAGCTTGAAGGTGTAGGTGTACGCCTCCGTCGACCATTCCAGCGGTGCGAAGGAATACCCGATCTGCCGGATTGAATCCTCCGAAGTGAAGGAAATAATGATGACGAATACGAAGGGAATGATGCACAGCAGGGCAAAGATGCCCAGCACGATATGGAAGCCGGCCTGCGTCCCCGGTCCGAACTGGTTCAGGGCTGCATGGCGTTTTTTCCCGGTTCCGGCTGCGGCAGTCGTCATAGTCTCCTCCCTCCTTTCAGAACAGCGAGCTTTCCGGATCAATCTTCCGGACGATGGCATTCGTGCCTGCGATACAGATCAGCCCGACCGCGCTCTGCAGGAATCCCGCCGCGCTGCTCATGCCCAGATTATGGGTGTTGGCGTATGCCCGGTAAACGTAGGTATCCACGACCTGGGTCACGGGATACAGGGAGCCTGAATTCTGCGGCACATTGTAGAACAGGCCGAAGTCCGCGTTGAAGATCTTGCCGACATTCATGATCAGCAGGATGATGATCATCGTGCGGATATTGGGCAGGGTCACATACCGGATCTGCTGCCACTTGTTGGCTCCGTCAATGGCGGCAGCCTCATACTGCGTCGTATCGATGCCTGTAATCGCCGCCAGATACAGCACCGTGGAATATCCGATGTTTTTCCACAGGTTGCACAGCGTCAGGATGTAAGGCCACCACTTCGTATCGTGATAGAAGTTGGTTGCCGTGCCCCCGCTTGCCTTTTCCAGCGCGTTGATCATGCCGCTGGTCGGATCCAGGAAGGCCAGGACGAAGTAGCTCGCCACAACCCAGCTCAGGAAGTACGGGAAGAACATCATGGTCTGGTATGCCTTGGCCGCGAAGCGGTTGCTCAGCTCGCTCATCATGACCGCAAAGGCGACCGAAATAACCATGCCCAGAATGATCCAGAGAATGTTGTAGCCCAGCGTGTTCCGGATCATCACCGCCGTATCCGGACTGTTGAGAAACTCGAAATTCTTCAGCCCGACCCATTCCGACTTGATAATGTTGTTCCAGAATGTGTTGGGCTTATAGGCACGGTAATTCTTAAAGGCAATCGTGATGCCCAGCATCGGCAGATACCGGATCAGCAACAACCAGATCGCGCCCGGCAGCATCATGGTAGTCAGCCAGAAGTTTTTCTTCCGCCGTGCGGAGCCGATTCCGCTTCTCCCGGTCATGGTCGCCCTCATCTCCTTGTTTCATGTCGCATCTGGTGCCTTCATGATAACAAAAGGACATCCGAACGTCATTATCCCGGATTGTGAATTCTTGTCTCCTGTTGTGCGCCGGATCAGAACCCGGATGCCAACCGGAGACAAAAAAACGCAAAAGTGTTCCTTTTCCGCCCCGGGCAGCTTCTGATACAATAAGCATGGCGAACGGATCGAAAAGGAGAGAATCGCAGCGATGAAATACGGATATTTTGACGACGCCTCGCGGGAATACGTCATCGACCGGGTCGATGTCCCCGTTTCCTTCACCAATTATCTCGGCACGCAGCGCATGGGCGCGGTCATCTCCCACAACGCGGGCGGTTACTGCTGGCTGGACAGTCCGCAGCATCACCGGATCACCCGCTTCCGCCCCAACGGAGTCCCCATGGACTGGCCGGGGCACTACGTCTATCTCAGGGATGATGAAAGCGGAAAATACTGGTCCCTCAGCTGGCAGCCCGTCGGCCTGCCTCTGGAGGAGGCGGCCTATGAAGCGCGCCACGGCCTGAGCTATTCCGTTTTTAAATGCGAAGCCGAAGGAATCCAGGCCAGCGAAACGCTCTTCATCCCCCGGGAGGAGGGTCCGGAGGATCCGGTGGAGATCTTTGATGTGCGCGTGCGCAACCGGACGGACCGGGAGCGCGCCATCAGCGTATTCGGGTATGTGGAATTCTCCTTCCATGAAATCGATATGGACAACCAGAACTTCCAGATGAGCCTGTACGCTGCCGGTTCCCGCTATGAGAACGGCGCCTGCCTGTGCGAGCTGCACTATGAGCCGGATGCCTGGCAGTTCTTTGCCGGCAGCTTCGCGCCTGACGGGCATGAAGGCATCCGGGATGCTTTCATCGGGCCGTACCGCACGGAGCGGAATCCCCTGGGTGTCGAACAGGGAAGGCTCGGCGGAAGCACGGAGCTGGGCGGCAATGTCTGCGGTGCGCTGCAGAAAAAAACCATCCTGAAGCCCGGAGAGGAAAAGCGCTTCCTTTTCTATCTGGGCACCGGCCGGGGGGACGCCGCGGACCGGGTCCGGAAGCGTTATGACGAAGCCGGAACGGACCGGGCTTTTACCGCGCTGAAACAGTTCTGGGACGGGAAGCTTTCCGTGCTGCAGGTCCGGACGCCGCACGAAAACATGAACCGTTCGCTGAACATCTGGAATCTCTACCAGAGTGAGATCAATGTGCTCTTCTCCCGCTTCTCTTCCTTTATAGAGGTCGGCGGGAGGACCGGGCTGGGATACCGGGATACGGCGCAGGATGCCATGTGCATCCCCCACGCGGAGCCCGACGGCTGCATGATGCGGATCCGCCAGCTGCTGCGGGGCCAGATGCGCGCGGGCTACGGGCTTCATCTGTTCGACCCGGCCGTGCTGGAAGCGCAGGATGACGGCAGTGTAAAAACACCCACCGTGATTCCGGAAGCGGACAAAAAAAGCATGCTCCACGGCATCCGGGATGCCTGCGCGGACGATGCCCTGTGGCTGATTCCCGCCATCGCGGAAAATATACGGGAAAGCGGCGATCTCTCCTTCCTGGATGAAGTGATCCCCTATGCGGATGAAGGCGAAGGTACTGTCTGGGAGCACATGAAAGCCATCCTGGACTTCTCCTTCAGCCAGGTCGGCGCCCACGGCATCACAAAAGGGCTGCGGGCAGACTGGAACGACTGCCTGAACCTGGGCGGCGGGGAAAGCGCGATGGTTGCCTTCCTGCTGGTCTGGGCAGCGAACCACCTGGTGGATACGGCCAGGGCACTGGGGCGGCCGGAAGACGCCGAAAAGTATGCCGCCCGCGGGGCGGAGATGGCCGAAGTATGCCGCCGCGTATTGTGGGACGGGGACTGGTTCCTGCGGGGCTTCACCGCCGGCGGCAGCCCGATCGGCAGCAAATCCGCCGCCGAGGGGAAGGTACACCTGGAGAGCAATACCTGGGCAGTCGTTTCCGGCACGGCAACACGGGAGCAGGGCCTTTCCTGCATGGACAGTGTCGATGAATGGCTGTATACCCCGTACGGGCTGATGCTGAACGCGCCTTCCTTCCGGACGCTGGATGACAGCATCGGATTTGTAACCCGGGTCTATCCCGGAATCAAGGAGAACGGTGCCGTCTTCAGCCATCCGAATCCCTGGGCATGGGTGGCGGAGTGCATGCTGGGCCGGGGCACCCGCGCGATGAAGTTCTACGACGCGCTGCTGCCCGAAAACCAGAATGACCGGATGGAAATCCGCCAGGCGGAACCGTATTCCTACTGCCAGTTCATCATGGGCCGGGACCACAGCGCCTTCGGCCGGGCACGGCATCCTTTCATGACCGGTTCCTCCGGATGGAGCTATTACGCCGCGACACGGTATATGCTGGGCATTCGGCCCGGGTTCGACAGGCTGACGGTGGATCCGTGCATCCCGGCGGAATGGGACGGGTTTACCGCCGTGCGTTCCTGGCGCGGAGCCGTATACAGGATCAGCGTGCTGAACCCGGATCATGTGGAAAAGGGAGTTCTCCGTCTGGAGGTGGACGGAGAAGCTGCCGAAAAGATACCGGTGTTCACCTCCGGGGAGCACTGTGTCAAAGTCGTGATGGGCGCAAGTACAACAAACAGAATGGGAGAGTGAAGCGTATGATTCAGTTCGGAACAGGCGGCTGGCGTGCTGTCATCGGAGAAAATTTCACCCGGGCAAACATTGAACGGATCGCCGCGGCCCTGGCCCGCCGTATGGTTCGGGAAAACTGCGCGGAACAGGGCATCTGCGTCGGGTATGACCGGCGGTTTCTCAGCCGGGAGGCCTGCATCTGGTTTTCCGAAGTCCTGGCCGGGGAAGGCGTCAGGGTCTGGTTTGTCAACCTGAACTGTCCGACGCCGCAGATTATGTTCACCGTGCAGCGGCGGGAACTCCCTTACGGCGCGATGATCACCGCAAGCCACAACCCGGCGATCTGGAACGGCATCAAGCTCTTTACCGCCGGCGGCCGGGATGCCACCGAAGATATCACCCGCCCCATCCAGGACGAGGCCAACGCGCTGGATCCGGAAAAAATCCTCCGTACGGACTTTGAAAAGGCCCTTGCCGGTGGTACAATTGTTTTTACCGATCCCCGGGATGAATACCTGGACTCCATCCTGAGTCAGATCCGGATCGATGCGATCCGGAAAAAGCATCCCCGGATCGTGCTGGATCCCATGTTCGGCGTCAGCCTCTCCGGCCTGCAGACGATCCTCTACACCTGCCGGTGCGATGTGGACGTCATCAACGACCGGCACGATGCTTTCTTCGGCCGCCATCTTCCCGCGCCGACACCCGCCACCCTGGTGGATCTGCAGCAGGCGGTGCTGGAACACCATGCCGCGGTGGGAATTGCCACGGACGGCGACGCGGACCGGCTGGGCATCGTGGACGAGCAGGGGCGCTATGTTTCCGCCAATGAGGTGCTTGTGCTCCTGTATTACTATCTGCTTGCTTTCCGGGGCTGGAAAGGCGCTGCGGTCCGCAATATTGCCACCACGCACCTGCTGGACCGGGTCGCCGCGGCATACGGGCAGACCTGCGTGGAGGTGCCCGTCGGTTTCAAGCATATCTCTGCCGGAATGGAAGCGCACGACGCCCTGATCGGCGGGGAGTCCTCCGGCGGACTGACGGTGCGCGGCCACATCCGCGGCAAGGACGGGCTGTACGCAGCTTCCCTGCTGCTGGAGATGCTCTGTGTGACCGGCAAGCCGATCAGCCGCCTGATTCAGGAGATCTACGACCGCTTCGGCGAAGCGCACATGGCGGAGTACGACTGGGCGCTGACTCCGGAAACCCGGGAGAATATCTATCAGCGGATTATGGTTATGCGGGAACTGCCTGTTCTTTCCCGGCCGGTGGAAAAGGTCAGCTACATGGATGGGTGCAAAGTCTATCTGCACGACGGATGGGTGATCGTCCGCTTCTCGGGCACCGAGCCGCGGGTGCGGATCTTTGCCGAAGCGCCGACCCTGAACGAGGCAAAAGAGCTGGTGGAAACCATGGCCGGGTTTACAGGCCTGCCCTTCCCCCCGGAAGGAGCCTGACGGAAAGGACGAGCATTCATGCGAAAAAACAGGGCAGCTTCTTCCCCGGAAGTCCGCGGCAGACGTTTCAGCCTGCGTTTTCAGCTGGTTGCCCTGATGCTTCTGTGCTATCTGATTCCTGTGTTCGTGCTGGGCTTTTTTGCCCGGCACGTTTTGCGTTACGGGCTGCAGGAGAAGGTTGAAGCTGCCCTGGTCAGCAGCGCGCAGCATGCCTGGACCATGACCTGCCAGAATCTGGACCGGGTTGTCAGCCTGGGCCAGGAAACCGTCTATGACGAAGAACTGGCCGGTGCCTGGGCCAAATGGCGCGCCTCCTCCGTCAGCAATGCCGAATTCCTGCAGACTTCCAGAAACTACCTGGAGCGCAAGTTCGGCCGGGATCATCTGTTCACATTTGCCTCCTTTCTTCCCGTTGCGGACCAGGAACTGCTCATTTCAAACCCTTCCGGCCAGCTTGCCGCTTCCGAATTCTTCCGGCAGGATTACAGCCGGGTGCTCCGCGCGGCGGAAAACCTGGATACCCGCAGCCTGTTTCTCGGCAGCGGGGGCCAGCTCTGTTATGTCCGGAATGTCATGAATCTGCGGCTGGAAAAGACAGGCGTGCTGATCCTTGGGCTGGACCAGAGCCAGCTGTTCTCCCCGCTCTGGACGCTGCGGGACAGCTGGAACGGGGAAATCCGGCTTTGCCTGGACCAGTTCGGAAACACGGATACGGATTGGGAGTCGCTCCCTGCCGGGTTCACGGACCTGCCGGGAGAAAAGCTGATCCGCTATGTGCAGGCCGATGCAGCCGGCGATTACGAACTGCGCCTTTCCCTGACGCTGGACCGCACGGAGCAGTACCGGGATCTTTATTTTTTCCAGAATCTGAGCATAGGGCTGTATCTGCTGCTGATTCCCCTGCTGATCCTGATTATCCTGTTTGTACGGCGGCGCCTGATCCGTCCGATCTCCCTGCTGGCGGACGCCTCCCGGCGCATCGAGGCCGGGGAACTGGGAGTCACCGTGCCGATGCGCGGCGGGGATGAACTGGGGGATCTGGGTGTCGCGTTCTCCGGCATGTCCGTGCGGCTGCGGGATCTCATCGAAAAAACCTATCAGGGAGAGATTGAGCTGAAAAACGCGCAGATCCAGGCGCTGCAAAGCCGCATCAACCCGCATTTCCTGAACAATGCCCTGGAGACCATCAACTGGCAGGCGCGGCTGGAAGGCAGTGAAACCATCTCCAACATGATCGGTGCGCTGTCCGTGCTGCTCAATGCGACCCTGGCCCGGAAAAACCGCCGGATCGTCTCCCTCCGGGAGGAACTGGAGGTGGCGGAAGGCTATATCTATTTCATTCAGCAGCGCTTCGGCGATGCGCTTGTAATCCGGCGCGAAATCGATCCGGAAGCGGAGAAATGCATTCTGCCGCTGCTGACGGTACAGCCGGTGCTGGAAAACGCCGTGGAACACGGGATTGCGCCGGCCGGCGGCGGGGAAATCCGCCTGGCCGCCCGGGCTGCCGGCAGCTGCCTGGAACTGCGGATCACCAATACCGGCCGCTCCATCCAGCCGGAAGACCGGGCGAGAATCGATGCCGCCCTGGCCGGTGAGACCGGTGAAAGCAGCCATCTGGGGCTGGCAAACATCGCCAACCGCCTGCGCCTGCTGTACGGGCAGCGTGCCAGGATCACCGTCTCCGGCGGTCCGGACCTGGAAACCGTTGTGGAAATCCATGTGCCTCAGGACGAAGCGTAATGAGAAGGAGGATCACCGGATGAGGTCTTTCGGAATGCGTATTTTCATGATTTCCGTGCTCGTGCTGGCGCTGGCAGGATTCCTGCCGGGCGGCTCCCGGGCGGACGGTGTCACGCTGCGCACCGTCAGCTGTTTTGCCGGCGGGGATGCCGGCGATGCGTATATGTCCCTGCTGCGGGACTATGAAACCGCCACCGGCAACACCATCCTGGATGAATCCTCCCCCAGCAACGAAGCATGGAAGTCCGGTGTGCTGAAACGCTTTGCCGCGGGAGATGAGCCGGATGTCCTGTTCTATTTTGCGGCGGGAGCGGACAGTGCCGTGCTGCTGAACCGGCTGGTGCCTCTGGCGGAAATCAACGCAGCCTATCCGGCGCTTTCCCTGCCGGAGGATACGGCGCTGCGGGAGGCGGACGGCCGGGTTTACGCGGTGCCTGTTTACTCCTTCTGGGAAGGGCTGTATGTCAATACGGACCTGTTCGAACAGTTCGGGCTGGACCTGCCGACAGACTGGGAAAAGCTGACCCGGGCCATTGAGGTCTTCCGGGCAAACGGCATTGTGCCCATTTCCGTTTCGCTGTCGGATATTCCCCATTACCTGGCGGAGTTTGCGCTGCTCGCCTGCGCCACGCCGGAGGAGCTGGCCCTGCGCCCGAAAACACCGGAGGATGTACCGGAATCCTGGCTCGAAGGCATGCGCCTGATCCGCGAACTCGCCGTGCTCGGCGCCTTTGCCGAGGATGCCGCCTTTACCATGGAAAGTATCTCCACCGGGCAGTTCCTCTCCGGGCAGGCTGCCATGCAGTTCGACGGCAGCTGGCAGGTGGCCAGCATCCCCGCGAACCGGATGGATACCGTTGCCGTCCTGCCGATGCCGCGCCGCAGTGGCGGGCAGGCTGCCTGTTATCCCGGCGGTGTCTCCATGGGGTTCTTCCTGACACGAAGGGTCTGGGACAGTCCCCGGCGGGACGCGGCCGTCTCCCTCCTGGCCTTCCTGACGACGCGGGAAAGCCTGCAGAAGCTGGATAACCAGCATATGGCCGGCCGCCTGGAAGCCTCCTTTGAGCAGATGGTGCAAGGGCGCGGGATGGTGCAGCCCCTGCAGGATGCCATGACGCAGCAGGCCCGGAAAACCTGGCTGCTGGAATGCATCCCTGCCGTGGCGGACGGCAGCATGACCGCGGAGGAATGCTGGCAGAGAGTCCTTGCGATGAAGCCGTTTGGAGAGTGATTGTATGTACCGTGTGGTTCTTGTGGATGATGAAATGCTGATTCTGCGCGGCCTGTCCACGGTCATTCCCTGGGAAGAGCTTGGCTGCCGGGTTGTCGGCACGGCCACAAACGGGCAGGCAGGCCTGGAAATGATCCGGGAACTGAAGCCGGATATCCTGCTGACCGATATCCGGATGCCCAACATGGACGGGTTGACCATGCTCGCCGCGCTGAGCACGGAATTTCCCCGCATGCAGACCTCCGTGCTCACAGCCTACCGGGATTTTGACTACGCCCGCAAAGCGCTGACGCTCGGCGTCTGCCGGTATCTGCTCAAACCCAGCGATCTGAACGAGCTGAAGGAAGCCGTTCAGACCATGGTCCGCCGGCTGGACCTGATGCCGGCCGCGGACGGCGGCGAAACCGGGGACACGCCCGGGGAGAACCCGGATGCCGGCAATTATATCGTCAATTCCGCGCTGGAGTATATCCGGGAAAACTGTATGCAGCCCCACCTGTCCCTCGGCAGCGTGGCGGAGCATGTCTATGTCAGTCAGTGGCATCTGTCCAAACTGTTGAATCGCGTTACCGGGAAAAACTTCTTTGATCTGCTGGGCAGCATGCGCATCGAAAAAGCCAGGGCGCTCCTGCGGACCCCCGGCATTCAGATTCAGGATGTAGCGGAACAGACCGGATATTCCGATGTGGCGCATTTTTCCCGGAATTTCAAAAAATATACCGGCCTGACTCCCGGTGAATACCGGAACGGCCGGTGCTGAACGGTACGTTCATCGCTGTGTTTCCGCAAGCAGCTGCTGATACAGGGGATCCTGCTCCAGGAAGGCGCGGGTTTCCATATCCACCGTACCGGTCGCCTTGATCCCGTTCTGCTTCTGATATCGAATCAGTGCTTCGGAACCTTTGTCCGTAAACTGGTCGCTGACCTGATACTCCTTGAGGAATCCAAGTTCTCCCAAAAACCTCATGATCACCTTGCAGTCGTCGCTTCGGTTCCATGTCCGGATGATTCTGCTGGCTCTCCGGACCGGTGTGCCGTATCCGTAAATCAGCTTCCATTTCTGGTCATACGTGTTCCGCTGCACCCGGTCCGGATTGTTTCCCTCGATCACATGAATCAGAAAGGTGCCGTCCGGCTCCAGGGAGACGCCTTCCACCAGGGCCACGTGATCCGTTCCTTTTTTCGGGGAATAATACGCGATCCACAGGTAGTCCCCTGTCTGGGGAATGTATTCCTTGTTTTTCAGATAATGATCCGCCCCGTCCAGCCACATCTTCTCCCCGGTGGTCGGAAGTTTCCCGGTGGAGGAAATGAAGCGTTCCCGCTCGATGAACCAGGGGGCTCCATCCTTCGGGTGGCCGTAGTAGGGGTAAACCTGATCCATCAGGCTGGTCCCGTACCGTTCATCCGCCTGGTTCACGCACCAGGTCAGGAATTCGGCGCACCAGGCGGTCCGTATGTCGCCGAACCATTCGCCGTATTTGCTCTCGTCCTTCCGGGGGCCTTCGACATATCCGATCTCTTCCTGGGCCACCTTGAGGACCAGCAGCCACGGCGCGGAGCGCAGCGCCTCCTCCTCATCGATCACCGGGGGCTCCCACTCGGCCGTCGGCACATATTCCGCTGCCCGGGCCGCGCAGGACACAGTGATCGTTATCGCAAGCAGAATGGCCGCAAAAAGCCGCTTCCTGTCCATTTTCTCCACCCTGAACATCTCTCGTCAGCCTCCGGTTACTGCAGCGCCGCCCGGATCTTCCGGACATGGCCGGCCACATCCTCAAACTGTTCCGGCGTCAGGCTCTGGGGGCCGTCGCACAGGGCATGCGGCGGATCATTGTGCACCTCAATCATCAGTCCGTCCGCGCCGCAGGCTGCTGCCGCCATCGCCATCGGCTTCACATATCTGGCCATGCCGGTCGCGTGGCTCGGGTCTACCACCACGGGCAGATGGCTCAGTTCATGCAGGACTGCCACCGCGGACAGGTCCAGCGTGTTGCGGGTATAGGTTTCGAAGGTGCGCACGCCGCGCTCGCACAGGATAACCTGCTCGTTGCCGCCGGCCATAATGTATTCCGCGCTCATGAGCAGCTCCTTGATGTTGTTCGCCAGACCCCGTTTGAGCAGCACGGGCTTGCGGATCCTGCCCAGTTCCTTGAGCAGCTCAAAATTCTGCATGTTCCGGGCGCCGACCTGGATGACATCCACATCCTCAAACAGCGGCAGATGGCTGATATCCATAATTTCCGTGACAACCGGCATGCCGGTCCGTCTCCGGATCTCGGACAGGATCTGTATCCCTTCCTCGTGCAGCCCCTGAAAATCGTAGGGAGACGTGCGCGGTTTGAAGGCGCCGCCCCGCAGCATGCCCGCCCCGCTCTTCTTTACCGCCCGTGCAATGGTTTCCACCTGCTCCATGGATTCCACGGAGCAGGGTCCGGCGATCAGTTCGAAATGGCCGCCGCCGAAAGCCACCTGATCCGTTACCCGAATGACCGTATCGTCCGGATGGAACTTCCGGTTGGCCTTTTTGAAGGGCTCGGAAATCCGGGTTACGCTCTCCACAATGTCCAGTCCTCTGATCAGGTCGGTGTCAATCCGTGTCGTATCACCGACCAGCCCGACCACCGTCTGAAACTCACCCTCGGAAATATGGGTCCGGACGCCGTAGCTCTCCAGCCATGATATCAGATGCTCCCGTTCTTCCTTCCGGGTCTCTTTTTTCAGTGCGATAATCATATGCCTGTTCTCCTCTCCCCTTTATTTCTCCCGGGGTTCCCGCCTATTATATGCCCTCCGTGTCCCGCGGTCAATGCGTGAAAAAAACAATCCCCGTCATTGATTTCAGCACGATAAAGTGTTATCCTATGAAAGCCGTTATCGGCGGAAACAGAATGAAAAACATGAATTCGGAGGCGTATGAACATGAAAAAACTGATCGCAATGCTGCTGTGCCTGGTGCTGCTGGCTGTGTCCGCCCTGTCTCTGGCGGAAGCCGCGGGCGATAAGGACTACGTGGTCGGCAAGGGAAAGCTGATTGTCGGCATTACGGATTTCGAGCCCATGGATTACAAGGACGAAAACGGCGAGTGGATCGGCTTTGACGCGGATCTGGCCCGTGCGTTCGCCGCCGCGCTGGGCGTGGAAATCGAGTTCCAGGAAATCGACTGGGACAACAAGGCCCTGGAGCTGAATTCCAAAAATATCGACTGTGTGTGGAACGGCATGACCCTGACGGACGAAGTGCTCGCCGCCATGACCTGCAGCAAGGCTTACATGAACAACGCGCAGGTTGTCATTCTTCCCGCCGCGAAGCTCGCGGACTATGCCACGGTGGAAAGCATCGCCTCCCTGACCTTCGCGGCCGAAGCCGGCAGTGCCGGTGAAGCGGTGCTGAATGACCTGGGTTACGCGGTCAACGCCGTACAGAACCAGGCTGCCGCGCTGATGGAAGTCCAGGCCGGCACCTCCGATGCCGCCGTCATTGACGCCCTGATGGCCGCCGCCATGGTCGGCGAAGGAACTTCCTACGCGGATCTGTGCTATACCCTGCCCCTGAACGATGAGCAGTACGGTGTCGGCTTCCGGAAGGATTCCGACCTGGCTGCCGCCCTGGACGATTTCCTGGCCGCCGCCCTGGCAGACGGATCCCTGATGGCTATCGCGGAGACCTACGGTGTGCAGGCCGCGCTGATCGTCGAATAATCCCTGCTGACTGACGCCGGCAGGCGGAAGCTTCCGCCTGCCGACTCTTTGTTTTTAATCATCCGGAGGTGTCCATGAGCTTTTCCGAACAGTTTCCCATCGTCCTGGGCTCCCTGAACACCGGCTTTCTGCAGACGCTCCGCCTGTTTTTCATTACGCTCCTGGGGGCGATTCCGCTGGGCATGGTGCTGGCCGTGGGGGAAATGTCTTCCTTTAAGCCCCTGCGTGCGGTCATCCGGACCCTCGTATGGATCATCCGCGGCTCTCCCCTCATGATTCAGCTGCTTATCATCTTCTACTTCCCCGGCCTTGTGTTCCAGACGCCGCTGTGGGGAGGCGGAGAAAGCGGGCGCTTCGCGGCCGCCGCGGTCGCCTTTGTCATCAATTATGCCTGCTATTTCTGTGAGATTTTCCGGGGCGGGATCCAGGGAATCCCCGTCGGCCAGGACGAAGCCGGTATGGTTCTGGGCATGAAGCCGGCGCAGATTTTCTTCCGCATCAAGCTGCTGCAGGTCGTCAAGGCGATCCTGCCGCCCATATCCAATGAAATAATTACCCTGATCAAGGACACCTCCCTGGCCCGGATCATCGCCCTGCAGGAAATCATCTGGGCAGGCCAGTCCTTCATGAAGGGCAGCCAGGGCATCTCCGGCGCCATCTGGCCGCTCTTCTTCACCGGCGTGTATTATCTGGTGGCCACCGGCATCCTGACCATTGTCTTCGCCAAACTTGAAAAGAAGCTCAGCTTCTTCCGCTGAGAGAAAGGAGGAATTCCATTATGGCGATTCTGGAAGTGGAAAACATCCGGAAATCCTTCGGTTCTGTGCTCGTGCTTGACGATATCTCCTTCAGCATGGAGAAAGGCACCGTCCTGTCCATCATCGGTTCCTCCGGCAGCGGGAAAACCACCCTCCTGCGCTGCCTGAACTTTCTGGAACGGCCGGATACCGGAATCATCCGCGTAAATGGGGAAACGCTGCTGGACGCCTCCTTCCCTGCACGGGATTTTCAGCGCAACATCCGCCTCAAGCGCCTTCATTTCGGGCTGGTGTTCCAGTCCTTCAATCTCTTTCCCCAGTATACCGCCCTGGAAAACGTAACCCTGGCGGAAAAGCTGCTGGCGCAGGAAAAACCCGACTGGAAAGAAAAAAAGAGCGAGTATCACCGCGCCATCGAGGAGCACGGCCGGGAGCTTCTTGCCGAAATGGGCCTTCAGGACCGGATGGGAAATTATCCTCATCAGCTGTCCGGCGGCCAGTGCCAGCGGGTGGCCATCGCCCGGGCGCTGGCGCTGAATCCCGATATCCTGTGCTTTGACGAGCCCACCTCCGCCCTGGATCCGGAGCTGACCGGAGAGGTGCTCCGGGTCATCCGCGGCCTGGCGGAACGGCATACCACCATGATTATCGTCACCCATGAAATGGCCTTCGCCCGGGATGTGGCGGATGAAGTCATCTTTATGGACGGCGGAAAGATCTGCGAGCAGGGGGATCCGAAAGAAGTCTTCGGAAATCCGAAACAGGAACGGACGAAGCAATTCCTGTCCCGCTTCTCGGAAACATGAACCCAAGGAAAAAGCCGGGCACGACACGTGTCCGGCTTTTGCTGTGCGGTTTCGGAGGCCCTTACCGGCTGGAAACCGAAGAATTGAAATAGACGATATCCAGCCAGGCGTTATTCAGCTCTGAACGGTACCTGTAGGTGTTATCCCAGTCCACGCTCATCATCCTCTCTGCGAGGGAATCGGTTTCCATCGAATGCCACGGGCCTTCCTTCTGCTCCCGCAGGACGGAATGCATGAAGCCCTCCATGATAATTGCCTGGGCTTCCCCCGTCAGGAACCATTTTTCCAGGGCCGCGCAGGAGGCCGTATTATGATTCGCGCTGTGCGCGTCCGCCACGGTCATCACCGTGGAAGGAATCAGCACTGCCCCGTCCTCCGGATAAATGCAGGCCAGATTCGTCAGGGGCTGCCCCGCGTCCTCGGCGTCTTTCAGGGTTTTCAGTACGGTTTCTTCCAGAATCATGGCCACTGCGCAGGATCCTTCCTGAATCCTTTCCATCGCGGAGGAGGCTTTTTCGATCCGCACCATATTCTGTCCAAGCCCTTTCAGAAACTGCCGGCCGTACCGGCTGGTCAGCGCCGCGACAGAGGCGAAAGTCGTACCGCTGGTCATAGGATCGCCCATGGAGATCAGCCCCTTCAGGGACCGGTCTGCCGCGAACTGCTGGAAGGTCCGGGGAATTGTAATCCCCTTCCCGTTCCAGTCGGCCTCCAGCTCCGGATTGTAGGCCAGCACCATGTTGCAGACGCGCACGGGATACCAGTATCCTTTCTCGTCACAGGGGAAGCGCAGCAGATCCGTAATGCCGGGGATTTCCACAGGCGCAAGATAGTTCTTCTCCTTCATCTCGATAGACAGGCTCGGTTCCGCCACCAGCATCATGTCGCATTCCAGAACGCCGGTTTTCATCCCGTCCTCAATGCGTTTGATCAGGGCGGTACTGCCGTCATAGATAAAGAAGCTTCCGTTTTCTCCGCCCGGAATCAGGCCGGGAAACTTTTCATGGATCGCCTGATCCAGCATTTCCAGCACGAACGGATACATTGAGGAATAAATCGCCACGGTTCCTTCCGCGCCTTCCTCTTCGGCCGTTGAAACACAGCACGCAGAAAGGAACAGCGCCAGGAGCAGCAGAATACTCAGGGCCCTTTTCATCGTCCGGTGCCTCCATTCATCCTTCCGGTTTCTGCTTCGCCGGTCACTCCTTCTCGGACAGGAACTTCCAGACCACGGCTGCGAGCACGCCGCCGGCAAGGGGCGCCAGCAGGAAGACCCAGATGCCGCTCAGGTTTCCGGCAATCAGCGCGGGGCCGAAGGAGCGGGCGGGGTTCACGGAGGTGCCGGTGAAGCTGATTCCAAGCAGATGCACCAATACCAGCGCGCCGCCGATCACCAGGCCGGCAACGGAGCTGTTCTCCTGTTTGGAGGTCACACCCAGGATCGCCAGGACGAACACACAGGTCAGAATCGCTTCAATCACAAAACTCACCAGCGCGTCCCCGTTGTACAGCGCGTTGGTCCCGAGCTTGCCCGTATCCTGCACGATCAGCTGCAGCACACCCGCGCCGGCGATACCGCCGAGGAACTGCGCCACGACGTAGCCGCAGAAATCCTTTACGCTGATCTTCCCGCTGGCCAGCATCGCGATGGATACCGCGGGATTGATATGGCAGCCGGAGATATTTCCGATGGAATATGCCATCGCCACGATCACCAGGCCGAAAGCCAGTGCGGTGATCAGATAACCGCCAAGCTCTGTTGGCTTTGTTGAACAGGTCTGCCCCGCGACGCCGCAGGCAAACAGCACCAGCACAAACGTCCCAATAAACTCGGCCAGGTATTTTTTGAAATTCTTCATTTTCTTTTGTCCTCCTTCCGGGATGATACCCGGGATATTATAGCACCGGAGCGCCGCTTCCTCAACCTCCCGGGCTTCGAAGTCAGGCTGAAAATGCCCAAAAAATGCAGGGCAGGCCGCAATTCCCGCGTACGAACCGGACACGGTGCAAAACAGAGCAGAAAATCCTTGCCTCCCGCGCGGCGTTCCATGTATAATAGATAAGTACATCTTCGGATGCACCTGATTTGTCGCATAAAGGAGTATGACCCATGGAAGAGACGACTGCGCGAAGCAATTTTATCTGGGACGCCATTGAGAAGGATCTGGCGGAAGGGCGGTATGCTGAAATCCATACCCGGTTTCCTCCGGAGCCTAACGGATATATGCACATCGGGCACTGCAAAGCCCTGATTATGGACTTCCTGACCGCGGAAAAATACGGCGGCAAATGCAACCTGCGCTTTGACGACACGAATCCCGCCAAGGAGGATACGGAATATGTCGAAGCCATCAAGCGGGATATCCACTGGCTTGGCTTCCACTGGACCGGCGGGGAATTCTATGCCTCCGATTACTACGACAAGTGCTACGAGATCGCGGAGGAATGGATCCGCCGCGGCCTTGCCTATGTGGACGAGCTGAGCAAGGACGAGATGCGCGAATACCGCGGCACGCTGACCGAGCCTGGGAAGAACAGCCCTTGGCGGGACCGGCCCGCGGAGGAAAGCCTGGACCTTTTCCGCCGGATGAAGGCCGGCGAATTCCCGGAAGGCTCCAAAACCCTGCGGATGAAGATCGACATGGCCAGCCCGAACATTGTCATGCGGGATCCCGCCATGTACCGGATCCTCTATAAGGAGCACTGGCGCACGGGCAGCAGATGGTGCATTTATCCGATGTATGATTTCTCCCATCCCATCGGCGACGCGCTGGAAGGCATCAGCCATTCCATGTGCTCTCTGGAATACGAGATTCACCGTCCCCTGTACGACTGGGTCGTGGAAAAGAGCGCGGACATGCTGCCCGCCCGGCCCCGGCAGCTGGAGTTCTCCCGGCTGAACATGACCGGCACGGTCATGAGCAAGCGCTATCTCCGCCAGCTGGTCGAGGGAGGCCACGTCGCGGGATGGGACGATCCCCGCATGCCCACCCTTTCCGCCATGCGCCGCCGCGGCTATCCGCCGGAAGCCATCCGGAATTTCGTCGATACCATCGGCATGAGCAAGGCGGATTCCACGGTGGATTACGCCGTGCTGGAGCACTGCGTACGGGACGTGCTGGGAGACCGTTCCCTGCGGGCCATGGCCGTGCTGAATCCCCTGAAGGTGGTGCTGACCAACTGGCCGGAAGGGGAAACGAAAGCCGTTACCCTGGAGAACCATCCGGATCATCCCGAGCTTGGCACCCGGGAGGTTTCCTTTGGCCGGGAGCTGTATATCGAGCAGGAGGACTTCATGGAAGTCCCGGTCAAAAAATACCAGCGGATGTTCCCCGGCAATGAGGTCCGCCTGAAGGGTGCCTACATCGTCCGCTGCGACGAATGCGTGAAGGACGCGGACGGGAACATCACCGAGGTGCGCTGCACCGTGGACCTGGATTCCTTCTCCGGCAGTCCCGGAGCGGACCGGAAGATCAAGGGCAAGACGCTGCACTGGGTCTCCGCCGCGGACTGCATTCCCTTTGAGGCCCGGCTGTATGAGCCCCTGCTGAACGACGATCTTGCGGAGGAAGACGGAGAGGCCGACAGGAAGGACTTCATCGCCCGCCTGAACCCCGAAAGCCTGAAGGTGTGCCGCGGGTTCGCGGAAAAGATCATCGCGGATGCCGAAACCGGAGCCTCCTTCCAGTTCCTGCGCACCGGATATTTCTGCAAGGATCCGGATTCCACGGCGGAGCTGCCGGTATACAACCGCACCGTCGGCCTGAAGGATGCTTTTGCCAGACAGACAAAATAAAAAAGAGGAGCAATGATTATGACCGTTCGTACCCGATTCGCCCCCAGCCCGACCGGCTTCATGCACCTGGGCGGCGTGCGCACCGCGCTCTATGCCTATCTGTTCGCCCGGCAGCACGGGGGGCAGTTCATTCTGCGGATTGAGGATACCGACCAGGAACGCTTTGTACCGGGCGCGACAGAAGTGATTTATGACACGCTGCGCGACTGCGGGCTGAACTGGGATGAGGGGCCTGACGTCGGCGGCCCCTGCGGCCCGTATATCCAGAGCGAACGCAAGGACACCTATCTGCCCTACGCGAAGCAGCTGGTCGAGTCCGGCCACGCCTACTACTGTTTCTGTACGAAGAAGGAGATTGAGGAGCGCCGCGCCGCGGTCGAGGCTGCCGGCGGCGTCTGGAAATACGACAAGCACTGCCTTTCCCTTTCAAAGGAGGAAGTACAGCAGAAGCTGGATGCCGGAATTCCGTGGACCATCCGCATGAATGCCCCGACGGAGGGTGAAACCAGCTATACCGATGTGGTTTTCGGCGACATGACCTTCCGGAATGCCGAGTCCATGGACGACATGGTGCTCATCAAGCAGGACGGGATGCCCACCTATAACTTTGCCAATGTGATTGACGACCATCTGATGGGCATTACCCATGTGATGCGCGGTATGGAATACCTGTCCTCCACCCCCCGGTACAATTACCTTTACACGGCGCTGGGCTGGGAGATCCCGACCTATATCCATCTGCCCACGGTAATGCGCGACAGCACCCACAAGCTTTCCAAGCGGACCGGGGATGCCTATTATTCCGATTATATTGAGAAGGGCTTCCTCACCGAGGCGCTGATTAACTACCTGGCCCTGGTCGGGTGGAATCCCGGAACGGATCAGGAATTCTTCACCCTGCCCGAGCTGGTGGAGGCCTTTGATATTCACCGGATCAACAAATCTCCCGGCATCTTTGACCCCTACAAGCTGGAATGGATGAACAGCCAGTACGTGGCGAAAATGAACTTCGAAAAGTACCTGTCCCTGGCCGCCCCGTGGTTTGACAAAGTTCTGGCCGGCAGGGGCACCGATTACCGCCGCCTGGCGGAGCTCATGCAGAGCCGCACGGACATCTTCAGCCGCATTCCGGAAAAGATCGCTTTCCTTGCGGAGCTCCCGGACTATGACACAGCCATCTTCTTCAACAAGAAGCAGAAAAGCGACGAGTCCGTTGCCCGGGAAGTGCTTCCCCTGCTGAAGCCCGTGCTGGAGAGCGTTGAAGAATGGACCGAGCAGAAGATCCACGACGCCGTCATGGAAAAAATCCAGGAGTGGGGCCGCAAAACCGGTTCCGTCCTCTGGCCGATGCGCATTGCGATTTCCGGCCAGGAATCAACCCCCGGCGGCGCGTTCGAAATCGCGTATCTGCTGGGCAGGGAGGAAACCCTCCGCCGCCTGGACGACGGAATCCGCCGCCTGGGATAAAATCAAGGCCGCTATTCAGCGGCCTTTTCATATTCCATCTCGGTCAGTGCCTCCCCTGCCAGGATCTCCGGGCACGCGCCGGGCCGGATCCACTCCTCTGCGGCATCCTCCGGCAGCATCAGAGGCATCCTGTCGTGAATAAAACGAATGTTTTCCCCCGGTTCCCGGGTCAGAACGACAAAAACGGGAAGACCCTCCTCGATACGGTACAGGCCGCACAGCCGGGTGATCCCGCCGGTCTTCGGCCGGATCCTGTATTTCACGCCTGTGCGCTTTTTCCCTTTCTCATCCGTGAAATGTTCCTACTCGAAGTAATAAGAAGCGGGAATAATGCACCGGTGCGCCTCCCATGCCTCCCGGAAAGCAGGCCGGATCGCCGCGGTCTCCGTGCGGGCGTTCATCAGGAGCGTGCGGCCGGTAAAGCCCCATTTCATGGGAAACACACCGCGCGCGCCGGAACGGTTTGTGGCGATGACCGGCGCCACATTGGCCGGGCGGACTTCTCCGTAGGCAACCGGGGAAGCCTGCCATCTGCCGGCCAGCGGGGACCGGTTCATTTCCCTCACAATCTCCACAATCTCCGGAGACTCCGTCAGCCAGTACCGGCAGCACATCCCAGGCGCCCCCTTTTTCGGTTTGTTTTCGGATTTCTCCCGTATTATAACGGATTCCGCCGAGGCGTTCAAGGATGCGGCCACCCCGCTTTATTGGTCGCTGACACCCTTGACCGCCATTTGAGATTCCGCTGTTTACGGATAAGAGTAGATGTTGCCGCCACTCCGGTCAATACATTTTCGTTCTGAACAAACTGGGGATTTACATAGAATAGGGAGATACTGTCGTGCTTCCTGACTGCAGCTGCTCAAAACATGATAGACTGGCCATGGCCTGAGATCCATTCGTTTCCTTTTCCTTCTCTTTTTTCAAATAATAAAGTGCCTACCTTCTTCTCAAAAATAAGCACTTTGCTGAGGATCTGAGCACCCGCCCGCCGGGCGGGTGCTTTTATACTGTATCAGATGTCTCCCATCGGGATCTCATCCTCAAAGGCTCCGGGCTCTTCTTCCTCTTCGCTTTCCGGCTCCGGTGCGGAAACAAATTCCGTCATCCAGGCGTCCTGTGGAAGGCCTGCCAGGTATCCGGGAATGTTCACCACAATGCCGTCCCAGCCATATGGCAGCGTCAGCTTCACTGTGACCTCCGTGGGTTCATCTCCCTTGTTGGCTGTATTGATGAGTTTCATCTCAAAGCTTTGCCCGATCACCGTGGACATGGTTCTTTCGCGCTTCGCAAGCTTGCTCAGGCGCTCTCCGCCCACATACACCTCCGACCGCTGCAGGGCCTCATAGGTCTCCCCGTTGTATTCCAGGGTCTTGTTGTCGATATAGACGGTATGCCCCCGTCCGATCACAAACATGACTGCACCGATGGCAAGTACAACCAGCAGGGTAAAACCGCGGAAAACCCATTTGCGCGTATTATTCATGCCGCGATCCCTCCCTCTGTGCCAGCGCCAGTTGTTCGCCGATACTAGCCTTCTGCCGGCGCTTCTTCATCTCATACATGATCAGTGCCATGGTGATAACACCGTAAGATACAAAGACGCGGAAGTATTCGCCAATCATGGAGTCGCCGGTAATTTTCGCGCCGGCTTGGGGTGCCACGATGAACATCAGATGGAACAGCACCGCGCCCAGGAATACATTGCCGATCGATGCATGGTCCACGGAAGCGCCGCCGACCAGCAGGGCCGCGATGCAGAACATGCCGACCTGGGAATGTGCGGAATAGGTGGAAAGGTTGCCGATGTTCTGCAGATACAGGATCATGCCGAACCCGGCCAGCACCGTGGAAATGATGATGGAAATGATCCGGGTGCGCTCCACCTGGATGCCGGCATCCCGAGCTACCTGCATATCCTGTCCGACCGCCCGCATATCCTGACCCAGCTTGGTCCGGCGGAACCAGACGATCAGCAGGCACATGAGAGCAATAATCAGCAGGGTCAGCGCCGGAATCTTCACACCGCCGATACGGATCGCCAGGAGGTTGTCGATGCACTGGCGCATGTTCAGCAGGCTCACAGTGTTCCGGATGCCATAGCCGCGGGGCAGCTTGATGCTGCTGTGCTTGATCGGTATCAGTGATCCCATCAGGTAGAGCACGATCAGCTGGTACACACCATTGATAAAAAAGGAAATAATATAGCTGGTGATCATCTCCCGGCCTTTGGCCATGTTCAGGAGCTTGCCACAGATGAACCCCAGCACCACGGAAAAGGGTACGGAAACAATCATAGCCAGGATAACACCCGGAATACCCCAGATCTGCCAGTCTGACACGAAGATCAGGGCCAGCTCTCCGGCCATGGCGCCCAGCGTCATGCCGAAGTTCAGGCCCATGCCGGCCATGATCGGGATCAGCAGGCTCAGGATCAGGAAAGCGTTCCTGCCCAGGCGGGTAAGGATCTCATTCAGCAGGTAGGCCGGGGAAAACCCGGAGATCGGAATGCAGATCGAGCAAATGATGATGAACATGATCGGCACGGTATTGTTACGCAGGATATTCAGGATGCTTTTTCCCGCGCCCTGTGGTTTCAGGTTCATCTTGTCACCTCCGTTTTCCGGGTCAGCGCGTACAGGATCATGCCCTGGGAGGCTATGACCCGAACCACCTCGCTCATGTCGGTATGAATGACGGAGTTCATGACCGTCGGAGTCATGGTAACGATCCCCTGGAATAGGAAAGTACCCAGGATCACATTCATGATGGTCGCCTTATTGACCGTGGCTCCGCCGATCAGGATCGCGGATACTGCCGGCAGAGCCATATAGAACGGTGCCATATACAGCTGGATAAATCCGAAGCCCTGTTCATACACCAGGATGCCGATCGCAGCCAGCCAGGTGCTCATAACCACCGAGAGCATCCGGATCCGGTCCACATGAATACCGGCCGCCTTCGCGAACACCGGGTTGGACCCAACAGCTGTCATCGCGGTACCGGTTTTGGTATGGAGAAAAGCCCACATGGCAGTTGCCAGCAGAGCGAACAGCAGCAGCGCGCCGACCGGAATGGAAATCTTTCCGATATTGATCTGCAGGAATCTGGAGAGCACTTTGTCGTAGTAGCCCTCCAGGGAAATGGTAGTACGCAGGCCCTTACCCGCCAGGCCCCAGACCATATCCGCCTTGTGGTACGGCAGAAGCAGCCACATCATGCACATGAAGGATACGGAGGAGAAACCGACATAGGTGGCGATCATCATCTCGCCGCCCTTGATTTTGTTCAGCAGCCATCCATAGCCGCTGCCCAGGATCAGGGCAAAAGGCGTGGAAATCAGCGCCGCCATGACAAAGCTCATCGGGCCCGTAAAGCCGAATTCCAGTGACAGCGTCGCCCCCAGCAGGCCGGAGATGATGCCCAACGGCAGGCCGAAGTTCAGGCCGCAGCCGGAATGCACCATGGGCACCATGGCCAGCACAAGCACCGCATTCCAACTGAAGCGGTTGATAACATTGGTGATCTGCATCGGCAGATCCACGCCTACAATGGGCGCCAGGATAAACAGCGCAAGCAGGAAGGCGGAAATAATCAGCCGCGGAAGACCGAAGCTTGCGACAAATGACGACAGTTTTTCTTTCATCTGTGCTCTTCCCCTCCTTACTTGACCTGGCTGACCATCAGCAGGCCGAATTCCTCGGCCGGTTTTGTGGCCGGAAGGATCCCGGCCACCCTGCCCCCGGAAACAATGGCAATTCGGTCACAGACCTGCCGGAGTTCCTCCAGCTCAGAGGAAATCATGACGATCGTCACTCCGCTTTCCCGGTTGAATTTTCGGAGCGCATCCAGCACCAGTGCCTTGGCGCCGACGTCAATACCCCGGGTCGGCTCCGATACGAAGAGAAAGCCGGGCTCCAGGGCGAATGCCTTGGCAAGGCAGACCTTCTGCTGGTTTCCGCCGGACAGTTCCTTCGCCTTCTGCTTCGAGCTCGTGCACTTGATCGCCAGATCGTCGATATACCGCTGGGTAATATCGTGAATGGCTTTCTCATCCCGCCATTTCACCAGGCCGCCCAGGTAGTTCTTCAGGAACTTGTCATGGATCTGCATAGCTGGGAACGCAATGTTCCACTCCAGTGTCTCATCCAGCAGCAGTCCCACGCCGCGGCGGTCCTCCGACACGAAGGCCATCGAGGCGTTCAGGCATGCACGGGGCCTGTTCAGCGGAATCTTCTCACCGCGGAGCATCACTTCGCCGCCCGCGTCATACAAGCCCATAATCCCGTTGGGAATGCCGAGCTTCCCTTGACCGGCCAGGCCGCCGATACCGAGGATCTCCCCTTCCCGCACGTCCAGGCTGACGTCGCGGACTGTTTCACCCGGCATATCCACCCATAGCCTCCGGATAGACATGGCGACCGGCGCGTCCGGATTGTCCCGGATCTCCGCCTTTCCCGCAACGTCCACCGAGCGTCCCACCATCCACCGGGTGATTTCCGTCACGCCGGTTTCCTTCGCGGGCACGTCCTGAACGATCTGACCGTCGCGCATGACGACCACCTTGTCGCAGACGTCCAGGATTTCCTGCAGGCGGTGGGTGATAAAGATCACCGCTATGCCCCGGGATGCCATGCTCCGGATGGAGAGAAGCAGCGCCTCCGCCTCCTTCTCAGTCAGCACAGCCGTCGGCTCGTCCAGGATTAGCAGCTTCAGCTGGTCTTTGCTCAGTTCCCGGGCGATCTCGGTAAACTGCTTGTGCCCGACCGGCATGTCGTGTATGACCATTGTGCCGTCAATCTTCACGCCCATCCGGTCAATGGCTGCCTCGGCCTTCCGGTTCATCTCCTTCCGGTTCAGCACGTCCAGCCGTTCGCCGAAAACCGCTGAGATGACACTTTTCTTTTTCGGTTCCCGGTTCAGCAGGATATTCTCCGTAGCCGTAAATCCGGGAATCAGGGAAAACTCCTGGTGCACCATTCCGATGCCTGCGGCCAGCGCCTCAAACGGTGTTTTGAAATCGACCGGCTGCCCGTCCAGCAGGATGGTTCCGTCATATCCGCCAGTTTCCTGGATGACGTTCATGCCGAACAGGATTTTCATCAAGGTGGACTTTCCGGCACCGTTTTCACCGACCAGCCCGAGCACTTCCCCCTCCTGCAGGGTAAGGTTGATGTCGGTCAGTACCTGATTGCCGAAGAAATCCTTCCGGATATTCTTCATTTCCAGCAGTGGTACATTCTGACTCATCTGCATCCGTCCTTCATTCAGTCTTCTGTATCATGTCTCCGTAAAAAAGGGGGAGGCGGTGGCCTCCCCCTTCCAGACCGTTTCGGGTATTCTTTTGCCGGGGATTACTTCACAGTGAAGTACTTCTCCGGAACTTCGATCTGGGTAGATCCCATGTAGTAGCCGGGATCACCCATGATGTAGGTATCCTGGTAGACCAGGAACACGTTGTCGCTCTTCACACCGGTCTCCACGTTGGTATAGTTGGAGCCGTTCCACTCCGCCTTGGGAGAGAACTCCTGGTATGCCTTGGCGATATCGTCGATGTCATCCAGTTCGCTTTCGCCCTTGATGACGTTGTAGGCATGCTGTGCCAGACCAGCGGATACCGTGTAGCCGTAGCTGTAAGCCCAGGTGCCGAAGCGGCCAGCGCCGCCCTTTTCGACCACAGCCGCTTCAACCGCAGCCAGGATCTTTTCAAAGTCGCCGCCCGCGTCGGTCAGATCCAGGCCCAGAGCGCCCGGATAGCCCATCAGAGGAGAGGGCAGGTCAGCTTCAATGAAGTAACCGCCGTAGGCCAGCAGCTGCTTCAGCAGGGGCTCTGTGTGCGCGTCGTTGGTGCAGAAGTAGGCGGAATTCACGCCATACTTTTCAATCCATTCGGGAGCATGCTCAAGGATGTAAGCCTGCGCGCCGGGAACGCCCACGTCGGTGGTGGGGTCGGGAGCAGTCTCCATCACAAAGGTCATACCGAATTCATTGCAGGCTTCCTTCATGATCGCTACGCGGCGGCTCATGGTTTCATAGCTCATGTGACGCGGGAAGGAGATATGCACGAAGGTATCGCAGCCCAGTTCGTGCGCAGTGCGGATCATCAGGTAGCCGCGGGCAACGAAGTCGTTGTTGCAGACCAGGTCGGCCGCGCTGCCGATCTCGGGCAGGTCTTCATGGGACTCACCGGCGATGCAGATGATATCCGGGCGGCGTTCCTTGATCTGGCGGAAGGCTTCGGTGGTTCCGGGTACAGCCTGGTTCACGATGATGGCCTTCATCTCCGGATCGTCAGACAGGTTTACGATGGTCTGGATCGTGGTCTCCAGCTCTTCGGTGAAGTTGTCAGGATAGATCGCGAGCATAACGCGGTCTTCGCCGTACTTCGCCTGGAAAGCTTCAGCACCGCGGCGGTCGTCTTCAGACTGGGAGACGGAACCGGTCACGATACCGATATGGAAGGTGTCTTCTTCAGCGGAGGCGGTAGCCATCAGGCCGGCCGTCACGGTCAGCAGCATGGCAAGCGCCAGGACAAGGGACAGCAGTTTTTTCATGGTTGGATGCTTCCTTTCTGTCTGTTTTTACGGGGCTCTCCCGTTTCAGATATTTAATTTTATCCGAAAATAGATTCCTCCGCAACCCGGCCGCGGTACTCCTGCTGTTTTGTTTAAGTATTTTGTATACCGTTCTCCCCCACATGTCATACTCAGCGCAGCGAAGGATCTTTCTTCCGCCTCCTCTGATCCCCGCCCCGCGTGTTGCGACCGCAGCCCAATTCGAATTTTCTGCTTGACACCGGTATATGGCTCTGTTATAATACGCCTTGCGGTTGAACCGCCGATGGGGAATGGTGTAACGGCAGCACCTACGACTCTGACTCGTATTGTCTAGGTTCGAATCCTAGTTCCCCAGCGCTTTTTTTGGCTCCGTTGTCTAGAGGCCTAGGACGCGGCCCTCTCAAGGCTGAAACACGGGTTCGAATCCCGTCGGAGCTGCTTTTTTTATGCCCTGAAACCCCCGCGGCTCCCCGGTTCACATCGCCTGCGGGAGTTCCGCCGGCCACTGAAGGCAGAGGAAACAATCAGATGAACATTACATTCAGAAAGCTGACAGAAGAGGATCTCGGACAATTCATCCGGATGCGGATTTCCCAGCTGCGGGAGGAAGGCGCGACGGAAGAGACGGATCTGACCCCGGCCCTGATGGATTACTACCGCAGGCATCTGGCGGATGGAACATTTGTTTCATGGCTTGCGGAAGACGGGAAAAAAATCGTCGGCACCAGCGGGATGTCCTTTGTGGAAAAGCCGCCGTATTTCAGCTGTCCGTCCGGGAAAATCGGTTTATTGTCCAGCATGTATACGGATCCGGATTACCGGCGCATGGGTATTGCAAGGCAGCTGCTGCATCGGGTCGTGGAAGAAGCCCGTTCCTACGGCTGCGGAGCCGTACAGATTACGGCGTCCGATATGGGAGTCCTGCTGTACAGCGCCTATGGGTTTGTCCGGAACGGCAATTTCATGCAGTACAGGCTGTAAGCTTCTGTTTTTATCTGTTATCTGTCATGACCGCGGCATGGACCAAACTCTCAAACATGGCGCTATTCTGCCCACGCTTTCAGCAGCAAATCGATACTTACCCACATTGCGGGATAGACATGCACCTTCTTGGAATCTGCGCTGTTCGCAATGAAATCGCCTTTTTTCCAGGATGTATCGCCTGTTTTCAGCATATAACCGCTGCATTCCTTGACGGAGGAAAAATAATTATCCTGCACTTCCTCCAGGTTAGCTGCTGTGCGGGTCCACCAATCGCCGTAGCCGTACCAGCCTCCAAACCTGGAATCAGGGGAAGGGGGCACTTCGTCTCTGTATCGTTCCACTTCGTCCCGGGACAGAACGAAAATGTAATCCTGGGTATCGTTGCCCCGAGTCACTTCATTGTTCTCATGGACGGTGTTTTCCAGGGTCGTCAATCGGATTGCGGCCCGTTCCGCATCGGTGAATTTGCGGTTGTACAGTGATTTTTCTCCTTTGTTCAGCGCGGCGCGCAGCGCGGAATTCTCCCAGCCGCTGGTGCCTTTGCTGCCTTCGGAGCGCTGCAGCGGCGCCATGCTGCTGCTGATCCATCCGTCTGAAAGCTCCGAGATCAGCAGCATACTGCCGTCCTTCACCTCCAACACATACCAGTTCGTCAGCGTCCCGCTTTTCGAATCAGGATAATAGGCACCCATGGCGATCCGGCCGTTTGGAGCAAAAAAAGCCTGATACAATTCTTCGTTTCCGTTCAGCATTTCCGGAACCTGCCGTCTGAGCGACGCATAATCGTCCATTCTGCCGCGCAGGATCTCAACAGCTTCCTCCGTGTTGCCCCGGTCAAGCAGCTCCCGTATTTTTCCCGCATAAGCATTGCCGAGCTGCTCACCGCAATCCGCGTCTCTCGTCCGTTCAAAGTCCCGGTATCTCTCGATCGCTTCATCAAACTGCTCGTCAGCAAGCAGGGCATCCGCCGCCTGCAGCGGTCCGGTCACCGTCAATTGATGATAGATTGCAAATCCGCTGCCGATGGCTGCCGCGAAAACCAGGGCGATCGCCGCCTTAAGAAGGCGCTTTTTCCGCGCGGCTCCTTCCTGATCCCGAATGAACTTCTTTTCCAGTTTTTTGTACAGCATCACCGTCAGGAAAAACAGCAGGACCAGCGGCGGCACGATGACGACAATCATCAGCAAAATGTAGATTGCATCTGAAAAAAGGTCTCTCCTGAAAAGGACAAGATACACGTCTGTGATATAGGCCGCAATCAGGATCAGATAATGGAACGGTGTTAAGTTGTTCTCTTTTTTCACGGTTTTCTCTCCTTCGGCAGTTTATCGCAATGCCTTCCGCAGTTCATCCAGGAACTCCCGGAACAAGTTCAATTGCTTATCTTCTTCCCAGTAAAGCGAACCGCTTCCGTAATAACCGGGAATGTCTGTGAGATCCCCGTTCTTGCAGCGGACACGGGCGCCGTAAATCATCTGGCCGCTGTATGTGCCGAACCTTCTGAAGCCTTCCTTGACTTCCCGGATGGAATGATTTCCATAAGGCCTGTAAAGGCTGTGCCGCTCCACGCCTTTGTGCAGGCGCGCCATTTCCTGGCAGTGCCTGTAATCCGCGGAATGATCGATCAATTCCACGGAAGCGATATCCGATAAAGGCAGTACGGTGTTTTCTCCGGCCATGGAACAGAACAGTTTCCCCTGCGTCTTTTCCAGTTTCATCACCGCCGCGGCGGATGAAAAGGAGGCATCGGCATGTGCTCCCGCGTCATTTTCCATTTTTTCGGCGTTCTTGCTCAGTTCTGCTTTTTTATACGATTCCTGCTCCTTTTGCGCTTTTGAGTTTTTGCTTGCGTTTGCGGCACGGATTGCGGTAACGATAACCATCAGGGCAGCGATTACCAGGTACAGTGTAATCGATCCGTTCATTGCTTTTCCCTCCGAAATCAGTTTCTGTCAGCGTGTTTCGCAGATACAGGATAATACAGCGTACACGTCGCTGTTGCGGTCCGATTCCGGGAGCATCCTTTCCGTCTTTTCCGTCAGCCTGATATAATTCTGTTCTTCAGGGCTTTCTCTCTCTTTCATACCGGTTTGTTCCGTATCACATTGCGTATTATTATAATGACACGGACTGCTCCTGTCAAAGCCAGCGGTATTCCCTGCCGGAAATTCGGAACAGGCCGCAGGCGATCCCCGGAAGATTGCCCGGCGAAGCGCGGAAAATGCCTCCGACTGTCATAATGTTTACATCCCGTTCATTTTTCTGCATTGTTTCACAGTTCTTTTTCGTGTATAATACCTGCTGTCAGAGCTTATGCTCCTATATTTGTTTACGGAGGAAAGAAGTATGAAGAGACTGCTTGCGCTGCTGCTGGCGCTGACCCTGCTCCTGTCCGTCTCCGCTGTTTTCGCGGAAGACGCGGCTCCGGCCGATTCCGCCGCCGAGGCCGCTGCCGGGGATACGGCTTCCGCTGAGCCTGCAGAGTCCGCGGCAGAAGATCGGCTCCTGGTCACGATCAACGGAGATGAAATCCGCGAATCCAATGAGACGCTGCAAAGCTATTATGAGTATTATCTTGAAGAGATGGAAGAAGGAACCCCTTACCGGGAAGAAATCGCCAGAATGTCCAGCATGGATATGGCGCTGAAAGTACAGCTGATTAAGCAGAATGCTTATGCGGCCCTGACGGATGAAATGGAAGAAGCGTACGAGGCGCAGGCTGAGCAGGAATGGGAAGATCTGGTAAACGAGGAAATGGAAGCATCCTACGGCATCACCGCCGATGCTTCCGAAGACGATCGGGCAGCCGCCCGCGCGGATGTGATCAATCTTCTGGAATCCTATGGCTGGACGGAGGATGTCTATATTGAAAAGGAGACGGAAACCCTGATCTATAACGGGTACCTGACCTCTGTCGCGGAGGATCTGGCTGCCCGGCCGGAGTTCGCCGCCACGGAAGATGAAATCCGCAAAGCTTTTGAGGATCGTGTGGAAGAGGACAGGAGCTCCATCGGAAACAATGTTTCCAACTATGAGTTTTCCCTCTATCTGGGGCAGGATCCCTACTATACCCCCGCCGGTTACCGGGGCATCCTCCACATCCTGCTGGACGTGGACCAGAGCCTGATGGACACCTGGACGGATCTGACCGCCCGCCTGGAAGAAACTCAGAAAGATGAAGATGATTCCGAAGAGCCCGCTTCGGAAGACGCTTCCTCCGAAGCCGCGGAAGCGCCCGCCGAGCCCGAAGAACCCGTCACCCCGGAAATGGTGAAAGCCGCGGAGCAGGCCATTCTGGACAGCGTGGCCGGCCAGGTGGCTGAAATCAAGGAAAAGCTGGCTGCCGGTGCTGCGTTTGAGGACCTGATTGCCGAGTACGGACAGGATCCCGGCATGGAGGATCCGGAAACCCTGAAGAACGGTTATCCGGTACATGCCGAAAGCATTCTCTATTATTCTCCTTTCACGGCTGCTGCCGCCGGCCTGGAAAAAATCGGTGATGTCAGCGAGCCTGTGGTGACCCAGTCCGGTGTTCATATCCTGTATTACCTGCGGGACATCCCCGAAGGCGCGGTGGAGCTGACCGATGCGATCTGGGAAGAGCTGAAGAGCACGCTGGAAGCCGAAAAGCAGGACGATGCATTCGTTGCTATTCTGAACCAGTGGCTGACGGACGCGGAAGTGGTCTGGACGGAGGATGGCGCTTCCTGGCAGTATAATCAGGACATCATCAATCAGTACGCTTCCATGGAAGAGGAAGATGAGGACTCCGACGTCTCCGTGCAGGTTCTCGGGATCGAAGATGAGGAAGAGGACGAAGGCGGAGAGGACCCTGAAGAAGGCAACTGAGTGCTTGTGGAAGAAGAACATGGGACAATAACAGGGGGCCGGTCAGCGACCGGGCCCCCCCTGTTTTGTCTGTCAGCATCCGCAAGCCATCAGATTCCATTTCTCAGCCGTCAGGCTTCCTCGCCGCGGCTGCGGGCTTTGGCCCGGAGAGCATGATCCAGCTGGCGCTTCCGCATCCGCAGGTGCTGCGGTGTGATCTCCAGCAGCTCGTCGTCGTCAATGAACTCCAGGCATTCCTCCAGCGTCAGCGGATGCACGGAGATCAGGCGCATGGCGTCTTCCGAGGCGGAAGCGTTGCGCATATTGGTCACATGCTTCTGTTTGCACACATTCACCACGAGATCCCCCGGGCGCGCGTTCTGGCCGCAGATCTGCCCCATGTAGACATTTTCACCCGCGCCGATGAACAGGGTGCCCCGTTCCTGAGAATAGAAAAGGCCGTAGCTGGTCGACACACCGGTTTCAAAACAGATCAGCGCGCCGGCATTCCGATGCGGAATGTCTCCCTTGACCGGTTCATAACGCTCGAAGACGGAGGACATGATGCCTTCGCCGCGGGTATCGGTCATAAACTCGCTGCGGTAGCCGAAAAGGCCTCTGGAAGGAACAAGGAATTCCAGCCGCACGCGCTCATTTCCGCTCATATGCTCCAGCGTTCCGCGCCGGCGGCCGATCTTCTCGATGACGGCGCCTGCGCTTGCCTGGGGCGTATCCACGATCAGGCGTTCCACCGGTTCGCACCGGACCCCGTCGATTTCCTTATAGATAACCCGGGGTTTGCTGACCGCGAACTCATACCCCTGACGCCGCATATTCTCGATCAGGATAGACAGATGCAGTTCTCCCCGCCCGCACACCTCGAAGGAATCCGTGCTCTGGGTGTCATTGACCCGCAGGGAAACATCCGTCTGCAGCTCCCGCATCAGCCGGGCCCGCAGATGCCGGCTGGTGACGTACTGCCCTTCCCGCCCGGCAAAGGGGCTGTCGTTGACGGAGAATGTCATGGTAACCGTAGGCTCCGAGATCTTTACAAAGGGCAGGCCTTCCACCTGGGCCGGATCACACACCGTATCCCCGATGGAGATATCCTCCGCGCCGTAGAGCGCCACGATATCGCCCATACCGACTTCCGTCGCGTTCACGCGCTTCAGCCCGTCATACTGGAAAAGGCCGCCCAGCCGCCAGGCGGGACTGGTCACACCGGTTTCCAGGTTCGTATGGACAACGTTCATGCCTTCGGTGAATTTGCCGCGGACCACACGGCCCACACCGATGCGGCCGACATACTCGCTGTAATCGATGGTCGAAATCAGTACCTGGGCAGGGCCTTCCGCGTCTCCTTCAGGCGCGGGAATGTACTTCAGGATTGCGTCAAACAGCGGCCGCAGATCGGTTCCCGGCTGGTCCGGATCCAGCGTTGCCGTTCCCTTGCGGGCGGAAACATAGAGGATCGGGTTTTCAATGGTGCTCTCGTCCGCTTCCAGATCGATCAGAAGGTCCAGAATCTCGTTGACCACTTCGTCGCAGCGGGCATCGGGCCGGTCCACCTTGTTGATGACAATCAGCACCTTCAGCTTCAGCTCCAGTGCCTTCTTCAGCACAAAGCGCGTCTGCGGCATCGGTCCCTCAAAGCTGTCCACCAGAAGCAGCACGCCGTCCACCATTTTCAGCACCCGCTCCACCTCGCCGCCGAAGTCGGCATGGCCGGGAGTGTCGACAATGTTGATCTTATGATTCATGTAATGAACCGCGGTGTTCTTGCTCAAAATGGTGATGCCGCGTTCACGTTCCAGGTCGTTGGAATCCATCACACGGTCCACGGTCTGCTGGTTTTCGCGGTATACGCCGCCCTGCTTCAGCATCTGATCCACCAGCGTGGTCTTGCCGTGATCCACATGGGCGATGATAGCTATATTTCGAATGTCTTCGCGAATCATATCCTGAATGATCCTCCCTGGGTCTTTATCTTTCTGCGGTCTCCTTCAGCTCGAGGCCCTCGTTGTTTTCACAGGCCAGCCGGATGCTCCATTCATTTTCAAACAGCAGCACGTCGCGGCCGTGGCTGTCCTTCGCGCGTCCGGAGGTGGACGTCAGCTTCAGATCCTCCACGGGCTTGGGCGTTTTCACCACCCAGCGCACGTGCCGGAAGGGCATACCTTCCATGACGATCTCCGTCTGATACTCCGTGCGCAGCCGATGCTCCAGCACTTCAAACTGCAGCACGCCTACCACGCCGACCATAAACTCTTCCCGCCCGGTTTCCGTGCGGATAAAGGTCTGGATCGCGCCTTCCTCCGCCAGCTGGCTGATCCCCTTCTGGAACTGTTTGCGCTTCATGCTGTCCAGGGGGCGCACCCGGTTGAAAAACTCCGGCGCGAAAACCGGAATGTTGGCATAATGCAGCTTTGGTCCGGTGCTCAGCGTATCGCCGAGGCGGTAAATCCCCGGATCAAACAGGCCGATAATATCGCCTGCCCAGGCTTCTTCCACCGCTTCCCGCTCGTCCGCCATAAACTGCTGAGGCTGCTTCAGGGCAACGGTTTTGCCCGTCCCGCTGTGCCAGACCTCCATGCCCTTTTCAAATGCGCCGCTGACAATCCGCATGAAAGCCAGCCGATCCCGGTGCGCCGGGTTCATGTTGGCCTGGATTTTGAAGATAAAACCGGAAAAAAACGGTTCCTCCGGCGCGATCATGCCCTGGTCGCTCTCCCGGGGCAGGGGCGGCGGCGTAAAGGAGAGAAAACGGTCCAGGAACGGCTCGACGCCGAAATTGGTCACCGCGCTGCCGAAAAACATGGGGGTCAGTTCTCCCTGCCGGACCTTGTCCAGGTCAAAAGCGTCCCCTGCCTCATCCAGAAGCTCGATTTCTTCCGCCAGGCGGTCGCGGTAATGCCGGTCCAGCAGCTGCGCCAGCGCCGGATCATCGATCGCGATATCGGTTTTCTCCACCATCTTTTTTCCGTGGTCCCCGCCGGTATACAGCTCGACCATCCTCGTGTCCCGGTGGTACACGCCCTGGAAGTCCCCGTCCACGCCGATGGGCCAGTTCATCGGGCAGCTGCGGATCCCGAGAACCTGTTCCAGCTCCTCCATCAGGGAGAAAGGATCCTTGGCAGCCCGGTCCATCTTGTTCACAAAGGTGAAGATCGGGATATTCCGCATACGGCAGACCTTAAACAGTTTGATGGTCTGCGCTTCAACGCCCTTGGCTGCGTCCAGCAGCATGACCGCAGCATCCGCCGCGACCAGCACCCGGTACGTGTCCTCCGAGAAATCCTGATGCCCGGGGGTATCCAGAATGTTGATCCGGTACCCGTCATAGACAAACTGCATGGCAGAACTCGTAACGGAAATACCGCGCTGCTTCTCGATTTCCATCCAGTCCGACGTCGCATGCTTGTCTGTTTTCCGTGCTTTGACGCTGCCGGCGCTCCGGATAGCCCCGCCGTAAAGCAGCAGCTTCTCCGTCAGGGTGGTTTTCCCCGCGTCAGGATGCGAGATGATGGCAAAAGTGCGCCGTTTGTCGACCTGCTCGTGCAGCAGGCTGAGATACTCCGGCGTATTGTTCGCTGGCAGCATGTCTTTCCTCCGTTCTCATGGATCCCGAATCGCTGTGTTTCCGCCGTTCCGCGCAAAACACAACGTTGTATTTTATATCGCTGATCCCTTGCTTGTCAAGGCTTTTCAGCTGTTTTCGGCCGTTTGTCCGCCGGACAGATTGCCTCTTTTTCCCGCGGGAAAAACGTGCTATACTGTGTCCAACGCAAGGACAGGAGGGACCGCCATGGTGGTGTATCGTCGGGTTCTGCTGAAGCTGAGCGGGGAAGCGCTCAAGTCGGAACATGATCTGTTTGATTTTGAAAAGGTGAACCGCGTGGCCGGAATCATCCGGCGCATGCATGATCTGGGAACGGAGATCGGGATCGTGATCGGCGCGGGAAATATCTGGCGCGGCCGGCAGGGGCCCGCTGCCCGCATGGATGCCGTCACAGCGGACCAGATGGGCATGCTGGGGACGGTCATCAACTGCCTGTGCATGGCGGACGCCCTGCGGCATGCCGGGCTGGACGCGGTGGTACAGAGCGCTGTGGATATGAACCGCTTTGCCGAGCCCTTTAACGCGATGGCCGCGCGCCGCCATCTGAAGGAAGGCCGCGTGGTGCTGTTTGCCTGCGGTACGGGGAATCCCTTCTTCTCCACGGATTCCGGTGTCGCCCTGCGGGCGGTGGAAATGGAAGTGGATGCCGTTCTCATGGCCAAGAATATTGACGGCGTTTACACGGCCGATCCGCTGAAGGATCCTTCCGCCACGCTGATCAGGGATATTACCTATACGGAAGCGCTGAAGCGCGGGCTGAAGGTGATGGACGCCGCGGCCTTTGCCCTGTGCGCGGAAAACAAAGTGCCCATGGTGCGGGTGTTCGGGCTGGATGATCCGGAAAATCTCATCCGCGTGCTGGAAGGCAGCGATATCGGGACGTTTGTTCATCCCTGACTTTTTTGCAGCATAGAAGCAGGGCCCCGCGGCCGCGGGGTCCTGCTTCTGTGTCTGCTGGTTTTCCGCCTCAGGTGTAAAGCGGATAATTGGCCATGAGGGCTTCAACTTCCTTCTTCACGGCCGGAACGGCGGCTTCACCTTCCCGGAGGATCCGGGCGATCCAGCCGGCAACCTGTTTCATTTCCGCTTCCTTCAGGCCGCGGGTTGTCGCGGCGGGCGTTCCGACACGGATTCCGCTGGTTACGAAGGGGCTGCGGGTCTCATTCGGCACAGTGTTCTTATTGACGGTAATATTGGCGTCCTCCAGGAGGCTCTCCATCATCTTGCCCGTCATCTCCGTTCCGGTGAAATCCAGGAGGAGCAGATGGTTATCCGTTCCGCCGGAGACCATGCGCACGCCTTCCGCGCGGAAGGCGTTTTCCATGGCCTTCGCGTTCAGGATGATCTGATGCTGGTAGGCTTTGAACTCATCCGTCAGCGCCTCCGCAAAGGACACGGCCTTCGCGGCGATCACATGCTCCAGGGGGCCGCCCTGGGTGCCGGGGAAAATCGCCTTGTCGATCGCCTTCGCGTATTCCTCTCTGCAGAGGATCATGCCGCCCCGGGGGCCGCGCAGCGTCTTATGGGTCGTTGTGGTGACAAAGTCCGCATAGGGCACAGGGGTGGGATGCTCTCCCGCCGCGACCAGGCCCGCGATATGCGCCATGTCCACCATCAGGAGGGCGCCGACTTCATCCGCAATGTTCCGCAGGGTCTTGAAATCAATGATCCGGGGATAGGCGGACGCGCCGGCCACGATCATCTTCGGGCTGCATTCCTTCGCAAGGCGCCGTACCTCGTCATAATCGATGGTCTCCGTTTCGGAGGAAACGCCGTAAGGCACAAAGTTGAAATAGGATCCGCTCAGGTTCACGGGACTCCCGTGGGTCAGGTGGCCGCCGTTGGACAGGCTCATACCCATCACGGTATCCCCGGGCTTCAGCATGGCAAAGTACACCGCGGTGTTCGCCTGTGCGCCGCTGTGCGGCTGCACGTTGGCATGGTCCGCACCGAACAGCTCGCAGGCACGTTTTCTGGCCAGTTCTTCCACGATGTCCACAAATTCGCAGCCGCCGTAATACCGCTTCCCCGGATAGCCTTCCGCATACTTGTTCGTCAGGCAGGTACCCATGGCCGCCATCACGGCCGGAGAAACGAAGTTCTCGCTGGCAATCAGCTCGATATGCGTGCGCTGACGATCCAGCTCCAGCTCAATTGCTTCCGCCACCTGCGGATCAGCGCTGCGAATCAGGTCCAGTTCCATACGCGACAATCCCCCATTTCAGTAATGCAGTCAGTATAGCATAGTTTTCCTGCCCCATAAAAGGGAGGATACAAAAGAAAAACCGTCTGCGCTCAGACCGGGCACCCCCGCAGCACATCCGTCAAATGCTTACTGCTGCTTCCGTCAGGACCTGACAGGGTTCACACCGAAGAATCGCACGGGACCCAATCTTCATCGCGCATACGGCAAGATGTAGTATACCGTCTTTCATGTGTAATTGCAAGCCGGTTTTTTTTCGTCTTTTCTGCCCGAAAGCCGTATTGTCCATTGACCCCTGTCTGCCCGAAGCGTAAAATAGATATGTTTGTGATCCGACGGACACGGGAGGTGCAGGGATGAAAATCGGCTTTGATCATAACAGATATACGCGGATGCAATCGGAGAGGATTCTTCAGCGGATTGACGAGTTCGGCGGCAAGCTTTATCTGGAACTGGGCGGCAAGCTGTTCGATGATTACCATGCCAGCCGGGTGCTTCCCGGGTTTCAGCCGGACAGCAAAGTGCAGATGCTGATGAAGCTGAAGGACCGCGAAGAAATCCTCATTGTCATCAATGCCGACGATATTGAAAAAAGCAAGGTCCGGGGAGATCTGGGCATCACCTATGACCTGGATACCCTGCGGCTGATTGACGCCTTCCGCGGCATCGGGCTGTATGTGGGTTCCGTCGTGCTGACCCGGTGGGCGAACCAGCCTGCTGCCATCGCCTTTGAGCAGCGGCTGAACACGCTGGATATCCGGACATACCGCCACTATCCCATCGAGGGATACCCCACGGATATCGATCACATCGTCAGTGATGACGGCTTTGGCCGCAACGATTATGTGGAGACTTCCCGCCCCCTGGTCCTGGTCACCGCCCCGGGCCCCGGCAGCGGCAAGATGGCCACCTGCCTCAGCCAGCTGTATCAGGAAAACCGTCGGGGAATCAAGGCCGGCTACGCAAAATTTGAAACCTTCCCCATCTGGAACCTTCCCCTGAAGCATCCCGTCAATGTCGCCTACGAAGCCGCGACGGCGGATCTTCGCGATGTCAATATGATCGATCCCTATCACCTGGAAGCGTACGGGGAAACCACCGTCAACTATAACCGCGATATTGAGATTTTCCCGGTGCTGAATGCCCTGTTTGAGCATGTATGGGGCAAGTCCCCCTATAAGAGCCCGACGGATATGGGCGTCAACATGGCGGGCATGTGCATTACGGACGATCCGGTCTGCCGCAGGGCGGCGGAAATGGAAATCCTCCGCCGGTACTATACCGCCCGCTGTTCCTTCCTGCAGGGGCACGCCGCGAAGGAGGAATCTGAAAAAATCCGCCTTTTGATGAAGCATCTGAACCTGGACGACAGCATCCGTCCTGTGATTGCCGCGGCGCGCAGCCGGGCCGCGGAAACGGATAATCCCGCCCTGGCCATCGAACTGCCGGATGGGGAAATTGTCACCGGCAAGACCACAGATCTGCTGGGCCCCTCCGCCGCCGTGATCCTCAACGCTGTCAAGCGGCTGGGCAGCATTCCCAAGGAGACTCATCTGATTCCGCCGGAGGTCATTGAGCCCGTGCAGGAACTGAAGTGCAGATACCTGGGCAATCACAATCCCCGTCTGCACTCTGACGAGGTGCTGGTCGCCCTCTCCGTTTCCGCCGCGTCGGATCCCAACGCGGCAAAAGCGCTGTCCATGCTGCCGCTGCTGAAGAACTGTGAGGCGCATTCCACGGTCATCCTGCCCGCGGTGGATGATAACACATTCCGCCGCCTGGGGCTCAATCTGACCTGTGATCCGAGCTACCAGAGCCATAAGCTGTATCACAAATAACCGTTCGGCGCGTGAAGGGCTGTTTTCAGGCAGCCCTTTTTTCGTTCTGCGGGATCGCCGTCGCACTGATTATGTACGCGTGGCGCAACGCCAAGCAGAAAAAAGCCGGCCAGCTGAATCTGGCCGAACAGCGTGCCGTGAAGTCCTGATCCTCCTTCGGAAAGAAGCCTTTATCCGGATACAGCCCCTCCAAAAAAACGCAAACACGAAAAATACCAAATGCGCCTTGTTCTTGTGTGTGTTGCTGTTTATAATCTACTCGTATACAGTATTCAGGTAATACGGTATCGTATGAAAGTATGAAAGCGGTGGTATGTTTGAACACGGAGCTGGTTGTCTTTATCGTCTATCTGTGCTTTATGCTTGGCATTGGCGTCTATTTCTTCATCCGTTCCCGCGGCAGCGGGGAAAAGGAATACTTCCTGGGCGGGCGGAAAATGGGGCCCTGGGTATCCGCACTGTCCGCCGGCGCTTCCGACATGAGTGCCTGGGTACTGATGGGCCTTCCCGCTTCCATCTATGCAGTAGGTATCGGAGAAGCGTGGATCGCAATCGGCCTGGCCATCGGCTATGCTCTGAGCTGGATCTTTGAAGCGCCGCGCCTCCGCCGTTTCTCCATCGCGGCAGACGATTCGATCACCCTTCCCCAGTACCTGACCAATCGTTTCAAATCCTCCAGCAAGGTGCTGCAGATCATCTGCGCGGTCATCTTCCTGGTCGCGTATACGCTCTATGCGGCTTCCAGTGTCAAGGCCTGCGGTACGCTCTTCAATACCGTCGTCGGGATTGACGCGAAACTGGCCATGTACATCGCCGCCGCCATCATCGTGTGTTACACATTCCTGGGCGGTTTCAGCGCCGTGTGCTGGACGGACTTTTTCCAGGGCCTGCTGATGCTCGGCGCCCTGCTGATTGCGCCGATTTTCGCCCTGGGGCTGATCTCCGGCGGCCAGGGCGCGATGACCATGGAGCAGCTGCCGGAAGGATACTGGAATTTCTTCCCCAGCTGGCAGTCCGTGGCATCCGGTCTCGGCTGGGGTCTCGGATACTTTGGGATGCCTCATATTATCATCCGCTTCATGTCCGTCCGCAGTGACCGGGACCTGAAAAAGAGCGCCAGGATCGGTATTTCCTGGAATGTGCTGATTATCCTGTTCTCCGTGGCGGCCGGCTGCATCGGCCATCTGTTCATGGGTGAGCTTTCGGACAGCTCCACTGTTTTCATTCAGATGGTGCGCAGGATTTTCCCGTCGCTCATCTCCGGCGTGCTGCTCTCCGCGATTCTGGCCGCTTCCATGTCCACCGCGGATTCCCAGCTGCTGTGTGCCTCCTCTGCCTTCTCTTCCGATGTATACAAGCCTGTCATCCGGAAGAACAAAACGTCGGACCGCGAGATGTACTGGGCCGGCCGGATCGTGGTACTGGTCATCGCGGTCGCTGCCGTGCTGATTGCCTCCGATCCCAACAGCGAATCCATCATGGGCCTGGTTTCCAATGCGTGGGGCATCTTCGGGGCAGCTTTCGGCCCGGCCATCCTGCTGAGCCTCTTCTGGAAACGGTTCACCTTTAAAGGTGCGATTGCCGGCATCACGGTCGGTGCGGTGGTGGACATCCTGTGGCTGATTTACCTTTCCGGCACCGGCCTGTACGAGATTATTCCCGGGTTCCTCGCCGGCCTGCTCGCCGCGGTCGCAGTGGCCCTGCTTGACAAGGCGCCTTCCGCTGAGGTGGAAGCGCTGTTCGACCAGGCTTCCGCTCCGGAACAGGAGGAAGAAAAAACGCCGATCAGCTGAAACTGGCCGGCATTGCAACTTTGAAACAGCATGAACCGTTCAGGTTCGGAAATGCGCCTGTATCATGTCCGCTGATCGAACATGGCCCGCCTTTGGGTGGACAGGCGCATTTTTTCACGCATTCCTTCGGTATCCCCCTTTTCCAGGAGGCCGCGGAATTCTGTCAGTTCTTTCAGGAACACATCCATCTGCCGCAGCAGCGGCTTCCGGTTCATCATGAACAGCTCGCTCCACATCTGGTCATTGATTCGGGCAATCCGGGTCAGATCCCGGAAGGAGTCCCCGGTGTAATCCGACAGGTGTGTATTGTCGCTGCAGGTCATCAGGGAAACCGCGATACAGTGGGTCAGCTGGGAAACGAAACCGATCATTTCGTCATGCTCTTCCGGATACAGCACCGAAATCCTGCCGCAGCCCAGCAGGCGGCCCAGCATTCCGCACCATTCTATCGCCTGCGGGGTATTCTTCTCCGTAGGAACAATAATATAGTTTGCATCCCGGAAGATCCGCTCGTCGCTGTTCTGCACGCCGCTCACTTCCCGGCCGGCCATGGGATGCGCCGCAATAAACTCCACATCCGGCCGCAGTATTTCCTGGATCTGATACACGATACAGCTCTTGACACCCGTCACATCAGTGATCATGATTCCCGGACGGAATAAATGCTGATACTTCCGGATCCAGTCCGGAAACACACCCGGATACAGTGCAAAAACCACTGCGTCTGCCTCCCGGACCAGCCGCTCGTCCATTCCTATAGCGCCTTCGTGAATGATGTGTTCCTGCAGGGCATACCTGATGGATTCCTCATCCCGATCCAGAGCGGCCACATGGAACCCCAACCTTTTCAGCGCCTTTGCATAGCTGCCTCCCATCAGTCCCAGCCCGACAATCAGGATGTTTTTCCGGCTGATCCACTCCATCTCCCTGTTCCTCCTCTGTTACTCTGCCTCCAGCCGGGCGCCGAGTTCCCGCATTTTCCGCCAGAAATCCGGAAAGCTCTTCCGTACGGCTTCCGCTCCGTCAATCGTACCGCCCGTCCGGGCGCACAGTACGGCCAGCGCCATCACGATCCGGTGGTCATTATGCCCCTGCAGCGTTTCCGCGGGCTTATGGATTTCTGCCCGCCCAACGGTGATCTCGTTTTCCCGGATGTCCACAGGTACGCCGAATTTCACCAGTTCCTCCGCCATGGCGGCTCCGCGGTCGCTCTCCTTAAAGCGCAGCCTGCGCGTACCGGTCAGTGTGACGCCGCCCTGCATCGCGGCTGTTGCCATCAGGACCGGCGCCAGATCCGGGCAGTTTGCCACGTCCAGCCTGCCGCAGCCCTTTGCCAGCCTTTGGAAGTATTCCCGGCAGATCCTGTCTCCCTGCAGGCTGTCCTCCCGCAGGCCCGTCACGCGGACATCGCCGCCTGTACTGTTCATCGCCTCAAAGAACGCGGCATTGCTCCAGTCGCCTTCCACGGTCTTTTCCCCGGGAAGGAAGCAGCTCCCTCCCGCCAGCCGGATCCGCAGCTCCTCCGGCCGGGAGATCCTGATTCCGCTTTCCTCCAGCACTCTGAGCGTCATATCCAGATAGGATCCGCTCTCCATCGGCGGCAGGATGCGCACCTCGCTCTCCTCCTGCAGAAGGGCAAGGGCCATCAGCAGCCCTGTAATAAACTGGCTGGAAACATCCCCGCGGACCGTATACATGCCGGCAGCCAGTTTTCCCTGCACTGTGATGCCCTCCGGATCCCGTTCCATGCGGAACCCCCGTTCCCGGCAAAGCGCCTCATACACATCCTGCGGACGTTCCATCAGCCTGCCGCTGCCTGTCAGCCGCATCTCGTTTCCGCTCAGCAGGCACAGCGGCAGCAGAAACCGCAGGGTGCTTCCGCTCTCCCGGCAGTTCAGCACCGCGCTCCCGGCTGCCGCAGGATCGCATCCCCGGACAGACAGGCCGTCTCCCTCCTGCCGGATTCCGGCGCCGAGAGCGCGCAGGCAGTCTGCTGTCGCCAGGATATCCTCGCTCATCTCCAGGGGATGTACCCGGCTTTCCCCTTTCGCCATGGCTGCGCAGATCAGCATCCGGTGCGCCATGGATTTGGACGGAGGCGCCGCCACCGTTCCCCGGAGCGTTCCGGGCTGCAGCGTGACTCTCATGCTTCACAGCCCCCTGTCAGGATATCCATGGCTTCCAGATACCCGTCCGTCCCGTGCCCGCGGATCGTTTGTTCGCAGGCTTCCCGGACATAGCTGATTTTCCGGAAGCTTTCCCGTGCGTCCGGATCCGTGATATGCACCTCAATGGTCCGGATCCCCACCGTCTTCAGCGCGTCCAGCAGCGCGATGCTGGTGTGCGTATAGGCACCCGGATTCAAAATGATCCCGTCCTGTTTGCCGTACGCGCCCTGCACGGCATCCACCAGGTCCCCCTCATGGTTCGACTGGAAAAAAGCAACTTCTGTGCCGGTACGGGCAGCATGCTTCCGGATTTTTTCCTGCAGATCCGCATAGGTCTCCCGGCCATAGAGATCGGGCTCCCGGATCCCGAGCATATTCAGGTTGGGTCCATTGATCACCAGTATCCTCACATCTGCCACCTGCTTTCTATCTCCCGGGCCGTTTCCTCCGGCGAGCGTTTCAGGAGAACGGTCATTTCCGCCGCCGCCCGGTAAATCGGTTCCCGTTCCTTCCGCAGCTTTTCCATCTTTTCCCGGGTATCCGCCAGCGGTCTGTCTGCTGTCGGCGTCAGTTCCTCCGCCGCCCGTTCCAGCAAAATCAGCCGGCCGTTCTGCCGCAGCGTATCCACGTTGGCGCTCCGCAGCACCGCGCCGCCGCCCGTGGCAATAATCTGTCCGTTTCGGGCGGAAACCTCTTCCAGCACTTTGCTTTCCAGATCCCGGAAGGTTTGCTCGCCTTCATCCCGAAAGATCTCCGGAATCGGCTTTCCGGCCATATTCACAATTTCCCGGTCCGTATCGGCCACCGGCCGCCCCGTGATCCGCGCCAGTGCGGCGGCCACTGTGCTCTTGCCGCTGCCCGGCATGCCGATCAGCACCATGTTTTCCTTTTCCCGTGTCAGGGCCCGATAAATCTCCTCCGTCGTTTCCGGGGGATAATCCTTCCCGCGGAAGAATGCCGCTGCCTGCACCGCCTGGGCGGTCAGCATGTACAGTCCGCCCTCCGCAGCAATCCCCCTTTTCCGGGCCTCCGTCACCAGCCTCGTCCGCAGGGGGTTGTAGATGGCGTCCGCCACAGCCTCCAGGCGGGGAAACGCGTCCAGGTTGACCGGACAGTCCCCGCCCCGCGGAAACATTCCGCAAGGCGTCGTATTGATCAGGATTTCGGCATCCGCATGTTTTTCGGCAGCTTCTTCATAGGTCACAGCCCCTTCCCGGGCCGTGCGGCTCACCCGGAGCACTTCCCGGGCTTTCATCTGTTCTGCGGTATAAAGCGCTGTCCGGCTGGTCCCCCCTGTCCCCAGAATCAGCACCTTTTTTCCCCGCAGATCCGCTCCGATGTGCTCCAGCAGCCGTCTCAGCCCCCATGCGTCCGTATTGGTTCCCAGAAGCTTTCCGTCCCGCCGCGCAATGGTATTCACCGCGCCGATCTCCCGGGCCGTCTCGCTGATCCCGTCCAGGAACGGAATCACCGCCTGCTTGTAGGGAATGGTCACGTTGATCCCCCGGAATTCACCCCGGCGCAGAAAACCTTCCACTTCCTCCGGTGAAAGTTCCTTCAGCTCATACGGTTCCTTCCCCAGATACGCGTGAATCTCCGCGCTGAAGCTGTGGCCCAGATGTTCTCCGATCAGTCCGTAAATCATCCCGGTTCCCCCCGCAGCCAGTCCGTACCGTATCGCTGCGCCAGCGCGTCGCAAAGCACCAGCGCTGTCACGCTGTCCGCCACCACCCGGGCCCGATGAACGATGGCGGGATCATGCCGCCCGCCCAGGGTCAGCTCTTCCTCCCGCATTTCCTGCAGGTTGACGGTCCGCTGGGGCAGGCGGATGGACGGCGTGGGTTTCACCGCGCAGCGGAAAACGACTGCCGCGCCGTTGCTGATGCCGCCGTTGATCCCGCCGTTGTGATTAGTGGCCGTTGCCGGCTGGCCGTCCCGCAGAACCAGGGCGTCGTTTGCTTCGCTGCCCCGCAGATCCGCCAGGGCAAACCCGTCGCCGAACTCAACGCCCTTCACCGCGGGAATCGCGAACAGGCCGTGGGCCAGAAGGCTTTCCAGTGTATCAAACCAGGGCTCGCCGACACCTGCCGGAAGCCCGATAACCATCGTCTCCAGCACGCCGCCGACGCTGTCTCCCGCCGCGGCAGCCTGTTCAACAGCCGTGCGCATGGCTTCACCCCTGGCCGGATCCAGGACGGCAAAAGCCAGGCTGTTCAGTTTCTCAATTTCCGTCCGGGGATCCGTGAACGGTGCGTCATCAATACCGGCACAGCGGGCGATATGCGTACCGACGGCGATTTCCCGGCGCTCCAGAGCGGTCAGCGCCACCGCGCCGGCAGCGGTCAGCGCCGCGGTGATCCGGCCGCTGAAATGGCCGCCGCCCCGGTAATCCTCAAAACCGTGATATTTCACATAAGCGGTATAATCCGCGTGCCCGGGCCGCGGCGCTCCACGCCGGTAATCGTCGCTGCGGGTATCCGCGTTGGGAATCAGGATGGTCAGGGGTGTCCCCGTAGTCTTTCCCTCGAAAACGCCGCTGACGATGCGAAATTCATCCTGTTCGCGGCGGGCCGTGGAAATCTTCCCCGCCGGCCGGCGCAGCGACAGCTGGCGGGCAATGCGCGCCTCATCCACCGGGATCCCCGGGGCCAGCCCGTCCAGCACCGCGCCGATCTGCGCACCGTGGCTTTCCCCGAAAAGCGTGACACATACGCTGCTGCCAAGGGTGTTTTTCATGATGGTTTCCGTCCTTCCGCTGTGAGCATTATTTCAGCCGGGGCATCCGGGAGGCCGCCCGGTACAGCAGCAGCCCCAGCAGGCCGCAGCTGATCAGTTCCCCGGCGCCGACCGTCAGCACCAGATACCACCAGGCATCCGGCACACCGTACACCTTCTGCAGGACGATCGGGACAATCGCGGCGTTGCTGATTACCGGGGGAATCCAGGCCAGGAAAGGCCGGTTCTTCAGCAGCCGGGTACCGGCCGCGCCGATCAGCGTGGCCAGGGAACCGAACACCACGTCCCACGCGGCGCAACCCGTCAGCAGGTTGGCCAGGACACAGCCCACCGTCAGCCCGGGTACCGCCGCCGCGGAAAATACCGGCAGGATCGTCAGCGCTTCCGACAGGCGAACCTGAATGGCACCGCTGGCCAGGCCGAACGCGGCGGCCACAAAGGTCAGCACCACATAGAGGGCGGCAATTACGCCGCCGAAGGCAATCTTTTGAACGTCGTTGTGTTTCATTTGTTTTTTCGCTCCTTAGTTTTGATTTAGGTGAGGATGGTTTCGAACTCACCGCACAGCATGGTGCATCGGGAGTATACCCTATTTTGCCGTATTCCGCAATGATTCCGCCATGTTCCTCATCTTTTTCAACGTCCGCTGTTCCATTTTTCACTCCCGTATGGTATACTTCTCCCAACCACAGCTTCAGTTCCTCTCTGTATTACGTGTCACGGCCCCTGACGCTCCCTTCCGGAGGTGTACATGGAAACAGTTCCCGGCGCGCCGAAATGGATCGGTGTCTGTCTTTCCCAGGCGCATACTTTCCTGAAAAATGAATTCCTCTGCGAGCTGGATCGCGAAGCCAGTGCAGCCGGCCATGGGGTGATTGTATTCAATTCGTCCATGGACTGGTACTGGTCCCGTCACGGGGGCAATGTTACCGCCTGCGTCTATGATCTGATCCGGTACGATCTGCTTTCCGCGCTGATTATTCTCCACGGGGATATTTATGATCCCGCCCTGCTGGACCGGATTATTTCATGTGCCGGCGCCCGGAAAATCCCCATTCTCTATATCGGCGGCACTCATCCCGGCTGCATCAGCATCGTGGACGATTATGAGGAGCCGTACAAAGAGGTCCTGCGCCATGTCCTCCGGGATCACGGCGTGAAGGATGCGTTTTACATCGCCGGCCTCCGGGAAGAAAGCAATTCCCGCCTGCGTCTGAAATGCTGGCGGGATGTAATGGCGGAATTCTCCCTCCCCTGCGGAGAGGAGCACTTTGCCTATGGCAACTATCTGGATACCGTCGCGGTGCAGATCGTGCAGTCGATGCTTTCCGAAGGGCGGAAGCTTCCCCGGGCGATTTTCTGCGCCAATGACAGCATGGCCGCGGCCGTCTGTGATCTGCTGAAGAGCCGGGGGATTCGCATCCCGGAGGATGTGATTGTCACCGGTTTTGACGGAACCCCTACCGCCTATCTGATCCAGCCCCAGCTGACAACCTGCGACAGCAATCCCGGCATGCTTGCCCGCCAGGTGATGGAGGCCATCCGTTCCTTTGATCCGTCGCAGCCGGAACAGGTGCTGACCCATCTGTACAATCCTGTTCTGACGGTCTCCTGCGGCTGTCCTCCCTTCATCCATGAGCGGTTCAATGCCCTGACGACCCTGCGGCAGGCGGAAGTGCTCTTCACCCATGAAAACACTCTTTATTACATGGTGGATCAGGCACTGGAGGAGACGGAGCACTATTCATTCCTGAACGCCCTTTCCATGCTGCTGCTTCCGAATTCCGCGCTGTATCTGAACCGCAGCCTTCTTGAGCCCGATCTGGACATTGACTCGATTCCGGATCATCCGGAGCCGGAGATGATTATGATTCCCAACTGCCATCCGGGAGAAGAACCGGCCCTCTGCAAGGTATACCTGCGTGACATGCCGCTTCCCTCCCGGGCATCCTCAGGCGTCACCGTGCTGAACATCATACACTCCAACGCCCGTGTCTGCGGCTATTATGCCGCGCATACGGACGATCTCCCTGCGGATGGGCAACTGATCAAGCGCCTGTCGGATGTGCTGAACCTGATTGCGTCCGTCCAGCTGGGGCGGATGAAGCAGCATCAGCTGGTTGCCCGTCTGGAGAACAACCTGTATGTGGATTCTGTCTGCGGCCTGTCCAATCTGAAAGGGCTGACCCGCTGGTATGAGGATTATACTTCCCGTCCCGGGGCAAAGGATCGGCTTCTGTCTCTTTCGATATATGGCATTCCGCGTTATTCATGGATTTACGAGACCTACGGCATGGCTGAAACGGAGGAGGTCATCCGTCTGGCGGCGCGTGCGCTGAAAGAAGCAAATCCGGAAGCTCTGCATATCGCCCGGATCAGTGAGGATCAGTTTGCCGTAATCGACGACCCGGTGGACGAGACGGCGTTGTCCGCCCGGATTTTCACATCCGGCAACACGTTTTTCCGGATCATTGAAGCGCAGAATGCTTCCAGCAGCAAGCCATACTTTCTGGAAATCAGCAGCGGCATGACCCATCTGGAAAAGGGCTGGGAGCACGTTCCCCTTCAGAACCTCATCAGCATGGCCGTCGGTGAGATGTATCTGAATCGCCTCCGGGATAACAACAGCGAAAACGCCCTGGATGCGGGCAATGCCTCCCTGCTCAGCAGCACCTTTAACCTTCTGATGGAGAAGAACCTCTTCCGCTTCTTCTTCCAGCCCATTGTGGATGCGCACAGCGGCCTGATTTACGGGTACGAGGCTTTGATGCGGACGGATCCGCTGGTCAACATGACTCCTCTGGAAATCCTGAAAACCGCGCAGGAGCAGAACCGCCTCGATGAAGTGGAGCAGGTTACCGTTTTCGGCATTATGGAGCGCTTTGTCCGGAACTACAGTGACTTCCAGGGCTGCAAGGTGTTCATCAACACCATCCCCGGCCATTTCCTTTCCGAGGAGGATTGCCTTTCCCTGATCCGGAAATATGAAAGCTTCCTGGACTGTTTTGTCTTTGAACTGACAGAGGACAACCCGACTTCCGACGCGGAGCTGAACCGCCTGAAGAGTTTGTGCAAGCCCGGCGCGCAGATGCAGATCGCCATTGATGACTTTGGCACGGGGCATTCCAATATCCTGAATCTTCTCCGCTATTCACCGCAGATCATCAAAATCGATCGCGGCCTCATCTCCGGCGTTGCCACCGATGCGAACCGCAGGCTTTTTGTCCGCAACACCATCGACTTTGCGCATCAGAATGGGATCAAGGCGCTGGCCGAAGGCGTGGAAACCGCCGCCGAACTCCGCACCGTGATCGACTGCGGTATAGACCTGATTCAGGGATTCTATACCGGGCGTCCTTCGGAGCAGCCTCTGCGCAGCATTTCCGAAAAAGTCCGTTCGGAAATCATGGAGGAGAACCGCCAGATCGCCAACGGAGAGCAGCAGTCCGTCTCCTATACTCCCGAAGACGGGGAAACGATGGATCTGCTGGACCTGGCCCTGCGCAAGGTTTCCTGTATTCTGCTCCGAAGCGGATCCTATATACTCCACGGGGAAAAATCCCACAGCGTGGATATCATCCTGCGGATTTCTGATGAATCCCATGTCAGCCTGATGCTGCAGAATGTCAACCTCAAAGGTTCCAGCGATCCATGCATCCGCCTCGGGGCAAACAGCGTTCTGGATCTGGCCGTGGAAGGCCCCAACACCCTGAATCGGGATGGCATTCTCGTACCGCCCACTTCCTGCCTGAACCTTCGCGGCTCCGGCATTCTGAAAATCAATAACGGCCGGAACTATGCCGTAGGCATCGGCGCCAACTACAATGATCCTTTCGGCACTATCTCCCTGCAGATGGAAGGCAGCCTCATCATCCGCTCCTCCGGGGATAAGGCAACCTGTATCGGGGGCGGCCGGAGTTCCGGGGACGGCATCCATATCCGCGGCGGCCGGCTGGATCTTCAGGCCAGCGGAATCAATGTGCTCGGCATCGGTTCTGCCGGCGGCGAGGTGGACATCGATATCGCCGACGCCCATGTGGATGTGCATGGGGAAGGAAACGACGCAGTGCTGATCGGCAGCGTCTCCGGCAATGCCCAGATGCGTCTCTCCGGCCATTACCACCTCTCCTGTGCCTGCGAGCGTGCCGTTGCGCTGGGAACCATCACCGGCATCTCGGATGTGGTTGTATCCGGCGGAAGCCTTTCCGCCACCCTCCACTGTGATTCCGGTGCCATTCTCGGCACCTTCAGCGGGGAGGCAAAACAGACTTTCCGGGATACACTGGTCCGAATCCACGGCGAAGGAAACCGCATTGTAGGCTTCGGCAGCCTGACCGGCGCCTGCGATACCCGCATCGAAAGCGGCGAAATCCACGGGGATCTGCTTGCCGGTGAGCGTCTGCTCCTGGGCGGCAAACGTTCCCGTGTGATTATTACCGGCGGCAATATCCAGCTGCCGCAGGAAGGAGACATCATCCCTGTTTCACCGGGCGGAAACCCGCTGATTTTCCTGAATCCGACAGGAGATCACTATGAGGAAACCTTCACCGACCGCCGCGCGGCCTGGACTTATCAGGCCGACCGTAACAAGGAAGGCTACCTGGGTGTCTGGATCCCCGCGGATAACCCGTAATCGCTGAAAAGCTTCGAAGCCCAACGGCTCCGAAGCTTTTTCTTTGTGTCATTCTGAGCGCAGCGAAAAATCCTCCCCTGTGTCATCTCGACCAAGCGAAGCGCGTGGAGAGATCTCCCACGTCTCGCCCCGCGTCATCCTATTCCCCCCGTGTCATTATGAGAACAGCGAAGAATCCTTTACCTGTCTATTTGCTTCCGAAGGCAATCATACTTCCCATTGCCCGGGCAGCGCTTCTCCCCTGGATAATTGTCTTTCCGTTGAAGACCATGCAGGCGGTTCCCCCGCCGTCCAGGTTCAGGGCTTCCACACAGCCCAGTTCTTTCATCTTCTGCGCCACCCAGTCCAGATGCACCCCTGTATACTTGTTCTTGGGTTCTCCCTTGACGACCAGCAGAATATAATGCCAGGGCTCAATCATTCCGATGGCAGCCCGCGGATCGTTGTATGCGTAATAGTCGGAGCCTTCCCCGGCTTCTTTTTCATTGATCTCCCCGTCACGGATCAGCCAGGGTCCGAAAGCGAACACCTGCTGAGCCCCCTGTTCCAGGTATTCCTCCGGTGTGAGTTCGTCGCACAGGAAGGTCTTCATGCTCCCGTCCCCGTATACCGCCAGCGTATCCAGGGGAGGAAGATAACGTTTCATGGTGCTGTTCCGGGTCTTTTCACTGAGGAGTTCGCCGTTCCGGATAATAATGCCGCCCGGCCATTTCGCGCTTCCGTTATCCTTTGTCTGCAGCCGATGGCCGTAATAATCATCCGACACCGCCAGCATCACCGGATTATCCTTGACCAGCTTTTCCGGTTTCACCTTATAGTATCCGGCCACCTTCCTCTTGCTTGCCGGGGTGGCAATCGTAAACAGCGGAGACGCTTCCGATGCGTAGACCTCCGCCACACAGTATTCCAGCGTCTTCTTCACTTTCTTGACCGTCTTCGTTTCCGTGTACCGGGTAATCCGGATGGAAAGGTTTTCCGTGGAATACTTCCAGACGCCTTCTTCCGGATCCTCCAGCAGGTACTCATCTCCGATGTTCTCCCCTGTCAGAAATCCGCGCTCATCAAACTGCCAGCCGCTGCTCTCCGCCTCGCTCAGGGCCCCTCCGGCCCCAAGCAGGAAAATCCCCGCCAGCAGGGCCGCGCACAGTCTGTTCAGTCCGTTCCTCATGCCTTTTTCTTCTTTCTGATATAGTATCTCTCCAGGATTCCGGCGTTGACCCGTGCTCCGAGGAAACGGTGCACATAGACTGCCAGATGCTGGTCCGTACTGGCGATCCGCTTCCGGAAAGGAATCCGTTTCCGGTCCAGTGTCCGGGCGATTTTCCGGCCCAGCACGTCCGGATCCGACCCGTTTGTCTCGTCGTGATGGATGCGCGCCACAGCGCTTTCATAAGCCTCCGCGTAAGGGGAATCTGCATTCATGGCCACCGCGTGCGGCCGGTATTTGTCGCTGCCGCTGCGGTGATCCCCCGGTTCAACCAGCATCACCTGTATTCCGTATGGCCTGACCTCGATTTTCAGACATTCGGCGTATCCCTCGACGGCATGCTTGCTGGCCGTATAAGCACTCTGGAAGGGAATCCCCAGCAATCCGTTAATGGAAGAGAACAGTACGATCTTCCCGCCGTTCCGCCTGCGCATCAGGGGAATGACCTCCCGGTTCATCCGTACCATCCCCAGATAGTTCGTGTCGATAACCCGGCGGTATTCATCCGTCAGCGTTTCCTCACAGCTTCCCAGCACCAGCATTCCGGCGCATTGCACCAGCGCGTCCGGCAGCGCGGTCTCGGCAGCCTTCCGGCAGAAGGCCCGGACGCTTTCCTCATCCGTCACATCCAGCGGCAGCCGCAGGATCCCGTCCTGTTCCCCGTTGTCCTGTCCGAAGCTTCGGGCTCCGGCAATCACCCGCCATCCGTCCGCCCGCAGGGCCATGGCTGTATGCAGTCCCAGCCCGCTGGAGGCGCCTGTCACCCATACCGTTTTCTGCGCGTCCATGCCGTGTCCCGCTCCTTCATCGTGCTTCCCGGAAACAGTTCCTGCCCATTGTACCCGATGCCGTCCTTTTCCGCAAGGTGCCTCAGCATTCAAAATCACACGCCACGGAGGCGCTCCGAACTTCGTGCATCCGCTTCTTCACCGGCATGTGGACAGGATGTGTCTGATAAGCACGGAAGGAATCCATGCTGTCAAAAGTGGTCACCAGTGCGATATCATAGGACCTCTCGCTGTGCAGCACATCCTGTCCGGCCTCCAGATCCATCAGGCCTTCGATTTTTCCCTTCATGCCGTAGAAATTCTTCACCAGCTGGGGGATCTCCGCCTTGTATTCGTCCTTGATCTGAAACAAAACAATATGCCGAATCATTTTTCTTTCCTCCCTTTGCCCGGATTTGAAAAGGACGCTCCCGAAGCACCTTCGGGAGCGTCCGCCTGTCAGTGTCTTACTTGGCCATAGCCTGCTGCACCGCCACGGCCACCGCCACGGTCATACCGACCATGGGGTTATTGCCGGCGCCCAGGAAACCCATCATTTCCACATGGGCAGGCACGGAAGAAGATCCGGCGAACTGCGCGTCGCTGTGCATCCGTCCCATCGTGTCGGTCATACCGTAGGAGGCAGGGCCCGCAGCCATATTGTCAGGATGCAGGGTCCGTCCGGTGCCGCCGCCGGAAGCCACGGAGAAGTACTTCTTTCCGGCTTCCCAGCGTTCCTTCTTGTAGGTGCCCGCAACGGGATGCTGGAACCGGGTGGGGTTGGTGGAGTTGCCGGTAATGGAAACGTCCGCTCCCTCATGCCACATGATGGCAACGCCTTCACGCACGTCATCCGCGCCGTAGCAGTTGACCTTGGCCCGGTCACCGGTGGAATAGGCGGTCTTGCTGACGATGGTCAGCGCGTGATCTTCCTTCACGTCGGCGCTCAGGTAGTCATACTTGGTCTGCACATAGGTGAAACCGTTGATACGGCTGATAATCATGGCGGCATCCTTGCCCAGGCCGTTCAGAATCACGCGCAGGGGTTTCGTCCGGACCTTGTTGGCGTTCAGCGCGATCTTGATGGCGCCTTCCGCCGCGGCAAAAGACTCATGGCCGGCCAGGAATGCGAAGCATTCGGTTTCCTCGTCCAGCAGCATGGCGCCCAGATTTCCGTGCCCGATGCCTACCTGGCGCTGGTCTGCCACAGAACCCGGAATGCAGAAGGCCTGCAGGCCCACGCCGATCCACTTGGCAGCTTCCGCCGCGTTCTTCGCGCCTTCCTTCATGGCAATGGCGGCGCCCAGTTCATATGCCCATTTCACGTTCTCAAAGCAGATGGGCTGTGTGCTTTCCACGATGGAGTACGCGTCAACGCCCTTCCCGTTGGTGAAAGCTTTCACTTCGTCAAAATCTTTGAATCCGTATTTGTCCAGAACAGGCTGCAGCTGAGGCATGCGGCCTTCGTAGTTTTCAAACAGAGCCATTCGTCGCACCTCCCCTTACTCTTTGCGCGGGTCAATCCATTTGACCGCGCCGTCTTCGGCCTTGAACCGGCCGTAGGTGCCGAGATTCTTCTCGTACGCTTCATTCGGGGACATGCCCTTCTTGATGGCGTCCATCATCTTGCCCAGGCTCAGGAACTGATAGCCGCAAACCTGATCATCCTTGTCCAGCGCCATCTTGACCACGTAGCCTTCGGTCATCTCCAGATAGCGGGTACCCTTTTCCTTCGTGCCGTACATGGTTCCCACCATGGAACGCAGGCCCTTGCCCAGGTCTTCCAGGCCGGCGCCGATCCGCAGGCCGTCATCGGAGAACGCGCTCTGGGTGCGGCCGTACACGATCTGCAGGAACAGTTCCCGCATGGCGGTATTGATGGCATCGCAAACCAGGTCGGTGTTCATCGCTTCCAGGATGGTCTTGCCGGGCAGAATCTCACTGGCCATGGCGGCGGAGTGTGTCATGCCGGAGCAACCGATGGTCTCCACCAGCGCTTCCTCAATCACGCCGTTCTTCACGTTCAGGCTCAGCTTGCAGGCGCCCTGCTGCGGAGCGCACCAGCCGATTCCGTGGGTATAACCGGAAATGTCCTTGATTTCCTTGGCCTGAATCCATTTCCCTTCTTCAGGGATCGGTGCGGGGCCGTGGTTCGGGCCCTTCGCAACACAGACCATGTCTTCAACTTCTTTGGTGTATTGCATGTGACTCGGTTCCTCCTGTTCAGGTTGATATGTGTATCCGATTCAGTATATCATAACCCTTTATGCTTGTACATCTTTTTTTGTATGTCTCCGGCGCCTTCGAAGGGATCCGGTTACGCCAAAGCTTCCAATATCCTCCGGATTGCCCCGAAGGCTTTCTCCGCGCTTTTTCTCACGTTGGCGCTGAAATCTTCCCCGTTTCCGTCAAACGTGTCGCTGATGCACTTGACAGACAGGCATCGCACGCCGCTGCGCTCACAGACCCGCGCGATCGCGGCAATCTCCATGTCGCAGATACTGCAGCCCATTTCCCGCAGGCGCAGTTTTTCTGCCCGGTTCTCAACAAACTTGTCGGCGCTGGCCGCTGCGACCTTCCGGATCCCCGGGATCTGTTCCGTCACCATCTGAACCAGATCCCTGTCCAGCGGAATAAACTCATCCGGATATTCCAGATACTGTCCCTTCTTCAGCGGTATGAAGGGAGAGATGTCAAAATCATAGTGGCAGACCTTTTCCACAACAAACAGGTCCTCCACCTTCAGGTCCTCCTCCAGTGCGCCGGTAACTCCGAAGTTTACGATCATGTCACATCCGTAACGCACAATCAGCAGCATGGTGGCAGCCGCCGCATCGATTTCCCCGCATCCGGAGCACACAGCGAAGATCTCATGTCCCTCCATTCGGGTTTTATAGACAGTACGGTTCGCCGCCGTCTCCTCGGTCCGCGATTCCCCGCTCTTCAGGAATGCCTCCAGCTCCTGTTCGACCGCGATTAACAGTCCGATTTTCATGCCTGATCCCTCCCCGATGATCCATGTTCTCAAACAACAAGGGCTGTCATCTGACAGCCCTTGTTGTATATAATCTCTTACTTTTGCATGGCGGCGATTTCAGCGGCAAGATCGTCCTTCCGCTTCTCGATGCCCTCGCCCCGCTCGAACCGGCTGAACCGAACGATATCCAGCTCCGCTCCGGCTTCCTTTGCGATCTCGGCCATCAGGTTCTTGATATTCTTGTCGCCGTCCTTGACGAAAGGCTGCTCCAGCAGGCAGACTTCCTTGTAGTACTTTTCGATCCGGCCTTCAACCATCCGGTCAACGATCTTCTCGGGCTTGCCTTCATTCAGCGCCTGCGCCCGCAGGATCTCCTTTTCCTTCTCCAGCTTCTCGGTGTCCACTTCTTCCCTGCGGACCGCTTCGGGCTTCGCCGCAGCGATCTGCAGCGCCAGGTCATGGGCAAAGGTCTTCACGGTGTCGTTGGTGCGGCTGGCTTCATCGGCAGCCACTTCAACCATGACGCCCACCTTGCCGCCCAGATGAATATAGGTGGAAACCACACCCTCGGTCTCATAGCGGCTGAAGCGGCGAATGCTGATCTTTTCACCGATCGCGACGGTGGCGTCGCTGACCAGGTCGGAAATGGTCTTGCTGCTGTCATCCACAAAAGCCTGGGTCAGCAGGGCGTCCACATCCGCGGGATTTGCCAGAGCGATATGCTTGGCAACGTTATTGGCGAACTTGACGAAGTTGTCGGTCTTGGCAACGAAGTCGGTTTCACAGTTGACCTCAACGATCGCGCCGATCTTTCCGTCTTCACTCACATACTGGGCGACCACGCCTTCCGCGGCGATGCGGCTGGCCTTCTTGGCGGCCTGGCTCAGTCCCTTTTCACGAAGCCATTCGATGGCCTTTTCCATATCGCCGTCGCTTTCGACCAGCGCTTTCTTGCAGTCCATCATGCCGGCGCTGGTGCGCTCACGCAGTTCTTTTACCATGGCGGAAGTAATTGCTGCCATATTCAGATCAATCCTTTCTCTGTTCTCTATAAAATCGGAAGCAACATAATCTCTTCCCGTTTCGTTCATAAACCCCGTACTTTGCAGTACGGCAGCGGCTTTCTCAGGCTTCAGGCTTTTCCTCTGCCGCGGGGGCGGCAGCTTCTTCCGCCGCTTCCGTCTGCTCACCCTGCTTGCCTTCCAGCACAGCATCAGCCAGCTTGCCGGCAATCAGCTTCACGGCGCGGATAGCGTCATCGTTGCCGGGAATCACATAATCGATTTCATCCGGGTCGCAGTTGGTATCGACAATACCCACGATCGGGATTCCCAGAATGCGGGCTTCCGTGACCGCAATATGCTCCTTGCGGGGATCCACAACGAACAGGGCTCCGGGCAGCTTCTTCATTTCACGGATACCGCCCAGGTTAGTCTGCAGCTTTTCCCGCTCGTGGATCAGCTTGATAACTTCCTTCTTGGGCAGCACGTCAAACTGGCCGCTCTGCTCCATTCTGTCGATCTGGTTCAGCCGGTCAATCCGGGTACGGATGGTTTTGAAGTTGGTCAGCATGCCGCCCAGCCAGCGGTTGTTGACATAGAACATGTTGCAGCGCTTCGCTTCGCTCTCGATGGATTCCTGCGCCTGCTTCTTGGTGCCGACGAACAGAATGCTCTTGCCTTCCATCGCGATATCACGGACGAAAGCGTACGCTTCATCCACCTTGCGGACGGTCTTCTGCAGGTCGATGATGTAGATACCGTTGCGTTCAGTGAAGATGTACTGCGCCATCTTCGGGTTCCACCGGCGGGTCTGATGACCGAAATGCACGCCGGCTTCCAGGAGCTGTTTCATGGAAATGACTGCCATTGGGGTTCCCTCCTTGTTATTCTCCACCCCTTTCTCCTTCGCAACCGGCCACCGCGGGAGCGGCACAAGCAGTCGCAGAGAAAAGGTGCGTAATCGGATGGATTTTATCACACCTTTCTGCCAAAATCAAGACAGAAAAAAGACAAAACCGGGAAAAGCCGGACAATTCCGGCTTTTCCCGAATTCCGTCATTTATGGATACCATTTGGCAAGGGGCTCACGGCCTGCGCGGAGAAACTTCCCTTACGCACATACCGCTCCGGCGTATCGGATCAGTACTGCAGGTATTTCTTGAGATTAATCACGTTGCAGTCTGTAATGACGCAGTCTCCCTTGAGATCCTGATAGACAGTCACCTCATACAGGCAGACGGTCCCCGCGGCATCTGACAGCACGCCGCTGCAAAGATACTTGTAGTTCACTCCTGCAACCTGCTGGGTTCCGAGCAGCGCCAGAGCGGTCAGGCCCACGCCGGTGTATTCCTTGGTCGCCTTTTTGAACACTTTCTTCGCAGTCGACGGGAGTCCTTTGCTGCTCGGCGTCTTCTTGCTGTACTCCCAGGCACCCGCTACGGAAGCAGCCGTATAGGGATTCTTCCGGGTCTTGATGTTTTTATAATTGAAACTGTTGACTGCCAGCACTTCCGCGTTCCCCTGCAGATCCTGGTAAACGATCACCACTTTCCAGGAGGTGGAAGCTTTGGCTGTCGCGGTGACCGCTTTGCAGAAGAAAGCATAGTTCGTCCCGGCCACAACCTGCTTGGCCAGGGTGAACACAGGCGTATAGGCTACACCCCCCAGTTTTTCCACAGCCTTTTCAAAGACCTTTGTCTCCGCCTTGGTCAGGTAGGTTCCGACCTTTTTATTAATCTTCCATCCTCCGTCTGTCTCCGCGGCTGCAGGAACAATCATCCCGATCGTCAGGATCGCTGTCAGCAAAAGAAGAATTACGGTTTTTCTTTTCATTTCTAAGGAACTCCTTTCAATTTGTCGTGCGGTATTTTCCGCTGCGCACAGTTGTTTCACTTGATTATACGTAAAAGAAAACCGGAATGGAAGTCCTTTTTGCAGATTTGGCACAATTGGCACAATTTGGCACATCGATGGAATTCTCTTTACTTTTTCGGCAGGATGATGGTATAATTCCTCCAGGCAGTTGCCAGATAGGACAATATTGTGAATATGGAGGGAAACAATTATGAAGTGGGTATGCCCTGTATGCGGATACGTACATGAAGGACCTGAACCGCCGGAAAAATGCCCGGTCTGCAAGGTACCCGGTTCCAAATTCATCAAGCAGGAAGGCGAGATGACCTGGGCGGCCGAGCATGTGATCGGCATCGCCAAGGATGTGCCGGAAGAGATCAAGGCCGGTCTGCGCTCCAACTTTGAGGGTGAATGCTGCGAAGTCGGCATGTACCTGGCCATGGGCCGCGCTGCTGCCCGGGAAGGCTATCCGGAAATCGCCGAATACTGGAAGACCGCCGCGTATGAAGAAGCGGATCACGCCGCCCGGTTCGCCGAGCTCCTGGGTGAGGTCGTCTCCCCCAGCACCAAGGAAAACCTGCGCGTCCGTGTGGAAGCCGAGAACGGCGCCACCCAGGGCAAGACCGACCTGGCCAAAAAGGCCAAGGAGCTCGGCCTGGATGCCATCCATGACACGGTCCATGAAATGGCAAGGGACGAAGCGCGGCACGGCAAAGCCTTCAAGGGCCTGCTGGAAAGGTATTTCGGCTGAGAAACGGCCGAGGGCGAAGAAAAGCTTTTTCTCCGCCCTTTTTTTTGCGAAAAGCATACTTTTTCACTGTCACATATCCCGAGCGGCTCGTATATATAGACAGCTGAATAAAAATCAGCGGAAAGGAGAATCACAATGCAAGATACAAAAAGCTCTCAGCTGAACGAAAACGAGCTGGATAAGGTTAACGGCGGTTACGATATCCCCTCTCCCTATTATGCCCCTCCGGGCGGATACCCGCATAACAGGCCCCACTTTACATGCAGGTGTGGATTTCAAACAGCGAGTCCGGATGAATACGCGAGCCACATCGCTCAAAACCCCGACCACATTAATATGCGTTATGGTCGGTAAAAAGCCGGATCGTCGCCATACACCTTCAAGACCACCCGCAGCACTCCCGAAGTCATAAGCATCAGCGAAACGACTTACGGATTTTTCCGCGGTGAAGCGCGGCACAGCAAAGCCTTCAAGGGCCTGCTGGAGAGGTACTTCGGAAAGTAAGAAACTGAAAGGATTCCTGACGGATGAAAAAACTGTCTGCTGAGTTCTGGGCAATAGTGATTCTTTTATTGGCAGGCGTAGCCGCATGTATCATCAGCGGAACAGCCACAGGAGCTATTGCCTGTACGCTCATAGGTGCAGCGGGATTGGTTGCTTTCATCCGGGCAAACAGGAAAGAACAATAAGCTTTGCCCTGCAGGCAAGCCTTCGCAGGACCTCTGAAACATCATTTCGGATCATTTAAGGAGCTTGGTAATATGCTGATTCATCTGTTGGTATCGCTGTGCATCGGAGCTTTTAACGGCTTTGCCGCCAATAAAATCATGAAGGGGGACTCTTCGGGATTTCTCCGGAACGCGCTGCTTGGCATTGTCGGCGGTCTTGTCGGCGGATTCCTGGGCAATCTGATCGGGATCGGTGACGGTTGGATCTCCGGCATTATTCTTGCAATTGCCGGGTCCTGCCTGGTCATATGGGTCGTCAGAAAGATTGCCAAATAACCCGCATTGCAAATCACCGCCAAACCTTCAGAAGTCTGACATAAAACCGGCGCCTCGTGCAGAGGCGCCGGTTCAATCATTTCAAGCGAAATCACCTGTACTTATTAAAACAGGCAATCAGTTTCCGCAGTCATAAGTTGCATTACTGACCTGTTTTCCGCCGGACAGGTCAAGGCCGCACTGGTAATCGGGCATCAGTGAGGAATGGCAGTCATAGTTTTCGTTGGAAACCATGTAGGTCTGCTTTGCGCCTGCTCCGTGGCCTGACGCAACTACGGTCTCCTCATAATCAAACTCGATCATTTCCACGACAGGGGATTCATAGGTCTTCTTCATTGTTCTCTCTCCTTCTTTCTTATTTATTCACAAACCAGCTTCCCGGTCACGCGAATCATATTTTGAGTCATTCACACTCCGGAATCTTCATGAGGCCGTGCTGGGCCAAATATATGACCCTCTCACATAACTCAGTTGGCTGTTTTCCCGGTTCGGCATATTGCAGCATAATCCCAGCGCAGCGGTAACATGTCTCATAATAAGCACAATCTTTACATTCCGGGACTCTCGGCCAGTTGTTAACCTCCTGATGAATCTTTGCCCACGCTGCTCTGAATCCGTCCTGAAGCAGGTCTGCATGAATCATCTCCAGACTGTTGCAGGGCATCAGGGATCCTTTCCAGTTGACCACAAATCCCGCCCGTCCGCCGCCGCATTCCAGGCCGCACTGTTCGCATTCATGGAAAGGTCCGCCGGCCGGAGGAAGCTTCTCCGGATCAATCTCCCTGGTTTCGATTCCGTCCAGTTCATTCATCAATCTGAAAATGCGGACATAATAGTCTGCATCCAGATCATCCAGTTGGGCAGACCGCCCTGTTTCCTTTCTGGGGGCGATGATGGTGGAGTTAACCATCACTTTAGGGGTAATGCTTCTGGCAAAACGTATAGTCTCCAGTACATCCTCACCCAGATACTTGCTAGGTGTGATTACCAGCCTCACATTAAGCCCCGCTTCGATGGCTTTTCGGACGTTCTCCGTCACTGTGGTAAATGCGCGTACGCCGGTAACCCGTTCATAAACGTCGTCGTTCCATCCGTAGAGTGACACCTGAATCAACGCCGGTCTGTGCTTCAGGAAAAAATCAAGTCTCCTGCCGTCCAGCAGATAGGCATTGGTCAGAATCGTCACATCGCAGCCCAGGCTTTGCAGATACAGGTAAATCTCATCAAATCCGGGATAGGTCAGGCATTCTCCGCCGGTCAGCGTAACGTGAATCATTCCCGCTTCCCAAGCCTGATGCATCAGATCCTTCCAGGTTTCCACCGGCATAAGATTCTGACCGGCCAGCTGATCTGCATTCAGGTGCACGTAGCACATTTTGCAGCTGAGGTTGCACAGGGGGGTCAGTTCAAACTGCCCGCAAATCGGAACACCCTTTTCTTTGGCTTTTCTGTCCAGATAACGGGCAAGCGATTTGTAACTCCAGATCCTTTTTCCGTTCTCCTGGCGAAGCTCTTTCAGAAACTGAATAGCGCTTGACGAGTCCCCCATCTGTTCCTCCCCTTCGGCTCGTTTAGAACAATAACATTCTACAGGAAAAAGTGCCGACTGTAAAGCGAAATTTGGCTGATTGTTGTTGTTATTCATCACATTTCGACAATTCCTTCCTGTTCCCGTATTCACTGTTATTGTCTTCCTGGCATTATGGAAAAGAGCCATGAAAACATCGAGCGAAGCGTTGCTGACCGCTGCGGCGATCCTGAAGCTGCTGCCCGGTATTGTGTGTCGCCCTCTTTCCCCGCGGTCAATCATCATGGAAAGGCAAGCGAAATGAAAACCGTATCACGGCTTTTTTCTGTACAAAGCAGGTGCTTCATGCTATGATACAGAAAAGATGACATTGCCATATATTTCTGTCCGAACGGGGAAGTGTGAAATGTTTTAAGAATCAGGCAGGCTGGAGTATATCGATTATATCAAATGCATTGCCTTACTTGGAATCATTCTGGCGTATGTCGGCTCTCCAATTCGGGCTCTTGAATGCTCTGGAGTTTTGATGTCTCATGCATGGCCTGTGTTTGAAAGAAAAGAGGTGTTTTCATGGCCCGGATCACTTACACGTATCAGTACAAGAACTACCCGGACTGTCCAAAGGCAACCAGACTGTCCAAATTCTGGTGCAGCCCCAGGCATGGCGGATTCATCGGGATGGCGGTCGGGATTGTAATCATGCTGCTCGGCGCTCTTGTTTACAACGCCAACGGGCATCATCTCGGCGCGGTGGATGTCATTTTGATGCTGTTGGGATTCGGATTCTTTCTGTTCGGCGCCCTCCTGGTTCCCGCTCTGTTCAAGCTCTTCAGAATATCCGACAGGGTATATGAGAAAGAAACCGGGAAGAAGATCAACTGAGCGGGAAAAGCCCTGCACCGTCTTTCCTGTCCTGTACTGTGAATCCTCGCATCCGGAATCGTGGCTGGGTCTTCCCGGCAGATTCGCAAGAAATACGATTTTCGTCGCCGTTTCTCCTCCTCTGTGAAAATGGATGACCATCCGGGCTTTTTACCGGATATCCTTTGTACAGTACTTCCGATAAGCAAGCGCAATCCCGCAGGCCGCGAAGGCTGCCCCGGCCAGAATCCTGTCCGCGTGCAGTGAGCCTGCGGAAAGGATCTCTGCCCCGTCTGCGTATCCGAAGGGTGTCAGATATTTCAGAAAATCGGCTTTTTCCGTCAGATTCGCAATGATATTCATAAAGTACAGTGCGATAGCCAGCCCAAGGCCGATTCCCATTCCGCCCTTCCACAGGAAGGCGGAAATACCGAAGCAGATGCAGGCCAGCTCAATCTGCATCAGGAAGAAGGCCAGATGCAGTAAAAACATTTCCTTCCAGGGAATCTCTTCGCCGATAGCGGCAGCGCTCCCGATGCTCATCAGAAATACCGCGGCATTCAGCAGCACAATCTGAATCAGGACAGCCGCCAGTTTGTCCGTCACAATTTCCGCCCGGCTCAGGGGATGTGTCAGCAGCAGTTCCGCCGTCCCGTCCTTTTCCTCCCGGGCCAGTGCCGCGATACCGATCAGCGCGGCAAACAATGCGCCGCCGATCCCCAGTACATTTCCGCACTCAATGGCGTAGTATCCTGTCAGGGTGCCGAAATTCAGCTTATCCATGCCAAATGCTTTCGTAAAGGAACCCATGGATGCAAACATGGAAGAGAAGGAGTCCATCTGCCCCTTCATCTCCGGGAAAAGGATTAAGCAGATCACAAGAAACATGCCGATCGCGCCGGTCCAGATCAGCAGAGTCTTCCATCCCCGCCTGAGTTCATGCCGAATCAGTGTCATGCCTCCTCACTTCCTTCCCCGTAATAGTGCAGGATAATCTCTTCGAGATCCGGTTCAGCAATGGTAAGATCCTGAATTTCCAGATCCGCAAGCTTCCGGATCAGTTCCCGGATCTCTCCGCTGTACAGGAAACTGATGATTCCTTCCTCTTCCTTCCAGCCCTTCAGATCCGGCAGATCCTCCCGCCTGACATTCCCCCGCAGCGTAACCCTGCGGGCATTGGAGCGGGCCAGCCTCTCCACGCTGTCGCACGCAATCACACGGCCTTCCCGGATGACCGCTGCCTGCGTGCAGTGCCGCTGGATTTCGCTCAGCACATGGCTGGACAGAAACACTGTCACTCCTTTTTCGTTTTCTTCCTGCAGAATATCGAAAAATTCATGCTGAATCAGCGGATCCAGGCCACCGGTGGGCTCATCCAGGATCAGCAGTTCCGGGCTGTGCTGCAGCGCGCACGCGATTCCGACCTTCTTCCGGTTGCCGAAGGACAGATCCTCCACCTTCTTCGACAGATCCAGCTGCAGCCGACGGCATAGCTCGGACGCCCGGACACTGCAATCCTTTTTCCTCAGCCCGGCGGAAAGTTTCAGGATATCCCCCACGCGCATTCCCATGTAGAACGCGTTGTCAGAAGGCAGGTAGCCCACCCGCTCAAGAATCTTCCGTTTTTCCTTTGTGATATCCTTATCCAGCACCCTGCCTCTGCCCGAATCCGGGCTGATCAGCCCCAGCAGAGTCCTGATCGTCGTGGATTTGCCCGCCCCGTTGGGGCCGATAAAACCGAAGAAAGCCCCTTTTTCCACTGTCAGGCTCAGTTTGTCAATCCCTCTTGTTTTTCCGTAATACTTGGTCAGTGCTTCCGCTTCGATCGCATAGCCTGCCATTCCGTTTTCCTCCCTTTCTGCCGGCCTGTTCCGGTATCTGTAATATTATCATATTCTGATCCTTCTGCAAAAACCTGTTTCCGCAAAAAAATCCCTCTATTCCTCCGGTTTGGAAAGATAGTTCATGAATGCTTTGTTGCCGGACGCTGAAAAATCCCTTCCGCCGCAAAGGCAGAGGGATCATCGCGGACAAGTTTTTGTAGATATCCGGGTTTAAGGTGCCGGCGCGCAATGCACGGCCCGTGGACGGTGGGATTGATTCCCCCTGCTTTATGAACTGCTTTCCTCCGTATTGTCCCATGTCACTTCCGCGTTTGCCAGGTAGATATACATGGTGTCTCCTTCCGTATACAGGTCAAACTGCCCGGTTACGGTGATCTCCGTACCGATTTCCGGAAAGCCATCCGGAAAAGGATGATCCCCTGCCCATACGAACTCCATCCCCTGGGCACAGCAGGCTGTCGCATCCTGAATCACGCAGAAGGTATAAACCGTTTTTGTTTCATTGTCCTCATAGGCATCGTACCACCCGGATACACGGATGGTCTTCCCGAGATAGGAATCCGGATCCGATACCATCTGATAGACTTCCGCATATACAAACATGCTGCTCATTTGTGACAAATCCAGATCGATGGCCGGAAGCGTTTCCGCAGTCTCTTCCGGGATGGCTTCAGCCGTTCCCTGTACGGAAACGGATACAGTAAACAGAATGCTCAGCAGGACAGAAAGGAATTTCTTCATTTGCGGATGCCTCCCATAGAACAAGGTATTCTTCAGCCTTCACAGCCCTGCGGGCCATTTGGGCCTGAATCGAAAATCGTTTCCATTTTAAATTGTGAGAACCAAGATTTCAATATAAAAATGGTATCCGTTTTCGTTTTTAAGGATGAAAACAGCCGCAACAACGGGCGGGCATTTCGAAATGTGTGCCGGCTGCATACCCCATTTCTTCCCGGATCAGATATAATAAGATCCGACAGTATCAGGTGAATCAATCTCACGGATGAAGAGAAACAGCAAACACAGGGAATCATGGACACGGCATCCCGGATCCCGAAAACAGTCCGGGAATTGATTCAGAGAAGGAGGAAACAGACTATGCTGCTTGGCGGAACTGTCGCGGGCCGCTGTTCAGGCCCGGAGGAATGGGAACAGCTGCTGATTCGGTCCCGCTTCAGGGCGGTGACCGCACCGTTCAGTATGTATACCCCGGAAACAGAGATCAGCGCATACTGCGCGGCCTGTGACCGTCATGAAGTGGTTATCGCTGAGGTCGGAGTCTGGAGAAACCTGTTCGATCCGGATCCTGCTGCGGCCGCAGAAGCTTTGGCCTATGCCAAAGGACAGCTGGCCCTCGCGGACCGGCTGGGCATCGCCTGCTGCGTGAACATCGCGGGCACTTCCGGCACTGCCGGCTGGGACGCCGCGGACCCGTCCAATTTTACCGATGAGACCTACGAAAGGATCGTTCGCAGTGTCCGTGAGATCCTGGACGACGTTGCGCCTCAGCGTGCGTTCTACTGCCTGGAACCGATGCCCTGGATGATTCCGGACAGTCCGGAAGTTTATCTTCAGCTGATCCGTGATATTGACAGGCCGCAGTTTGCGGCACATATGGACTTTGTGAATATGATCAACTGTCCGCGCCGGTATCTGGCGCCGGAAAAGTTTATCGGGGAATGCTTTGGGGATCTTGCGCCGATGATCAAAAGCACCCATATCAAGGATTCAAGAATGCACCCGACACGCCTGACCGCCCAACTGGAGGAATGCTCTCCCGGAGAAGGTTCTCTGGACTTCGGCCGTATTCTGCGCATTCTGGATCAGCGGCTCCCGGCGGATGCTCCGGTGCTGCTGGAACATATGACCACTTTTGAGGAATACCGGAAAGCATATGAATATCTGGCCGGCATAGCCGGAAAGAACGGCATCTCCATCTGATTCTTCAGTTTATCCGCCAAAAACAAGGGGCTGTGAAGAATGAATCCCATTGCTTCACAGCCCCTTGCCATTGGAATATGCCGGAACCGGCCGGTTATTTTACGGTAATTTTGATCTTCTTATTCTTGGTGCTTCTTGTATTGCTCACCGTAAGGATGATGGTTCCCTTCTCTTTGCCGTACGCCACGAGCTCAATCTCGCTCGCACTCCCTCCCGTCGTATTCAGCGAGATGATCCCGGACTTCGAATACTTGAAATTGTAGCTTGCCCCGGATCCGGCTTTATCAAGCGTAAATTTGACTCTGAATGTCTTCGATTCTCCGATTTTCAGGCTGATTACCTGATCATAGGTATCTGACTTCGCGTTTTCCTTCTTCGCTGCCTTCACCGTCACCTTGCAGGTATATTTCTTTCCGCTGACCTTCGCGGTGATGGTAGCTGTCCCGGCTTTCTTGCCCTTCACTTTTCCGTTCTTGTCCACGGTCGCGACCGTTTTGTCGGAAGATTTCCAGGTGATCTTTTTCGAAGCGGCAACCCCTTCCATCTTCAGTTGCAGCGTTTCACCCTCTTTCACGGTAGCCGACGTCTTGTTCAGTTTCACGGAAGCGGCTGCCGCTACTGTTCCGACAGTCTGGGGCAGCATGGCCGGCAGCACCAGCGTTCCAATCAGAACCAGGCACAGCGCAGCTATCCATTTCATTTTGCGGTTCATAAAACAATCCCTCCTTTTTTATACCGGAATCTGCCGTTTGATAATTCTTGCAGATATTATAACCGATCTGGATAAAAAAGAGGTGTGCAGGCTGCACACCATGGATCTCCGGAAAACCGTGTATGACCCGGACCTGTTTTTTACATCATATCAGTCATCATCAATCGTTTCCCACTCGCAGATGAATCCTCCCACATGCCTGTTGTTGTTTTCCTTATCATCCCATTCGCCGAGCTCTACGGACCAGCATCCGTCTTCGCAGTAGGTCCTTCCAGCGATCCCGCCGTAGTTCTGATAGCTTCCGCCGTCCGGATTGCCGGGATTCCAATGGCTGTAAGTCACCGGCTCTCCCGTAATCCAATAGTTCCAGTTCCCCTCATGGCCCTCGTCTGTCAGGCCGATCCAGTAATTGTCGATCTGTCTGTCAGCCCCGCGGATCAGCTTTTTGATAAACTTCTGCTCGCCTTTGGAATTGATGGTCACGAGGTGGCCGCCCATTTTTTCGCAGAGTCTTTTTGCTTCATGCCAGGTCTTTTTCCCGTAGAACAACGTATATTCATGCCCGTTGTAGATTGCGGTTCCGGCCGGAATGGCCCTGGACTCTGCCAGAGAAACCGTGCAGATCATCACCAGCAGCATGCAGATCAGAATTCCCGTCAGCTTTTTCATTGTCAGTGTCCTCCTTTTTCATCGCGTCCTGTCCGGGCAAATGCTTCCTCGCTTCTGTGCCTGATGTGCATTCCCCGTTTGCAGGTTCATTATATCCGTCTCCGCCTCTCCCCTGTAATGCCGTTTTTACCTCCCGGTTTCGGGATGCATCCCGGCGCTGCCCGGTTGCCCGGATCCCCGAAAGCCGCAGGATCCGTTATAAAGATCTGCCAAAGTCCGTTCTGTCCAGTCAGGTTCAGGCATTCTGCCCCGTTCTGCTTATGCCGCAGGTTGTTCCTGGCTGTCCGGATCCGCGATACTGGTCACTTCGCTCTCTTTTGTCTGATTATAATTCGCGCACAGGCGGTTCAGGCCTTCAATGAGCTTGTGCGTAGCAACCAGCGGCCCGATGGCAATCAGAGATCCCAGCGTATTCCACAGGAGAACATTTCCTCCGCTTGTCGTACAGGGAATTCCTCTGTTGTTTGAATTCATCGCGATTCTTTCTCCAGCGCCGTACATCCAGACCAGTTTATAGATTCCGAATGTCATCCCTGTAAAAATCATCCTCGCAAACACACCGCGTGTATGCTTACCGTCCCCCTCGCACACGATATTCATATCCCTGGCAAAACAGTTCCAGAAATAAATGGGATAGATTCCCAAAGTCACTACAGACAGCAGAATCAGCTTGATTAACGAACGATTTTCCTTCATGGTTATTTCTCCTTTTCTCTCATGTCCGGCATTCCGCCGAATGTTCTGTTCTGGTTTGTGAAACGGTGTGCACTTCCCGTTTGCAGGTTCATCTTAATCACCGTTCCATCTCTGCCGTATTTTCAGTTTTCCCGTTCTATTCCCTGCCATATAAAAAGCCAGGCAGTCATTCCGGGTTGGCAGCCGGGAGTTTCCGCGAGCTGCCCGGGTAAAACCGCCCCGGCCGTTTGCACCATCCCTGGCACGGACAATACGGCACTGTGTTTTGACATTTTCTGGATATCGGCAGTATAATATATAAAAACATCAGGGGGAAAAAGCTGTGAAAAAGATAACCGGTATTATCATCTGGCTGTTGGTGGGTATGCTGTGCACTTCCGCGTTTGCCGGTACGGTTTCAGGAAAGAACAGCAAAAAAGGAGTTCCGGTTTCCTCCATTCTTTTGAATAAAACCCAAGCCAACCTGTTCATCACAACAGATGGCAAGCCGAAAGTTCAGCTGGAGGCTACCGTGTATCCGTATAACGCGGAGAAGCGGTCTGTTTCCTGGAAGAGCAGCAATATAAAAGTGGCAACGGTCAGCAAGAACGGGCTCGTGACAGGGAAAGGATACGGAACCTGCGTCATTACGGCCACCGCGAAGGACGGCAGCCGTGTGAAGGCCAGCTGCGTCGTGAAAGTGGAATATTCCGAGATCAGTGCCGGCGGCCTGAAGTTCAAGCTGAACAACAGGGATAATACAGCGGCGGTCATCGGAGCAGCCAGCCTGTCAGCGGAAGAAATCACCATTCCTGAAACGGTGAAGGCCAACAAGCGCCGATACAATGTGACGTCCATTGCAAGCTGCGCATTTCAGAATATGAAAAAACTGAGCCATGTGACACTGGGTAAGAAAATTGCTGTGATTGGGGAAAGCGCTTTTGAATCCTGCACCGCGCTGAGGAGCATGCTCCAGAATTCCAACATTACCAAGATTGACGACTGGGCCTTCGCAGACTGTAAAAAGCTGGGTGTGATCTATATTCCGAAGACCTGCGCGTTCATTTCGGACTGTGCTTTTGCCGGAGACTCCCATCTGACGATCATCGGGAAAGAAAACACTTACCCGGCCAAGTATGCGCATCGAAACGATATTCCATTCGCAACATTGAATACGCTCTGGCGGACCGTTGTTCAATATATTAATGGCAGCGATTCATTGGCTGTTATGACTGAAAGCCTTGACACCAACGGAGACGGGATCATCAGTGTAATAGATTACAAATATGCGCAGAGGCTTGAGGAAAGCCTGAAATGAGCAGCCGGTCTGCATGCAGGATATCTGAAACAACGTTCTGCCGGAAAACAGGCTTGCCGCTTCGGCAATGATGTCATGATAAAACTACGCCGGGAGCCTTTGCGCTCCCGGCTTTTTTGGTTTCCACCATCTCCGTGCGTTCAACGCTGATACTTGATCTTTACGGAAGACGAGACAACAACCCCATCATGACGCGCAACGTCATCCTCACAATCAGGGGTCGGATTTGCCGCAACCTTTGCGGCCAGGATGGGGCACTTCCTCAGATCCAGCGTCTTGATTTTAAGTCCGTATGCGTCTAACCGCTCCAGCTTTTTGTTCTTCATGGTAAGCTTTTTGATGGGATTGTTCCCACACGACAGATACACCAGTTTTTTGTTGGTGCTTACATCGAGAGATTTTAGCCGGTTAGAATTGCAATACAGTTTCTCCAGCTTTTGGTTGTTGCTTACGTCAAGAGAGGTCAGTTGACAAGCAGAACACCACAGGATCCTGAGTTTTGTGCACTTGCTGATGTCCAGCTTTTGCAGTGCGGAACAACCCTGGCAATATATTTCCTCCAACTGTGTGTTTTTGCTCAGATCCAGTTCTTTCAGCTGTTCGTTCGAGGTAACGTGCAGGATCTTCAGATTTTTCAGGTATTGGATCCCTTCCACCGACCCGGCACCCACTCCAAACTCTACGATGTTTTCGATTTCTTCGTCATCCAGATATCCGTCCTGATTCAGATCGTATTCCATTAATCCCGTGCGAAAATACTCATTCGGGAAATGAACTGCGTCAGCCATGACACCTGCCGGTTTGACTGGATCCTTCGGCTCCAGAGGCTGACTGGTTATGCTGCCCGCGATGACCGTAACGTTTGAATCAAAGATAAAAGAGAAGCCATGATCATCGCAGTCAAAATAAGGATTATATTTTCGCGGATTCTCCTTCACCAGGCTGCATAAAGCCTTGCACCGGCTGACGTCCAGCCGGGTCAGTGGGTTGGAATAGCACTCCAGCTCGTAGAGAGACGGATTATGGCTCACATCCAGCGTTGTCAGCCGGTTGGAATCACAATAAAGACAGGATAATTCTTTGTTTTTGCTCACATCCAGCGTTGTCAACTGGTTGGAATAGCAGTACAGCTCGGATATTTTTTTGCTGACATCAAGAGAAGTCAGCTGGTTTCGGGAGCACTCCAGCTGATTCAGGTTTTGCACTGGCTCACATCCAGGGATATCAGCTGATTTTGATAACATCACAGAGTCTTCAGCGCGGGAAGGCACCCGATTTTCAGCGACGTCAGATGATTGTCATGGATATATACTTCCTTCAGTGCGGTGTTTTTGCTCAGATCCAGTGTCTTCATGCTGCCATAGTGGCAATCCAGGTATTCAAGATTCGTTAAATACTCAATTCCGGTCAGGTCGACTTCGGATGCTCTATCCGAAAAGCCTTATTCTCCGCTGATATGCACCCACGTCGCTTCCCTGATTTCGCTTTCGCTCAGCACGCCATCGTGGTTTTTATCGAAACGCAATTCTAAAAAACTACGGAAAGTCGGGTCCGGAAAATGTTCTTCATCGATTTTGACATCCGCCATCGCTGCCGTGCACAGGATTGCCAGAAGAAGGCAAACAAGAATGCCTGTTATCCTTTTCATCATGATCCCTCCGGTATTTTGTTTCATTTTCTGCTGTTATTATAGTCTTTCCGCCGTACGGCTGCAAGATTTCCTTTTATTTCCAGTAATAAATTCCTTCCAAACGCCGCCGGGCGGCATCGCGTGGATGCCGCCCGGAATGGCCCGCCTGACAGATCTCAATGGCAGAGTTCGAGCCATACCGTTCCGGCGGAAACGAAACCTTCCTCGCCGTCCCACAGCCGCTCCAGCTTGTACCATCTGCCGCTGAAACCGTCCAGGCTCTCATAGATCCCGGTGATCATGAACCCGGCGCGGGGCGCGATGGTTCCGATCTGTTCGAACTGGATTCCCGGGCCCTTGCGGATCCGCAGCACCTGCCGCCCGTGGGCGACGCGGAAGACCTTCTTCACAAGGAACTCCTCAAACGGTTCGCTCTCCTCCGCCTCCGCTTTTTCGGTTTCGTTGACGATGATTCCCGTTCCGTTGTAGGTACGGTAAGAGGTTTCCGCCACTGCGGCGGGCAGCAGGATGGACATCACCAGGACCAGGCTGAGCAGCATTCCGACAAACTTTTTCATAACGATTCTCCTTCTCGTTTTTTATTGCTCGGTGGGTTTTCCCCGCCTGCAGGTGTATCCTATCCACCCTTTCCGCTCCTCCGTAGTTCGGGTTTTCCCATTCCGGACAGCACTAAAAGATCCGGGATACATAATCCATCCTATTGCTGTATTTGTATTTTCCTCCGCAAAAACACATTATTTACGGAGCTTCTTATATAGGATTATTACTGAACTTTATTCCTACTCCACCCGGACCGTTCCGGCGATGACAAAACCGTCCTGCTGGTCCCATGTTTTTGCCAGCTTGTACCATTTTTCTCCGGAGCCGTCGTCACTGTAATAGGTTGCCACGATTTCAAACTTCTGATTCTTTGGCAGCGTCGCAATCTGCGGATGGTTGGTTCCCGGGCCGCTGCGCACGCGCAGATCCTGTTTGCCGTGCCCGATCATAAATTTTTTGTTGATCAGATGATCCGCGTATTCATCCGCCTCGCCGGAATCTTCGACAGGATCCGGCGCCGCAGAAGGCGCTGGATCCTCCGCAGCAGCCGGATCCTCGGCTGTCTGTCCGCTCATCAGCGCATATTGAGTCCATGTCGCCTGCGGATCCACAATTGTCAGACAATCCACTTCCGCGAAACAGTCGATCGTATTTCCTTTCGTCTGTCCGTACTGCTGATAGGCAATCGGCGGAGTTTCAGGCAGATCCGGCGAACCTTCTGCCGTATCTGTCTCAATAAGCCAGACCTGCTGGGACAGGCAGTATAGGTATAACAAATGCGTATTCCCCATGCTTGCATCATGGATGGCAAATACATTTGCCTGCTGATCCCGTATCGCCTCACGGAACGCTGCGGAAAAATCAGGGGATTGTTTCGATAACTCCATGGCCAGGATCGCCGCGGCGTATGAATGCAGCTTTCCGTCATTCAACTGGAGCACCTCATATGTGAATCCTTCCAGCTTCTTGACTTCACTGACCTCTGCGTCTGCCATGGCCAGTGAAACCTGCAGTGCCAGTATCAGGCACCCCAGAAAACCTATAATCCTTCTCATGCCAGTCTCCTCCGTTTTCCGCAGTATCCTTTTCCCGGATCTGCTCACTTCAGGGTAAATTTGCTTGTTTCCGGTGCTCCGGCATCGGTAATCATCTGTATATACGCCGCTTCCTTTCCGGCAGGAATCACAAAAACAGCAGCGTCGCTGATCCGGGCAAAAGCGTTTTCACCGATGGAAAGCACCCCGGTCCTCTTGAAAACAATTTTCTCAAGCATCTCGCATCCGTCAAAAGCGCTTTCCCCAATCTCTTCCACACCCGCGCCGACTGTAAATTCCGTCAGTGATTCGCACTGCCGGAAAGCTTCGTCTCCGATCATTCTCAGTGTTTTGCCTTCCACAGCAACTTTCTGAAGCGCGGTGCAGCCTGAAAACGCGCCTGTTCCGATTGTCTCCACACCGGACCGAATGGTAAAACCTATCAGTGCTGTACAGGATCGGAAGGCGTCGTCTTCAATGGATTGGATATGATAACCTCCGATGATTCTTTCCAATGACTCACATCCGCAGAACGCGTTGCTGCCGATGGTTGTCACATTGGCCCCGATTGTCACTTCTTTCAGCAAAGAGGATCCCCGGAATGCCTCAGCAGCGATTCCTGTCACGGGAATATCCTGAATCGTATCCGGAATGATCAGGATCTCATCGCTGGCTCCTGCCATGCCAGCCAGCACATAAGAAGCTCCCTCCGAACGGTACATCAGGCCGCCGATGGAAACGAGTCCGGCATCTGTTTTTTCCCCTCCTGCCAGAAGCCAGGATGAACTCTGCGCCGGGGTCGGCGTTTCCGTCGGCGCCGCAGTCGGCGTTTCCGTCGGTGCCGGGGTCGGCGTATCCGTCGGCGCCGCAGTCGGCGTTTCCGTCGGCGCCGCAGTCGGCGTTTCCGTCGGTGCCGGGGTCGGCGTATCCGTTGGCGCCGGGGTCAGCGTATTCGTCGGTGCCGGAGTCGGCGTATCCGTCGGTACCGGGGTCGGCGTATCCGTTGGCGCCGGGGTCGGCGTATTCGTCGGTGCCGGGGTCGGCGTATCCGTCGGCGCCTGGGTCGGTGTATCCGTCGGCGCCGCAGTCGGCGTTTCCGTCGGTGCCGGAGTCGGCGTATCCGTCGGTACCGGGGTCGGCGTATCCGTTGGCGCCGGGGTCGGCGTATTCGTCGGTGCCGGAGTCGGCGTATCCGTCGGTGCCGGGGTCGGCGTATCCGTCGGCACCTGGGTCGGTGTATCCGTCGGCACCGGCGTCGGTGTATCATCGATAACCGGAATTGCCGGCACTGCGGGGGATACAACCGGCGTCGGTTCCGGCGATGCAGGCACCCACAGCTTCCGGCAGATCCATACGGTGGTTCCGGCAACCAACAATACGCACAGGAGGAGGATGCCGATCCTCCTGCCGGATCCTTGTTTCTTGTTTTTCCCTTCGGAAGGTCTTTCGCCGGCCGTTATGGAAACCGGTGGTTCCGTAGCTAATTCCCTGAGTTCCTTCAGCATTTCCTCAGCACTGTGATAGCGGTCATCCGGTTTCGCCTGACAGGCCTTCAGGATGATTCCAGCCAGCTGCGGAGACGCATATTGAGGCGGTGTAAGCTTTTCCCCTTCAATCACTCTGCGTTTGAAAGCCCGGTTGCGTTCCGCGGCAGTAATTTCTTTTTCCGGATTTTCAAATGGGTAATGCATTCCGTGGCAGAGACGGTACATCAGGATACCCAGCGAATAGATATCCGTTTTCGCCGCGGAATCGATATCCGTTTCAATCAAAGAAGCGTTATAGACCTCCGGTGCCATATACAGGGGTTTCCCCGCAATGGATGCAAGGCCTCCTGTCGTCCCTTCAAGAACCTTTGATACACCGAAGTCCCCCAGTTTATAATTGCCTTCGTGAAAGAAAATGTTGTCAAGGGACACATCACGGTGAACAATGTTCTTCTTCCGGCAGATACTCAGCGCCGTGCACAGATCCATCCCCAGTTTGATGGTTTCCTTTTCATCCAGACGGTTCGGATCAATCTTCTGAAGCAATTCCATCCGAATCAGGATATACCAGGCTTTCCGATCCGCATCATGGCAGCGCTTATAATCGTAAATATTGACGATGTTGGTGCGCCCGCCGAGGTCCTCCATCGCACGGATTTCCCGAAGGGATTCATCCACAATCCCCTGAAAGAAGCGTTGTGTCTGATCGACTGTCTTGCCTTCCGACAGCATTCGGTCCCAATCGCTTTCACAATGAGGAATACGTATCACCTTGATGGCAGAATCCCTGTCTCCGAGAATTTTGTCCCTGCGGGTTGCGCGAAACACTGTCGCAAATGCTCCGCTGCCGATCGGTTCGAGAACTTCCCATTCAGGCCAGACCATCTGAATAACTTCAATATATTCCTTGTATTGATCCGGCATCTTCTCACCCCCCCGGGATTCTGCCGCCCTGTATCAGCATTATTCCTGTTTTTTCAGTCGAATCAGCACGAAAGTGATATTATCCCTGCCACCGGCATCCAGTGCTGCTTTCAGCAGCATCCGGCCCGCTTCCTCCCCGGAAAACGTCCGGATGGTTTCCGCAATCTTTTCCTCAGAAACCATATCCGTCAGTCCGTCTGAACAGATCAGATAGGTATCTCCCTCCACCGCGTCATAAACCGCAGTGTGCGGTTCGATCCGGATCTCATTTTCCGGAATCCCCAGGAACTGCAGCAGGGGCGGTTTTCTGTATCTGCCAATCTGCAGTACATCGTCCTCCGACAGCTGTTCCATACCCTGATCTGTCAGGCGGTAAATCCTGCTGTCTCCGATATCGCACCGCACCACGCCCATAGGGTCAAACAACAAGGCGGCTACTGTTGTCCCGCAGGTATTAAGCCCGTTCTTCTCTGTAAAGCGGACTATCTCGCGGTTGCTCTCCATGCAGGCTTTAACCAGGGATTGTTCCCTTCCTGCCATTGGGGTTGCCTGAAACGTCTTTGCCGCAAGAAAAGAGGCCATTTCACCGCGTTCTTCCCCGCCCATTCCGTCAAAGACAGCAAAGAGAATCGGCTCCTCCGTGCCGGCTGTCCCAGTGATGATTTCCTCCAGGCTGTCATGGTTTGCCGGCAGAAACTGCCCCAGGCAGAGAAAGTTGTCCTGATTGGTTCTGCGGAGAATTCCGCGATGAGAGGTGTAGATGTAATCCATTCGATAGAACATTCTTCCCACCTTCTCCGTTTTGATAAGCATACCTTATCAGCTCCTTTCTATGATTACCAGCATCATACGGAAAGGAGCCGTGTTCCCGTAGTTTCCTTTTCCCTGTCCGGGTCAGTATGATAGTTCCCAGACGTCCGAGAAGGAACCCAGCGGATCATCTGCAAGCATACACATCAGTAAAAAGCTTTCATACGGGTTTGCCACATACAGCGGTTCCATATCGCTTTCCCGCAGAACACGGTTGGCCTCATTGATAAAGTATTCATACCGTTCGCCGGGAGACTCAAACCGGTCTGTTTCTCCTGTTGCAAGGAAGAAACAGAGTGTAATCAGCTCAAACCGGTTAATCGGTGTCTTCCCTTCCTGAATATCCATAATTCTCTGCCGGGTCATCCGCTTCCCGACAAACGGATCATTCAGGGAGGATTCCTTCATGGGAGTCAGATTCCCGTTTCGATCCTTGGGCACGGCGGAATAAAGGACATTCTCCAGATCAACAGGCATAATATCCTCAGCGGAATACCGGTGGAAGGAATCCCGTTCTTTTCGGATGCGTTCATTTTTCTGGTAATCATAATACCTGTCACTGTGGGAAACCAATTCCGCGAGGCGGTCCGCGCTTTTCCCCGCATCGTCCTCGTCCATCTCTGTTTTCATTTTTGCCACCAGCCCGCATGCTTTACGGTACAGCTCATCAAACTGCTTCCGGGCGGAAACGCTCTGCCTGCCGGCGCGATGGACAAGATCCAGCCTGCCAAGATAATCAATCAGCTGATCTTCCGTTCCGATGCTTTCCATGTTTCTTCTGACGCGCACGGTGCTGTCCAGAACGAACTCGGATTCTTCGGCATGGCTCAGTTCGCCGGAGACGATCCTGCCCCAGAGTTCCTCCTGCTTCGCGTACGGCAGCCTGTACTGATAACAGTACCAGCAGATCACTTCAAATGGATCCTTCGGATTGATACGGGGTTCCCGCAAGGCTTTCGTCAAAAAGCTGTTTACCTCATCCGGTGTCATTTCCAGCGCGAATCCAAGCAGCAGCACTACATTGCGGCTTACCGCACGCTGCGTCAGCCAGTTCTTTGCAAGAGACCTCAGCTTCGCGGTGGTAGGAGTAAAGGACGGCGGAACATTTGTCTTTTTAAACGCGTCGCAAAGCACGTCCAGATCGTCTGAATCCTGTCCGTTGATCTGTTTTCTGCGGATATACCGCTTCAGATAATCGCCGAAAGCAACGGAGCGGATTTCATCGGTCAGCGCTTCATAGATCATCTCCGGATCTCTGTCCCGGAAATAAGGGTCCTGCGTGGTTTTCTCAATGGACTGCCTGGCATGGACCGTAAAATCCATTTCGGATAGTTTGTTGCCTTCTTCGGACTGATTCATAGCCATTCTCATATTCCTCCCTGCGCTTTTTTACAGGCTGATCTGATCCGGAATCAAAGAAGCACAGAATATGCGGCAATTCACGCATGCCGCAATACTGTTCCGTACAGTCCTGTTATCACCGTATCCTGCCTGACGGTTTCGCAATATCCTTTTTTGTATAATATCCAAATTTCACCAAAAGGTCAAGAATTCGCCAGTGCTTCTGCCTCGTTCACCGGTCCCTGCCGCCCAGCACCGTCAGCCCCAGCCTTTCCAGAATCAGCCCTGTATCTGTCAGTCCCCTCCGATTATGCAGGCAGAAAATAAGAACCGCATCCCGCTTAATCTGCGGGTACAGCAGGCTTTTCCTCGCGGTTTTCAGCATTTCCTGCGTTTCCGCCACGCCCGCTCCCATGGCAAAAGCCAGTTGGATCACCGTATCCCGGGAGGGCCGCCGCTTCCCGCTGAACAGTTGATGCCCAAAGGATTTGTCCAGATTGGCGCGGCGGATCAGATGTTCCGGCACCACCTGATGGCAGGAGCACCAGGCATTCAGAAAATCGGCGAATGTCTCATTCAGAAAAGCTGGCTCGCAGCGCTGCAAAAGCTGCTCCAGGTCCTTTTCCTGCAGCAGCATCGCCAGCAGCTCATCGGCGCCGATCTGTTTCGGGTCAATCATCATTCCGAGCCCCTTGAGATTATTCACCTGAAACTCCTCAGGTTTCTGCCAGTTCATGATACCGGGTCTGCAGCCGGCTGTCAATGAAAAGACAGAGAAAAGTCTTGCGGTCCGAGGCGCGGAATGATATGATTTCCATGATTGGTTCCCCTGTCTGTTTCATATTGCCCGAAAAAGAAAGGAAGTCTGAATGCCCATGAAAAAAAGACTGATCATGTGGATCGCGCTCCTCCTGGCCGCCATGATTCCCTTTACCGCCCTGGCGGATACCGCTTCGGATGTCAGTGCGAATCCTGCCCTCTCCTTCAGCACCACCACGCTGGCAGGCAAGAAGATCGACAGCAGCATCATGCAGAAGTATGACCTGATTCTGGTCAATTTCTGGGGAGAATGGTGTTACTGGTGTTTATACGAGATGCCTGACCTGCAAAAGATCACTCAGAATTATAAAAACGTCTTAATCCTCGGTGTATGGTATGGAAACAGTGCTTCCGATGCATTGGCAACCGCAAAGGAAAAAGGAGTTTCCTATCCGTTGCTGCATCCTGATGCCAATCTGTCAAAGATTATGTCTTCCGTAAGCAGCTGGCCTACGACATATTTCTATGATAAAAACGGCAATGAAGTTCGTTCACGCATTGTCGGCGCAATGGATTACAACAGCTGGTCGTCAACAATTAGCGCAGTGCTCGCATCTCTTCCGAAGACGGATCCGGAACCCAAGGCCACGGCTCCGACGATTTCCACCCAGCCGAAATCCGCGACGATCAAAGCCGGTAAAACCGCAAAGTTCAAGGTGAAAGCCAACGGCGACGGACTGACCTATCAGTGGTATTACCGGACCTCATCCAAGGGAAGCTGGCTCAAGGTTTCGAAGAAGGGGACCTCCGCCACCTGTTCCGTTAAGGTAACTGCCCAGATGAACGGCTGGCAGTTCCGCTGCCTGGTGAAGAACAGCGCAGGAGAAATATATACCAAAACCGTCAAACTGAAGGTGAAGAAATAATCTTCTCCATCCCGATCTTCTGGGGTCTGAGCCCCATGGCTTCATAGAATTTCATCGCCTGCGGATTGCAGCACCAGACGTTCAGGGTCACATTGTAGCATCCGCAGGCCTGCGCGTAAGCCAGCACATGGCGGTACAGCGCGGTTCCCGCGCCTTGTCCCCTGAAGGCTTCATCCACGCAGATATCGTCGATATACAGCGTCCGGACATCTGTCCGGACGCTGTCTCCTTTGATCTGCTCATGGATGCAGAAAGCGTGCCCCAGCACGGTTCCGTTCTCATCCGTGCAGACAAATACCGGTGTCTCCTCGTTGCCGAGGATGGATTCCAGCTCATGCGCGTTATACTTCGTCGCCGGTCCTTTAAACAGATCCGGCCGTCCCCGGTGATGCACCAGGTCCACCTGTACCAGCAGTTCCAGAATACGCGGAATATCTTTCCGGGTCGCTCGCCTGACTTCCATTGGATCCTCCTTCCGATCAAACGGTTCTTCTGAATCAGCCGCCTATCTTCGTCCGCGCCCGTGGCAGCTGTCGCACAGGCGGTAAGGCCAGTTCCACGGCAGGTGCCGCCTGCAGGAAGGGCATGTACGCTGCTGCAGCTTCTGCGTGGAAAGAATATGCACAATGCCCTGGGAAATCAGATCCTTTCGGCGCTGGATCTCCGCCAGCAGTCCGTCCGGATCCTCCAGAAACAGCCGGGTGTAATTGTAATACAGGTCACATTGCCGGTAATCCGCTTCCAGCCCGTCCAGCATGCGGATCGTACAGCTTTCCGGATCCATGATCTCCGGCATTTCTTCCAGCACGCTGATATGTTCCCCGCAGCATTCCGCCTGGTACATGAGTTTCCACCGGGACAGCAGCTCCGGATCCTTCTCGTCAAAAGGAATGCAGAGAAACCGGTACAGCAGGTGGCGGTCGGTCCGGGATGTTTCCATCATGGCAGCCAGTTCCGCCATGCGCGCCGTGGATGCTTTGGAAAAGCATCCTTTATCCTGCATTCGGATCCATTGTTCCAGAATCCGGGTCAGGGGCATGGGAATCCCAAGCAGGGAATCCGGAAAGCCGATGACGCCTTCCGTCAGGGGCAGCAGCGGCCGCTCCAGTGCCCGGGCAATTTCCTTCTTGAAGCCGAAAGCATTCACGTATCCGACCTCGTATTTCCCGTATCTGCCCGCGCGCCCCGCAATCTGTTTGATTTCCGCGTCTGTCAGCATCCGGGTCTGGTCTCCGTCATACTTCTCCGATTCCAGAAATACAACCCGCTGAATCGGCAGGTTCATTCCCATGGCAATCGCGTCCGTGGAAACCACAACCTCCGTTTCTCCCCGCATGAACCTGTCCGCCTGGTTTCGCCGGACATCCGGAGGCAGTGCGCCGTAGATCAGGGATACCTTGTATCCCCTGCTTCTCAGTTCCGCGGCCGCCGCGTGTACCCGGGCCTTGGAAAAAACGATCAGCGCGTCCCCCGGCCGCACGGAGGTGGGAAACTGGAATCCGCCTTTCTCCACTTCCAGAGGCGTCATTCGTTCATGCCGGACAATGGTCAGTTCATCCCTGCAGTCCTCAATGATCCCGGTCAGCAGCTTCTCCGCGTCCGGAGAGGCGCATGCATGGATTTCTTCGGCACACAGGCCGAGAATTGCCGCTGTCCAGGCGCCGCCCCGTTCCCGGTCCGCAATCATCTGGCATTCGTCAATGACCGCCACATCATAGCGTGTCTTCAGATCTGCCATCTCCACCGTGGAGGACTGCACCCGGCTGCAGGGCACCCGAATCTGTTCCTCCCCTGTCACCAGGGAGCAGGGGACATCGTCCAGGTTCAGCGCTTCAAACTGTTCCGCGGCCAGCAGGCGCAGCGGCCCGAGATAAACTCCATTTTCCGCCCCATGAAGCCGCTGAACGCCTTCATAGGTTTTTCCGGAATTGGTCGGCCCCAGATGCAGATAGAAATGCCTTTTCATTTGCCTCGCCAGGGGGTACAGATCCCGGTAATGCTCCGGAATCGCATCCAGCAGCGCAGCCCGGATCCGTTTTTCCCGCTGATATGCGGCATCTGCCTGCTTCTGCAGGCGGATCAGGCCCTGGTTCCGTTCCAGCAGGCGGCGGATCCTTTCCCCGGGAAACTGCCTGCTCAGGGTATTGAGCAGCAGATTCGCTGCCCGATCCGTTTCACGGCGGAGCACAGCGCCTGCCGTCTCTCCTGAGGGAAGCCGGACGTTCCGGCATGCCGCCAGTTCCGGAAATGCTTTGATGGCTTCGCCGCACAGAAACGCATTCATTGAACCGGGAGAAAAAGCACGGTCCGCCATGCGCATCGTCAGTCCGCCGGAAAAATGCTGCCGCATCACCCGGCGAACCACCGACCGCTCCGTTTCCGGCTCTCCGGGACCCACGGCAAGGTCTCCTGTACGCAGCCAGAGTACAATCCTGTTCTCCGCCTGGCGTGTATGCCGGCCGATTTCCTCGACGAAGAACTTCCGCAAACGGCCTTCCCGGATGACTTCCAGGACCCTGTACGCCTTCTCCAGCGATACCCGGCTCCGTTCCACCGTCCGCAGGAACGGCAGATCCACCGGATGCCCCTTCCGGACTTCCGTCGCAACCAGCCGTGCCAGGCGGTCATACTCTGCCCGGTCCCCCGCCTGAATCAGATCACCCCGTTTCAGCCCCTGATACACCCGGTCCCGTCGCTGCAGCTGGCGGAGTGTGTTCCGGAAAGCCTCACTCCGATAATACTCCTCCTTCTCCGCCGGTTTCATGCTCCGGGTAATCACCCGGACTTTGTTGAGCGCATGCTGGTACAGAGCCTTCTCCCGTTCGGACAGCACAGCCTGTATATATGCTTCCAGCGCTCCCCTGTCCTCCCGATTCATTGTTTTTTCCCTCCGGTTTTCCCTTGTTTCCCCACATCCCGGTTAAATCCCGGCCGTACTTTCCTGTTTCCGGATCAGATCGCTCAGCTTTTTGCTGTAGAAGAAATCATGCACCAGCCGGTCATATTCCTCCCACAGCGGCAGTGTCTGGCAGGCGCTCTTCCGCGGGCAGTCGTTTTCCTTTCCCGCCAGGCAGGCGACCGGAGACAGCGACCCTTCCATCAGTTCGATGATCTCCCCTATATTGTATTCCTCGGGCTTCCTGCAGAGCCTGTAACCGCCGCCCTTTCCGCTGGCGCCTGTCAGAATTCCGCCGGCCACCAGGTCCTTGACGATAATCTCCAGATATTTCTTGGAAATTCCCTGCCGCGCCGCAATATCCTTCAGGGGAATATATTCACCCCTGCTGTTTTCCGCCAGGTCAATCAGGACACGAATGGCATAACGTCCCTTGGTCGAGATCATAAGCAAACCTCCCGTCTCTCTTTCAGCCTATTATACCGCAGGGCAAATAGGCAGTTCAAGCTTGATTTTGGGAAAAGTCATCGTCTATAATAAATCATTCATAAATCCGGTCCGGCCCTTTTGGAGGTTGGAATACAGGCCGGGGAAAGAGAGATCCGCTATGAGCATTTTCCGGGTGGAGCTGAAAAAAGTTGTGGACGACAGCTATGAAATCGAAGTGGGCCGTTCTCTTGCGGAAAAGCTGGCGGATGATCTGGCGCATGGGCTGATGGACAGCCGCAGCAGGTTTGCCCTAATTACAGACAGCCGGGTGGAAAAGCTGTATGCGGAACCGATCTGCCGCAGACTGCTGGATCTGGGGCTGAAAGGGCAGCTTTTTTCCTTCCCCGCCGGGGAAAAGAGCAAGACGCGATCCACCAAGGCCGAACTGGAAGACCGGATGCTCGAAGCCGGGTATCACAGGGATTGTTTCGTTCTGGCCGTGGGAGGCGGCGTGGTTTCCGATCTGGCCGGTTTTCTGGCCGGCACCTTCGGCCGGGGGGTCCCATTCATCAACTATGCCACCACGCTGCTGGCCGCGGCAGACGCTTCCGTCGGCGGGAAGACTGCGGTGGATACGCCGCTGGCAACCAATCTGATCGGCCTGTTCTATCAACCCCGGAAAGTGTATATCGATATCGACTGCTGGAATACGCTGCCTCCCCGGGAAATCTCCAGCGGCCTGGCCGAAACCGTTAAACATGCCTGCCTGGCCGACAGTACATTCTTTGAATATCTGGAGCGCCATATGGCGGAGATCCGGGCCGTCTCTCCTGATGCCTGTGAATATATTGCCCGCAGAAACTGTGAAATCAAGTATGGCGTTGTCATGCGGGACGAGCGTGAAACCGGTCTGCGCGAAGTGCTGAATCTGGGGCACACCGTAGGCCGTGCCGTTGAAGTGCTCAGCGGCTACCGGCTGCTGCACGGGGAAGCTGTTTCCATCGGCCTGGCGGCCCAGACCGCGCTGTCCGTCCGCATGGGGTATATAACTCCCGCGGATGCTGCCCGGGTCACCTCGCTGCTGGAACAGGCAGGCCTTCCAGTCCGGATTCCGGAATATATCGACCGGAATATGCTGGTAAAAAAGCTCTATACCGACAAGAAGGTCCGGAACGGCCGGCTGCGTTTCGTTCTTCAGCGGGGGATCGGAAACGTCGTGGAATTCAGTCCCGGCGTTTTCGCCGCTGAAATCGGGGAAAGCACCGTCCGGGATATCCTGCTGGCCATGCCATGACCTCCCGGCGCGGTCCGGATCCGGATCATGGATTGACAGTCCTGGTAATCAGCGGTATGATGGCTCTGTATTAAAGTTTACTCAAAGTTTAGTGGTGAAAGGAGAATCCCGCGGATGTATTCCATTCAGGAAGTCTGCAGCAAAACAGGGCTTTCCGCCCATACGCTCCGGTATTATGAAAAAGAAGGCCTGCTGACCAACGTAAGCCGCAGCTCCGGCGGTTTCCGCCAGTATTCCGACGAGGATCTGGAGTGGCTGGGGCTGATCTGCTGCCTCAAAAACACCGGTATGCCGCTCCAGGAGATCGCGCGCTTTGTCCAGCTTGCCCATCAGGGCAATTCCACCCTGCGCGAACGGGTTGGGCTGCTCAAGGATCATCGGGAAAAGCTTATCAGCCGGATGGAGGAGATGCAGCGCTACCTGGACAAAATCACCTGGAAAGTGGACTTCTTTTCAGCAAAGCTCCGGGAGTACGAACAGACGCTCTGAGTCTCTCCTGTCGTTACGGGTTTTGATTGACAAGCATATCGATTCCCTGTAGAATGAGAAAAGACCTTGAATGATAAATACAGACGTGCGGCCGGTCGCGCAGCCGGCAGGAAAAGAGGCTTTCCGTGGCGGAGAAGATATACCGCATTGCATATTTTACAGTGGACTGGAACTATGAGCTGGTGGAAAACACGCTGCATGGGTTAAAGCAGTATGTGGATGAACACCGGAATATTCGTCTGCGTATCTTTGACTGTTTCGGAAAAGATCTGGACAATGCCAAGGACAGAAGCGAATACACCATTTTCTCCCTGCCGGATCTTTCCAAGTTTGACGGGGCAATTCTTTTAAGCAACCAGATTATTCTCCGGCGTGTCCGGGAGCAGCTGATCCGGCGCATCAATGAATCGGGTATTCCCGCCGTTACGGTCGGGTGCCCTCTGCCGGGCTGCGTTCTTGTGGCGCATGACAACCGGGCTGCCCAGCGGGAAATCGCCAATCATGTCATCCGGGAGCACAATGCCCGCCGTCTGGTATACCTGACCGGTATCATCAACAATGACTCTCCGGAAGCCCAGCAGCGGCTGGACGGATTTCTGGATGCCTGCCGGGAAAACCGGCTCCCTCCCGAGAACTTCCGTGTTCTGAACAAAACCTGGCGTACTTCCGATGGTCTGGAAACTGCCCGTACGTATGTGAAGGAGGGCCGGGCCCTTCCGGATGCCTTTATCTGCGCGAATGATGAAATGGCCCTTGGCATGATTAACGGCCTGCAGGAATATGGCATCCATGTCCCGGATGATGTAATCGTCACCGGCTATGACAACCTGGAAAGCGGCCAGCTCTCCTTCCCCCGGCTGTCCTCTGTTTCCTGCGACTATCATAAGCTGAACTACCAGGCGATGGATGTCCTGATGGGCATGCTGCAGGGAAAAGAAACCCCGCCGGTGGTCAATGTGAATTATGATTTGGTCTTCTCCGAGTCCTGCGGCTGCAGGGATGCCGCGCGGCCCGGGCTGATCCGGGACAGGTATTTCCGTCAGACCCGTTTCCTCCGTTCTTTCTACACCCTGCAGGATCAGCTGGCAGAAGAACTGTTTGAAGCCAATAACCTGGTGGACCTGACCAATGCCGTTCTCCATAACCGGGCTATCTTTGGCTGCAATGATATCTTCCTCTGTTTCAACGATTATTACTACGATAACTATGAAAAGAATGAGTGGACGCAGAACTCCGAGTCCTATGGCCGATATATGGTGCTTGCGAACCGGAATTTCATGCGTTTCCCGACCCATCAGCTCCTGCCTGAATCCTGCCTGTCCAAGGAACGCTTCCTGATTATCTATCCCCTTCACTACAACACCTATTCCATTGGTTATATTGCCTTGGACGGCATCAGCGAGGCCGCCAAGATGAACCTCCATGAGAGCATCTTCAGCTTCCTGGAAATCGCGATTGAAAACATCCGGAAAAAGGAACTGCTCCGCCGCTTCAATGAAATGCTGGACGATCTCTATGTCCACGACGGGCTGACCGGGCTGTACAACCGTTTCGGTTACGAACGCTTCGCGCCGGAGCTGCGAGAACGCCTGCTGAAAGAATACGGCTCCATTCAGGTGCTTTTTATGGATGTGGATGATATGAAGGAAATCAACGATTCCTTCGGCCATGACCTGGGGGATACCGCGCTGCGTGCTATGGCCCGCCTGCTGAAGAGCAACTGTGAGGAAGGAACCTTCATCATGCGGTACGGCGGCGATGAGTTTGTCATCATCTCCAGTGGGAAGCCGGCGGATCTGAAAGACCGGATTCTGTCAGCTGTGGATGATTATAACCGGTCCTCCGGAATGCCCTTCCAGCTGAATATCTCCATTGGCCTCGTCCGGACCACAGCCAGGGAAAACCGTTCCCTGGGCGACTGCGTCCGGGAGGCGGATTCCCGCATGTACCAGATCAAGACAGCCAAAAAAGTCGGGCGCTGACCCGGAAACAGGCAGCAGCGGCGTGACCGAAGTCACGCCGCTGCTGTCGTATAATCGTTCCGGTTTATTCCGCAATGAAGGTAATGCTGACTGTCGCATTCACGATCAGTTTTGCGGCCTGAACCACCGTGCCGCCGCTGCCTTCCGCTGCTCCATCCATCATCTTCGCTGAAAAATTCCCCACGGTATTGTCGTAGCTGTACACACCGCCCTCCGTGATGATCTCCATGCCGGTAATCTTCAGTCCGGCGGCTTCCGCAAGCACCTCCGCCTTGGCTTTCGCTTCCGCCACGGCCGCTTTCAGGGATTCCGCCTTGGCTGCTTCCGTGTCAGAAGCGGAGAAGGTAATCCCGTTCAGGGTATTCGCGCCGGCACCGAAAGCCTCATCAATCAGGGCGCCTACGCTCTCCATATCCGTCACCTTGACCGCCAGGGTGGAATTCGCGCTGTATGCCTTTACCTGTTCCTGGTCTCCCTCATAATCATAGATAGCATAGATGTTCATATAATCCGTATTGATGCATTCTTCCTTCACGCCCTGTTCCGTCAGCGCTTTCCGGATCGCCGCGATCGCCTCGTTCACCTTCTGCTGCGCTTTCAGCACATCCTTGTCCCGTGCGCTCACACCCAGAGAAATGACCGCAGTATCCGCACTGACCTGAGTCTCTCCTGTACCGTTCACCGTAATCTTTGTCTCCGCCGCGGCTCCGGAAACCATCAGCAGTATCGCTGCCATCATCAGGGCCGCCATCTTCATCATACCGGTTTTCATTGAATCTTTTCCTCCTTTATTTTCGGGCCCTCTCCCGGGCCTCATACTGTCAGACGCTTCCATTCGGATAAAGTTCCCATTTTTTTATTTTTTCTCTTTCCTTTTCCATTATCCTTCCCGGATGCCGGATTTTCGGACAACCGATCTCCGGAGGGAAGCGACGAACAGGAAATCTTCCGGAAGCACGCCGGAAACTCCATAATATCCTTCCCATTTCATTCGGGGACATGTTATAATAAAATATAGTTCCGCGAAAACACGGAGGGACAGATTAATGGCAGACTGGATCATGGTCATTGATGATGACACCCCTACCCTGAAGGTTGCAGGGCGGATTCTGAGCAGGGCGGGAATGCGTGTCACTGCTTTCAGTTCCGGTCAGCTGGCACTGGAATACATCCGGAAGCATAGTTTTCCGGATATGATTCTGCTGGATCTGAACATGCCGGATATGGACGGCTTTGAAACACTGAAGCTGCTGAAAGCCGAAATGGCGCCGGGAAAGGAAGTTCCCATCGCGTTTCTGACCGCGGATGAAAGCAGCAACCGGGAGACCCGGGCTCTTGAGGCCGGCGCCATTGACTACATCCGGAAGCCCTTCGATCCGGAGGTGCTGATCCAGCGTGTCCGCAAAACCCTGGATATTCGCCACCAGATCGACCGGTTTGCGAAAAACGCGGAAACGGATCCCCTTACGGGGCTTCTGAATAAAGCCGCTTCCGAAGCGCTGATGACCCGCCTCTGCGCGCAGGAAAAAGGTCTGCTCTGTATGGTGGATCTGGACGCCTTCAAATCAATCAACGACATTTTCGGCCACGATATGGGAGACCGGATCCTGATCATGTTTTCCCGGATCATTGAAAAGAATCTTCCCAATCCGAATGACTGCGGAAGAATCGGCGGGGACGAATTTGTCGCTTTTCTGAGAAACAGAAGCAGGAGTACGGACCTGGCTCATTTTTCGGAAAAGGTCAATGCGGAATATCTGGCCGGGGTTCACGCCATTCTGGGGGATCGGACGCCTTTTTCGACAGGTGTTTCCATCGGAGCGGTTTCCATCCCGGAACACGGCAGGGATTTCCCGGATCTTTTCCATCTTGCGGATCAGGCGCTCTACATCATCAAGCGGAACGGAAAACACGGCGGACGCCTGTACCGCTCTGCAGAACAGATTGATGACAATCAGCGCAGGGATATGGATCTCGAAACCATTACCGCCATTCTCGAGGAAAGAATTGAAGCGCCGAACGCCATGTGGATGGGCCGGGATGTTTTCGGCAGTATCTATAAGTATATGGTCCGCTATATGGACCGGTATCACAGCAGTGCCTTCCGCGTGTTGCTGACACTGAAGGTTCATCCCGGCATCACGGACGCGGACCGTGCGGAGTGTATCGTCCATTTCCGGCAGACCATCCGGACCTCTCTGCGGAACAGCGATGTGATGATGGAATGCGGGGAAAACCAGCTGTTCCTTCTTCTTCCGGAAATCCAGAGCCATGATATTGAGCGGGTCATCGGGCGTCTGCTGCATAAATGGAACCATTCGGAGTATCCGGAACGCGCTGAAATCGTTTCTGAATACGGACCGGTGCATTCTCCCCGGCCCGAGGATGCCGAAAGATCGCCGGAAGGTCATGAATGGGTCGTCGTGGTGGATGATGATGAAAGCACCCTGCATTATCTGGAGGGAATCCTGGCCCAGCAGCATCTGAAAGTCACAACGCTCTCCTCCGGTTCCGAACTGCTGAGCCTGACAAAGGAAAACCTGCCGGATCTGATTCTGCTCGATCTGCTCATGCCGGATCCGGACGGGCTGGAAACGCTTCGCCAGCTGCAGCAGCAGCATCCCGGCATCCTGCTTCCGGTCGTTTTCCTGACAGCCAGCAGCGATCCGGTATCCGAAGGGCACTGCCTGCAGTACGGTGCCCTGGACCTGATCCACAAACCGATTGTCCCGGAAGTGCTGACGCTTCGCGTCCGGAATATGATCGAACTGGTGCACCTCCGGAAAAGCTTTTCGGAGGCGGTCCTTCGGAAAAACAAAGAAAGCGGCCAGCTGTCGCTGCATCTGGTGCAAACCCTGGCGGAAGCTGTCGATTCCAGAGATGAATACTCAAGCGGCCATTCCACGCGTGTCGCCGAATACTCCCGGGAAATCGGGCGCCGCATCGGCTATACCTCCCGGCAGCAGGACGAGCTGTACATCATGGCGCTCCTTCATGATATTGGAAAAATCGGCATCCCGGAAAGAATTATCAACAAGCCCGGGGATCTGTCCGGGGACGAATATGCGGAAATCCAATCCCATTCCCGGATCGGGGCCCGGATTCTTCGGAAAATTGAGGAGATCCCGCGGCTGGTCGAAGGTGCCCGCTGGCACCACGAATGGTATGATGGAAGCGGCTACCCGGACGGCCTGTCCGGAGACAATATTCCGGAATCCGCACGGATTATTGCCGTCGCGGATGCCTTTGATGCCATGTCCAGTCCGCGAAGCTACCGGGATCGGCTGCCTCGCGAAGACATAAAAAAAGAGATCAAAAAGGGCAAAGGCACCCAATTTGATCCCAGATTCGCGGATATCATGCTGGCTATGATGGATGAGGAAGCCTGATCCTGCGGCAGTCCGTTCTCAGTCCAGGCCGTCCTGCGTTTTGCTGATGAGGGTATATGTTTCCCCTTCCGTGCACAGGGCCGTCAGCCGGCCGCCCTTACCGCATCCGGTATCGATGCACAGCACGCCGGTTGCCGGCAGGCGGTAAACCTTCCCGTCCTCCGGTTCCTCGGTGGTTTCACCGTCACCGGCAAACCAGGTCGCCTTATCCAGGGCGATATGGCCTGTGATCGTCAGCTTTCCGGAAAACAGGTTTTCCGTCACGCTATGATGGTCATGCACCAGGGTTGTCAGATCATTTACCTCCGGCGGATCTACCCGAATCCCCGCGTGCACGCATTGAAAACGCTCTTCTTTCCAGAAATACCTCACATGCTTCCGCAGCCAGGGAATCATATCCTCCATCTTCTCGCCCGCACTGCGAAAGGAACGCACCGTTGCCGCGCGGCCGACCCGTTCCCACATGATGCGCTGCATCCATGTCAGCTTCTCCTGAAGCAGGTAATCTTCATGGTTTCCCCGAAGCAGAATAAACCGTTCCCCGAAGTCGGCTGCCAGCTGCTGCACCGTCTGAAAAACATCCCTGGATTCCGGGCCCCTGTCAAACAGATCTCCCAGCAGCACCAGCCGGTCCCGGCCTGCATCGGCGCCCGCTTTCTCCAGCAAAGCCCGCAGTGCGCCGTTACAGCCATGAATATCCCCGATAATGATCGTTCTCACTGGCTTCCGGTATCCTTTTTATCTTTCTTCTGCCTCACCGGTCATCTGTCCGGACCGGCATAACTGTCCCTGACTCTTTCATAGCTTTCCAGATTGCCGATGTCATACCGTTTCCCCGGCATCACCATGGAATGCATGGGGCTCCTCCGGCACATCCAGGCAACCAGGCTGCCCGGCGCATCCGTGCCGCATCCGTCCGCAATCGCATTGCGGATTTGTTTTACATCCGAAGCAATGTAGTAATAGAACGGCGGTGTGCACCAGTGAGAACGGGGAGCCGCGGGTTTTTCCTCAAAACCTGTCAGCCGGTCGCCTTCCACCTCGGCCACACCGGCCCGGCGGAGTTTAACGTCATCATCCTCCCAGTAGCGCATCGTACAGCTGGTTTTCTTCTCCCGGGCATAGTCAATGAAGGAACAGAGGCTGAAATCCAGGACATTGTCCCCGGCAATCACCAGAAGATCATCGTCCAGTCCAAGCCGGTCGATCGCGAACTGAATATCACACACCGCGCCGAGACGTGTTTCATTTGTACTGGTTCCGTCGTCAACGACCGTGATGTTTCGGCCTTCTGCCCATTTTGTAAAATGATCGGCAAACTTATGATTGCTGATCACCGCAAACGCTTCCGCCCGGTCTCCGATATCGTCCACCATCCAGTCCAGGATGGTTTTTTTGCCGACCCGCAGCAGCGGTTTCGGAAAATTCTCCGTCAGCGGATACATTCGTGTCGCATATCCGGCCGCCAGAATGACACACTTCATAGAGTGACCCCCAGTCCGTCCGCGCTCCGGCAAATGTGAAAGGAGTATCTCCCTTTCATTTCCGGGAATGCGTCGAGATATTTCTTTTCCACGGTTTCCGCCACGGTCTCTGCCCGGTCAGGGTCAATCAGCGCCATGCAGCATCCCTTGAATCCCGCGCCGGAAAAACGCCCGCCGTAAATTCCGTCTGTTTCCCGCATAATCTCATAGAGTTTGATTTGCTCCGGCGCGCCGGATTCCCAGTTATGAATACTGCTCCATCCGGATTCAAAGCTCAGCCGGCCGTATGCTTCCAAGTCGCCTCTTCGCCAGGCTTCCGCGCCGGCCTCAACCCGCTGATACTCCGTATACCAGTGTTCACAGCGCAGCTGCCATTGTTTCGGAAGCCGGTCCTTATATGCCTGATAGACGCTGAAAGATACATCCCTGGCATTCGCCTCGCTGAACTTGCCGTACTCCGCTCCGCTGAATGCCTGAAGCGCATAGACACCCGCCCGCAGTTCATCCACGCGCATATTGTATTTGCTTCCGGCCAGGGAATGCTCAAGCCCGGAAAAGAAAATGGCGATCTGATATGCCTTCATGTCCGGATGTGTCGGAATCAGTTCATAACGGTTATCCCTGCAGTCCAGATACAGCAGATGGTCTTTCCGGCTCAGCACCTCACAGCTCTGGTCCAGTGTTCCGACATTCACACCGACATAATTCTTTTCCGCGTCAAAGGCGATGGCAATCAGTTCTGACATTGTCAGACGGATTCCGTTGATCTTTGCCAGGGCATCCAGAAACGCCAGAATCACCGCCGCGGACGAGGACAGTCCGCCGATGGGCAGGCTGCCTTCGATCACCCCGCACATTCCCATTGTCAGCGCATGCTCCTTGGCAAGCGCCCATGTCGCGCCGCGCAGATAATCCGCCCAGTCACCGGTTCTTGGGGGAATCTCCCGGATATGCCACTGGGCTCTCTTGGGGAACTGGAGGCTGGTCATCTCAATCACGCCGTTTTTTTTGCAGCTGAAGGCAATATGGATTCCCTTGTCAATGGCCAGTCCGGTGATTTTTCCCAGGTTGTGATCGCTGTGTGCGCCGATGGGACAGATCCGATACGGAGAAAAAGCCAGGCCTTCCGCGTCCCGGCTGTAAATCTCATAAAATTTTTTCTCGCAATGCATCGCCATGTGCAGCCCTCATTTTCTGTAGTATGCGGCATACCATTCCGCAAAGGCACGCAGGCCTTCCCGGATTCCGATCTTCGGGGTAAACCCGTAATCCCTTTCCAGCGCTTCGGAATCCGCGTATGTCACCGGAACATCTCCCGGCTGCATTCCCACAAGTTCACGATGGCCCTCAAAATCGTAATTTTCCGGCAGGACTCCGGCCCGGACCAGCTCCTCCTGCAGCACCGCAATATATTCCAGCAGGTTTTCCGGCGTTCCTCCGCCGATGTTATACACCGCATACGGCGGGATCGGAAGGCCGTCCGCCCCGGCAGCTTTTTCCGGCGCGCCTGCCATGACCCGGAAAATGCCCTCTACGATATCGTCGATATATGTGAAGTCCCGTTTCATCCTGCCGTAGTTGAAAATCCGGATGTTTTTCCCGGCTGCCAGGCGCTCGGTCGCAGAATAATAAAACATATCCGGCCGCCCGGCAGGACCGTATACCGTAAAGAAACGCAGGCCCGTGGAGGGAATGTTATAGAGCTTGGAATAGCTGTGCGCCAGCAGCTCGTTGGATTTCTTGGTGGCCGCGTACAGGGAGACCGGATGGTCCACCGGATCCTCCGTGGAAAACGGTACCTTTTTGTTTCCGCCGTAGACGGAGGAAGAGCTTGCATACACCAAGTGCTCCACCGGATGATGCCGGCAGGCTTCCAGAATGTTGTAAAAGCCGATGAGATTGCTCTCGATATACACATCCGGATGATCGATGGAATAGCGCACTCCCGCCTGTGCCGCCAGGTTGACCGCCACATCAAAATGATACTGATCAAAAAGCCCGTTCACCAGTTCCCGGTCTGCGATGTTTCCTTTCACAAACACATGCGCAGCCGGGCTGCTTTTCGCGGCTTCCTCAATCTGTGCCAGCCGGTATTCTTTGAGTCCCGGGTCATAATAATCATTCAGGTTGTCCAGGCTGACCACCGTGCCGGCAGAAAGCTCCCTCAGCAGCCGCAGGACCAGGTTTGCCCCGATAAACCCGGGAGAGCCGGTTACCAGAATGGTTTTTCCGTTCAGTTCAACGGCGGTTTTCTTCATCGGTCATTCTTCCTCAATCACGCCGTAACCCTTCAGTTTCTCAAGCAGCGCGTCCAGATCCGCCGCCGCCACGGCCTTCTCCACTTCGAACTCGTCCAGGATCGCCTTCAGCAGATCGTCCCTGGACACGGGGTTCTGCAGCTTTTCCCATACCAGCGCAGAAACCTCGTTCAGCAGCACCGTGCCGTTAAACTTGCCGATATTATCTCCTGTCGGCATCAGGATGTATTCATCCACTACGTTTCTGAGAACAAATCCGGCCTTTGCTTTCATGTCTGTTTCCTCCTTAAGATGTTTATGTTGTTGAAGGGCGTCATACAGCGCCTGGGCATCCCTGTCAGAAGGCCCGCTGAACGCACGGACCAGGTTGCCCCCGGCAGCCAGGCGGGCAATGTTTGCCATCTGGATCGCCGCGGTCTCCGTATCCCACATCGGCATAAAGCTTTGCCGCATCAGCAGCTTTCGGCGCTGTCCGAAAGTCATTGCCCGGACATAGCATGACTCCGACCGGCGTACCTCGCAGATTGCCTTCAGCGGATAATGCACATTCCGGAAGCACTTTTCCTTGCCGTCCCACGGCACCCCGTACAGTTCCAGATTTCGCACATCGATCAGCGGCCGGTCCCCGTTAACCAGTTGCGCTCCCAGCGCTTTCCCCCAGGCGAAGGCCCGGGTGGATTTCCCGATCCCGGAAGGCCCGGAAAAGAGAAAGGCCTCCCCCTCCACTTCAACCGCTGCGGAATGCAGGGAAATATATCCCCAACGGGCAAACCAGCATTCCAGAGCGATGCGGATCAGCCACTCCGCCTCGCCGAAAAGCTCATTCCCTGCCGCTCCGTAGAACCGCAGATGCTTGTAATCCGCACTGACATACAGCCCCTGCTCGTCCGTTCTCCTCGTGGTGAAAAACCAGCCATCCGAAAGCTTGCGATGCGTAATACTGCCGGAAATCTGCTTCCCGCCGTCCGGGGGAATTTCATCGGTTTTCTCAAGCGTTACATCAGCCCCCGCCGGTTCACAGGCAAAAGCGGCAAAAGAACACAGGATAAAACTGGATTTCAATGTCAGTTCCGCGATTCTGTAATAATTGTACATGGTTCCTCCTGTTCCGTCAAGAACGCAGTTTTACGTGCCATTTTCCCCTCGGTCAGATGCAGCCTGTAATCACAGATAGCTAGCGCGGCCCTGCGATGGGTCACAATCAGGCAGGTCTTGTCCCGCATGGCGGATATGTTTTGCAGCATCCGGGCTTCTGTCTCTTCGTCCAGCGCGCTGGTAGACTCATCCAGCAGCAGAATCGGCGCGTGCGTCAGCAGCGCGCGGGCTACGGCGACGCGCTGCGCCTGTCCCTCTGAAATGCCTACCCCGCGTTCCCCGAGTTCCGCGTCCAGCCCGATCTCCCCCGCCAGATCCTCCAGGCAGGCAGCCCGAAGCGCTTCCTGAATCTGTTCCTCCGTTGCCTCGTCCGTGAACATGGTCAGGTTCTCCCGCAGCGTGCCGGAAAAGAGGGTATTCCCCTGCGGCACATAGGCAAACAGGGCCCTCGATTCCCTGCAGGCTTCCGTCTCGGCGGATCCGTTCCGGAAAACCACCTTTCCGGTGTTGGGAGTATAAATCCCGAGCAGCAGCTGGAACAGGGATGATTTGCCTCCGCCGGAAGCCCCGGTCAGTGCGACAAACTCTCCCTTCTGAATCCTGCAGCTGATATCCCGCAGCACGTCGTCCGTCCCGTCCTCATACCGGAACGTTACATGATCGATACAGATTTCGTCAAAGTCTTTCAGCGGCTCGCCCAGCGTCTCCGACGGAAGATCCGTCAGCGCCATCAGCCGCTCTGTGGATGCAATTACTCTGTATAATTCGCCGGCAATACTTACCGCGCTGGCAATCGGTCCCTGGACACGTCCAATGAGCTGAATCATCGCCGCCAGGGATCCGTAGGTCAGTTCCCCGCGAAAAATCGCCGCGCTTCCCCAAAGCATACAGAACATCCAGGAAAATTCAAACATCAGCCCCATACTGTTATTCATCACAGCTGAGAATTTTCCCTGTCGGATCTGTTCCTTTTCCATGGTCTCCTGCCGGCTGTCAATCTGGCGGAACACTCGTTTCTCGGAAATGCTTGCCTTAATCAGGCGTATGTTCTCCAGCGTTTCCTGAATCGACGCATGCAGTTTGTCCTCTGCCTTCTGCATGCGTGTATACCGCTCCTTCATCGGTTTCCGGAACAGGGTCACAATCACGGTGCCGATGCATCCCGCTCCGGCCAGCAGCAGTACAAACCGCCAGTCCAGTGCGATCAGAATGGCGGCGGCACCGATAAAACTGACTGCGGTGCTGACGATTCCCGGCAGGATTCCCAATACGCCGCTTTTAATCGCACTGGTATCGGAGAAAACCCGGTTCACCAGTTCACCGCTGTGGTAGCTTTTCAGGGAAGCATATTCCTTCAGAAGAATATCCCGAACCAGCCCGCCCTGCAGACTGCGCTGCAGCTTCGCGGAAGCGTGGGTCCTCAGCAGGGAAAGCGTGAAGCGAAGCGCAATATCCACCAGGCCAAGCGCCACCATCAACAGCCCGAAATGCCACAATGCATCCGTTCTGGAAGAGACCGCCGCATCGATCAGTCCCTTGGTCACCAGCGTCATACCCAGGGAACACAAGACCATCACCGTATTAAGTACACAGATCAGAAGAACCCTTCCATGGACACATCTGGACCATTTGATGACCTGTGCCATCGCGGGGCTCCTGAAGAGTTTCTTGAATTTCTGGAAATCTTCTGAATTGATCCTCACCCGGCACCTCGCACTTTCAGTTTTTTGATTCTTCGCACGATCCCGCACTTATACCTGTTCAGCAGACGATGTATGTTTCTTTCCTGGTGCCAGATCTTTGCCCAAAACATTCCCTTCTTCGGATCCGGATGAATCTTCTTTCTGCCGCGTTCAATCAGCACCACTTTCCCCCAGATGGCGTCGGGAGGAAACCATCCGTCCGGCTTATCGCAATTATCCCCCCAGGTCATGATCATTCCGTCCTTTATTTCCCATACCCGATGAACCACATATCGATCCGTGTTCGGTGCGCAGAACAGGACGATATCACCGACAACCGGAAATTCCTTCAGCTGTGCCAGCGTCACATAATCCCGGTTCCATCGGATCAGGGGCTGCATGCTTGCCCCATTCAGCAAAATACGTACCGGCGGTGCTTTCCCTGCAGCGGCCAGCATGTGCCATTCCACAATGGACAGCGTTTTGTTCAATCCGCATCTCTCCCCCATCACCAGCATTATACACAAAAAAGGCATCCCGATAAAGAGATGCCTGAATAAAATTACACTTTCCCAAAAGAATTATTTGGCTGATCCGGAAAAGCCGGTGGGTCAGCATGCCACGCTTTCAGCAGGTAACTCCCCAGCCCGCTGCCCAATAAGATGATGTTCCTCCGTTATTCTGGCCCCCGTTATTCTGACCCCCGTTATTCTGGCCTCCATTATTCTGGCCGCCACCGGTGCACGTACAATATGGACCGGGAATATAACTCAAGATTTGTTCCCCGGGAGAGCAGGCTTCGACGGATTCGGTGTAATCGAATTCCATTTTTTCAGCGGTGGGAGTGTTGTACTTTCTCTTCATTTTCAAAATCCTCCATCTCATAATATTATTTGATTCCTTGGTGTGCAATAACTCTGTATTTCTGTCTTCCCCGATTGTACGGACAAGAAGGCATTCGGATGAATAAGATCCATCTCAGGTCTCACTCGCACTCCGGAATAGGCCTGACTCCATGACAGACAAACTGTTTTGTCTGTTCACACAAGGCAACCGGGAGCTTCCCGGGTTCAGCGAACCGCATTTGGTTTCCGGCACAATTGTTGCAAACCTGATAATACACGCAGCCCTCGCATTCCGGAACCCTGGGCCAGCTGTTGGCTGCATGATTCACCTTGGCCCATGCGGACTGAATCCCTTCCTGCAGCGGATAAGCCCGGATCATTTCCATGCGGTTGCATGGCATCATGGTTCCTTGCCAATCAATCACAAATCCGGACCGCCCTCCGCCGCAGCGAAGCCCGCACTCCTTGCATTCGTGATTAGGCCCGCCGGCAGGCGGGAGCAGTGATTCGTCAATCTCCTTCGTTTCCGTCCCGTCCAGTTCGTTGATCAGCCGGTAAAGCCGGATATACAGATCCGTTTCCGAATCTGCATCCTGTTCAGACCGGCCTGTTTCCTTACGCGGAGAAAACAGTGCGGAGTTCACCGTGACAACCCTGGAGATTTTTTTTGCTGCCCGTACCGTTTCCAGCACATCCTCGCCGAGAAAAATGCTTGGCGTCACATTGAGAAAGACCGGAAGCCCGGCATCAATCGCTTTCCTGATGTTTTCGGTGACGACACCGAAAGCCCGCTGCCCGGTCACTCGCTCGTAAACATCGTCGTTCCATCCGTACAGTGTGACCTGAATCCTGGCCGGCTTGTGCTCTTTGAAAAACTGAATTCTCCGATCATCCAGCAAAAAACCGTTCGTCAGGACAGCAACCTCGCACCCAAGGCTGTGCAGATAAAGGAAAAGTTCATCAAAATCCGGATAAACCAGGCATTCTCCGCCGGTCAGCGTCGCCTGAATCATTCCGGCCTGCCAGGATTGATAAATCAGCTCTTTCCAGGCCCCCACCGAAAGAACAGACCGGTCGTTCAACTGTTCCGGGGTCAGATGAACATAACACATCCTGCAGCTGAAATTGCACAGCGGGGTCAGCTCAAACTGGTTGCTCAGCGGAATTCCCTTTTCCCGGGCCTTCAAGCCCAGATAACGGGAGATGCCGCTGAAATACTGAATCTGCTTTCCGTTCTTTTCACGGAGCATTTCCAGCAGTTCAAACGCATTGGCCGGTTCCTTCATCTGCCTGTTCCTTTCCCCGTGTTCCGGACAAAGACATTATATGCGACCATTGACAGAATGTAAAGGATGATTTATGCTAATCATGTTGTAATTTGTAACATTCGGAGGTTCTGCATGAAAAATTTTTCCATCTCCAAACTGGCTGAAATGATTCTGACCCATCGGAAGCTCCTGAATCTTACTCAGCAGGAGCTTGCGGACAAGGCAGGCATCAACCGTTCCATGCTCTGCCGGCTTGAAAACCAGGATTATGTCCCCTCTATGGATCAGCTTACCCGTCTGGCCAATACCCTGCAGTTTGATGTGGCTGATGTGTTCATTGAGTATAACCCACCCGTGTTCCATCACGTTGTTCCCAGAAATATTACGGTCTTCGGTGCCGGTTATGTCGGCCTTTCGATTGCCACCCTGCTGGCCCGCCACCATCGGGTCACCCTGGTGGATATTCTGCCGGAAAAAGTCGAAAAAATCAATCAAAGAATCAGCCCAATTCAGGATGAATACATTGAAAAGCATTTCTCCCGGGCGAATCTGAATCTGACCGCCACACTGGACGGAGAAGCAGCCTGCCGGGAAGCGGAGTTCGTGGTCATCGCCGCGCCCACCAACTATGATCCAAAGAAAAACTACTTTGACACGTCCGCTGTCGAGTCTGTCATCGAAACGGTTCTGAAAAGCAATCCGGATACTGTAATGGTAATCAAGAGTACGGTTCCGGTAGGTTATACCGCCTCCGTGCGGGAAAAATACGGCACGAAGAACATCCTCTTTTCCCCGGAGTTCCTCCGGGAATCAAAAGCGCTGTACGACAATCTGTACCCCAGCCGAATCATCGTGGGCTGCGATGAAAGCACCCGGGACCGGGCTGAGGTTTTCGCCGGACTTCTGCGAAACAGCGCCATGAAAAAAGATGTGGAGGTTTTGCTCATGGGGCTGACGGAGGCCGAAGCCGTAAAGCTCTTTGCCAACACCTATCTTGCACTTCGCGTTTCCTATTTCAACGAACTGGACACATACGCGGAAACCAAAGGGCTGAACACCCGGGACATCATCCAGGGGGTATGCCTGGATCCCCGGATCGGCACACATTACAATAACCCGTCCTTTGGTTACGGCGGATATTGCCTTCCAAAGGACACAAAGCAGCTGCTGGCCAATTTTGATCAGGTTCCTCAGAATATGATGACCGCGATTGTGGAAAGCAACCGAACCCGGAAAGACTATATCGCAGACCGGGTACTGGAGCTGGCCGGCGCTTATGAAGCAAATGACTCCTGGGATGAAGCGAAGGAGAAAAAGGTCGTCATCGGTGTATTCCGCCTGACCATGAAGAGCAACTCCGACAACTTCCGCCATAGTTCCATCCAGGGCATCATGAAACGTATTAAGGCCAAAGGCGCTACGGTCATTGTCTATGAACCCACGCTGGAAGATGGAGCAACTTTTTTCGGCAGTAAAATCGTCAATGACCTGAAAAAATTCAAAAAGCAAAGCGACGCCATTATCGCCAACCGCTTTGACCCCTGCCTGAATGATGTGGAAAGCAAAGTTTATACCCGGGACATATTCCGCAGAGATTAACAGGTTATTTCCGGAGACTGTAGGGTTCGCCGGCTTTTATTGCTTCCGCGGTTTCTTCTTTTTATTGATACGGTATTTTTTCAACACCTTTCCTGTTCCATAGCCTATAAATCCTCCAAGGCTGTTGCTGATCACGTCATCCATATCACACCAACCCAAACCTGTAACATATTGGGTTAATTCAATAATCAAAGAAATGATGATCACAATAAGAAGTGCTTTTTTTTGAGGGAACAGCTGATAAAGAATTGCGCCTAAAGGAATAAACAGCCAAATATTCTTAATAATACTTGATTTGGCCTCATCATTCACAAAAAACTGCCTATATGCGCTGAAAGAAAAAAAAGCGTTTGTTGAAAGAGGTTTTTCTCTGTACATCAATGTAAAGTAGAGAACAGCAATAAAATAGAAAATAAGAATTATTATATTCAACCGTTTATTGATCATAAACGATAGAATGACCACTCCAAGCGCAAACACTATCGCGAAAACAGGTTGCTGATTTAAGAAAGTCTTTATATTGAATTGTTCATATCCATTGGCATCAAGATAAACAACTTTACCATTTGTTGTTTTTGTTCCGTATTGCCCTTCAGGCAATTTGAAGGGGTTACCGTCAATGTCCAAATATCTTTCTATATAACTGCTTCCCTGATAGTCCTTTAATACTGTTGTAAATCCTTTTGTTGTGATGATTGGATTTCCTTCTGCATCCAGACATGTTATGACAGTATTGTCACCATTTTCATTATACTCCCTATGTATGCCATATTGTCCCAAGGAGAGCGCCACAGGTTCGCCCTGCGCGTCATAATAAAATTCGTACTCAATCTTTCCGTTCTCAGCACCTTTGGACAAATAAAAAGTACGTAATATCGAAGCATATCCATTTTTAACAACCATAGGATTTCCTGATTGATCAAGATAGGTAACCTTAAAAACTCTCCCTTCCGGGTTATACTCATATTGCTTTCCATATCCTTCAGCAGCCGAGCAGACAGGATTTCTGTTTGCATCAAGAAATAGTATTGTCTCTTTTTGCCCGGAATCATTAAACAGGTTCTTCTCTATTGAGTACCCTGAGGGAAGCATTACAGGTTCTCCATCATCTCCGAGGAATATATTAAAAGTATTATACCCTTCATCATCGTATTCGTGATATACAGAATAATAGCCCGAGACACATTTAACAGGATTTCCTTCCGAATCATAGTACGCTTCAGTCTTCCCACCATGAGTTTTTGTAATAATTTTCGTGGCGTATCCAAGATCATATGCTACAGTAATATTGCCATGTTCATCCAGATAATCTGTTCTTTCGACATTTCCTGCAACTACAGTTTTTTCCGCCAGCATGGAAGAACGATACTCCGAAGCCGCTTGTTTAGGAGAATAATCAATAATTATAAAAGACAAAATCAGGAAAAAAACAAGTAATAATACAGAACAGATTCCGCGAATAACAGAATAATCCTTTTCTGATTTATTTTGCAATTTCAATCTTTCATCCTCACCAATGTCCCGGAAAAAGTCAGCTGTTCCATCTTGACTTTGCATTCCTGGCCTTTACGGTCCCGCAGTCTCTTTGCTGCACTCATCGCTGGTGAACTGCCGCACAAGTTCATTGCTTTTGATCAAGATCTTTGATCACAACGCCAAGTTCTTCAAGCATTTTTTTATGCCTCTTAATTGAGCAGTAATGCTTTGCCATAAACGGTATATCTTTAATGAATTGCGTTCCTTTCCACAACCAGGCAAAAGCTCTTAGGCCTGGTATTTTTACGTTTTTCCATTCCTCTTTTCCCTTTTGCTGCAGTTCTTTGAGTGCAGTATTTGGGTGTCTGATTTTTATAAATCTGTAGAAAGACTTCTTCTCTTCCGTTGTTTTCTTCCTTCCAAAGTTTCCGCTGGTCAGAACATGTCTCATCAGTTGGGAGCAAAGGCTTTCATCGGAATGTTTACGCCATGGATGTGCCGGCATTCCAAGATACATCTCACACATTCTGGTTGTGGCAGTAGCCAGGGTTTCCAGGCCGACCCGAGTAGCCAGCTCCATGAATTGTGTCCAGGCCGTCTCATCTGTCAGACATTTGTCAGCAAACAGCATCCAGTCTATGACATGCCTTAAGCCAAGTCCGCTTTCCAGATGCTGATTAATGTGTTCAATCAGAATAAGTCCGTTCATTAGATCCGGAAGAACATGAGAGTTGCCTATTTGTTCGAAAATCAGTGAATCGAACATTTTTGCTTTTTCCGGATCATTCATGATTGCGAAAGAATAATGAACCTCCACAAGAATACCGTTTTTGGTGAATGTTCTGTGACGGCCTTCCTGTATATCAGAAAGACTTGTACTTTCCCGATACCCATTCAGCAGAAGGGATTCGCATGCAGCCTCTGTATCCTCTGGCTTTGTAAGAATATCAATATCACCCAATGTCCGTAATTCTGGATTTGGATAGTACTGAGCTGCAGACGTCCCTTTTAGCACAACATAAGGCACTGAAATAGGAAGCACCGACTCCGCATATCGACAGGTTACATTATATGAAATCTGTTTCAGAATCTCAGTCTTCCACTGATCATGAAGTTCTTTGGGCATCTCAACGGATGCGAGCAGTTGTGCTGGAAGAGCCAGAATCGAATGGTGCCGCATTTCATCAAAATCTTCCCAGGTCACTTTTTCAATAGAGGTTCCCCATATTGAACCCCGAACCAGCGGAAGCGGTATGGTGTTATGGCTGATGATGTTCATCATTCTGATAATCTCCCCTATTCATGTTTTACAATGCCGCCGATGTAAATAATTATCTTTCTACATTTTCTATTAGATAATCTAATTCTGACGATTTGAGCTGTAAATAAACAATCTTATTTCGGAGTAGGTTTACGTATCAAGCCTGCCTGCCCGACATATACAATCAATTATTGGTCAAATGGCTTACAAATCTTGTAATTCTGCATTCTATGATCTCAAACAGATTATTGATTCTTATCGCTCTGAAAACCAATTGACGTATATAATCTATTATTGCACAAGCGATATATATACCAACGACAGTACCAAGTATACAAACAATCATGATGAATAGATTTTTATCATGAAATTGTGAAGGATTGATTGTTTTCCACAAAACTGGCCTAAGGCATGGATTATCATGTATAAGGTATACGCCAAATGAACAGCTTGCCAATAAATTAATTAACCGAATACATATACTGTTTTGAATTCTGATATCTAAAAATACTAAAAAGAGACATATCGATGCAAAAAGGAATAAAGGATTATTGTTAAAAAACAAAAATCTATGTTGATCCCCATATCCAAACATGATGCACAGTTTTATCATTACATATTCTGCAAGCACCGTTGCTAAACATGGGATAATGACGAATAGAACTTTGGGTTTGGAATGTATATAATGCAATCTTAAATAAGCCCCGATAAAATATAAGGTTAAAAACCAATAAAAATCATTACCCTGACTAAAAAAACTCTTTGACCACACAAAAACACTTGGTATAATTGAATAAACAAAAATGAGTAACACAAGTATTCGTTTTAATTGTTGTTTTGTTGTTTTATGTATGAAAAAATTCAGAAATGGGCTGAAAAGTAAAACCAGCATATAATATGTTACAAACCAGTATTCTCCGCTGATTACAGGAGTAATTGATTGAACAATTTGTTTGATGTCCACCCCTGCATAAACAGAATATAAAGCAATCCCTATAATTGAATAAAAAAGTACTTGAGTCTCTATATTCAGAACTCGTTTAATTGAAAAGTTCATATTACACAAAAAATACGAACTGATGAGTATAAAACAATTTACGCCCATATCGCTAAACGCGCGAAAGCTATTCGTAACAAAGTACTCTTTGGACCCAAATTCAACCTGATCAGATAAGCCGCCATGACTTAAAATATGAAGAGTAATGATCATCATCATAGAAATGATTCTTAAAGCATCCAGCCCCGAATTCCGTTCTTGCTGATATCTTGTCATAGCCAGTCTCCCCAAAAAGTTTACATATTGCTTAATTGACTGTCCTTGTGCACAATCTTCTTTATGATATTCAAAAGATAATTGAAAGAATCGTTTTTAGTTGTCTTACTTAATAAAACATAGACAAATATCCCAACGAGAATCTGTATGATCAGCGTCATCATCGTAGTACAGCCAATAAGTTCCACACATTTGACACATATACCCATGAAAGCACACATCATGAACGTCTGAGCTATATCCCCAATCTGCTCCTTAATGCGATATCCTAATAAACGGTTGGCATAATAACCATAGCATACAACACTTAGCACAGTTGTAAGCAAAGATCCAATCGCAATCAGGAAGACACTTTTAAAGGCAAAAACGGCAATAATCACCGTAGAAAGCGCAAATATGTTGACGATAAGCATTATTCTGAAAATAATGTCGCTTTTTCCGATTCCCAGTATTGCCTGCCTGCAGGATGTTTCTAATGGGCGTGTAAAATAACAAATACAAAAGATTCGGATATACGGAACTGCAAGTATCCATTTTTCAGTAAGAATAATACTTACAAAACCATTCGAAACAACCATAAAACCTACCATTACCGGAGCAAGAATGTATACACCAAGTCGAATTGTTTTACGCAAGGTGTTTTTTAATTCCAATAGATTTTCCTGCTGTTTTGAATATGCCGGAAGCATTACTTTGCTGATTGCCGCATTGATGTTGGTTACAACTAAACCCGGATATTTCTTCCCTTCTTCGTAATATGCAAGATCTGATGATCCAAATACTTTTCCGACGATCAGTGTTCTGATATCACCCTCCAGTGTGGCAACCAGTTCCGATGCTAATAATCTCCATCCAAAAGAAACGATTCTTTTGGCACTTGTCCTCGAATACTGAAATCTTGGTTTCCAGCCGCATATAAACCATAAGGCAATGGTGTCCACGGTAGTATTCGTGAGATACTGCGCAACTAATGCCCATACTCCATATCCATGAAATGCAAGTAAAACACCTACAATTCCTGAAACAACAGTGCCGAACAATGTGGCAATAAAGAAACTCTTGAACGCCATTTGTCTCTGAATATAAGCCTGCTGAATACTGTTCAATGCCGCTAATGGCAGCCTGAGCGCCATTACGCGCAGCACGATTGCCAGATCATCCATCGCATAATATCTTTCAATGAGCGGTGACACCAAAAACAGCAGGAAATACAAAAGCAAAGAAATTGTCATACTCAATGCGAATGCAGTATTAAAATCTATGCTGCTTGCTTTTTGCTGTTGAACAATTGCATTTCCAAATCCGCTGGTAACAAACACATTGCAAAGATTTATGAAGATGATTACAATGGCGACTATACCATAATGCTCTGGATCGAGCAAACGCGCCAATACAATAGAAACAACAGTAGTTACCAGTTGCGCTGTAATCCTTTCACCAAAGGACCAAATGAGTCCGCCCTTTATACTGTTCGGCTTTGTTTTCAACTTTTTTTCACCTTGTTTCGACCGCATTTTTGTGATATCATTTGCCAATACCATGGAATTGTTCCAGATAAATCTTTTATCCACATCTTGTTAAACGCACTTGTATGCAATAAATCAGCAATCCAGGAGCTCGCACTTATTCTTCTGTCGTAAACATGATGAATATCGGATGTCTCATTCATAAAGTATTTCTCATCTTCAAATACTTCTTCTGATTTTGCCAGGGATATCTCTTCACCTTCAGCATCACTTACCCAAATATAGGGTATATTGAGTCCGTTCTTAACAAGCGCCCATGTATTCCCGCTGTTTCGAAAATTAATCTCATTCAGCAGGTAATCTCCCTCATCTGTTTCAAGCAATTCAAAATCGAACAATCCTGAATACCCTATATCAGTTAACAAATCAATGACATTGTATATCATCTTTTCATTTTTCGTAAAACAGGCGAATGAAAGGGATGCCCCTGCTTCATATGGATAATAGCGTATTTTTTTCAGCGTGCCAAAGTATGCTTTCCGACTGTTCTCTGTAATACAGCCAAAACAGCATAATTCATTCTTCTTAAAAACAAACTCCTGAATCAGTATTTCATTATACTTTTTTTGTCGATAATAATTGATTGCTTCTGCCAGCCCGGATTCACTTTCAATACGTTTTATATCGGTTTTATTCCCTTTTGCGCTGATTCGCGGTTTCATAATACAGGGATAACCAATGCTGCTTGCCACTTTGTCGAATATGGTTTTTTCATCCTTGTCAAGCTCTGCCACTATGCTTTTCGCCATTCGGATATTGTAAGATTGCGCAAGTTCTATTTGTTTATACTTATCCATGTATTCGCAAATTAATCGTTGTTTTTTTGCTATAGAGGGAAGGAGAAACTTTTCTGAAAGGACATCAAAATGCAAATCAATGCACATTGCCGCAAAGTCTGACGTTGGAATGATCGGTATAATACCGCCATGCCATGAAAGAAGAAAATCCAGCAAGGCTTGTTCGGATTCTTGAATCGACACCTTCTTGCCTCGGCAATACTTTGAATGAAAGCATAAGGGCTTCTTCTCTTTTGACCCAAAAATAACCGTATGAACTATGATCCCCTGAGAGCCTAATGCTCTGATAACTCCCAAAGTGTTTTGATGATCAGAGCCAATCACTAAAGATTCACGTACTGGCACGTTTTTCTTCTCACTTTCTCAATCAATCTATTTCAGCAGTTCCTGCAAATATGTTTTTTTGTCATGTTTATATTTCTCTGAATCGTATGGTTTCATCGTTCTTAAGCATTTTTCAGCATATTCCATAGTTGTCATAATTACTTTTGCAGGAACCCCTGCGGCCACCATTCCATCCGGAATATCTTTTGTAACCACGCTTCCCGCCGCGATTACGCATCTTTTTCCGATAGTTACTCCGGGCATTATTGTACTGTTGCATCCAACAAAGGAACGTTCTCCTATATATATTTTCCCATACTTTATTATCTTTGAATATTGGGGGATATCACGAAACGACCATGTCCCGCCGTCATGGGTAACAAATGATACTCCAAATGATATTCTGACATGATCCCCTAGTGTTATTAAATATGGCTCCGAACCAAATTCGCAGTTTCCCATTACCGAAACACCTTTTCCCGCATGCAATCCTTCTTTAAGCGCCATTTTATACGATCCAAAGACCAATCGTTCGATCTTATGAAAAAAAGCTTTACTCATCGTAATTCTCCATCAAGATATAAATGTCTGAATTGAGATAAACTGCAACCCTGATAATTTAATTCTGAGACATACGCAAAGAATTTTTCGATTATCGTATAAAAGTGCTCACATTGTTCCGATGTCCGGGTATACGGGCTTCCTCCAGGCATCAGTTCTGATGAATGAACCATAAACTCCAAATATGAATCAGGCGTTTTCTTCCTTATCCATTCAGTGAGAATTTCCATCTCCTTGTTTCCCTTGATCGGCCTTAACCATAAGGGATCGCCTAAAAACAATGTTCTGATTCTGCTGCGAATTGACCCTTCTCCAGGCAACCATCTGACAATTCCCGTAGTCATTGGTATTTCAAGAAGATTATCCGCGATATAATACACCCTGTGCAATTCTTTCGAGTAGTCACTTCCAACGTTTTTCATGCGGCCGGGAAGATTGGACAAATCCAACCCTGGCGCAACTGAACAATCTATCTGAATTCCATGCTTTGTAAGGTTTCGGAAATATGTTTTGTTTGTCGCCCATCTTCCGGCCCTGTGTGAGATGATATCCATTTCAAATCGATTACGGAGCAAATCCATCATAGTTGATACTTTTTTATCCACTACCTCGTCAGGATACTCGGTGATGTAGGGGTTGCCGCCGTATTTGTTCTGCAGCATATATTCTGGTGGTGTATTCCATGCATGAAGATGCATACCAATTTCGCATTTCCCATCACGCGCTTTTCTTCTGCCGTAATCAACCCATCTTGAATCCATAGCCATCTCATAATTCGTCAGATATGTGGGGACAAAACCATATTGCTCACATAAGGATTGGAACCGCGGAATAAAAAGAGTGTTTTCTGTCGTTATCGTCTGTCCTTCATGCCAGTTCCAAAGATTATCACCTTCAGTATCAACTGTTATAAGAAAATACATCTTCAATCCTCCAGGTTGGCTTGTCTTTTTTTTACAGCCTGTATTGAGTGATTCCTTGCATGATCTTAGCGCATAAAAGAGAAGCACCCAGACAAACAGCAACTCCAACTGTGGTTTTTTCCACACTAAATATTGTCAGTACCCGTAACGCATATTCACAAACAATATAATGCGATAATCACAAACTTCCCCGTACTTTGAAAAAACCTCCGCAGAAAGTATCTCTTATTTCAATCATAGCAAAAAGATGGAAAGAAAAACAAACAAGAAAAACAGACACGCATCCCTGTCAATGAATGATATATTTGCTGGTTGTTTTGCGTAATGAAGATACCCCTTCTTGACATTCGTTTTCTTGTTCATGGTTTTCCTCTCGCAGTGAAAGTGCCAAAGTCATAATTAAATGAGGGAATAACATGTAGTATGGATTAATGATTTGCCCGGTTAATGAGTATAAAAAGCATCCTGCGAATGCTGCTATTTGAATACCCTGATTGCTGCTGTTATACTTCTTCCCGGATAAATACCTGTCCTTAACGCTTACACCCCACAAACCTATAAACATAATAAACCCAAGAATTCCTAAATCAACTAATAATTGTACCAGCGAAGTATGACTTGATTCTCCTACCGGGATGTTCAACCGATAATTTGGCTTTATTACACCTGCTCCGAATAAATACACATCCGGATAACTGAAAAAGGCCTCTATGTATTCATAAACCAAATACACTCGTCTGTTACCTTCACCATCAGCAACGTCTGATTCGTTAACCCGGGCAATAAAACCTTCAAACACCTCTGGTACTTGCCGTACAATAATCAGACCGAGTCCAACAGCCAAAACTAAAATACTGATCATTATTACAAGTGATTTTACCGATTTTTTTCTGGTCCAGAACAAAAGGGCAAAAAACACTGCCATCACAACAAACCATGCCCTGGATAATGAAAAGACAGCGGCCACAACGAGTATGCAAATACAGGCGATTATTATTCCCTTATATTTCTTTGATGTATATAACAAACCGATAGACAGCATTACCGCAACAGCAGAAAACATCGAAACAGAGTTTGGATTCAGACTGATATGAACGCCATCTTCTACCCTAAATTGGCCTATTCTGAACCAGCCTTTTGAAAGCAAATAAACCCAATTGGATGGAGCGTGTCGAAATGAAAACAGTACTATAATACTCAAACAAAGTGTTGTTCCCCAGATATAATTTTGCACACATTCCTTTACATGTATATTTTCATCGAACATAATCACGAAGAAAACAGATATATGTGCTATGTATCCAAACAATTCTTTATAATCGAATTGTCGATAGCCAAAGGATGCAAACACCTCCAGCAAACTGAAAACACATATTGCCAACACCTGTGATTTATTAATACCGGGAGTTTTAATAAAATACAATATCAAAGCAGCCAGCATAAGATAATTAGCCGGCAAACCACACAGCAGCGGAAAAAGGAAGCACAGCATTTCAATCATTTCAGAATGATTGGCGAAAAATAAAAAAGAAACTTCAACGACTAAAAATATCACCTTTGGTAATGAGATCAAAAATACATCCCGTATAAAGAGCAGGAAAACATTCGTTAGTATGAATATTAACATCAAACCCTTACGAGTTTCAAATTGTTCCATTTTAACCTCATTTTTTGGCTTTCATATCCAGATAATACTTTAAATATTGATTCGCCATTTCCGGAGCAGAGTATTTCCTGACAATCTCTTTTGATTTGCTGCGCATCAGTTGAATTTGTTCATCATCGGCGGAAATCATTCGTATCATGGCTTCACTCAGTGCGTCGTCATCGTGATCAGGGATGATAAATCCATTTCCATGAATTACATCTTTCAAGCCTCCCACGTCTGTTGAAATAATCGGAAGGCCTGAAGCTAATGCTTCCAGTACTGACATTGGCATTGCTTCACGATGCGATGATTGGATATAAACGTCTGATACAGCATAATACTGTTCAGGATCTGATACCATTCCCGGCAGATCGACTGAGGATTCCATGTTCAGTTCTTTTACTAACCTGATTAGCTGCTGATGTGTAGGGCCATCGCCGGCCAGAATCAGTTTTGCGTCCGGATGCACTTGTTTGATTTTACTGAACGCATAGATGATTGCGGCTTGATTCTTATTATCATCTTGTCTCGAAACATTAATGAATGTAAAATGATTATGTTTCTTTTGATAAAATTTTTCTATTTCTACGCCATTATTGATACAAACGATCCTTTTATCATGAATGCAGAAGTATTGCTGCATCAGAATCAGGTTTTCTTCAGAAACAGCTGCGATCCTGATTTTCTTTTTTTTCAATCCCCATTTTATCAAAGGGAGAACGGCAGCAGGAAATGCCTGGTCGGGTCTCGTATGCGCTGTAATTAATAGGGGAATATTATGCAATAAAGCCCAGGGAACGGCATATGCCATTCCGCCCAAATGAACATGAACGATATCCGGTTTTCTTTTGCTGATCTCAGCAAATATACGAAGCATTTTCCCGGGCGTTATCTTTCCCCTCTCATGCAGAAATTCAACAGAGCAGTTCTTTTCAACTTCTTTTTCAAGTTCTGAGTATGTCTGCCCTTCATAACATAATACGGATATTTCAATACCTGTTTTATCAATATTTTTGACGATCTGGGCTGCTACCATCTGTCCGCCGCCAACGGACAGACTTCCGATGAATATCAGCAAGCGTAATTTTTCCATATGTGGATCCCTTTTCAGTCGATTGTTGCATTATAATCACGAGGCAAAATGTTATGAAACAGAAACTAATTCATATCTAGCATATTTGACAGATTGCTATGTGAATCATTTTGAGAAATCATTCTGGCTGGCACGCCGCCCCACGTTGTGCCGGGTATATCAATATCCTTAACAACAACCGCATTTGCGCCAATCGCAACATTATCCGCGATTGTTATATGTCCAATGATTTTAGCGCCCGTTGCAATAAATACATTATTGCCAATCACTGCTGCACCTTTTTTCCCATTCGTTGAACCAATGCAAACCCCTTCATGAATACGACAGTTCTCGCCAATCACTGTTGTCCCATTAATAACTAAACTGCCATAATGCGCTATCGAAAACCCCTTCCCGATCTTTGTCGAAAATGGTATTGTAAAACCCAGTTTGGTTGACAGATGATGATACCTGATTCTCCAAAGCAAAAATGGGAAAAAAACTGTTTTATGCTTTTTCCTTTTATTATAATAATAATTGCAATATCTCAAACAATATTGAAATTTCCAAATTTCATCTCCAAATAGTTTAGGAGTTATTCCGTTATGTTTGGATGCTTTCGCGTCTTGATTCAGATATTCGATCAATTGTTCCTTTGTATAAATCACAATAAAACCTCCCAAAACATACCATATTCAAGTTTAGCTATTTGCAATTTATTGAGGTGTCAGATATCATTTTTCTTGTTCATTTTATTTTCTGCAACCTGCAATAAGAACTCTTCCCATTGGTTGATAATCACTTCTGTTTTGAAATTCTCTGCTGTTTCTCTTGCTTTACGCCCCATCTCAAGCGCAGTTTCTTCATGATCCATATATTCTCTTAACGCATCTGCCATCATTGCTTCATCATTAACAGATACGAGTATTCCATTGATCCCATTTTGTACGATTGCACGTGCTCCCCCGCCCTTACAATCAGTGGATATTACAGGAAGTCCCATTGCCATTGCCTCCATAAGTCCATTTGGTAATCCTTCGTAATCAGAACTAAGAACAAAGGCATAAGCATCATGTGTATCTGATGCGATATTGTGGCTTCTCCCCGGCAGGCTCACTTTTGATTCAATTCCATATTGTGCAATAAGCTTTTCAAGATCTGCTCGTTGATCGCCATCTCCATATATAGTCAAGTGAAATTCCGGATGCTCAGGGATAACGCTGGCAAATGCATTGATGAGCAAATCAAATCTTTTTTGTCTGCTTAGACGACCATAAGATATGATTTCTTTTTTTCTCTTGGTTGGTTCTTTGATATCAAAAAAGCTGCTCTCAATTGGATTAATGATCACACGGGCATGTTTCTGAATCCATTGTGGATACCATTGTAGCACCTGGTTTGTTTGAAACACACAAGCATCTGCTATGGAATAAAAGCAGATCGCAATGATCCCTTGCAATTTTGTCCGGTAAGCAGAAGCCGGGTCTATTCTTACAGAAATAATACTTTTGGTCTTCATGAAGGATGTTGCAAGTACTGCCTTGAAATTAGCTTCTCGCATAAATGAGATAAGAATATCTGCATTCTCCTCAATGCATATTTTACGAAGTTTTGATATTCTGCGAAATGTTCTTAATAAAGCGTTCCCCTTATGACGGCTGAATTCTCCATCCATGCTGCTTCTTGCCACATCGGGCGATATTGCATATTCATTTTGAGCAGTATAATCCGTTACAAGATGAACTGTATGCCCTCTCTTCGACAGCTCGTTAACTAATACAGACATGACTCGTTCAGCACCGCCGCCATATACCCTATTGATATAACATACTATATTCATCTTTTATCCTCGTAAAATCTTGAAAAATGTGCTTTATGCTTATGCACGGGAATTCTGTTGCAACAACAACATATTCCCGCATTTTAAATCCCATTCCTCCGGTTCAAACGGAATCCCCGTCCCGCAAGGATAAAATGTCAACTCTGAAAAGTACACTTTCCCTTTTACTGAATATAAATCAACCCTGACAAAATCATTATCTATCGCATCGGCGATTTTCTTGCATATTTTCAGCATTTCCTCATAATTGTCAGGCAGTTTCAGTGGTTCTCCTATTGGCCTGAAGTCTTTTCTGTGAAAGGGTAATTCTTTTCCATCCAGATCGTAAAAAGAAATGGATGCTGTTGTATGATCTTCCAATCCTTTTGATATATACAGCATTTTTGCTTCCCCGTTAAATACGAAAAACTTATAATCGGTAATCCCCGTTTGCCTGGATTCCGGAGACTCTTCCAAATACTGTTCTGCAAATACCAATGGTTTAACATGCTTATATGGCCACTCTCTGCTTCCCCAATAGTAATTCGTTCTTAACGCGGTTTTCAGTTTCTTTTTTATTTCCGCTATATCGAAATCCGATTTGTTCCGGCATATAAATACGCTGCCGCTGTCATGATTGCACTTTAAGACAAACTGATCAGGGAGTTCGTCCAGGTTAATATCATCTGGATTGTCCCATATTTTTATTGTCGGAATGGTGTATCCTCCTCCGAGAATTCCATCAATCACACTTTTTACTTTAATTTTGTCCACATATGTTACGTAATCTTTTCTATGATCATAAAGTAACAGCCATTGTATCTTTTCATTAAAGGATTTTGGATTTTTCAGGTTCAACTTCCTTCCAAAGTTCATAAAGTATCTGAATTTAACATATGGCACATCCGGGACAATTCGCAATAAAAACATCTTAATTCTCGAAACACGATTATAGAAGGCCGTGTATTTGGCGCTTTTTCTCTTCAGATCTCTTAACAGTTGTTTTACATCACTGAGTATCATCGTTCCCTCCTGCCTGGATACTGCTTTCCCGGAATACTATACGATGGATCTTTATGCAAATGCCTGAAGCCCGTTTGATTTCAGCGATTTGGTTCTTTTTACCCCAACAGCAATCAAAACACAGTATCAATTCTGCAGCGTTTTGCATTTGGATTAAGTTTTAAATTCCAGCCGGATCAGATGCCGGAAACATCTGACAAATGATTTATAATAGCTTTTTCCCATTTTCCAAGAACAATATCTGACTTGTACTCTTGCGCTTTAATAAGCGCTCCCTTGCGAAGCTTATCATACAGTACCTTGTTTTCTAACAATAATAGAACAGCATCAGCAAGCGCCTTTACATCACCGCGGGGAACTATCAATCCACTGATGTTGTTTTGTACAACTTCATCCGCGCCGGGATAGTCGGTAGTGATAACAGGTTTTCCAAGCATCATTGCTTCAATGAGTGCATTGGACTGTCCCTCATATTCAGATGTCAGGACAAATACCTGCGATTTTGCTATCCACTTATGAACATCTGTTTTTTGACCGGCTAAACTCACAGTATGACCAAGTTGGAGTTCCTCTATTCGCTGCTGTAACAGCTGCTTCTCTGGGCCATCACCATAGATTTCACACTTTATGGTCGGGATCTTTTCTTTCAGCAGTTTCATGCTGTCAATTAACATCAGATGGTTTTTTTGTGTTGCCAGTCTTCCTGCCGTACAGATCAGATTACGTTCCGTCTCACTTCCATTAATCTGTTCCACACTGACAGGATTTGGAATAACGATACTCTTATGCTTTAAGCTCTTAGCAAAGCACCGGCTTTCGTACTCCGTTTGAAACACGATTAATCTGGCTCTGTGATATATTAAATTACAATACGTCAGCATGATTTTGCTTCGGCCATCATGACGAGGATCATTCCTTTCAGACACTATGATCGGAATATTCAAACCTAAAACAGCAGTAAGAACCAGTGCGTTAATTCTTCCGATAAAAGAGACAATGCAGTCCGGCTTATTGTTTTTTACATATTTCCGAACAGCCCTGAGCCAACTGACTGCGTTTTTCTTGTAGGACGATCTGTCTCCGGATAGATCGATAATATGAATATTCTTGTCAAGCGGAAACTGCCGGCTGTTCACTTCATTGCTCAGCAGCAGCACGATATCGACCTTCCAGCCGGATTGCACAAAGTGATTGGCCAGGAGCTGAATGACCCGTTCTGCGCCTCCCCTGACCATACTGCCGATAAAAAAGCTGATGTACATAGCGCGTCTCACTTTCTGTGCGAGCGAATGAAAATCCTCAGAAAATGAAGCAAATCCGTCTTTTCATGATATATATCGGCTGCTTCGTATGTCCCGTCACCGGTCCACTGATGAATACGGTTCGGACGGCTCGCAAGCCTGAGTGTATCGACCGTGATCCGCTTCACTTCGTGTTCTACATATTCTCCATTCCGGTTCAGGTCATCCACTTCATACAGGATCAGAGCTTCCCCGTATTTTTCGGAGCAGTCCTGGGCCGGACGCATGAGCCTGTTGTTTTCCAGATACAGTCTTCCGCCGGGCCTTGCAACATTCTTCGCATACTTCTTCCCGGACAGCAGGCGGACTTCCTGCTTCTCCATATCCAGCTCGAATACATGGATTTCGAAACCGCCTGCCATCGTGTAGCTGATGAGATAATAGCGGTCGCCGTCCTGATACACAGTGGAATCAACATATTTTTTGCCTTGAATCAGCGTTTTGACCTTTCGCCACCGGTCCGGAAAATGGTCCGCTGTATACAGATCTACCGTATCGTTCGCTGAGGACTCCGGAATCATATAGAATCTGTCTCCATATGTAAACACATCCGGATAGCTCATATGGTAAGTGTTTTCAATGATGATTCCCTGATTGACAGGAGCGCCGTTTTCAAAACTGAAATACCCGATGCAGCCTTTATCCCGATCCTTCCGGTATTGTTCCACAAAGATATAATGATGCTCTCCGTCTGAAAAAGCAAACGGATCGGCACACCACTGCCCATCCGGCGCTGCTGCCGTTTTCCAGTTGTTCCCGCCGGAATCCCTGTATACAACAGACCATTCCCCGCCGGTCACTGCTTTTTTGATCAGATTAAGAATGTTCATTGCTGCCGAATGCCTCTTTATAGATTTCGTACAGTTCCTGCTTCACCACTTCGCAGGAATACTCCTGCACTTTTCCCCGGTTATATTCGCCCATCTGGCTTCTGAGTGCCGGATCGTCCATAAGTTTCCTGAAAGCATTGGAAAATGCTTCCGGATCCCTGGGGTCGCAGATGAATCCGCCGTTTTTGTCAATCAGGTCTCTGATCCCTCTCGTATCAGAGCCCACGCAGGGCAATCCCAGATCCATGGCTTCAAGGACGGAACGGGGCATTCCCTCGCGGAAGGACATCATGGTAAACGCGTCTGAAGCAGCCATTACTTCAGGCATGTCAGTCCGATATCCTGCCAGATGAAAGTTGGGTGAAACCTTCAGTGTTTCCGCAAGGTTTTTCAGGTTTTCTTCCTCCGGTCCCATACCGCACGCAATATAATGAATGTTCTGTCCCTTCAGCTTTTCAAGGGCTCTGACGATCACTTCCGTGTTTTTGTTCCTGTTCAGTTCTCCGGCGGATACGACAACAAAAGCGTCCTCCGGCACTCCAAGCTCCCGGCGTTTGGATGCCCTGTCGATATTCACCCGGACACCGACATTCACTCCTGCGCCGTGAACCAGAAAAGGGGACATACCGCTGCGCAGTTTCAGCGCCTGCGCCGCTTCATAGTCTTCTTTCGTAATAGTGATCAGATAATCTGTGTAATGCGCCAGAATGTCTTCTTCCCATTTGTATACCGTGCGGTTAATCAGCGGCGCACCTTTGAAAAACAGAAAACCGTGCGCTTCATACAGAACAGGCCGGATCTTCTTTTTCCTGGCCGCAAGTCTGGCAAGGGCCCCGCCGATCGGCGTGCTGCAGAGCACTCCTTCGATCCGATATCTGTCCATCATCTGCTGCAGCTGCCGATAGGCCTTCCGATTGCCTGAATGCAGCGGATTTGTATGGATACTGATTTGCTCTGTTATACAGGGAATATCGGATTTGTTGCCGACAAACCCCGAGAAATCCGCAGCCCAGATAACCTCATGCCCAAGCCGGAAAAGAGGCTCCAGGATATTGCGGTATTGCAGCGGGAATGTCTTTATTTTGTTTGATACCATCAGAAGCCGCATATTCTTATAACTCCGCCAAGTATTTCATAAAGGATGTCTTGTTTTCCCGGGCCGTTGTTGTCGGCCTTCCCAGATCCTCCCTGGCTCCGATGGAGCATTTCACTTCAATCAGGCTCAGTTCATTTCTGTTCTTTGCTTCTTCCAGTTCCCGGTCCAGATCCTCGAAAGAATTCACACAGGCAGCATACGGATATCCGCATGCCTTTGCGATAGTAACCAGGTCAATCTGTCCGGCCACCGTAGGCATCCCGCCGACGGTCTCATGTGCGCTGTTGTTAATAACCACATGAATCAGGTTTTTCGGCCGGTTGGCGCCGATCACTGCCATGGCGCCCATATGCATCAGAACAGCGCCGTCCCCGTCAATACACCAGATTCGCTGCTTCGGTTTGTTCAGGGCAACCCCCAGCGCAATGGAACTGCTGTGCCCCATGGAACCCACTGTCAGGAAATCATACTTGTGGCTTTGTCCGTCCGCGGTACGGATCTCGAAAAGCTCCCTGCTGGCTTTCCCGGTTGTGGAAACAATTGGATCTTCTCCGGAAATCTGCACAATATGCCGGATGATTTCTTCGCGTCGCATGGAATGACTGTTCTGATAGGTAACCTTCCCGCTGTATTCGAGGGCACCTTTTCGAATCACAAAGGCGACATCCCTGCCGGTATTCAGGACTTCCCTGAATCCGTTCATGGCTTCGGCTGCTTCCTCGTCCGTAGTTTCCTTTCCGATAACAAACACCGCGATCCCCATATCCTCCAGGAGCCTGACGGTAACTTCGCCCTGATAAATATGCTGCGGTTCATCATGAACCCCCGGTTCGCCGCGCCACCCGACAATGAACACCGCGGGAATCGCATAAACCTTGTCATTCAGCAGGCTGGCCACCGGGTTAATGATATTGCCTTCTCCGGAATTCTGCAGATAAACCACCGGAACTTTCCCGGTGGCAAGGTGATATCCGGCCGCCAGAGCTGCACAGTTTCCTTCATTGGCAGCAATGATATGATGATGAGGATCAATGCCGTAAATGTTCATCAGATAATTGCACAAGGCCTTCAGCTGGCTGTCCGGAACACCCGTGTAAAAATCTGCTCCGATGATTTCAACCAGTTTTTCGACTTTCATACGCAGCCTCCTGATCCTCTGATCTGACCTGAGAATATAAATTTCCTGCCCTGTCTCAGATTTCTGACGGAATCAGCCTGATAATGTCCTTGAAGGGCATCAGCATCGAATCACACTCTTCCGCCCTGTGGTTTTCAAGAATGATTTCCGCTGCTTTCTGCATTGCGGGAACCTCCGCCCGCATGAGCTGATTGGCATAAATGATAATATTGGCACCGCGTTCTTTCCATTCTTCTTCCGTAACGGAATTGAAGGATGTCGGCACCAGTACAATCGGTGTCGTCCGGTCTTTTTCACGGAATCTGGCGATAAATTCCTGAATTTCCGCGGGATCCTTTTTCCGGCTGTGAATCATAATCGCGTCAGCCCCTGCCTCGGCAAAAGCAAACGCCCTGGTCAGCGCGTCTTCCATTCCGCGTTCCAGAATCAGGCTTTCAATCCGTGCGCAGATCATGAATTCTGTCGTTCGCTGGGCTTTTTTGCCGGCACGGATTTTTGCCGAAAAATGTTCTATGCTGTCCTGGGTCTGGACAACTTCCGTGCCAAACAGGGAGTTTTTCTTCAGCCCGGTCTTGTCCTCGATAATCACCATGGATACACCGAGGCGTTCCAGGCTTCGTACGGTATATACAAAATGCTCTGTCTTTCCGCCGGTATCTCCGTCAAATATGATCGGCTTGGTCGTGACTTCCGTGATATCTTCAATCGTCCGGAATCGGCTGGTCATATCCACCAGCTCAATATCCGGTTTCCCCTTGGCAGTACTGTCGCAAAGGCTCGAAATCCACATGGCGTCAAACTGATGGGCTCCGCCGTCCTGATGTACCACCGTATTCTCCACAATCAGTCCGGTCAGCCCGTCATGGGCTTCCATCACCGTGATAAGCCCTTTCATTTCCAGGACTTTCCTGAGCCGCCCGCGGCGGATATCCGGCATGGCAAGGTCGGCGCGGGTCCTTGCTTCAATAGCGCGGTATTTATCATCGCCGCTGTAGGGATATTCCACCAGTTTCCCCCCGTAGGACGCCAGAATGGAAACCACCTCGTCCCGGATAGGCTTCTGGAAGCCGGTGCACCAGTCGTCCCCGTGAACGACGATATCCGGATGGAGCTTCTCCAGATTTTCCCGGTAAGACAGGGTTTTCTGATCGACCACCCTGTAAACACCTGAAATGTTCTCAAACAGTTGTTTTCTTTCCGAAGCAGGCACCAGCGGCAGCCGTTTGTAGGAAACAACGGCCTCATCGGATAAAACACCGATAATCAGCTTGCCGTGTTTCTGCGCCTTCCGGATAATCGAAATATGGCCTCCGTGAATCAGATCCGATGAAAAGCACATATATACCGTACGTGATTCAATCTCCGCCAGCTTTGCGCTGACCCGTGTCAGATCCTCCGGATTGTCAATTTCCGCACAGAGAAGGTTCTGCACATCCAAAGCATGGATCCCTGCACCACCGTTCAGTTCATTCAGGGCGTTTTCCGCGTAAACCTTCCGGTTTCCTCCCTCGCAGAAAGCCGTGATTCTGTCCAGCCATTTCCGCCAGTCCTGTCTTTGCAGATAATACAGAGGCTGCGCCTCCATCGCGTCATTAAAGAATTCAATACCGACCTGATAAATAATCCCGCCTTTTACAACGGCTTTAAAGTCTTTTTCGGGCAAAGGAAGCGTGGAGGACACCGTCATGCAGGAAACGCCGGAAGAAAGAACTTTCTCCAGCACTTCGTTCTCAAACACCAGATCGCCGTGCATCAGGAGAATATCATCATCCAGATACTCCCTGGCACAATAAATGCTGTAAATATAATTTGTATCCTGATACTCCGGATTCCTGACAAACGTATAATGCAGGGGCAGATCGAGATTCTGGCAATAGTTGACCAGTACGGAATCAAACAGGCCCGTCGTGATGACAATTTCTGTAATGCCTTCATCCGCCAGCATTTTCAGCTGTCTGGACAGAATCGTTTCATGTGCCGAGATCTCCGTCATGCATTTTGGATGTTCCGAAGTCAGAACTCCCATTCGGGTACCCATGCCGGAATTCAGTATTAATGCCTTCATGCTTGCTCCTTTATGTTCAGTCGGTCAGCCAGTTCGGACAGAATCTGTTCCGTTGCCGATCCTCCCGCTTCAATGTATTCATCCCGGAAACACCTGTACTGCTCTTTGTCTGTACCGTTTGCAACCTGTCTGATCCGCCGGATCACCTCGTCCTCCGTGGACAGCACCCCGCCCGGGTATACTTGCCGGAGATCATAATAAAACCCGCGTTCCTCGCGATAGGTGTCATAATCAAATCCAAAGCAGATAAATGGGATTCCGGCAATTGCGGCATCGTATACGATCGTGGAATAATCCGTCACAAGGACGTCCGTGATTGCAAGGATCTCATTCAGGTTTTCGTATCCTGATACATCCACGGCGAAATCATCATAAGTCATTTCAAATTTCGTCGTAAACGTATGCATACGGAACAGCAAAACATACTCGCCGGACAGTTCCGTACGCCACCTGTCGATATGAATCGGCGGAGCAAATTCATAGGTCATCCCGCCGTCCCGGCTGTCGCGCCAGGTCGGAGCGTACAAAACAACCTTCCTGTTTTTCGGAATATGGAACCGTGCCCGTAGTTCGGATTTTCTTTCATCTGTCAGGCTGAACAGTTCGTCATTCCGCGGAAAGCCGATCCTGCGAATGGCCTGCGGATTGCACAGGAAATCCCGGAGGAAGATCTCCCGCTCGAAATTGCTCTGGACCAGCATCAGATCCACAGCGGAAAAATCATAATCCTTTCTGCCATTGCATGCGTTGCCGATCTTTTTTGTGCCGGCGCCATGCCATGTGTTGATGTAAATTGTACCCTTCTTTTTGAAATGAAGCCCCCGCTCGATATTTACAGAAGAAATCCACACCTTCGCCTTCAGCGCTGTTCTGAAATAGGTGGCGGAATCGATCCGGATGCATTCGGCATGCTCAATATGAAACTTCTTCGGTTCCTCAAATGCCCAGACAAACCTGTATCCTCTGAAACGCGGATCCCGGACCATTGCTTCAAACAATACTCTGGGGCTGTCGTTATATTTCCGTCCGCCGAATGAGTTGAACAGGATCAGCTGCTGATCTGTTTTCATCACGCGGCCTGCCATGCGAAGGATCAGGCTGATACACTTCTTGTACAGGTATTGGAAGCCTACGTTATGCTTTATGATATACTCAAGTCTTTTCTTGGCACCAGACATCCATCCTGCTCCCATCCGCGATTCATTTGTCCGAATGATGTGATTGTGTATTGTCTTTCCGGGGTTCTGTTCTTTCACTGTAAACCAGTGAGACGCTTTCATCGCCCAGGCCTTCCGTACTGCGTTTGTCAAAAAGGATGCGTATGGTTTCAAGCGCGATCTGGAGGTCCATAAACAGGGAAGCGCCGGAAATATACATCAGGTCCATCAGAAGCTTGTCATAGGGCGTGGTGTTATATTTCCCGTACACCTGTGCATAACCGGTCAGCCCGGCCTTCGCCTGAAGCCGCAGGCTGAATTCTGGCAGCTGTTTCTCATAAACTGCGGCAATTTCCGGCCGTTCAGGCCGCGGGCCTACGATACTCATATCCCCCGCGAAAATGTTCAGAAGCTGTGGAAGTTCATCCACACGGCAGGCCCGAATGATTCTCCCGACCTTTGTAATTCTTGGATCGTCTTTGCCGGAACTCAGTACCGCTCCGCTCATCTTTTCCGCGTCCACACACATGCTGCGGAATTTCAGGATCTTGAACTCTTTGCCGCCGATCGTCAGCCGGGTTTGCTTGTAAAACGCCGGACCCCCGTCCATTTTCACCGCAATGGCGGTCACCAGCATCACCGGAGAGAAAAGGATCAGCGCCACGCCTGAAAACGCAATATCCAGGATCCGCTTAAGCACCCTGTATTCTGACAGCGGCCGGTATCTTTTGCTGCGCAGGAAAGGAAGATGCAGCATGTGCATCTGCTCCGCTCCGCTCATCAGCACATCGCCGACCCGGGGGATAATATATACCTGAATGTCCCTGTAGATGCATTCCTTCAGAATATTGTTCCTTTCGCGGCTGTGGATTCCGCTCAAGAAGACCGTTTCGATCTCATCCAGAACGTCCAGATGGTTCAGGATTTCCTCCACCGGGATCACTTTCCGGATTTCATAGCGCTGTTCCAGCCCGTATGCGCTGATCAGTTTTTCAACCCCCTGCCGGGCGTCATAAACAACCAGCGTCCGCCACGGTTTGTGATGCTTATAATACGATCGGTATTCCAGTTGGCAGAGGATAAAGATAATCACGCATTGACCCAGGAAACACAGAAATCCCGGGAACAAGTTGGGAAGCCAGATGGAGAGCATCCAGATCCCCAGTGCGGCGCAGACATCCGCCAATGCCGCGGAAATGATCTGGGAATAGATCATTTCGGTAATCCCTACTACGGAAGCCCGGAATCCGTCCAGTTTCAGGCACAGGGTATAATAGATTACGATATATACTGTAATGACCAGCGCGGAAACCTGTCTGGATGTGGCTGTTAACGTGTTCGGTTCGTAATACAGAAACCAGCAAAGCAGAAAAGGACAGATCACCAGCAATGTATGAAATATTTTGATCATGTTCAGAGACATGATTCTTTTTTTCATTCTCCCACCACCCGCTATATATTCAAGTGGAATTTTATCCTGCCATATTCTTTATTCTGTTCTGATGATCTCATATCCTGCCCACACCGTATGAATCTGTCCGTCAAATTCAAAGGAAACGCAGCATCTTTTTCTTTCACGGTCCAGTTTGACCACTTTTCCCTGCAGGTTTTCCCAGGCCGGATCCTTGATTCTGCATCGTCCGCCCTCCTGGATCAGGGGAATCGTGCCCATGACGCCTTCTCTGTGATAGATCATTTCTGCAAACTGCCGATCCTGCCCTTCCAGTTCGCCTTTCCCCAGAATCCGGATAATCCCGTCGATATTAAAACGCCGGATGGTCGGCTCCTCCGTATAGAGAAAAAGGTAACCGGGAAGCCAGTCGTGGCTCGTTTCCGTCATGACGCCCTTCACCCATTTCCGTTGAACAAGCTGCGGAGAAAAGCATTGATATCCGCATGTTTTTCGGATGTACTCGGCAATCTGTCTGCATCGTTGTGTCTCACAGAACAGACAATAGGCATGCATCCGTCTGACCTCTCTTCCTGCATAGCTTCGCCGTCACGGAGTGCTTCATCCGGGGTTTTGAAATGCCATCCGCGTTATTCTCAAGCTATATAACCCTGAAAAAGGACGACCTGCCAATCCGGTCAGTGCCTCCGTTTTCCGGTTCTCAGTCCTCCGCAAACAGGAATTCCTTGATCGCGGCCTCATTGGCCGCATAATCCACAATGTGCCCTTTCGTCCCGGCGACAATATCATACTCCTGCGTAGCTTCCAGCGGTAATACGAGATATGTCAGAAAATCATCAAAGATGCTGACGCCCTGGCGGGATGCCAGATAGGCTGCGCGGACCAGCGCGTTGGAAATATTCTGGATATCCTCCTCGGAAAGATTATGATAGGCCATCTGGAAAATCGGAGCCATTTCCGTTCGCAGAAAGGACAGATCCTCTTCTGTCATATCATCCAGATTGATCGCCCTGCGGTTGTTCAGATTCTCCGGATAACCGGATTCGTTTGTATACAGAATGACTTTCTGCCTGATGTTACTGCCGACACTGCTGAACAGGTTTGCAATCACCTTGACCTCCCGCATGCAGCAATTATAGACGGAGTCATACTGCAGCCATCCGAAACCTACCGCCTGCAGGCCGTTCAGCTGTGTTTCCGGACCGTATTCTGACAGATAATTCTCCTCAGCCAGCTGCTCTACCATCATCTGGCTGAGCAGGCCCATATTGGCCTGCGCCTGAATGTTTTCCTTTTTGGCAGCCACCATACCGTTCAACGCGTTGCGCTCCGCTCTGGAAACATCCACTTTCACACCGCCGTACGCGTCGATCAGGGAAGCCAGATTCAGATAATTCAGCGACATAAACAGTTTAATATCCATATTGAAGTTGGCATTGAATACTCTCATGGTTTCTTCAGGACCGTTATTCCGGTAGGGCATGTCAAGTCTCTGCAGCACATCATACCCCTGATACCGGATAAATGTATCCCACGTCAGCATCATCAGCCGGATTTTCCCCGTATCCGGATTCATGGAGACAACCATCATGGTGTTCCCGGCGTTTCCGCCCGTGTTGCTCATCCCCTCGTTACAGACCAGAACAAAATCCACCCATCCCCGTTCGTCCTTCGGCAGATCCTCTGCCGGAGCAGAAAACGGAAACAGGACGAGAATCAGCGCGGTCACACCTGCCATCCATTTCACAAGCATCTTCCTGCGGATCATTCTGTTCTTCATATCTGAATCTTTCCTTTCGGTTACGGCACCTGCTGCAGGTCTTGATCATACCTGCTTGAAATAATCAGGTTGCCTTCCTCATCATAATAACCGTTCCAGCTGGCGATACCGTCCTTGTTATTTGTCAGTTTGTTGTAGCGGTCCAGATAGCGTTCGGAAATCAGCCGTCCTTCACTGTCGTAACCGCGTTCCACGCTGAAATATCCATCACTGCAATTTGTCTGGGCATGGACTGCATCATAATACCCTTCCCAGACCCGGTTGCCGTTATCGTCTTCTTCATACTCCAGAATCGCGTAATTTTCTGTCGTCAGAATCGGTTGGCCGTTCGGATCAATATAGGTGATGACATGGATACGGGTAGCCGGATAATAGAGCATCGTCATCCCCCATGCCCCATTATTGGCCGCGATGGGATCGCCCTTCTGGTCCTGATAATACTGGAAATATTTCGAAACATTTGTACTGTCGCTCAGATCGTAATCATACAGAATACTGGCATATCCATCGCTGTTGATCACAGGGTTTCCTTCTTCATCCAACCAGGATTCACGTTCCAGATTGGCATAGGCATTATAGTCCATGCGAACGCCGAACACGCCGTTCACTGCGATTGCTTTTCCGTTCTCGTCAAAGTATCGGATCAGGGAAACCTCCCCCCGGCTGGTGTATTCCCGGATCACTCTTGCGCTCCCTTCCGGGCCAATTGCCGGTTTGCCGTCCAGGCCGAAATAATCGCTCTCAATCGCCCTGCCGTATTGATCATACGTCTGAATAATGGAAGCATAGAGGTCTTCTTCTGTGGCTGCTTCATTCTGAACATTCATGACATATGTGCGGTCCACAGCGTTTTCGGAAATCAGGGTACGACGGCTGTATCCCTCAGCAATTGCAATGGGTTCCTGATTTTCACCCAGATAGTATTCTTCCTGGATCAGTCCGCTCGCTGTATAAGTTACTTCGTGAACGGCGTATCCCTCCTTGTTCAGGACCAGCCTTTCATATTCGTCATAATAGTACTCGCTCAGAATGCGGTCCTGATCATCATAGTCCAGATACGCAGCCGCATACCGTGCATCCAGCGGAATCACACCCAGATGCTTCGTATCATAATACTGTTCGGAAATCATGTTTCCCAGGTCATCATAGGTATAAACAACCATGGCGTATTTCATCTGCGTATCCGTCAGATTGCCTTCAGTATCATAATAAGCTTCTTCCGTAACATTCCCCAAAGTATTATAAACCATGGTCTTTTTTGCATATCCGCGGAGACAGTTGAGCGGATTCCCTGCACGGTCATAATAGCTGATTGAAGTTTCACGTCCGGCCAGGTCATAGGTATACCGGACTTCCGCGTACTGCCCGGCATATAGCGTCGCTGTTCCGACCGTATCATAATACTTCACGGAAAGTGTTTTGCCATCCGGATCCACTTCCCTGCGCAGCCAGGAAAACTGATAGCTATTGTGAATAGCAGGCTTTCCGTAGGCTGTCAGCAGATGCTCTTCTGTGCAGTGATTGCGCTCATCGTATGTGTAAAGAATCTCACTGTAGCCGTATTGACACCATGTCAGTTCTCCCGCTTTATTGTAGTAGGACTGGCGAATCAGATTGTCTGAATTGTCGTAAGCATAACTGATTGCGCTGTAGCCGCTGGTCAGCGTAAGGGGCTGGCCTTCTTCATCCAGATAAGCGTGCCGGATTATGCGCTTCCTTTCATCCCAGGTATTGCGTTCCATAGCATAACCGGCAGAACACCGAACCGGATTGTCATTCAGATCCAGATAGGTTTCTGTCAGAATACTGCCGTTCTTATCCACAGTTCGGATCACCGCGGAATACCCGGCACTGATATATGTCCGGTTATTCCTCTCATCCAGATAGGTCAACCGGGTTACATACTGGTTTTCGTTGTACTGGTACTGAACGGTTGCGTAGCCATCCTTGAACAGGGTGGGTTGCCCGGATATATCCACAAAGGTTGTACGCCAAACTTTACCCTGCACGCCGTACTCATACTGAATGCCCGCATAGCCTGCGGCAATCTGTGTCGGCATGCCCTGCCGGTTCAGATATGTTTCGCTGATCTTGCGATCCTGAACATCATAGCCGTACAGGATCGTGGCATATCCCATTGCTGTTTCCACCGGCTGCAGAGACGAATTCATATATTCAACGCGCACCAGATTTCCCCGGGTATCATAGGCCAGCCGATGGGAAGCAATGCGGTCGGTCAGGGAAGCAATGCGTTCCTGTTCATCCAGATACTGTTCCAGAATCACGTGGTTATACTTGTCATATTCGCGCTGCCAGACACTGAAGCCTTCCGGTACCCGCGTCAGTTTGTCCTGCTCATCCAGATAGCGTACCTGCAGGGTATTCCCGGCATTATCATACACATAGCCAATGGCGGAGAAACCTTTTTCAATGGTGATGCGCGCCATGGACGCATCCAGATAGCTCTCCTGGATCTTGCGGTTTCGTGCGTCATATTTATACTCAATCGCAGCATATCCGCCCGTGATCATGACGATATCTTCATTATAGTAATAGACAGAGAGGATGCAGTTTCCGGCTTCGTCATACTCGTGCGTAATCCGGTTGTGTCCGTCAGGCAGCAGGGTGGGCTGTCCTTCGAAGATGAACCACGCCTCTTCTGTACAATTTCCGTTGATATCCCGTGTATAGGTGATGTAGCTGTACCGGCCGGCCTGAAGAATATACTGTCTGTCAGCGCCAAAGTATCCGATGCTCGTCTGGTATCCCTGTTCATTCCAGGTCTGGACAATCCTTGCGTAACCTTCCGGCTGAACAATCAGGTTCCCTTTCCCGTCAGAGTATTCTTCTGTCAGGAGATGCCCCATCTGGTCATAGGTGCACTCTTTCAACGCAAACCCCTTGGTTGAAATGACAGGCTGTCCGTCCAGTCCGAAATAGGCTTCTGTCAGTACATTTCCCATATGGTCATAGGTATAATACAGGGCCGCGTAATCACCGCGCAGCATATAGGGGGTTCCGGTTTCGTCGTAATAGCATTCGCTGAGAAGACGGTTTTCACTGTCAAACTCACGTTCCACGCGCGCTGCGCCGGCTACGACATTGGTAATTCTGCCGTTTTCATCGTAATAGACTTCGCGGATCAGATTCCCGTTCAGATCGTATTCCCGGATAAAGGAGGAATACCCATCCAGGTTTTCGGTGGGCTTTCCGTCCGTACCGTAATACGCTTCAGACAGCTGGCGTCCTTCCGAATCCCAGGTATTGATCACCTTATGATAACCCCGGGAGATGGCTGTCGGTTCCAGGCTGGAGTTAAAATATGCTTCGCTTGTCTTGTTTCCCTGATAATCGTATGTAAGTTCCATCCGGGCATATCCAAAGGATGTATCCGCTGGCTGCCGGTCGGGCCCAAGATACATAACAGCGGTCATGACCCCGTTCGCGTCGTATTCCTGGGTCAGAACAGAATACTTGTCCCGGTTGACAATCAGGCTGCCGTCCGCATCATAATACGCTTCTTCCAGCACATGGCCCAGGTGGTCGCATAAGCGTTCAAAGCGGGCATACCCGGCAAACGCGGGGACTGTTGGCTGTCCGAACGCGTCATAATAGGCCCGCATAAGCAGGTTTCCGTACAGGTCATATTGCTGTTCATACGAAGAATACCCGGAGGTGCACAGAACGGGATTGCCGGCCTGATCCAGGTAAGCCGTCGATTTCAGAAGCCCTGTCTGCTCGTCATATGCCATTCTTCTTGCTGCGTATCCGTCGCTGATCAGAACCGGCTTCAGATCTGTCCCGAAATAAGCCTCATAAACCAAATGATGATTGTTGTCATATGCCCGTTCAGTTCTTGCCCGCCCGTTGACGTGAACAAGTTCATCCTCCGCGTTATAATATGTCGTGGATATGATATTTCCATTCACATCATAACTGTAGGCAATGGACGCATATCCTTCCGACTGCGTCAGAGGGTCTCCGGAAGCGGTAAAGTATTTCTCATGCGTGTGATGGCCGGAAGGATCATAGCTGTGTACCTGCGCGGCAAAAACACCGCCGACAGTGGTCAACTGACCGTTTTCATCAAGGTAGATTTCCCACAGCAGGCTTCCGTCCCTGTTATACTCCCGGTACACAGCCGCATATCCGGCATAGCCTTTAAAAGGTTTCCCTTCGCTGTCGTAATAACGGACGGACGTCTGCAAAAGATCTCCGTTATAACTGTATTCAACCCGATGCGCTCCGTTGGAAACCGATGTATCCGGATTCCCTGAAGCATCCAGAAACTCCTCAGAGACCAGCAGATTTTTAAGCGGTCCGCCGTAGCTCATTTTCCGGGCATAGCAGCCGTCCGTGCTTTCACAGGGCTGCCTGTTCTGATCAAAGTATTCTTCATAAATCGGAGGCGCAGTATTGTCCAGGTTTTCATATACATAGCGGATTGTTGCGAATTGCCGCTCGTCATTCCGGACCGGTTCCCAGTTGTCATCATAATAGGTTGTCTGTGTCACCTGGCCGTGATAGTTCCTGTCATTGACCAGGCCTGCATATCCTGCCTTCACCGGAATAAGCTTCAGATCCGTACCGTAACGCTTCTCCTGCTGGATCGGATCGGCGAACAGATCCCAGAGTTCCTCCTCATTGTACCCGGTATAACCCTTATAATAAACCCGTTCCAGGCGTGCGTACCCTCCCAGGCACATGGTGTATTCATCCACTGTATCATAGTAGGTGACACGCCAGTCATACCCCAGCCCGCTATATTCATATTCGGCCATGGAATATCCGTATGTCGTTGTGGTACGCTGATCATCTGCGCCGAAATAACGTTCAAAATGCGTTTTGTCTGAGGATCCATAGTATTCAAACGTAACCTTGGCATAGCCTTCCAGTACTTTCACAAGGCTTCCGTCCGCATCCCAGAACGCTGTCTCTGTTGTGCGTCCCAGTCCGTCAAACTGATGTGTAACAGAAGCATAGCCATCGGAAGACAGAATCGGTTCATCATCTGTGCCGAAATAATCGGTACGCAGCAAATGGCCGTCATTGTCATAGGTATTTTCCTGGCGATGCCAGTGTTCCGACCCCAGCACTTTCTGCCCGTCAGCTTTTTCAATGGTACAGGTCAGCAGCAGCGGCAGGTATTCGCCGCCTGTGCCCTGAACGGGAGCCGGAATCAGCTGGTCAAGCGCCACATAATCCAGAGCGATGTCCTGTGTCACGTATTTCTTTGGCGCATACACAAAAACCACAACTTCCCCGCCTTCAGACCCGATCAGGGGGGATCCGTCCGCATCATAATAACTTTTGGTGACAATCGTTCTCTCTCTTGTCGCTTTTCTGTCGTACAGAATCTGAGCATACCCGCCGTTGGGCCGCGTCAGTTCTCCGCTGGCATTAAAGTATTCACTGGAAACAAGATTGTTGTCTTTCCAGGTATCCCGTCGGTAACTGTACTCCCCTGGGATTTCTGCACGGCTCCCATCCGCGGCGTAACGATCCTCCGTAAGCACATGAGACTCTTTATTCCTGTCCGTAAAATAGGTGTACTCTGCCCGGGCATACCCTTTGTCGATAACCACAGGTTCCCCGGAAAGGCCGTAATATGCCTCCATAATCAGGTTGCTGTGCTGATCCCATTTATACTCCGCATAATGGAAACCCCGGTTGTTGAGCGCGGGATCCCCGTTCAGATCATGCGTGGTTTCCCGAACCAGATTTCCCTGGTCATTCCAGGCGCAGTCTGTTTCCGTCACGGCGGGAAGATCGAGTGTTCCCTTCCCCTCCGCCGCAGAAAAACAGATTACTGCGGCTATCATTAGAATCAGCAGGATTCCGGCCCATCGTTGCATCTTCATCAATCGTACAACCTCGATCATCAGAAATCTCTAGAGGATTTCCTCACATTGTCTTTTTGGAATAGTACTTGTTCTTGTAATATTTTCTTCCGTAATAGGAATTGCGCTTAACATTCTCGCCGTAATAGACAAAGCCCAGCACATTCATCCCGGTCATTTCCGCCGAAGTCAATGCCTTGGCAATCGCTCTGCGATCGGACCAGCCCTCACGGACAACCATCAGGGCGCCTGCCATAAATGAAGAAATCGCCAGAGGATCAGATACAATGTTAATTGGCGGTAAATCAATCAGAATCAGATCAAAATGCTGCTGCATTTCGGCCAGCAGTTCCTCCATCTCGGGCATCGCAAGCAGCTCTGCAGGATTCGGAGGTGCATGGCCGGCAGGCAGAACACTCAGGTTCTCCCGAACGTCTGTCTGTACCGCATCCCACCAGTTGCACTGCTGAATCAGAATATCCGAAAAACCGGGAACATCCGCCGGATATCCGAAAATCGCCTGCTGGGATGCCCGGCGCATATCGGCATCAATCAGCAGAACCCGTTTCCCGCCCATTGCACAGGAAACAGCCAGGTTTGCGGAAATCGTTGATTTTCCTTCTCCCGAAACTGCGCTGGTAATCCCGATTGCCTTGTTTTCCTTGTTAACCAATGTATATAGCAGGTTCATACGCATTTTGGCATAGCTTTCACTGATTTCCAGCGGACTGTTCTCATCCAGGAGAAACGCCGTGGGATCACGGCTTTTTTTTCTGGCACGAATCACAGAAGACAGGATTGGCGGAGTAAACGCATCCGTCAGATCATCTTCCTCACGGATCTTGTGATTCAACAGAAACAGCAGAACCAGGAGTCCGGCGGCAGCAGCACCGCCGGCAAGCGCACCCATCATTCCCTTTTTCTGAGGATTTCGGTTATCTGGCATTAACGGCGGTTCTGCATAATCGATGACCTCTATGCTTCCCGCGTTCACCACGCGGATAATCTCAGCAGGAGCGACGTCAACCACCGCATTGCAGATATCCGCGGACAGCTGTGCGTTGCCCGTTACGCAGATAATCTGAAGCACACCCGTGTCAGCAACGGAACCCATAGACAGAGAAGCGGAAATATAATCTGCCGTAATTCCGGGATATTTCGCCGTCAGTTTCTCCACCACCACACTCATCACTTTGGTGCTTCGAACCACGACCATATAAGTATCTATCAGCTGTACTGCAGAATTGAGATCGCTGGCATTCGTATATTGGTAATTGACAAGATTGGGGTTCCCGTTGAGAACATACATGGTTGCGAATGCGGTATAAGTATCTCTTTTATAGTCCCGGTAATAGGTGTACATCCCTGCATAACCGATCCCAGCACACAGGATCAGCAGCCAGATCCGTTTTAATATATATATAAATAATTTTGCAATTTTAACCTGCTGGCCTTTTCCCACTGTCAGCACCTCACCCTGTAAACTGTTCTGCGTCTGTCAGAAACTCAAAGGACCTGCTTTTCGAGAGATTCTAAAATACCAAACAACCTCTCAACTGTATATTCTATCACAAGGTTTGGTGGCTGTCCACATTTGTATACATGGTTTTGGACGAAAAGTTACATATTTATTAAACATTGGTTACATTTTATCAGTTGTGTGTAACCATTAATGATTCCCTACCTGTTATATGGCAACATATTCCGGAAAATCCTGGTTTCACCATGCATCCGGCATTATTCAGCCGGCTGCATCCCGCTCGAAATGTAAAATACAGAAAAAATACAATTTTCCTCTCATTGTTCACTGAATTCTCACTTACTGAACCTCAGGGATTTGCCTTTGCTTCCTCATAAACCCAGTGGATCTCCAGATAACTATTTTTGCATAGCATTTGGTAATCACCCGCCGTTCCCGTCAGACTCCTGCTCCATGCGGACATCGGTATCGTCCAGCGTCATCGGATTTCCTTCCTCGTCAAACCGCGCCTCGCTGATCACGTGGTCCGAATCCTGCCATGTCCGATCGATCCGGTGGTACCCGTCCGTACAGCGGACCGGCTTCCCTTCCCCGTCCAGATACCATTCGGAAGCGATAAAGCCCTGGTTGTCATAGGTGCGTTTTCGGACCGCATATCCGTTTTTGCAGAGAACCGGCTGCCCGTCTGCGCCAAAATAACTTTCCGTGACGATCTTGCCGTTTTCGTCAAACTCCCGATCCATTCGGACATAGGTGTCACCAAGCGTTATTGGATTTCCTTCCTCGTCAAACCACGCCTGGCTGGTCGCGTGGTCCGAATCCTGCCAGGTTCGGTCGATCCGGTGGTACCCGCCCGTACAGCGGACCGGCTTTCCTTCCCCGTCCAGATACCATTCGGAAGCAATAAAGCCCTGTTCGTCATAGATGCGTTTCTTGACCGCATATCCGTTTTTGCAGAAGATGCTCTGTCCGGCTGCGTCGAAATAGCTTTCCGTGACGATCTTGCCGTTTTCGTCATACTCCCGGTCCATCCGGACATAGGTATCTCCCAGTGTTATCGGGTTTCCTTCCTCGTCAAACCACGCCTCGCTGGTCGCGTGGCTCGGATCCTGCCAGGTCCGGTCGATCCGGTGATACCCGCCGCTGCAGCGGATCGGTTTCCCTTTCCCGTCCAGATACCATTCGGAAGCAATAAAGCCCTGTTCATCATAGGTACGTTTCCGGACTGCGTATCCGTTTTTGCAGAAGATGCTCTGCCCGGTCGCGTCAAAATAGCTTTCCGTGACGATCTTGCCCTTTTCGTCAAACTCCCGGTCCACACGGACATAGGTGTCCCCC
>JAFXZS010000009.1 GCA_017541105.1 Clostridia bacterium
ATACCCGCCGGAGTGCTGGCTGACCGCGCGGATCGCCGCCTGCTGATGGTGATCGGGGACGGATGCTCCGCGATCGGGGTCATCTATATCCTGATCTGCATGATAAACGGCGGAGCCGCGCTCTGGCAGATCTGTGCCGGCGTGTTTGTGAGCTCGGTGTTTTCGTCCCTGCTGGAGCCGGCTTACCGCGCCACCATTACCGATCTTCTGGATGAGGAGCAGTTCAGCAAAGCCAGCGGGATCATGGGGCTGGCCGGCAGTGCCCGCTACCTGATCTCTCCGCTGCTGGCGGGAATGCTGCTGACGGTTTCGGATATTAAACTGCTGCTGATTATCGACATCTGCACATTCTTCCTGACTGTGACGACCACGCTGATCGTCCGGAGCCGGCTGGAAACCAAAGCGGTGAAAACGGGAACCTCCTTCCGGGAGGATATAAGCACAGGCTGGCTGGCAGTTGCCGGAAACCGGGGCCTTCTCATCCTTATGGGGCTGTCTTCCCTGATCACGCTTTTCATGGGTTCCATCCAGATCCTCTCGGAACCGATGATCCTGGATTTTTCGGACAGCAAAACGCTGGGGATCGCCGAGACCGTCTGCGCCGGCGGTATGCTGGTTTCGGGTGTGCTGATGGGAATACGGGGGATCAAAAAAGGGCACGCAAAAATACTCGCGCTCTCCCTTTGCTGCTGCGGACTGGCCATGGCTGCTTTCGGGGTCAGGGAATCCTTGCCGCTGATCTGCGGGTCCGGCTTTGTATTCTTTTTTATGCTGCCCTTCGCGAACACCTGCCTGGATTATCTGGTGCGCGTGAATATCCCGAATGAGCTGCAGGGACGCGCCTGGGGCGTGATCGGATTCATTTCACAGCTGGGTTATGCGGTCGCCTACGGGGCTTTCGGAGTGATTGCCGATGCGATCGCCCGCGGGGCCGGCATCAGCGTCGGCCGCGGCGCGGGTTGGACCATTGTGGGCTCCGGGCTCCTGCTGGCGGCGATTGCCGGACTTCTGTACAGGAGCCGCAGCGTCCGCCGGCTGGAACCGGCGGACGGATGAGTATGAAGAGAGGAGAATTATTGATGAAGAAGTATGTTTACAGACCCTGGCGCTTTTACGCGATCACCTTTGCAGCCACCTGGTTCTGGTGGTTCCTGGCCATTGTCTTCAAGGAGAGCAGCGTGATGACTGTATTCATGGTGCTGGGCCTGCTGTCTCCTGCGGCCGTCGCGGCCACAACGGTCCTCACGTCCCGGAACCGGGCGCTGAAGGAGGATTTCAGGCGGAAGCTGATTCGGTTTTACCGCATCCGTCCGCTGTCGATCGCCGCGGCAGTGCTCATTTTCGCTGCAGTGGTCGCCGCGTCCATCGGTACTTCCGTGCTTTTCGGCGGTTCGCCGAAGCAGTTTGCCTTCACAGAGGATTTTTCTTTTGCTGTAGGCGGAGTTTCCGCCCTGACGACCATTCTTCTGGCATCGGTCATTGAGGAGGTGGGTTGGAGAGGCTATGGTGAGGACGCCGTAGGCGCCTATCACACCTGGTTTACGGAATCGCTCATTTTCGGTTTTGTCTGGGCCTGCTGGCATCTTCCGCTGTTCTGGATCCCCGGGACCTATCATTGCGGTCTGAGGGAAATGGGCGCTCTGTATATGCTGAATTTCCTGCTCAGCGCGATTCCCCTTGATTTTATTCAGACATGGGTATATGTTAGGAACAGGCGCAGCATGCTCGCAACCATGGTTTTCCACCTGTTTATCAATCTGATGCAGGAGAAGATCGCCATGACGCCGGAGACGAAGTGTATTGAAACTATTTTTGTGCTTCTGGCGGCGGTAGGGATCGTGCTGGCCAACAGGAAGCTGTTCTTTGAACGGGAGCATATCGGAAATCTGCTGCGGGAAACAGAAAACGCGGCAGAACCGTAAATAAAGGAGTTGCGTTTCAATGGCGGAAGCAAAGCCGGCGGAGATCCGCAGGGAGGAGATCCTGGACGCCGCGCAGGAGCTGTTTGAATCAAAGGGATACGAGCAGACCAGCACGACGGACATCATGAAGAAAGTAGGCATTGCCAAGGGTACGCTGTACTATCACTTTGCCTCCAAGGAAGAGATCCTGGATGCCATGGTGGAACGCATGGGGGACGGGCTGATCCGCAGAGCCCGCGCCGCCGCATCTCAGAAGGAGATCCCGGTGACGGAAAGGCTGATGCGGGTCCTCGTGGCGCTGAATGCCGGGGAGGGCAGTGAAAAGGCGGTCGTGGATTCTCTGAACGCGCCGCGAAACGAGCTGCTGCATGAGAAGGCACGGCAGAAGGTGATCGACGAAGCCGGCCCGATCCTGAGCGGCCTGGTAGAGGAAGCGGTTCAGGCAGGCGTCTGTCACTGCGCCTATCCCCGTGAAACGGTGGAGATGATCCTGATCTATGCCCTGATCGCCTTTGACGGAAAGAATACGGCACAGTGGGACAGCCAGCGCACGGACGCGAAGGTTCGCGCGTTCGTCACCAATATTGAACGCCTGCTGGGCGCCGGGGAAGGGACCTTTGATTTTATCCGTTCCTTTATTGTCTGAAGAAATGCGCAGTTCCGGATGAAGAACCGTTATTTCAGCAGTCCTTCAGCGATCAGTCCTTCAAGCACGCGGCACTCTCTTTCAAACATCAGACGGTTATAAGGGCTTTCCTTTGCTTCCCGGTTTTTCCGGATGGCGGCGGCGGGCTCCACGAATTCCAGCCGGTATGATTCCTGCGCTTCATAATCGTCCAGGCACTGGGAGGCTATCTCCTCCGATGCTTCGCAAAGATAATAATAATTATCCTGAACAAAGCATTCGGAGGGGTCCTTGTCACTTCTCTGGATCCGGTGAACATAGCCATACTCCCTGACCGATTCGGGAATCACGATCAGGCCGGCTTCCTCTCTTACCTCCCGGATCACGGCATCCGCAGGGCTTTCACCGCTTTCGATCCCGCCGCCGGGGAATTTGTAGTAATCATACTTCAGGCTGTGGATCATGGCCACCTTTCCGTTCCGGATAATGATTCCTCTTGCGGAATCGCGCGTAAAGGTATGCGTACACTGACCGTAATCCTTTTTGTCCAGGGCAAAGAGCAGCTTCATCATGTTTTCCTCACAGTTCCGGTCGATCGGGCAGGGACCCGGGAAACGGTATCTTATTACTGCCTCAACAGATCCGATGCTTTTATTCTTCCGGCAGCCGGTGTTTATCGGTTTGCCGTTTTTCTGACCTTCAGGTTCTTCAGATATTCCTTCTGATCTGTCGTGATCCGGCAGCTTTCCACGCTTTTCTGTATGGCCTTGTTGTGTGTCCAGTCGTCCAGCCTTTGTTCTTCCAGAAAGGGGAGGACGGTGTCATACTGCTTGGCCAGGGCTGTGGCAAAGTACCATGCTCTCATCATGTTGATATAGTATTCTTCCGATCTGTAATCCGCCACCCAATCGGCATATTCCGGTCTGAACCTTTCATTCAGAAAATACTGCATCAGCGTCCCCATGGCAAACCGGACGGTATAGGTCTTTCCGGACCGGAGCCATTTCCGGATATACGGGAGCAGCCTTTCCGGATCCTTTCTGAAGGCCTTCGGCGAAAGCTGGTCACAGGTAGCCCAGTTGTCGACAAACGGAAGGAAGTTCTCCACTGCCGCGATGCATTTGCCGAAATCTTTTTCCAGGGAAATCAGAAAGGCGTGCAGCTGGTTTTCGTCAAAGTACCGATGGGGAAGAGAAGAAAGGAATACTGCCGTATCCTCATCCCGGAAGATCTTTCCGGCAAGGCTGCGGAGCTCCGGTGTCCGGACGCCTATGATCGAGCCGGCATCGACGGTCGGAAGGATCCCGATCTGCAGTTTGGCATATTTCGGATCCTGCAGGCGAAACAGTTCAGCGGTGATTTCTTCTTTTCTCATCTGTATCCGTCTCCTTCAAAGCCCGGTTCGCCCTGCAGGCTTACCGGGGATCGCTCTGTTCTTTTTTTCGAAAAGATCCTCCGCTATCGGCAGAGCATATGCGGTCTGATTATATCACATGGGGAATGAGCTGCTTCAGATATCCGGCAATGCCGTCCTCATCGTTTGATCCGATGACCACATCCGCAGCCGCCTTTACCGCATCGATGGCGTTTCCCATGGCAACGCCCGTACCTGCCATCTTCAGCATGCCGATATCGGAGAAATCGTCTCCGAAGGCAATGATCTGTCCGGCTCCGATCCCGCAGGCATCACACAC
>JAFXZS010000010.1 GCA_017541105.1 Clostridia bacterium
CGTCATCGGTGTTCCTTCTTCATCAAACCACGCCTCGCTGGTCGCGTGGTTCGGATCCTGCCAGGTCCGGTCGATCCGGTGATACCCGCCCGTGCAGCGGACCGGATTTCCCTCTCCGTCCAGATACCATTCAGAAGCAATAAAGCCCTGTTCGTCATAGGTGCGTTTCCGGACCGCATATCCGTTTTTGCAGAAGATGCTCTGCCCGGCCGCGTCAAAATAGCTCTCTGTGACAATCTTGCCGTTTTCGTCAAACTCACGGTCCATCCGGACATAGGTATCCCCCAGCGTCATCGGATTTCCTTCCTCGTCAAACCATGCCTGGCTGGTCGCGTGGTTCGGATCCTGCCAGGTCCGGTCGATCCGGTGGTACCCGCCGCTGCAGCGGATCGGCTTCCCTTCCCCGTCCAGATACCATTCGGAAGCAATAAAGCCCTGTTCGTCATAGGTGCGTTTCCGGACTGCGTATCCGTTTTTGCAGAAAACCGGCTGCCCGTCTGCGTCGAAGTAGCTTTCCGTGACGATTTTGCCCTTTTCGTCATACTCCCGGTCCACACGGACATAGGTATCCCCCGATGAAGTCGGAGCCCCTTTTTCATCAAACCAGGCTTCACTGACAGCACGCTTGTCCTGCCAGGTTCTTCGAATGCTGTGATATCCCTTCGCTCCGCAAATTGGCTTTCCCTCCGTGTCAAAGTATGCTTCCTCCGAAACATTTCCTGCTTCATCGTACTGTTTCTCAACACGTGCATACCCGTCCGCAGACATTACAGGCTGTCCGTCCGTATTATAATAGTTTTCTGAGATGACCTGATTCAGGTCATTTTTCATCCGTACCAGGCGCGCATATCCGGCAGAAATATTCATCAGCCGGCCGTCCGTACCGTAATACTCCAGGATGACACCGTCGCTGTCCTCTTCTTCCTCTGTATTTTCTTCAGGGTTTTCCGTGCCTTCTGCTTCGTCTGCCGGTTCGTCATCAGATTCTTCATCTTCTTCGGCATCATCGACCACTTCTGCATCCCGAAACAGAATAGTTCTGACATAAGCGTATTCCTGCCCCGGTGTAAGTACCAGATTCCATTTTGTATCATAAAGCCGGGTGCTCATGACTCCGCCGTTACTGTTATATTCTGTTTCAATGTAAGCATATCCGCTTGTACACAGCGTAATCTGTTCATTCTGATCATAAAAAGACTGTTTTGAAACCTTGCCGGCACTATTGTATTCGTACCGGATTTCATGATACCCGTCTGTTCCGGTTGCCTTTTCTCCGTCTTTCCAGTAGCTTTCAGCTGTTTTCTGTTTTCCGTCCCAGGAACGCCGGATCTCATCGTAACCCTTATCCCCGTAGAAAGGTTCACCGTCGGCGGTCAGATACTTTTCGCTGACCACCTGCCCGTTTGCATATTGGTACAGAACCTTCGCATACCCGTCCGGTCCGTTGACCATCGTCTTCCCATCCGCGTCAAAAAACGCCTGTTCCGTGACCCTTCTTTTCTCATATATATATTTTGTTATGGCATATCCTTCCAGGGAGCAGACATGTTTTCCGGCTGTATCAAAGTACTCTGTCTGCATCAGGCATCTCGATGCATATGTATTCTTCACCTTGGCATAGCCCAGGCCTTCCACAATCATCGGCTGATCGTTTACGTCATAATAGCTTTGTGTGCTCAGTTCTCCTCCGTCTGTATAATAGCTCTTCTTGGTTCTGCTGTAACCGTCATTGCTGTATCCCCGTTCTCCCTCTCCCGTATAATACATCTCGTCCAGCACACGGTTTTTGCCGTCTGTTTGTTTCTCGATCCCGCAGATTCCCCGTTGAGTAAAGAACAGGGAACCATCCGCGTTATAATACATTTCCATCGTATATTTCCCTTTATAGCGATAGAGTACATAAGCGTATCCGCTGGGACCGGCAATCAGCTCATCATCCGCGCCGAAGTACTGCGTCGACACGATTTTGCCCTTCTCATACACAGACAGCATGGTGGCATAGCCGTCTTTTGCATAATAATACGGAGTGCCGTCGGCACCTAAATATGCTGTTTTTGCTTTTATTTTTCCGCTGTATTCATACTCAACCCGGGCATAGCCGTTCGGGCCGGGTATCAGCGCATTTTCCGAATCGTACCATGAGTCGCTGGTTATCTGCGTCAGGTTCATATACTGACGATACTCTGTAATACGGTGTATCCCGACAGGATTTCCCTCCGGATCATAATACCAGGTGCTCAGATGCTTGCTTCCCCTGTAGGCTGTCTCTTGCCTGGCATAACCGTCAGGCCCGTTTACCAGCGTACCGTCAGTCCGGTAATACGCCTTCTCAACAAGCAGTCTTCCGCTGTATTTATACTTTATTGTGGAATAACCGTCGACACAGTTGACAAGCACGCCGTTTTCATCCAGAAACTCTTCCTTGGTCACGGTGGATCCGTTTCCATAGGTGTATTGGACAGTCGCATAGCCTTTATCGGCCGGAACGGCCACATTTCCCTGCGCATCCACATATGTCCGGGCACTGACTTTATTGCTGTTATGCGGATCCGGAGTAATCCGGATATTGAGATTGATGGACAGATCCGCAAAAGCACCGACCGGAATCAGGAGAAGCAGCAGAAACATGAACAGTTTTTTCATTTTTCACAACTCCCAACCGCAATATGTTTGATATATCTCGCCATCAATCCGGATCGGGCGATCCTGCTCAGGGAAAACATCATTTTACCGAATTATAGTGGATTTCGGAACACCTTTCCGGAGCAGAAGCTTCTGATACGCAATCAGAAAATACATCGGGCATTGGATCTTCGCTTTTTTCGACACTCCCTTGAAAGCTTTATCCCGGACTGTTGAACTGGTCAGCCGTGTGGTCTTTATGACAACCGTATCCAGTTTATCGCATCCCCGGAATACTTCTTTCCCAATGGTTCTGATATTTTTTCCGATGGTGACTTTTTTCAGCTTTTTCCGCTTGTTGAAGGCTTTCCCGGCAATTCCCGTTACTTTGTATTTTTTCCCGTTCGCCTGAATGCTTGCCCGGATCTTCACCTTCTCCGCACTCTTCTTCTTTGTGCCAAGTACCCTGGCTGTCCTGTCTGTGGAATCCAGTTCATACTCCACTCCTTTCAGGAAAACCCTGCTGATTTCCGGTGTTTCCTCAAAAGAATCCTCCGGCTCTTCCTCATCGGTTTCCGGCATCAGCTCATACAGGCTTGCATAAGGATCCTCTGGGACCGTTTCGGACAGAGTCTCGTCCGGTTCATCAGAATCCGTACCCATTGTCTCCTCCGCGGTCCATTCAGCAGCGTCCTGTACTTCATCATCATCCGGAATCCATTCACTGTATGCTTCCTCTTCGGAGCCGGAAAGATCCGCCGCTTCTTCCGGGATGGATTCCGGCGTTTCATCTTCCGCCTCTTCATCAGGTTCCGCCGGCGCCTCTTCCGGAATAAATTCCGGCATTTCGTCTTCCGCCGCTTCGACAGATTCCGCTGACACTTCTTCCGGGATGAATTCCCGCATTTCGTCTTCCGCCGGTTGGACAGGATTCTTCACCGCTGCTTGCGGGACGGATTCCGGCATCCTTTGTTTGGATGGGTCCGCCTCCTGCTGCCAGGTCGAATAATCGTTCCAGTCCTGTACGGGTGCCGGTGTCCATGGTATAAAATCCCTTTCCGGCTGCTCAGGTTGTCCCGGGCGGGGACAGAATGATACCGCAAATTCCGGCGGAGTACCGGCATTCCAGTGGAAACCCTTCCTGACTTCTGTCTCCCATTGTCCCTGGGTTCCCTCATAGATCAGATTTTCAAGGGCCGAGCAGGAAAGGAAAACGCTCCCTCCGATCTGCCGGATGCTCCCCGGAAGTGTCAAACCTGTCAGGCTGGTACAGTTAGCAAAGGCTCCGAAGGCGATATCCTCGATACCATCCGGAATTGAAATATTCGTCAGAGCGGTGCAGCCATTAAATGTAGCGGATTTGATGCTGGTTACGCCCTCCGGAATGTTCAACCCTTTCAGGGAAGCGCATCCGAAAAACGCTCTCTCCCCGATTTTCTCTGTTCCGGCAGGAATCAGGATGCCTGCCAGCTTTTTGGCATTATAAAATGCAAAGTCACCAATCTGCTTCACACTGTCTGGGATGGAATAGTATGCTTCCGTTCTTCCGGCAGGATAACAGCAGATCGTTTCCATGTCCCTGGTAAAAAGCACCCCGTCTGCTGAAGCATATTCAGTATTGTTTCCCTCGACAGTTATTTCCGTCAGCTTGATAGACAGGGAAAACACCTCTGCCTGGATGCTTGTGAGACATTCCGGTATTACCACCTTCGTTAAATTATAGAAGGAAGAAATTGCGCCTTTTTTAATCCCGGCCACAGGATATGAATTCAGGCTTTCCGGAAGAACCAGTTCTCCTCTGAATGTATCCCCGACCCGGATTGCTTTCTTGATCACAGCTTTCCCGTCATTGATTGTATAATAATACCGGATTCCGTTTACATCCTCAAAAGGGCCTTCTGCCCGCTTCTGTGTTTTATTTCTCGGTCTCAGTCCGATAACCGTCGTTGCTCGCTGCAGCCATTCAAATGGTTTCTTCTCCATAGGCTTCATGTCCATCTCCTTTTCACTGCGGCCAGTCTGTCGTTTGCCCCCAGTGATCCGCAAGCGTACTCTCTCTATCTATATAACTATACCCAAAATGGCCGCCCTTTACAACTCTTTTTTCCGCGGATACCGGCCCTGCAAAAAAGCCCTCACGCCTTGATTTTACTCGGTTTAAAGCGTATGGTTACATAAATGGCTTAAAAAGTTACATGAAAGCATCGCAATGTAACTATTCTGCCCGTCTGCCTGTATCACAGCGGGAAAAATCAATTTAACCGTATTTATAAGACATCATTATTTCTGTAACGACATGGTAGTTTTCCGTTTCATTCACAGTTCAGCGGGCAATCGCCTGCAGGGTTTCCCCTTCAATCAGGGTTCCTTCCACTGTGATTTGCCGGGGCTGATGCGTTTCCGGCGCCTCTACGGCTTCCAGCAGCAGGCGGATGGCCTCGCGGGCAATCTCCCCTGTATTCTGGCAGTAAGTGGTCAGCCGGGGTTGTATCATCCTGCTCATGCGAATACCGTCATAGCCGATCAGGCTCAGCTCTCCGGGAATATCCATTCCCTCCGCCTTGAGGGCCCACATGGCTCCCAGGCAGCTGTAGTCATCCGGGCACAGCACACAGGTCGGCTTTTCCTTCTCCTGCATCATCTCCCGGATAATCCTTGCGCATTCCTCCGGATCATGAAAGCGGCCTTCCCGGATAAAGTTCCCCGGTACCTGGATTCCAAGCTCCGCGCAGACCTTGTAGAACCCGGCCAGCCGTTCCCTGCTCACTGCTCCCTGCTGCCCGGAAATGAAGGCGATTCGCTGATGCCCCCGTTCCCATGCGGCGCGGACAATCCGCTCCATACTTGCCCGATTGTCGCTGCAAACGCAGTTGCATCCTTCGTACATATGGTCGATAATCACTGAGGGAATATTGCTCGTGGCCAGCCGGATGACGTTGGCACTGTCAAAATCCGCGTGAATGACAATGACACCGTCCAGATTTCTCCGCCGGGCATGCTCATAATAGTTCCCGCCGTTTTCATCCGTGCTGCGGCCGATCAATGTCAGATCGTATCCCTGCAGATCCGCCTGCCGCCGCAGATCGTCCAGCAGAGAACTGAAGTATTCGTGATTCATCCGGTCTTCATACAGAATCCCGATATTGTTGGACCGGCTGGTCTTCAGCGTCCGCGCGGCAGCATTGGGATAGTAGCCCATCTCCCGGGCTTTCTGGCGGATATACGCTGTCCGATCCTTATTCTCGTTGGTGACCCCGTTAAGCGCGCGGGATACCGTCGCGACGGAGACGCTGCATGCCTCCGCGATATCCTTCAGCCGAACCATATGCACCGCTTCCATTCTCTTCTGATATTGCAAATATCGCAATCGTTTGCGCCGGTATCATAACGCAATTTCCTCAAAATGTCAACGCAGGACGGAGGTTTGCATTTCCCCGTGATTTATCATACAATATTCTTGGAGCTGCCTGATTTTTCCCGTTTGTCGAGGTATGTATGAAGCGTTTTCCTGTTTTTATTCTCTGCCTTTTGCTGACGGTTTCCCTTTTCCTCTCCGCTGCGGCCGAAGAAGCCGCGGGCTCCGGGGAAGGAATGGAGATAGAAGAAATCACGTTCGGAGAAATACCGGAAGAGCTTCCGGAGGAAAGTCCTGCCCGCGCCGCTTTCATCGAGGACATCATCGCCCTGGGAAAGCAGCTGTACGATGAGGCGGGCGGCAAGCTCAGGCGTGCGCATTATAAGGGCGATATCTACGTCTGCAAGAATTTCACCGTCTATCTTTTCCGTCAGACCCGGGACAGATACCGCATGGCGGAATATCCCGACACGGAACTGGTGATTCCCAACAACCTGCCGGCCGCGAAGTGCAAGCCCTACGCCTACGGCTACGGCTGGGAGGATATCCCGGCTTCCAAAGGCAACCCGTTTGAGGTTGCCGCGCAGTTCCTTTACGACTCAAAGCTGTCCAGGGACGAAAACCGTGCCCTGGCATTGGAGTTCATGAAGCAGGTCCGGCAGGGGGATTATTTTCAGATGACCGCGAATTATTCTCACGGCGTCGGTGCCCACAGTGCGGTCATGATTGCGGATTACGATCCGGAGACGAATACCGTACATTGGATGGACAGCAACATGGCCGGAAAAAGAATCAACGGCATCCGGTATGGAAAAGTCCAGTTCGATGCCGTTGAGTCCATTGACTGGTGGGTTGACGCCTTCTGCCAGAAGAAGCGCGGGGCCACAATCTACCGTCTCCGGAACGATATTGTTTTCGCCGGGGAATAATCTCAGTTCATTCTGTCTTTGACCATGGTCAGCGCGATTCGTTTCTTCTTTTCATCCACGCTGACCACCCAGACCTTTACCACATCTCCGACCTTGACAACTTCTGAGGGATGGCGGATATACCTGTCCGCCATCCTTGAAATATGTACCAGTCCGTCCTGATGCACTCCGATATCGACGAAGGCGCCGAAATCAATTACATTGCGTACCGTCCCCGTCAGTTCCATGCCCGGCGTCAGATCCTTCATGTCCAGCACATCCGTCCGCAGCACCGGCTTGGGCAGTTCGTCCCGGGGATCCCGCCCGGGTTTTTGCAGCTCGCTGAGCATATCCCGCAGCGTCGGCAGGCCTGTACCGATTTCTCCTGCCAGTTTCTCCTCCCCGTAAGCCCTCGCCTTGAGGGGGATCTCCGGCAGGCCGCCCCGTTTCAGATCCTTCAGATCATAGCCCAGTTTTTCCAGCAGCGCCTTTGCCGCCTCATAGCTTTCCGGGTGCACACCAGTCGCGTCCAGCGGATTTTTGCTGTCCGCCACCCGCAGGAATCCGGCACACTGTTCAAAGGCCCGGGGCCCCAGCTTGGGCACCTTCTTCAGCGCCGTCCGCGCCGGGATACCGTTTTCTTCCCGGTAGGCCACAATATTCTTTGCCAGGGCCGGACCGATCCCCGCTACGTGGCTCAGCAGTTCCGCCGACGCGGTGGACACTTCCACGCCCACCTGGTTCACACACTGTTCCACCACACCGTCCAGTGCGCTGGTCAGCTCGTTCTGCTTCAGGTCATGCTGATACTGGCCCACGCCGATGGCTTTCGGGTCGATCTTCACCAGCTCCGCCAGCGGATCCTGCATTCGCCGGGCGATGGACACGGCACTGCGCTGGGTCACGTCGAAATCCGGAAACTCCTCCGCCGCCAGCTTGCTGGCGGAATACACGGAAGCCCCGGCCTCGTTGACAATCATATAGGCCACGCCCGGCATTTCCGGAAGCAGGGAAACGATAAACTGCTCACTTTCCCGGCTGGCTGTGCCGTTGCCGATGGCGATCGCTGTAATCCCGTATTGTTTGACAAATCCCTTGATCAGCCGCGCGGCTGCTTCCTTCCCACGGTCGTTGCCGGGCAGGGTAAAGTATCCTACGCCGGTATCCAGCACCTTGCCGTTTTCGTCAATGACCGCCAGCTTGCAGCCGGTCCGGAATCCCGGATCCACCCCCAGCGTCACCTTTCCCTTGATAGGCGGCTGCATCAGCAGCTGATGCAGGTTCTGGGAGAACACGCGGATCGCGGACACGTTGGCCCGGTCCGTCAGCTCATTGCGGACCTCCCGCTCCAGCGAGGGGAAAATCAGGCGTTCCCACGCGTCGGTACAGGCAGCCTCCACCTGCGCGGAAGCCGGGCTGCTGCCCCGCACATAAGCCCGGCGCACTGCGGCGGCCGCCTTTTCCTCCGGAGCTTCCAGCGTTACCTTCAGGAACTCTTCCCGTTCGCCCCGGTTCACGGCCAGAATCCGGTGCGCTGCCATGGTCCGCACCGGCTCCCGGAAGTCATAGTACATGCTGTAGACGCTGTCTTCTTCCTTTGCGGCCTTTGTTGCCAGAATGCCTTCCCGCAGAATCATCTCCCGCAGTTCCTTCCGGACCGCCGCGTCGTCGCTGACCGTTTCCGCAAGAATATCCCGGGCGCCCGCGAGGGCGCTCTCTGCGTCCGGCACCTCCTTTTCCGGATCTATGTACTTCTCCGCTTCCCGGACCGGATCTCCCGGCTGCTGCAGCATCAGCCACAGCGCCAGCGGCTCCAGCCCGCGCTCCCGGGCCACGGTAGCCCGCGTCCTCCGCTTCGGCCGGAAGGGACGGTAAAGGTCTTCCAGCTCGCTCAGCGTCCTTGCTTTCGCCAGCTGGTCCTCCAGCTCCTCTGTCAGCACATCCTGTTCCGTCAGGCTCTTGCGGATTTCATCCCGCCGCTTGTCCAGATTCCGCAGGTATTCCAGCCGTTCCGCAAGCTCACGCAGCACCTGGTCATCCAGCGATCCGGTCGCCTCCTTCCGGTACCGGGCGATAAAGGGAATGGTATTCCCCGCGTCCAGAAGCTCCACCGCCGCGGCAACCTGCTGCGGCCGCAGGGAAAACTCTTTTGCCAGCAATTCCGTATAATCCATTTCGGTTCCTCCGTGACTTTTTTCCGGCGACTATTGTATGCTTTCCGGCCTCTTCCGTCAACGGAGCGCCGCCGGAAAAGGCGCGGCAAGCGTCCTTTCCCATGCATTTCCGGTCCTTCCGGTTTTGTTTTTCGGCTGGTTTTTTATGGCCTTTCCCCTGTTTTGTGTTAAGATGATTTTTAGTGCATGCCGAAGCCGCCGCGCGGTTTCCGGCCTGCAAAAGAGAAGGATGTGACCGTATGCATGAAGAATTCGTGATGGGAAATGAGGCCATCGCCCTCGGTGCGCTCGCTGCGGGGGTCAGCCTGGTCTGCGGCTATCCGGGCACGCCTTCCACAGAGGTACTGGAAACCGTGGCGAAACGCCGCGGAGAAAGTGTCTATGTGGAATGGTCCGTGAATGAGAAAACCGCCATGGAGCTCGCCGGCGGCGCCGCCTACGCGGGCGCCCGTGCCCTTGTCACCATGAAGCAGATGGGCCTGAATGTCGCTTCCGATCCCCTCATGTGCCTGGAATATATCGGCGTAAAGGGCGGTCTCGTGGTGCTTGTGGCGGATGATCCCGGCCCCATTTCCTCCCAGACCGAGCAGGACACGCGTTCCTTTGCCGCTTTTTCCAAGGTGCCGCTGCTGGATCCTTCTTCTGCGGCGGAAGCTTATGAGATGGTGCAGGAAGCGTTTGAACTGTCTGAAAAGTATCAGACACCCGTTTTTCTGCGGCCGACCACCCGGGTTTCCCACGGATACGCCTCCATCCGCGTAAAGGATCCGGAGGAATACACCGTACACACGCCGGAGGGTTTTGTGAAAGACAGCGGCCGCTGGGTCATTTTCCCCCGCCTTTCCTTTGCCAATCACCGGAAAATCGAGGTGCGCAACGATCAGCTGAAGGACATCTTCTCTGCCCATCCGCTGAATCGCATTGAGCCGGAAGAAGGCACCTGTTCCGGGTGCCGCAAAGGCGTGGCTGCCGGCGGCTTCAGCTATACTTATGTGATGGAGGCGCGGGAACAGCTGGGCCGGCTCCGTACCCTGAAAATTTCCACCCCATTCCCCTTCCCGGAGAAAAAGGCCGTCGAATTCCTTGCCGGGCTGGATGAGGTGCTTTGTGTCGAGGAACTGGACCCGTACATTGAGCGGGAGCTCATCTTTGTCTGCGGCAAGTACGGGCTGAAAACCAGGATTCTCGGAAAAATGACCGGACATATGCCCCGTTCCGGGGAAAACAGCCGGGATCTTGTCCTGCAGGCCATGGCCTCCTTTCTGCAGATTTCGCTGCCTGCCGTTCCGGAGGAAACCCCTCCCCCATTGCCGGTCCGTCCGCCGGTGTTGTGCGCCGGCTGTCCGCACCGCGCTTCTTTCTATGCCGTCAAGCAGGCTATGAAGGGCCGGAAAACAGCCTTCTGCGGCGATATCGGCTGCTACACGCTGGGCAACGCCATGCCGCTGGATATGGTGGACACCTGCCTGTGTATGGGGGCCGGCCTGGGGATTGCCCAGAGCCTGAACCGCCTGGAAAAGGACCGCTGCTGCTTTGCCTTTGTCGGTGATTCCACATTCTTTGCCTCCGCCCTGCCCGGCGTGGTCAATGCCGTATACAACCAGGCGGAGTTCACACTCATCGTTCTGGATAATTCGACCACCGCCATGACGGGGCATCAGCCCCATCCCGGCACCGGAAAAACCATGATGGGGCAGGTGGTGGAAAAGGTCAGCATTGAGAATGTTCTCCGGGGGATCGGCGTCACCGCCGTGGAAACCGTGGATCCGCTGAACCATCCCCTAGCAGTGGAAACCGTTCGCCGTGTCGCGGATCTTCCGGGCGTCAAGGCAATCGTCTTCCGTTCCCCCTGCGTTGCCCTGTTCCGGGCTTCGTCCCGGGTCACGGTGGATCCGGCCGTCTGCGTCGGCTGTAAAAAATGCATCCGGGAAATCGGTTGCCCTGCCCTCAGCATCTCGGAAGGCAAAGCTGTCGTCGATCCGGGCCAGTGCAACGGCTGCACCCTGTGCGCGCAGCTGTGCCCCGTGGGAGCGATCGGAGGTGGAGCCCATGCGTAAGAATATGATTCTCTGCGGCGTCGGCGGACAGGGGACTGTACTGGCCTCCCGCCTGATTTCTTCCGCCGCCATGGCCCGCCGGATTCCGGTGCTCTCCGCTGAGACGATCGGAATGGCCCAGCGGGGCGGCAGCGTCTTCAGCCATCTGCGCATGGGAGAAAACCTGTATTCTCCCATGATCGCCCGGGGCGAAGCGGATCTGATTCTGGGATTTGAGCCCGGGGAAGCGGTCCGGCTGCTGCCCTTCCTGAAGCCGGACGGGCAGATGGTCGTTTCCTCCCGCCCGGTGATGCCCGTAACCGCCGCGCTGTCCGATACCGGATACCGCGCGGAGGATATGCTGGATTATCTTGCGTCCCGGGTGCCGCGCCTGCTGGTTGTGGACGCGGAAAAGGCCCTGCGGGAGGTTGGCTCCCCCAAGGTGCTGAACCTGATCCTGCTGGGAGCGGCCCTGCGCAGCGGCGCCCTGGGGCTGGAAGCGGAGGACCTGAAGGATGCCGTCCGCCGCCTGATTCCCGAAAAGTTCCACGAGCTGAATTTCCGTGCCCTGGATTATGCCTGAAACGTCCCGGTACGGTCGTGTTCTCCGGTTCCCGGAAATAAAACAGAAAGAAGGTAAAAAACCATGCGTATTTCCGATCTCCAGATTCAGCAGGTCAACCATCAGATCAGTGCCCTGCTGGCCGCGGACAACTTCTACGGCAAAAAGCTGAAGGAGGCCGGTGTCTCCTCCGTATCTTCCCCCGAAGAGTTTGAAGCCCTTCCCTTCTCTGAAAAGAGCGATCTGCGCGGCGCCTATCCCCTGGGGCTCATGACAGCCCCCGAAGATAAGATCGTCCGCATTCATTCCTCTTCCGGCACCACGGGCCTGCCCGTCATCATTCCTTACACCGCCAAGGATGTGGAAGATTGGGCCATCATGTTTGCCCGCTGCTTTGAGTTCGCCGGCATTACCAACAGAGACCGCATCCAGATTACCCCCGGCTACGGCCTGTGGACCGCGGGCATCGGCTTCCAGGCCGGCTGCGAGCGTCTCGGCGCGATGGCCATCCCGATGGGCCCCGGCAATACGGAAAAGCAGCTGCAGATGATGCAGGATCTGGAATCCACGGTTCTGTGCTCCACCTCTTCCTATGCCCTGCTGCTCTCTGAGGAGATCGAGAAGCGCGGCATCAAAAACAAGATTAAGCTGAAAAAGGGTGTCATCGGTTCTGAGCGCTGGAGTGAAAAAATGCGCACCCGCATCTCCGAGTCCCTGGGCATCGAGCTGTACGATATCTACGGCCTGACGGAGATCTACGGCCCCGGCATCGGCATCAACTGCAAGTACAACACCGGCATGCATTGCTGGGATGATTATCTCTACATCGAGATTATCGATCCGAAGACCCTCAAGCCCGTCCCGGACGGCGAATTCGGTGAGATCGTCATCACCACACTGGTCAAGGAAGGTGCTCCCCTGATCCGTTACCGCACGCATGACCTGTCCCGGATCATTCCGGGTGAATGCCCCTGTGGAAGCAAGTTCCCGCGGCTGGACACCATCATGGGCCGGACGGATGATATGATGAAGATCAAGGGCGTCAATGTCTTCCCCAGCCAGATCGAGGAAATTCTCCAGAAATTCCCGGAAGTCTCCAGCGAATACCAGATCCGCATTTCCCATCTCGACGGCAAGGATACCATGCGGATCTACGTGGAAACCAACGGCTCCGTCAACTTCCTGGACCTGGCGGACCGGATCGCCGTCAAGGTCAAGAGCGCGATCGGGTTCACGCCTCTGGTGAAAGTCGTGGAAAACGGCCTGCTGCCCCGCAGCGAAAAGAAGACCAAGCGCGTCATCGACGAGCGGTACGACTGATTCTTTTCCCGTCGTACAAAACAGCACCGGCAATCCGCAACGGGTTGCCGGTGCTGTTATTTTTGTTTTTACAGGTTGGGATCCTCCGCGGCGGGAACTTCCGGTTCGGGTGCTCCTGTTTCAGCGGCTTCCGTGCCGGCGGTTTCTGCTCCGGCGGTTTCCGGCGCTTCCTCTTCTTCCTTTTCTGCGCGGCATACGCCGACCACCGTGCTGCCTTCGCTCAGCCGCATGATCCGAACGCCCTGGGTGCTTCTGCCGCACAGGCGGACGTCCGCGGCCCGGGCCCGGATAATCGTGCCGTCGTCGGTAATCAGCAGGATATCCTCATCCTCATGAACAAACATCATTGCGGCCAGATCGCCGGTCTTGTCGGTCAGCTGCATGGCCTTGATTCCCATGCCGGCACGGCCCTGTTCCCGGTATTCTTCCGGATCGGTCCGTTTCCCGTAGCCGAGGGTCGTAATGGCCAGCACCGTGGTCTCCGGTTCCACCGCTGCGATGTCGATGACCTCGTCGCCTTCCTGAAGGCGGATGGACCGTACGCCGATCGAATTCCGGCCCACATTCCGCACATGCTTCTCATTGAAGCGGATGCACTTCCCCTTGCGGGTCGCCAGCAGCATTTCGTCTTCCCCGCTGCTCAGCCGTACGCCGATCAGTTCGTCTCCTTCACGCAGGGCAATGGCGATCAGTCCGTTCTTCCGCAGGTTGCGGAACTCATCCAGTGCCGTCTTCTTGATCATGCCGCCCCGGGTTGCCATCACCAGATTGTAGTCTCTGTCGGCTTCCCTGGGCATCGGCAGCATGGTGGAGACCTTCTCTCCGCCGGCAATCTGCAGCAGGTTGATAATGGCAGTGCCCCTCGCCTGGCGCCCGGCCTCGGGAATCTGGTAGCACTTCAGGCTGAAGACGCGGCCCGTATTGGTGAAGAACATGATCTCCTGATGCGTGCTGGTCACAAACATCTGGGTGGTATAGTCCGTTTCCTTGACGTTCATGCCGCTGACGCCCCGGCCGCCCCGGTGCTGCGCCCGGTACACGGAAGAGGAGACCCGCTTCACATATCCTTCGTGGGTCATCGTCACGACCATGTTTTCTTCCTGGATCAGGTCTTCGATATCAATATCGTCCTCCGCGATCGTCAGTTCGCTGCGGCGTTCATCCCCGTATTTATCCCGGATCTCGCCGATCTCGGTCTTGATCACGTCCATCAGCAGATGCTCATCCGCCAGGATTGCGGTCAGCCTCGCGATGGCCTCCTCCAGTTCCTGGTATTCCTCCTGAAGCTTTTCCCGTTCCAATCCGGTCAGGCGGGCAAGCCGCATATCCAGAATGGCCTGGGCCTGTTTGTCCGTGAATTCAAAGCGCAGCATCAGGGCTTCCTTCGCGGTGACGGTATCCTTGCTGGCCCGGATAATGGCCACGATCTCATCGATGTTGTCCAGGGCCTTCAGCAGGCCTTCCAAAATATGTGCCCGGTTCTGGGCTTTGTTCAGTTCAAACTTTGTCCGCCGGGTCACAACATCCTTCTGGTGTTCCAGATAATAGTAGATGATCTCCCGCAGATTCAGCACCCGGGGCTTCCCGTTGACCAGCGCCAGCATGTTGGCGCCGAAGTTTTCCTGCAGCGGGGTATGCTTGTAAAGCATATTCAGCACGACCTGCGGCTGAACATCCTTTTTCAGCTCAATCACGATCCGCATACCCTGCCGGTCGTTGGATTCATCCCGGATGTCGCTGATGCCCTCGACCTTCTTCTCATGCACCAGATCCGCAATTTTCTTTACCAGAACCGATTTGTTGACCTGGTATGGGATCTCCGTCACGATAATGCGGCTGCGCCCGGCACCCATTTCCTCGACGTTTGTCCGTGCCCGGACAGTGATCCGGCCATGCCCGGTCTGATAAGCCTGCCGGATGCCGCTGTAGCCCATAATCAGGCCGCCTGTGGGAAAATCCGGGCCCTTGATATGCTGCATCAGATCTTCAACCGTGCACTCCGGATTGTCAATCATGCAGATGACACCGTTAATGACTTCTCTCAGGTTGTGGGGCGGAATGTTTGTCGCCATACCGACGGCGATGCCGCTCGAACCGTTGACCAGCAGGTTCGGAAAGCGTGCCGGAAGCACGGAAGGCTGCTGAAGCGTTTCGTCAAAGTTGGGATAAAAATCCACCGTATCCTTGTCGATCCCGTCCAGCAGGTGCATTGTCAGCTTCTGAAGGCGGGCTTCCGTATAACGCATGGCTGCCGCGCCGTCCCCGTCCACGCTGCCGAAATTGCCCTGTCCCTCGATCAGCGGATAACGGATGTTGAAGGGCTGGGCCAGGCGAACCATAGCATCGTATACGGAAGAATCTCCATGAGGATGGAATTTACCGAGTACGTCGCCGACCACGCGGGCGCTTTTGCGTGTGGGTTTGTCCGGCGTCATGCTCAGCTCTTCGGACATATCGTACAGAATCCGCCGGTGCACCGGCTTCAGTCCGTCGCGCACATCCGGCAGCGCCCGGTCCACAATCACCGCCATGGCATAGGCGATGAAACTCTTTTTCATTTCCTGCTCCAGGTTTACCGGAATCAGTCTGTCCTGAATCATCTTTCTTCTCCTGCACTTGCGTTATACATCCGGTTTTTTCACCGGATCTGATTGATTTTCCCCGAAGGAGGTCCGGAGGGCGATCGGAAAGCCCTCCGGGTCATACATCAGAGTCCCTGACCAGGTCTGATTGATTCTCCCCGAAGGAGGTCCGGAGGGCGATCGGAAAGCCCTCCGGGTTATACATCAAGATCCTTGACCAGGTCGCTGTTCTCCTGGATGAACTGCTTACGGGGTTCCACATCGTCTCCCATCAGCAGGGTGAACAGCTGGTCTGCTTCCATGGCATCCTCCGGGGTGATCTGCATCATCATGCGGGTTTCCGGATTCATGGTGGTGTCCCACAGCTGCTGTGCGCTCATCTCGCCCAGTCCTTTGTACCGCTGAATATCCGGCTTCGGATCCCGGCCGATTTCATCCAGCAGCCGGTTCAGCTCGTCATCATCATATACATAGCGGGACATCTTTCCCTTGGTAACCTTGTACAGCGGAGGCATGGCGGCATAGACGTAGCCTTTCTCGACCAGCGGCCGCATGAAGCGGTAAAAGAATGTCAGCAGCAGGATCCGGATATGGGCGCCGTCCACATCGGCATCCGTCATGCATACGATCCGGTGGTACCGCAGTTTGCTTTCGTCAAACTGGTCGCCGAAGCCGCATCCGAAGGCTGTGATCATGGCACGGATTTCGGCGTTTTCAAGGGCCCGGTCCAGCCGGACCTTCTCCACATTCAGGATCTTTCCGCGCAGGGGCAGAATCGCCTGCGTCTTGCTGTCGCGGCCGCCTTTGGCGCTGCCGCCGGCAGAGTCTCCCTCCACCATGAAAATCTCACATTTTGCCGGATCCCTTTCGCTGCAGTCGGCCAATTTTCCGGGCAATGAAGCGCTTTCCAGCACCGTCTTCCGCCTGGTCGCCTCTCTGGCCTTCCGGGCTGCCTCCCTGGCCCGCTGGGCATCCACGCACCGGCTGACGATCGCCTTTGCCACGGACGGGTTCTCTTCCAGATAGGTGGTCAGTTCCTCGCTGACCAGGCTGTCCACCACGCCGCGGACCTGCCCGGAACCGAGCTTGCTCTTCGTCTGGCTTTCAAACTGGGGATCCTCCATCTTGATGGATACGATCGCCGTCAGGCTTTCCCGCACATCCTCGCCCTTCAGGTTCGGCTCGTTATCTTTAAGAATCTTGTACCGGCGGCCGTAATCGTTGATTGCGCGGGTCACCGCCGTGTTGAAGCCAGCCAGATGAGTCCCCCCGTCCGGTGTGGCGATGTTGTTGGCAAAGGTGTAGACATTCTCGGCATAGCTGTCGTTGTACTGCATGGCCATCTCGACAAGAATGCCGTCCTTGATGCCTTCCGTGTAAATCGGTTCCGGGAAAAGCACTTGCTTGTGCCGGTTCAGGTATTTGACGAATTCCCTCAGTCCGCCTTCGTAGCAGAAATCGTTCTCCTTCGGTTCTTCCCCCCGCTCGTCCCGGAAGACGATACGCACGCCTTTGTTCAGAAAAGCCATCTCCCGCAGGCGGTTGCGCAGTGTCTCGTACTCGTACTCCACACCGGCTTCGAAGATCCCCTCCGGATTATCCTCACTCAGGATATCCGGCCAGAACTGAATCGTGGTCCCGGTCCGGTCCGTCTCCCCGATCACTTTCAGGTCATACAGGTATTTCCCGCGCTCGTATTCCTGCTGGTAAATCTGCCCGTTCTGGTATACAGTCACCTTGAAGTGCCGGCTCAGCGCGTTCACCACCGAGGCGCCGACGCCGTGCAGGCCGCCGGAAACCTTGTATCCCCCGCCGCCGAATTTGCCGCCGGCATGCAGCACCGTCAGGCAAACCTCCACCGCAGGCCGCCCCATCTTCGGATGCAGGCCGACCGGGAAACCGCGCCCGTCATCCATCACCGTGACGCTCCCGTCCGGATTGATCGTCACATGAATCCGGTGGCAGTATCCGGCCAGCGCCTCGTCCACGGAATTGTCCACTATTTCATATACCAGATGATGCAAGCCCCGTGCGTCCGTCGACCCAATGTACATTCCTGGCCGTTTGCGGACCGCTTCCAGCCCTTCCAGCACCTGAATCTGCTCTTCCCCATAGTCCGCCGTCACCGCGGTGACCTGTTCCAGACTCATATCCAGTTCTTCCGCCATGGTACACCTCTTCGCTCTCTTCTCTTCCTCTTCGCAATTCCTGTCTTAAACGGTCGTTTTCCGGCCGTTCGTGAAATCCTTCAAGCCTTGAAAATCAAAGCGTACAGGACTTTATTATTATACCATTTTTTGCTTCTGAAAGGAAGTGTTTCGAAAAATTTTCTTTCCTATATATACGTACATGTTCTTGCGGAAAGCGCCTCACATAAAAAAAGGGTGCACCGGAAAACCGGTTCTGGTATAATGATTTTTGTATCGGCAATTCCATTCCCGAAGGGAGCGGTTCGTATGCTTGAAAGCTTCATGGTCGCGCTCAACGCGGTGGCTCCTTTCCTGATTCTGCTGGGCATTGGCTTCCTGTCCGTCCGCGCAGGCTGGACGGACCGGGCTTTCATGACCCGGCTGAATGCTCTGAACTACAGGCTTTTCTTTCCTTTTCTGATGTTCAACAACATCTATAATGCCCGGCCGGAGGATATGCCCTCTCTGAAGCTGATCCTCACCGGGGTTTTTTCAGTTCTCGCGCTGATCCTGCTGCTGATGCTGCTGGTGCCTCGTTTCGTGAAGGAGAATCCCCGCCGGGGTGTCATCATCCAGGCTGTTTTCCGCAGCAATTTCATCATCTACGGCATCCCGCTGACGACCTATGTCTTTGGAGCGGAGCGTTCTTCGGTCTGCGGCATGATGGTGCTGATCATGGTTTCCCTGTTCAACGCCTCCGCCGTCGTTGTGCTGGAGCTCTTTCGGGAAGGCGGCAGAGTCCGCCTGCGGCCGCTGCTGACGGGCCTTGTGAAGAATCCTCTGCTCCAGGGTTGTGTCGTCGGTCTCCTGTGCTATCTGCTGAATATCCGCCTGCCGGATTTTCTGGCCTCTCCCGTGGCATCGCTGGCCGGTCTGGCCACAACCCTGGCCATGGTCGTTCTCGGTGCCAATCTGGTCTTCAGCGAACTGAAAAAGAACCGCGGAGCGATTACCGCGGTTCTGCTGATCCGTCTGATCCTGCTGCCTCTGATCATGGTGCCCCTGGGCTGGCTGATTGGCCTGCGGGGCGTGGAGCTCTTTCTGATCCTGATGATCTTCGGGACGCCGGTAGCCACTTCCTCCTATCCCATGGCCGAAAACATGGGCGGAGACGGCCAGCTGGCGGGGCAGCTGGTCTTTGTCAGTACGGTCGCCTCTCTGGGCACGATTTTCCTGTTTATATTCGCCATGTCCCGTCTGGGGCTGCTGGCCTGACTTACAGGACTTCTTCCGTCTCCCCGTCAAAGAAATACATACTTTCCCATGGAATAAAGAAGGTCAGCGGCGCGTCTGTTTCAGGGGTATCGTGGCTGTCCACTTTCAGGATCGACTGTTGTTCCCCGGAAGTGATATAGACGTTCGTATTGTCCCCCAGCATCTCTGTCAGTTCTACCCGGCAGTCGATCCGGGAAGCGTCTTTCTGTTCCGCCAGGGTCACTGCCTCCGGCCGGAAACCGAAGACCACGCTCCGGCCCTCCTGTGCCGCCAGATCCGGCCGCACCCCGGTCAGGTCCACCCGCTGATCCCCAAACAGAATGCCGCTGTTCTGAATCGTACCCCTTACGAAATTCATGGGAGGTTCCCCGATGAAACCGGCCACAAAGACATTGGACGGTCTGAAATACAATTCGTAGGGGGTTCCTACCTGTTGAATATACCCGTCCTTCATCACCACGATCCGGTCTGCCAGGGTCATGGCTTCCGTCTGGTCATGTGTAACATAGATGGTGGTAGCCCCGGTTTCCCGGTGAATCTGGGCAATTTCTCCGCGCATGGTCACCCGCTGCTTGGCATCCAGGTTACTCAGCGGCTCGTCCATCAGGAAGATGCCCACCTTACGGATCAGTGCCCTGCCGATGGCCACCCGCTGCCGTTGTCCTCCGGACAGGGCCCGGGGCAGCCGGTCCAGGTAATCCGTCAGGCCGAGAATCTGCGCGGTCTTTTTTACCCGCTCCTCGATGATATCCTCGTCGACCCCCTGGAGCGTCAGTCCGAAGGCAATGTTGTCGAACACCGTCATCTGCGGATACAGCGCATAACTCTGAAACACCATGGCCACTTCCCGCTCCCGGGGGCTCTTTTCGTTCGCCCGTTCCCCGTTGATCAGGAATTCTCCGCTGGAAATGCTCTCCAGCCCGGCGATCATCCGCAGGGTTGTGGATTTCCCGCAGCCGGAAGGCCCGACAAATACGACAAACTCTCCCTTTTCGATTTCCAGGTTGAAGTGATGCACCGCATGGAATCCGTTCGGGTAGATTTTGTTGATATTCTTCAGCGTAATATACATCAGGCCCAGGCCTCCTCCACGTTTTTCCCGGTTTTATTCCGCCGCGCGCCGGATCTCCGTATAGCACAGCACGAACGGCGCCGCGCCCTTCGCGTCATTGGAAACCACCGGTTCGGAAATATAGTATTCGTAGGAACCGTCCCGCCGGCGCTTGTTCTCCGGTCCCAGTCCCGCCACCAGACAGATATTCTCCAGTTCAATCATTCCGTCCCGAACCTTCAGGAAATGCTCCTGAATACCCCTGAAAGTCTTCCTGCCGCGTGCCCGGTAGGATTCCTCCAGCACGCCCAGCCGGGCTCCCTTCATCATGGCGCATGCCACCATGGCGCTGCCGCTGGTCTCCAGGTAGTTTCCTTTCCGGCCTCCCTGATCCATGACCTGCCAGTACATCCCGGTTTCCGGATCGGCAAAGGCGGCAAGGCTTGCCATCAGTTCCCGGAAGAAGGATACCAGCTCCTTCCGCTCCGGCCTGTCCTCCGGCAGGATCTCCGTCAGGTCTGCCAGCGCCAGGCTGTACCAGCCGATCGCCCGCAGCCAGAAATTCCGGCTCAGCCCTGTCTCCGGATCTGCCCAGAATGCCTTCCGGCTGCTGTCATACCCGTGGTAATACAGGCCGGTTTTCGGGTCCCGCATCCGATCATGCACCACCCGGATCTGGCGGAGAATATCGCTGTAATCCCCCTGCCCGAAGGTTTTCTCATACAGGGCAAGATACGGCAGCGCCATATAGGTGCCGTCCAGCCATACCTGGTTGGGATAAATCGCTTTATGCCAGAAGTTGCCCTCCGGCGTCCGGGGCTGCGCCATCAGTTCCCGGTGCAGCAGTTCCGCTGCCTTCCGGTATTTTGCCCTGCCGGTTTCCTCCGCCATGCGGAAAAGGATGCGGCCTTCGTTGATATCGTCCAGAGCCCGGTTCTGCGGCTTATATGTCAGGATGCTGCCGTCTTCCTGCACAAAACAGTCCGCCACCCGCTCAACAAATTCCAGATACCGCCGGTCTCCGGTAATATCCGTCATGGCAGTCAGCGCGGTCAGCATGCAGCCGTCAATATAGTTCCAGCTGACATCCCGTCCCTCCCGGATCTTTTCCAGGTTCCAGGCGGTTCTCCGGGGTGTGCTGCGCCGGATCAGCTCCAGGATATACTGTTCTGTCTGCTCGTGCATGCTTCACCTCGGTTTGCTTTTTGCGTCCTCCACAATTCTTCTGGCCAGCTGCCTGGCGCCCAGCAGCAGGAACTCCCATCCGGTCGCGAACAGGCCGAACAGCAGCGGCTCCACACCCAGCGGAACGCTTTCCGGGTTCCCCGAAAAGGAAACCAGCACCCCGTTGATCACATTGTACGTCGTCACCACCAGCGCCAGAAGCACATATCCGTACACGATATTCAGGGGCAGGCTGGCAAAGCCTTTCCTGCCGAACATCATCCATCGGTCATTGGCGCCCGGTGTTTTCGCGTAATAGCGGAAGATGTTGTTGACCATCAGGTCTGTGATAAAACCCATCGCCAGCCCCAGAATCAGGAGCTGATTTTCCCGGCTGGGCACTGCAATCCCCAGCCCCCACAGAAAGAAGAAACATGCGGCTCCGTGAAACCACCATTTAATCAGAAGCACCTTCAGCCAATCCTTCAGGTGAATCTGCAATCCGGAGCGGTACCTGCGCAGCTCCGCCTCCGAAACCTTTGGGCTGTTTTCCGGGGAAGCCGTCACCAGGTCCTCCACCGCCTTGGTATTCAGCTGATAGTATTCCGCTGGCGTCCGCGTTTCCTCCGGCACAGCCTCCCTGCTTTTTCTGCCCATAACTCAGGCATCCTCGGCACTGATGTCAATGGCTGCCATCTCTTCGTTGGCCGCCACCTCGACAGAGGTGTTGATCTTTTTGATCCAGGGCCTGTATACCGGCAGCAGCGCTGCCAGCGCGGCCCCGGCGGTCAGAAGGATCCGGTGCACCTTCAGCATGCTCTGTGCGCCCGCGATATAGCTGTTCACGCCTTCCGCGCTGATGGGATTCTCCGCCCGGGTCAGGGCTTCCGTGATTCTTCCATCATAGAAACAGTCGCAGTAGAATACGACTGCCACCATCAGGAACATCAGCACCAGCATGGGAATATTCGTCTTTTTCCGGTGCGGAAAGGCATTCAGGAAGCACACCAGGCTCAGAATGCTCAGCAGCATCGTGGCAAACTCTGCCAGTCCCATGCCGGCGCCGTAGACCTTGGCTGTTGTATTCGAAACCTTCGTCAGGTTCAGGCTGTAGTAGACAAAGGCGGCTGCCAGCACTGCCAGAGCAATCATCTGCGGTTTGCGTTTCAGGGAAACCATCCATTTCCGCAGAAATTCCGGCTTTTTCGAAGGAGCTTTCGCCATAATCAGTTTCCCCCCTTCCGGATCGCGTTTGTCGTTTCCCTGTCAAAGAAATGCTTCCGGCCAAACCGCATCCCGGCCGTATCCCCGTTCCGGTAGTCCGCCCAGCCCCGGAGTTTGGCCACCACGTGGCTGCCGTTTCCGATCTGCCCGTGCACCAGTGTGTTCATGCCGAGGTTTTCATTGTTGTTCACCCGGACCTCAAGGCTGCCGTCCGCGGTGATATTCTCCGGCCGGACGCCCAGGATGATCTGCCTGCCGTAATAGTCCTTCAGCGTATCCTTTTCCTCGTCCGACAGTTCGACCTCAAAGCCGTTCCCTTTCAGCTTTCCATCTTCAAAGCCCATGTCCGGGTAGAAATTCATGGGCGGCAAGCCGATGAACCCGGCCACAAAGGTATTGTTCGGCCGGTCATAAAGCTCCAGCGGCGTCCCGATCTGCTGGACATGGCCCATGCTCATGCATACAATCCGGTCCGCCAGCGTCAGCGCCTCCGTCTGGTCATGGGTCACATACAGCATCGTTGCCTGCAGCCGCTTATGCAGCAGCAGGATTTCTCTCCGGGTAGCGCCGCGCAGCTTCGCGTCCAGGTTGCTCAGCGGCTCGTCGAAAAGGAACACCTTCGGGTTCCGGACGATGCTGCGCCCCATGGCGACACGCTGCCGCTGGCCGCCGGAGAGCTGCGCCGGCTTTTTGTTCAGCTGGCTGGTCAGTCCCAGAATTTCCGCCGCGGCCAGCACCTTCTTATGGATGACATTCGGATCTTCCCGGCGCAGGGTCAGGGAAAATGCCATGTTTTCATAGACAGTCATATGGCCGTACAGGGCATAGTTCTGAAACACCATGGCCATATCCCGGTCCTTTGCCGGCGTCTGGGTGATATCCCTGCCGTCCAGCAGCAGATGTCCGGCTGAAATATCCTCCAGCCCGGCCACCATCCGCAGGGTCGTGCTTTTTCCGCATCCGGAAGGGCCAACCAGGACGATCAGTTCGCCGTCCCGGACATCCATGTTGAAATCAAAGACCGCCTGCACCTTGTTGTCATAGATCTTGTCCAGATGCTGCAAGCTCAGCTCCGCCATCTTACGCAGCCTCCTTCCCGGCGCCTTCAGCGTGCCCGTAGGATGCCAGGGCGGCACTCTTGTGCCGGTTGATCAGCCCTGCCGCCAGCAGGCACAGTGCGCTCAGCGCCAGATATGCGACCACCCGGATGTATTGCCCGTCCTGCATGACGGGCGTATCCGCGCCGCCGATCTTGATCACCGCGCTGTGCGCCTGCGCCGGCAGGATGAAAATCCGGAGTACCTGTCCGGCCGCCAGCCCGTACAGCAGCGGGGAATACTTCTTCTGATAGTTCTTGACGCCCTCGGAAGCCAGGAACGTAATCAGCATGAAAAGCAGATTATAGACGATCGAGCCGCCCACCAGAATCTGGTAGTACCAGGATCCCACGTCCGATTTATAGATTGAAATGAAATACAGAACATTCATCAGAATCGCCAGATAGCAGAGGCGGGAGGAAGATGTGTTCTTCACATAACGCATCCGGTCCGTCCGGATCGCGCGGTCGTTCATCGCCTGCGTCATGCCGCCGCCTCCTTTCCCGTGGCAATCAATTGCTGTTCCTCTTTCATGAGTTGTCGTTTCCAGAAGACATTTACCACCAGCAGAACGATGCCGGCCAGCAGCAGTCCGAACAGCAGATAGTGGATGTCGAACCAGAAGGTGGATTCCGTATAGAGCGTTTTTCGTTTGGCTGCATGGGCTGCCAGTTCCTCAAAGTTGATCTGCAGGAACTGCGCCTTGAAGGCCTCAATCTGTCCGTGTGCCCACACTGAGAAGGCGGCGCCGCCCGCCGTGACCAGCGCTGTGGCACAGTAATTGCCGATGTAGTATTTCCGCCGGCTGTGGGTGCTGGTGACGAACAGGGTCAGGCACAGCAGGATCATCCCGATGGAACACCTCAGAAACATCTTGTTGAAATCCTGCATATCGTAGTACACCCGGGAACCCGTTACCGTGGACTTGTCCAGGTTGTTCGCGCTCCGGATGGTGCTGTACAGCGCGTCATACAGATCGGTCATGATGCCCAGTGAATAGATAAAAATCAATGCGCTGACAGCCAGGAGCGCCAGACAGAGAATTTTCTGCAGCCTGACCTGCTTTTTATACATAACCGATCCCATCCTTTTCTTCGATCCGGGGCAATCCGGGGAAACCCGCCCGGAGGGAAAGCCCCTCCGGGCAGGCGTACTGTAAATGTTCTCGTTCGGAGCGGATTACTTCAGGGTTTCCGCGTAATCCAGCAGCGCTTCCCAGGCGCCTTCCTTGATGGTCAGGTACTGCGCGCCCATCATGGTGTCCGCAACATACGCGGCCGCTTCTTCGGCGGAGCCCATGCCTTCGGCGGTGAAGCCCTTCGCGATGATATCCACCAGGATGTTCTCCTGATCCTTGCCGCCCTGGAACTTGGAGTTCAGGTCGGTAAAGCCGCCCAGCTCATCGTTTTCCGCCTTGGTGGTCGGAAGCACGGTAGGCACGGAGGTGTACCAGGCATTCTCCGGCAGGCCCAGCGCGGGATGCTTGATGGTTCCCAGGCCGATGGCGACGGAGATCCTGCCGGCACCTTCCTGGCCGATTTCACAGGTGCACTGATACTCGAACGCCTGGCTCTTCATGAAGCTCAGCGTGGAGCCCAGGAACTGGCGGGCATAGTTGGTGTAGTTGCCGTTGGCCTTCTCCCACAGCTCATCCCAGGTCGCTTCCGCGATTACAGGCATCTGCTTTCCGTTGAAGTCAAAGGTCACATAGCTGCCGTCTTCGTTCTTCATGATGAATTCATCGGGACCGTAGCTCATGCGGATCACGCCTTCGGGGGAATACGCGTAATCGATCAGCGCCAGGGCTGCGTTCAGCTTGTTGGTGTCGCCGCCGACGCCGGCCACGGAGATGCCCCAGCCATCCGTCTTCACGGAGCGCCAGCTCTCGGTAAACCGCATATAATTGCCGCCTTCCGTGCCGTCTTCCCAGCGGGCAACGGGCACCATCACGGCCATGTAAGCTTCGCCTTCCTGCAGGGCGGTCACGTTGTAAAGGGTCTGCGTCTGGTTGTAGTCATAGTGCATGAATCCCAGGTCATTCTCCAGATAATTCTGGGTCTTGACATCCTCGCCGTTCATGAAGGCTTCGGAAATCAGGCCTTCCTGCACCAGCTGATTCATCCGTGCCAGCGCTTCATAGGTGGCCGGCTCCTGGCGGGCATCTCTCAGCTCGTTGTTGCCGTCCACGTACAGGTAATCCTGGCGGGATTCCAGGCCGCGCACGCCGAACAGGTGGCCGGCAAACCGGAACATGTCAACCCGGCGCTGGTTGTTCGCGTCTTCACGGGAGAACAGGCCCTGTACGGTGTCCGTGCCGTTCAGCGTCTGGGGGTTGGCCACGACGCAGCGCAGCAGCGCGACCAGCTCATCCGCGTCCCACGCGGCGTTCTGGCCGATGAACAGGTTGCTCCGCTCGGTACCGTAATATCCGTTGTACGTCTTGTCAATGTATTCACGCAGCATATTGACCGCGGTCACACCGTCAAGAGCGCCGGCAGCGTTCATCTTCTCGATGATGTTGCCGTAAGCATCGTAATCCTTGGTCAGGGCGATCACCCGGTAATCGTTGGCGGCGGCATCGTACTCGGGCGTATCGATGGTCACCTGTCCGCTGGTGGGCATATAGGGCTCGTACACGGGAGCCGCCAGTTCCTTGCTGGCTTCCGCGGTGAACTCGCCTTCGCCGTCCAGCAGCTTCATCACCCAGTCCACACGCATCAAGGGCATCCGTTCGATGTCATCCACACCGTCGAAGTAGGGGCTGAAGTAAATCGCGCCGGTATCGGTGTTGCCGGTAATGGACAGGCGGACGATGGGGTTTTCTTCCAGGTACGCCTTGAAGTTGGGCATCTGGTCCAGGTATTCGGCAATATTGACCACCAGGCCGGCCTCGCCCGCTTCACTCAGTTTCGCGGCTGTGCCGGACAGCACATCCACGTTATCCATCTGCTCTTTCCAGTAGTCGAATTCCTTCGCCGCGCCGTTGCCCTGATACACGCTTTCGAACTTGATCTTCAGCGTATCCTCCAGGGTTTCCCACGTGGGCTTCAGGTCACCGGTGTTGTAGGTTTTTCCGTTGGCCAGGGTAATCCCATCGCCGGCCACTTCCGCGTCAAACACCAGGCCGGTTTTTGCGTTGTTGTAACCGGTACCCATGCGCAGCACGGTTCCCTCCGCGTAGGGCAGAGCGCTTTCCGCGCCGGCAAGGCTCACCATGGTCAGGACCATGGCCAGTGCCAGGATCAGAGACAAGACCTTTTTCATGAATGTTTCCCTCCTATTATATTTACGGTCGGTTTCCCGCCCGTTAGGATACCGTGTTGCTTATGACTCCTTCACTCCGCCCACATTGAACCCCTTGGCGAAGTCTTCACCGGAATAACCGAAGGGGTCCCCTTACTCCTTCACCCCGCTCAAATTGGTCCCCTTTGCGAAGTTTTCACTGGAATAACCGAAGGGGTTAAGGGGGCGATCGGAAAGCCCCCTTACTCTTTTACCTCGCCCACATTGGTGCCCTTGGCAAAGTGTTCGCTGGAATAACCGAAGGGGTTAAGGGGGCGATCGGAAAGCCCCCTTACTCTTTTACCCCGCCCACATTGGTGCCCTTGGCGAAATATTTCTGAATAAAGGGATAGATCACCAGGATCGGAATAATCGAACATACAATCAGCGCGTAGATCATTGAATCCGGTGCGTACACCCGGTCCCAGCCCGTCATCTGGTCCGGATCCGTATACATTTCCAGCTGCAGCCGGATAAACACCTGCAGCGGATGCTCGTTGCCGTTGGAAATCATCTGCCGGGCCCAGAAGTATCCGTTCCACCGGCTGATGGCGAAGAACAGGGCTACCGTGGCAATCGTACTCTTGCTCATCGGGATGTACACCTTGTTCAGCACCTGCAGCTCGGTGGCACCGTCCACGATGGCAGCCTCCTCGATCTCGCTGGGCACATTCTCAAAGGCATTCCGCAGCAGAATAATGTTCATGGCCGCCATACCCATGGCAATGACCACCAGCCATTTGTCGTCCATAATCCCGATGGACTGGAACACCCGCTGCGTATCCAGATAGTTCAGGTATTGGGGCACGATGCCCGCGCTGAACCACATCGTGAAGACCAGGAAGAAGTTGAAGGTCTTCCGGAACAGGAGCCGTTTCTTGCTCAGCGCGTAGGCGCCGAGAATCGAGACCCCCAGGGCCCACAGCGTTCCGTAGAAGGTCAGGAACAGCGTATTGGCATAGGAGTTCCAGAACATGTTGTTGGAAAACATGCTGGCAAAAGCTTCAAATTGAAGATCCTTCGGCAGCAGCACGACTTCGCTGTATTCCACCGCGTGCCGGCCGCTCATGGATGCGGACACCGCGTACACAAAGGGATACAGGCACATCAGTGCAAAGGCGGTCAGAAGCACATAGCTGAGAATCCGGAAGATCAGCTCGGAGATTTCCAGTTTTCTTTTCATCCCGGCTCCCTCCTCAGTACAGCGATGTGTTCGCGGCTTTGCGGGCAATCGTATTCGCGCCGATCACCAGCAGCATTCCCACCACGTTGTTCATCATTTCCGCCGCGCTGGCAATGCCGGTACCGGCGCCGCCTCCGAGTCCCGTCCGGTAGGACAGGGTGGAAATCACGTCCGCCGTCATATACGTCTTGGTGTTGTACAGCAGCATGACCTTCTCATACCCGATGTTCAGCAGCGAACCGATCCGCGTGATCAGCATGATCACAATCGTGCTCAGAATGCTGGGCAATACCACATACCGCATCTGCGCCCATTTGCCCGCGCCGTCGATCTGTGCCGCCTCATAGCTCGTGGGAGAGATTGCGATAATCGCGGCAAAGAACACAATGCTTCCGTATCCCGCCTCCTCCCAGATCCCGCTGATCTGGTAAATTGCCCGGAAATAATCCGGGTTGTTCAGCAGTCCGGCGTTGCCGATTTCCTCTGAAATCAGCCCCAGTTTTGTCAGTGCCTGGCTGACGATCCCCATCTGCCCGATGATGGATCCCTGCTTCACCAGCATGGTGACCAGGGAGGTCATGACAACCGTGGACATAAACTTCGGCAGGTACGTCATGACCTGCAGGGTGCTCCGTGCCGCGTTGGAACGCACTTCATTGAAGAACAGCGCCAGAATGATCGGCATCGGAAATCCGAAGCACAGCCCATAAAAGCTGAGCAGGAAGGTATTCCGCATCGCCATCCAGAAATTCTGGCTCAGGCTGTCACCGCTCACAAGGAGCCGCTTGAAATAGCTGAAGCCGGAAAAAAGCTGATCGTTTACCGGCAGAATGCCGTCCGGCACCTTAAAGCTCCCCAGCAGCTCATACATGGGAAAATACCGCCAGAACAGGAACACCAGCAGCATGGGCACCAGCATGACATACAGCCGCCAGTCCTTTGCGATGGTGCGGCCTACATTCAGCCAGTAATGCTTTTCCACATCATCCCGGACCGCCTGCTCCGGATCTTCCCGGTATTTTCCGGTTTTGGAATCCAGAATCAGATAATCCGACGCTTTGGCTTTCACCGGCATTCCTCCTTATTGCTGTTCCGGATTGTTGATCCGGGCCAGGTAATGGCTTTGATCCTCCAGAATCCCGTCCAGCCGGGCTGCGATCCAGAGGATCACCAGTGTAAAGATATAAGTAACCGAGTCCGAAGAAATATACAGCAACAGTGCGTTGACCGGCATTCCCGTGATCAGGGCAGCCGCTGCGCGCCCGGCCTGCATGGCCAGTACCGCCAGGATGCCGAACAGGAAGTTCATCAGGACGTTCCGGTGCAGCATCTCCCATCCCTGTCTCTTCAGCAGGGGCCATACCACAATCACCGCGAGATTACCCATGCTGTAGATCAGGAACTGGACGCCCGTTCCTTTCAGGGCCAGTACGGTCACTACGCCGCCCAGCGCCGCATGGATCGCGCACCACGGGCCCCACCTGACCATAACAATCGCCGTTATTGCCGGCACCAGCGAGACCGTCCACGCTTCCGCCGGAAACCAGGCGGTTGCCGCGCGGACAAGCACCGTCTCAAAGATCATCAGCATCAGCGCAAACAGGGACAGATCGATTGCGCGGTACTGTGCAACGGTTCTTCGGGTCTGCAAGGCTTTTCCTCCGGAAAAAACAGGTTTTCAAATCCTGGATATTATACCATAATTTATCTGCATAATCAAAGGTTTTTCAACCCTTTTCGGCCGTTTCGCTCCGTTACGGCTGCTTTCCGATGTACGCCAGGATACCGCCGTCCACATACAGGACATGACCGTTCACAAAGTTGCTGGCATCGCTGGCCAGGAAGACCGCGGGGCCCTGCAGATCCTCCGGTGTTCCCCACCGGGCCGCGGGCGTCTTCGCGATAATAAACTGATCGAAAGGATGCCGGCTGCCGTCCGCCTGGCGTTCCCGCAGAGGCGCGGTCTGGGGCGTGGCAATATAACCCGGCCCGATGCCGTTGCACTGGATGTTGTGGCCGCCGTACTCGGAGCAGATATTCCGCGTCAGCATCTTCAGGCCGCCCTTGGCCGCCGCGTAGGCGGAAACGGTTTCCCGTCCCAGTTCGCTCATCATGCTGCAGATGTTGATGATCTTGCCGTGTCCCTTCCTGATCATGGTGGGAATGACCGCTTTCGCGCATATGAACGGTGCGTTCAGGTCCACGTCGATCACCTTCCGGAATTCCGCGGCGCTCATCTCGGTCATCGGGATCCGGCGGATAATGCCGGCATTGTTCACAAGAATGTCGATTGTCCCGATTTCCTGTTCAATCTTCCCGACCAGTTCCTGAACAGCCGCCTCATCCGTCACATCACAGACATACCCTTTTGCTTCGATACCCTTCTCCGCGTAGGCTTTCAGGCCCTTGTCGACCAGCTCCTGATTGATGTCATTGAACACAATGGCCGCGCCGGCTGCCGCGTAGGCTTCCGCAATTGAGAATCCGATGCCGTAGCTCGCTCCCGTAATCCAGGCGACCTTTCCCTTCAGGCTGAAAGCATTCATATCCATCTTTCTGAATCCTCCTGTTTATTTCAGTTCAGTCGTTTTGATGTTATCCATATCATCAAAAGCCTGGTTTTCACCGCCCATGGCCCAAATGAATGTGTAATTGCTCGTTCCGGCACCGGCATGGATGCTCCAGCTGGGGGAGATCACCGCCTGCTCATTCTGCATCACAATGTGGCGGGTCTCCTGCCCCTCTCCCATCATATGGAATACCACATTGTCCTGAGGCACCTCAAAGTAGAAATATACTTCCATCCTGCGTTCATGCGTATGCGCCGGCATCGTATTCCATACGCTGCCGCTCTCCAGCACCGTCATACCCATGCTCAGCTGGCAGGTTTTCAGCACGGAGGGATGAATAAACTGGTTGATCACCCGCTTGTTGCTGGTGGCGGCGTCGCCGCAGGGCTTCTTTGCCGCGTCCGCGATCTTCAGCAGCCTGTTCTCGTAGCTGCAGTGCGCCGGCGCGGAAACAATGTAGAACTTCGCGGGTTTCGCAGCATCGTTGCTCTCGAAATACACTTCCTTCGCGCCTCGGGTCAGATACAGGCAGTCCTTGTATCCCAGTTCGTACACCGTGCCGTCCGCGGTCACCCTGCCGGGGCCGCCCACGTTAAACATGCCGCACTCCCGGCGTTCCAGGAAGTATTCCGTTCCGAAATTGTGCCAGATGTCGATGCCCTTGTCGATGCTGACGGTTTCCTTCACCGGCATGATGCCCAGGGTGACCATCCGGTCCACATGGCTGTACACCGCTTCCACCGTATCCGGCGTAAACAGTTTTTCAATCAGGAATTCCTTCCGGGTTTCCTCCGTGGTATAGCGTTTGAAATCCCGCTGGTTGCAGCTGTAGCGAATATCCATGGTGTCTCCTCCTCATTCCATGATTTCTTCCACGTTTTCCGTTTCAATCCATTCCCCGTCGGTGCCCTCATGCCGGACATCCTCCAGGACCGCCTTCCGGATGTTCCTTAAAATCAGGCCCCGCCGGCAGCAGGACTCAATCCGCTCCGCCATGACGGGGATCAGCGGTTCCGCTGCCGGATCAAAGGTGAAGGTGCATTGCTTCAGGGAAACCTCTTCCACCGGCTGTTCAGGCAGGCCCAGCACGTATCCCGCGCAGGCCTGGCAGTCCGTTGCCGTCACCTGTTCAAACCGGACGCTCCCGATCCGGGGCGTCGTATCGTCAACCGGTTTTTTCTCCCGGCTCTGCACCCACTCGCTGCGGCCGTCCGGGTCACAGAAGTACATGCTGTTGATAATCAGGGGCATCTTTACCCCGTCCATCCTGACTTTCTCAAACAGGATCCCGTCGATGATGCCGTCCTTCCCGCGGCCCCGCCGGGTCTTGATCCGCAGGCCCCGGTCATTTCCCCGCATGTAGCAGTGATGGACTCGGACATTCCGGATGCCGCCCGCCATTTCACTGCCCAGGGTCACTCCGCCGTGTCCGTTCAGCATCGCGCACCACGCGATCTCGACGTCCTCGCAGGGCCGCCGGTACTTTCGTCCGAGTCCGATCTTCCCGGATTTCAGTGCGACACAGTCGTCCCCGACGGAAATCTCCGTCCCCAGGAGGCGAACCTTCCGGCAGCTTTCCGGGTCAAATCCGTCCGTATTCGGGCTGTCCCACGGCGCTTCGATCCGGATATCCAGGAAATCCAGCTCTTCGCTGAAGGCGGGATGCAGATTCCAGCTCGGGCTGTTGCGGAAGGTAATCCCCTGTACGGTGAAACGCCTGCAGCGCTGCAGATACAGCAGGTGTCCCCGCCAGGCCACGCGCTTTTCCTTCGGCCGGATCCACCAGTCGCCCTCGCCGCCCCGGCCGTCCACGATCCCTTCGCCGATCACGGCGGTATCCTCCAGATCCATGCCGGTCAGTGCCGAGGCGAATCCCGGTTCCGCATCTCCTTCCCACAGGCCCATCAGGAGCTCGCCCTGCTCGTTTTCCGCGGGGACCGCTCCCGGCAGAACCGGGAATCGCATCCGGTCGGTCAGCAGGCACAGGGTGGCTCCTGCGGCAATCTCCAGCGTCATCCGGCTTTTCAGGAACAGCGGTCCGGCGGCATAATCCCCCGCCGGCACCAGCACCCGCCCGCCTTCCGGGCAGCTCAGGATCGCCGCCTGGATCATCGGTGTGTCGTCCGATATACCGTCCCCCTTCGCGCCGAAATCCCGCACGTTCAGGGTGCAGACTTCCGGCTTCGTCCGGAAGATGGTCTCCGCCGTTTCTCCGTCCTCCGTCCGGCTTTCCAGCCTGTATTCCGTATCCGGTTCCAGGTCGAACAGGGAAGCTACGGAGCGGTATTCCTCGCCCGCCTCCTCTCCGTCGAGGAAAAGCAGATGCTTCTTCCGCGCTTCATAGGCGCCTTCCGGATCCAGCAGCACCGTGCAGCTGCGGGAGGATACAAACAGGATCTCCAATCGTCTCTCACTTCCTCGCGAAGCCGAAATAGTTCCGGGCGTTTTCATAACTGATGCCCCGGACAATTTCCTCCAGCGTGTCGTAATCCTCCGGATAGAATCCTTCCTCCACCCATTCGCCGAAGATCCGGCAGAGGATCCGCCGGAAGTATTCATGCCGGGGATAGCTCAGGAAGCTCCGGCTGTCGGTCAGCATGCCCACAAAGCCTGCCAGGTACCCCAGCGCGGCCAGGGACTTCAGTTGTTCGCTCATGCCGTCGAAATGATCGTTGAACCACCAGGCACTGCCGTGCTGGATCCGTCCCACCGCGTCGCTGTTCTGGAAACATCCGAGAATCGTATCGATCGCCGCGTTGTCGTTGGTATTCAGGCTGTAAAGGATCGTTTTCGGCAGGTTGCCGGCTTCCTCCAGCGCGCCGAGGAAAGCCGCCGTCTGGGCGGACGGCGCATAGTTGTCCACACAGTCAAACCCGGTGTCCGGCCCCATCTGCCGGAAAGTCACGGGGTTGTTGTCCCGGCGGCAGCCGTAATGCAGCTGCATGACCCAGCCCCGCTTCGCGTATTCCGCGGCCATTGCCGTCATGAAGGCATACTTGAATTTCGCTTCCTCCTCCGCGGAAGGCAGCGTGCCCTCCATCCTGTTCCGGAAAATCTTCTCAATCTCGTCCGCGCGGGCCGGAGCATACATGACGTAGTTCAGCGCGTGGTCGCTCAGCCTGCAGTTGTGAGCGGCAAAGAAGTCCAGCCGCCTGCGCAGCGCTTCCGTCAGATCGGCGAAGGTCACGATTTCCATCCCCGCGGCCGCTTCCAGCTGCGCGATGTATTCCGGATACGTCACCTTTTCCACGTTCATGGCCTTGTCCGGCCGCCAGGCCGGCAGCACGGTCACCGGGAAGGAAGCATCCGCTGCCAGTTTCTCATGCCATTCAAGGGAATCCACCGGGTCGTCCGTCGTGCAGATCGTATCCACGTTGCTTCGCAGAATCAAGCCCCGGGAGGAATAGCCTTCGCTTTGCAGCTTTTCATTGGCGATCTTCCAGACCTCGGGCGCCGTCTGTCCGTTCAGGATGCCCTCGTAACCGAAGAAGCGTCGCAGCTCCAGATGGCTCCAGTGGTGCAGCGGATTGCCGATGGCCTTCCCCAGCACTTCCGCGAACTTCAGGAACTTCTCATAGTCCTCCGCGTCCCCGGTGATATATTTCTCGGGCACACCGGCGGACCGCATCAGGCGCCACTTGTAGTGGTCGCCGCCCAGCCATACCTGGGTAATATTGTCGTACCGGATATCCTCGTAGATCTCCCGGGGACTCAGATGGCAGTGGTAGTCGATAATCGGCTGCGTTTCCGCTGCTTCATGGTACAGCTTCCGCGCCGCCGCCGTATTCAGCAGGAAATCCCGGTCCAAAAACTGCTTCATAATTCCACCCTTTCCTTTCTGTCTTTCACATTGCGGATAAAGGACGGTCAGCGCTTTACCCGGGCGCTGCCGTTCTTGATGATGGATTCCACCTCTTCCTTGCTCGCCATGCTGGTATCGCCGGGGGTGGTCATCGCCAGCGCGCCGTGCGCCGCGCCGTAATTCACAGCTGTTTCCGGATCGCCGGTGGTCATCAGGCCGTAAATCAGCCCCGAAGCAAAGGAATCGCCGCCGCCGACGCGGTCCAGGATCTCCAGATTGTCAAAAGCCTTGGACATGTGGATTTCTCCGTCTGCCCAGCAGATCGCTTTCCAGTCGTTCACCGTGGCGGTTTTAACCGTTCGCAGCGTGGTTGCGATCGCCTTGAAGTTTGGATACTGCCTTGCGGCTTCGGCGATCATTTTGTAATATCCTTCCAGGTTCAGTTCCTTCAGGTTCTCGTCATTTCCTTCGATCTGAAGACCCAGGCAGGCGGTAAAGTCTTCTTCATTGCCAATCATCACATCCACGTATCTGGCAACTTCCCGGTTCACTTCGCGGGCTTTTTCCAGGCCGCCGATGGCAGACCACATGGAAGGCCGGTAATTCAGGTCATAGGAAATCAGCGTGCCGTATTTTTTCGCTGTCTTGCAGGCGGCAATAACTGTCTCGCAGCTCTGTTCAGACAGTGCGGCGTAGATCCCGCCCGTATGCAGCCACCGGACGCCGAGTTTGCCGAAGACATAGTCAAAGTCGAAGTCCTCGGGAGTTGCCTTGGAGATGGCGGTGTTTGCCCGGTCAGAACAGCCCACCGCGCCGCGGATCCCAAAGCCGCGTTCGGTGAAGTTCAGGCCGTTCCGGCAGATACGCCCGATGCCGTCCGTCTTTTTCCAGCAGATCAGGTCCGTGTCCACGCCTCCCTGCTCGATCAGGTCACGGAGCAATCGGCCGACTTCGTTATCCGCGAATGCGGTCAGCACACCGGTCCGCAGGCCAAAGCACTTATGCAGGCCGCGAACCACATTGTATTCACCGCCGCCTTCCCAGACCTTAAACTCCCGCGCGGTACGGATCCTTCCCTCCCCGGGATCCAGGCGCAGCATGATTTCTCCCAGGGAAACCGCGTCGTATCGGCACGCTTCGGCAGATTTCAGATAAAGATCCATGACTACTTACCCCCTGATTTCCTTCACGATATCCGCGGCTTCCCGCACAAGCTTCTCAATCTCGCCAAACTTCTTTTCCCGCACCAGTGCGCCGCTGACCATCCAGCTGCCGCCGCAGGCGACAATCCGGTCATAAGCCAGATAATCCCGCACGTTGGCGGCGCTGATGCCGCCGGTGGGCATAAAGTGTACGCCCACATAGGGAGCCGCCAGGGCCTTGATCATCTTCAGGCCGCCGGAAGGCTCCGCCGGGAAAAACTTCAGCACATCCAGGTCAAACTGCAGCGCGGCTTCAATCTCCGTCGGCGTACAGACACCGGGGGTCATGGGTACGCCCTTGTTCAGAACATACTCCGTCACCTTCGGATTAAACCCGGGACTGACGATAAACCGCGCGCCGGCGCCGATTGCCCGGTCTGCCTGCTCCGTCGTCAGCACCGTTCCTGCGCCGACAATCATTTCCGGAAACGCCTGCACCATCCGGCGGATGGATTCCTCCGCCGCCGCGGTCCGGAAGGTGACTTCCGCGCAGGGCAGCCCGCCCTTTACCAGGCATTCCGCCAGCGGCAGCGCGTCCTCCGCGCTGTCCAGCACCACCACGGGAACAATCCCGATCTGCTTCAGCTGCTTCATCATTTCCGTCATTTCCGATGTCCCTCCTGTCTTTTCTGATCAGTAAAACGCTTCCGGCGCGGCGTGCCTTACAGCGTGACTCCCTGTTTGAATATGGCCAAGTCATGGAAGCCGTTCTCCTCGTTCCGGGTCGGAGCGCCTGAGGCTGTCTCCAATACCTTTGCCAGCAGTTCCGCGCCGAGCTCCTCCAGCGTCATTCCCTCCAGCAGCCTGCCCGCGTCAAAATCGATCCAGCTGCTCTTCCGCCGTGCCAGCGGCGTATTCGACGCGATCTTCATCGTAGGCGCCGGGCATCCGAAGGGAGTCCCCCGGCCGGTAGAAAACAGCACCATCTGCGCGCCGGAGGCCGCCAGTGCCGTGGAAGCTACCAGATCATTCCCCGGAGCGGACAGCAGATTCAGTCCCGGTTCCGTCACCTTCTCGGCATAAGCCAGCACCCCGCGCACCGGGGAGGAACCGCTTTTCTGGGTGCAGCCAAGGGCCTTGTCCTCCAGGGTCGTAATGCCGCCCGCCTTGTTGCCCGGAGAGGGATTCTCGTACACCGGCATGTGATATGATTCAAAGTATGCCTTGAAATCGTTGATCAGCCGCACCGTCTTCCGGAAAAGCTCCTCGCTTTCGCACCGGTCCATCAACAGCGTCTCAGCGCCGAACATCTCCGGCACCTCTGTCAGGATTGTCGTGCCGCCCATTCCGGTCAGCAGATCGCTGAAAACGCCGATCGCTGGGTTGGCGGTAATACCGCTGAGCCCGTCCGATCCGCCGCACTTCAGCCCGATCACAAGCTGGTCCGCACTGCAGTCCTCCCGCCGGTCCCGGCGCATCCGCTCCGCCAGTTCCTCCAGCATGCGCATGCCCTCCGCCAGCTCATCCTCCGCCTCCTGGCACACCAGGAAACGGACACGGCTTTCGTCATAGTCACCCATCCGGGGGCGGATCTGCTCAATCCCGCTGTTCTCGCATCCCAGCCCCAGCACCAGCACACCGCCCGCGTTGGGATGCGTCGCCAGGTCTGCCAGCACCTGCCGGGTATTGTCCTGATCATCCCCCAGCTGGCTGCATCCGTAGGGATGCGGGAACGCGTATACGCCTTCCACCGATCCTCCGGTCAGGTTCTGGGCCCGGGCAGCCAGCGCTTTTGCCACATCATTGACGCAGCCTACTGTCGGCAGGATCCACAGTTCGTTCCGGATCCCGGGGCGGCTTTTCTCCCGGGGATAACCCCGGAATACCGCCGGTTTCAGCTTCACCGCTTCCGGATGAATCGGGTTCCAGGTATATTCCTTTTCCCCGCTCAGCAGTGTATGCAGGTTATGGGTGTGAATATGCGCGCCTTCCGGAATGTCCTCTGCGGCTTCCCCGATGGGGAAACCGTACTTGATGACTGCTTCGCCTTTCCGGATGTCCCGCAGGGCTGCCTTATGCCCCATGGGGAGATCATCCTTCAGGGTCACTTCCCCGTCGCCGTAGCTCACGGTTTCTCCGGCTTTCAGCGGCCGCAGCGCCACCGCGGCCAGATCCCGGGGCGTAATCCGAACCAGATCGCTCATCTGTTCTGCTCCTCCGGTTTACAGGCAGCTGCGGAACGCGGCCAGCGCCCCGTCGCGGCGGATCATCTTCAGCTGCCCGGCAACCTTCTGCTCCAGGCCGCTCACCTCGGTCAGATCCTGTCCCCACATCTTCTCGTTCGTCAGCACCGCGTGCACCAGGGCTTCCTCGGAATCCGCCCGATGTGCCCAGTAAAACTCCAGCACCTCCCGGTCATCGCTGACCGTGTAGGTATTCCCCTTCGGCCGGCGGCAGACGAGGCCCTGATCGCCGAGCTCCTGGATGTCGGAGGAATAGAAGGCGATGCAGGCGGCCAGGCTTGTCGTCAGGCAGGCCGGCAGTTCCTTTTTCGCTTCGTAATATTCCAGGAAGGAGGGCATGTTCCGGGCCCGCCACTTGGAGGTGGAATTCAGGCTGATGCTCATCAGCTCGTGATTCACAAAGGGATTGTTGAACCGGTCCTGCACCGCGCGGGCAAACTCCTCCAGGTCCTTCCGGTCCAGCGGCAGGGTGGGAATCACTTCCTCATACAGCATCCTGTTCATAAATTCGCGCACCGTGTCGTCGTGCATGCAGTCCCGCACGATATCAAACCCTGCCAGGTACGCTCCCAGCACAAATCCGGTATGCGCGCCGTTGAGGATGCGGACCTTCCGTTTCTTGTAAGGTGTTACGTCCGGCACGACAATGACCGGCACGCCGGCCTTTTTGAACGGCAGCCGGTCTTCCAGCTCCTGCGGGCCCTCAATCACCCAGATCCCGAACACCTCTCCCACGTCCGTCAGCGGATCCTCGTATCCGTTTTTCTCCGCCAGGGCCTTCGCCTCTTCGGGATCCCGGATCCTGCCGGGCACGATCCGGTCCACCAGCGTGGAACAGAAAAGATTCTTCCCGTTCACCCAGGAACGGAAATCCGCTTCCAGGCCCCAGTCATCAATGTACCGGTTCACGCAGCGGAGCAGTTCCTTGCCGTTGTTGTCAATGAGCTCACAGCTGAGAATGACGAGTCCCTCTCTGCCGGCCTTCCAGCGCTCATGCAGCACGCGGGTCAGCTTTGCCGGGAAACTGGCGGGAGGAACCTGATCATATCGGCTTTCAGGATCGTAGGCGATGCCGGCCTCGGTCGTGTTGCTGATCACCGTCTCCAGCGCTTCGCTCCGGGCCAGCTCCAGAACCTTCTCCCAATCCCCGTAGGGATTGATGCAGCGGCTGACACAGCTGATCACCCGCCGTTCATCCACCTTGCGCCCGTTCTCGCTGCCGCGGAGGTACAGGGTGTACAGGCCTTCCTGCTGGTTAATCAGGTCCGTCAGTCCCTGGGCGATGGGCTGAACCAGCACGGCCTTCCCATTGTATCCAACCCGCTCGTTCGCGATGTCAATAAAGTCATCCGCAAAAGCCCGCAGGAAGTTTCCTTCCCCGAACTGCATGATTTTTTCCGCGCCTGCCTCCAAAATATAGCCTTTGTACCCGGATTCTTTCAGCACCCTGTAATTCAGCTGTTCCATTTCCCTGTCCTTCCGGTTTCACCCGCCGGATCCTTTCCGATTTGCTTCCTGAAGTATACAACAGAGCCTGCAACGCTGTCAATAGGTCGATTATTAATCTTTTTTAAATCTTTTTCCCGGTTTTGATTTTGGTTGTTGACTTTTGTTGTATACATCAATATAATGCAGTTGAACGTATCCTGTTTGCCGAAAGGAGCATACACATGTCGGAAAATGATGCGATGCTCTCCAAGAGCCTGAAGCAGCTGGCCTATGAAACACTGAAGCAGAAAATCGTTTCCTGTGAAATTCTTCCGGGTTCGACGCTGACGGAGGATATGCTCTGCGAAATGCTGAACGCCTCCCGTACTCCCGTGCGGGATGCCGTTTCCCGCCTGGAGCAGGAACATCTTGTATCCATTATGCCTAAAAAGGGGATTCGGGTGAACCGTGTTTCCATGAACAGCATCCGCGAGCTCTTTGAGGTCCGGTGCCTGCTGGAGCCCGCGGCTGTGCTGCATTTCGGGAACCGGATTCCTGACGAGGTATACGCCCGCTATACCCAGCAGTTCCGCAGGAAGGACCTTTCCACCGGGGAGCTGTACCGCGTGGACGATGAATTCCATCAGATGTTCATCACTGCCTCCAACAACCGCTATTTCCGTTCCGTCTATGCGATGATTGCGGATCAGGTGCAGCGCTACCGCGTGCTGACCGTCAGCGGCCCGCGGGACGAAATAGCCCAGGAGGAGCACTATGAAATTGCCGCCAGCTGCATCCGCGGCGAATGGGAAGAGGCTTCCCGGGCTATGCTCCGGCATATTGAAAACTCCAAGCTGGCCATTGTGCATCACGTGCTGGATACCAACCGGAATTCCCGCAATGTTTTTCTGGAGGAAGAAGAGGACTCTTGACAGTTTCCCGAGACTGCGCTATATAAAGGAAGCGACTGGTAAAACGCAGTCGGGAAGAAGGAAGAGAGCATGGTAAAAATCAATGTCATCTCCGGTTTCCTCGGAGCCGGAAAAACCACCCTGATTAAAAAACTGCTTACCGGCAGCCTTCGGAATGAGAAGGTTGTCCTGCTGGAAAACGAATACGGTGAAATCGGGATTGACGGCGGCTTCATGAAGGATGCCGGCATCACCGTCACCGAGCTGAACGCCGGCTGTATCTGCTGCACGCTGGCCGGGGATTTCCAGGCCGCGGTCGATCAGCTGATCGATACCTATCATCCGGATCGGATTCTTGTTGAGCCGACCGGCGTAGGAAAACTCAGCGAGATCCTTTCCGCTGTGGAAAAGGCGAAGACCCGCCATCCGGAGATCGAGGTCGGCGGCAGCGCCACCGTCGTGGATGCCGGGAAGTGCCGCATGTACATGAAGAATTTCGGTGAATTCTTCCTGGATCAGGTCAAAAGCGCCTCCACCGTTATCTTCTCCCGCACCCAGATGCTGGATGCCGCCCGTGTGGAAAAAAGCCGCCTCCTGATTGCGGAAGCCCATCCCGATGCCCGGATCATCACCACCCCGTGGGACGAAATGGAGCCGGACTTCATCCTGGACGTCATCGAGAACGGCAAGCCTATCTGGTTTGCTCCTCTGGAAGATGATGATGACGATGATGAAGATGAGGAAGAAGGGCACCATCACCACCACCATCATGAGCATTCCCATGAGCATGAGGATGAGGATGAAGATCATGAGCATGAGCATGAAGATCATGGCCACGATCATGAACACGGGCATCATCACGATCATGAGCATCATCACGATCACGAGCATCATCATCACCATCACCACGGCGCGGATGAGCACGACGCAGATGAGGTCTTCGGCAACATCGGTCTGGAAACCGCGCAGCGCTATGAGCAGGATGAAATCCGTTCCATCCTGCAGAAGCTGTCGGACGAGGAAGAATACGGCCGGATCCTGCGCGCCAAGGGCATCCTGCAGAACGCGGCCGGTGTCTGGTTCCAGTTTGACTACGTCCCCGGTGAGATTGATGTGCGGGACGGCAGTGCCGACTATACCGGCCGCCTGTGCGTCATCGGTGCCGATCTGAACGAAAAAGCGATTACGGAGCTGTTTCATCTATGATTCGCAGATTTGTTCCTGTCTATCTGATTACCGGCTTTCTGGAAAGCGGAAAAACCACCCTGGGCCTGACCATTCTGGGTAATGAGCGGTTCACCAACGGCGGCAAAACCCTGATCCTCTGCTGTGAGGACGGCGAAGCCGAGTGGGATGACGCGGCGCTGAAGAAAAACAATGGCGTACTGGTCATGCTGGAGGATCCGGAGGAGTTCACCACCCATCGTTTCCAGGAGCTGGAGGACCAGTACAAGCCCTCCTGTGTCATTCTGGAATACAATTCCATGTGGGGAATCGACCGGCTGGACACCGTCCGCCTCCCCCGCCTGTGGGACTGGGCGCAGATGGTGACCACCGCGGACGGAACCACCTTTGACAACTACATGACCAACATGCGCAAGCTCCTGACGGATCCGATGAAGATCGCGGATATGATCTGTGTCAACCGCTGCGCGCCAGATTTTAACAAAGGGTCCTGGCGCCGCCAGCTGCGCGCCATGAACAGCAATGCCACCATCTTCTTTGAAAATCTGGACGGTACCGTGGATGACGGCATCACCGATGAGGATCTGCCTTACGATATGAAAGCCCCGGTGATCGCCGTCTCGGAGGATCAGTTCGGTATCTTCTATGTCGACAGCATGGACCATCCGGAACGCTACGACGGAAAAAAGGTCCGCCTGGTCGGCCAGGCCTGGAAGCGTCCCGGATTCCCGAAGGGATTCTATTACTTTGCCCGCAATGCCATGACCTGCTGTTCCAATGATATCGCCCCCTGCGGCTGGGTCTGCAAGGGTGACCGCACCCCGGACAACAAGACTTATTTCACGCTGACCGCCCTGTGCAAGCAGGTGCAGGGCCCTGACGGGCAGACCGCGCTCATGCTCAACGAGCTCGCCGCTGAAAAAGCCAAAACTCCCCGGGAAGAGCTGGTCAGCTTCGTGAATCTGTAAGCTCCTGTACATAAAATGGTTCCGTTTCATCCGGAACCGTTTTTCTTTTTCTCCTGAGATCATCCCGTTTGTACAGAATAACAGGAATCCATGAAACGGTGTTTTCCGTGTGATCCCTGAGCAGGGAACCGCAGGTTTATACATGCTTGACTTGCCCGGCTGATTCTGTAATAATTTATCCTGCATCGCAGAATATTCACAATCCAGCCGGACAGTTTTTTTCATCAGGTTCCCTGTGTGCTGTTCGCCTGCGGGCTGATTCGGACAGGGACGGAAAAGGAGTGAAGCGTCATGAAAGACAAAGAGTCGGTCTTTATCCGGACTGCATGGGAAATCATGGAAGCCCTTCACCGTTCGGACAGCACTGCCGCTGCCATGGCAGAGTGCCTGGATGTGCTGTGCGGGATATTTGGCTGTGAACAGGGCTCGCTGTGGATTCCCGGGCCGGCCGGGGAATTCCTCTATGCTCTGGCTCAGAAAGGAACCACCGATGTAATCGGGCTCCGACTCGCCGCCGGAATGGGGATCACCGGACAGTGTGCTGCTTCCGGACAGGTTTTCCATGCCGGGTTTTCCTCCTGTGAACCGCTCTTCAGCACGGAGGAAAAAGAAGCGGCCTTTCCGGAGGGTGATCTGCTCTGGGTGCCGCTGAAGTCACTGAACAGCGTCATGGGATGCGTCCAGTTCGGAGCACGTTCCGACGGAAACAGTTTCAGGGCGGAAGACGTTAAAAACTGTGAACGCTGCTGCACGATAATAGCGCTGAACATGGAAGAGCGCGGAATCGATTTCCTGCCGGATGCGGATCGGAAGGTGATCGCCTCCCTCAAAAATGTCACCAAAGATTACGGCCCGGAGAACAATCTTACGCATGTGCTCAAGGGTGTCAGCCTGAATATTTATGAAAACGAGCTGGTGGTCATCCTGGGAGAAAGCGGCTGCGGAAAATCAACGCTGCTGAATATCCTCGGCTGCATGTCTCCCCCGACCTCTGGTCGGCTGGAAGTGGACGGAAAAGATTTTTCTTCCCCGTCGGAACGTGATCTGACTGACTACCGCCGCAATTCTGTCGGTTTTATTTTCCAGGCCTATAACCTGATGCCGAACCTCACTGCCCGGGAGAATATCCAGATCATCTGTGAGCTCAGCAGCCATCCGGTTGACCCCGACGAGGCGCTGAACATGGTCGGCCTCTCCGACCGTGCGGACCATCTGCCGTCTGAACTCAGCGGAGGCCAGCAGCAGCGTGTGGCCATCGCCCGCGCCATTTCGAAGTCCCCGCGGATGATCCTGGCGGACGAACCCACCGCCGCCCTGGATTATGAAAACGGCAAAGAAGTGCTGACTGTTTTGCAGAACGTGGTGCGGCGACAGAAAACAACGCTGGTCATTGTAACGCACAATACGGAGATTGCCCGGATTGCCGACCGGGTCATCCGCCTGAAGGACGGCCGGATTTCCGGGATCCGCGTGAATCCGGTGCCGGCTGAGGCATCCTCCCTGGAATGGTGATTCGCTGATGAAAAAGACACAGATCACAGACGCGCTGCGCCTGATCCGCACGCGAAAAGCAGCGTTCCTGACGCTCACCCTGATCATTGCCCTCGGCCTGGGCGGCTTTTTCGCGGCAAAATACGCTGAGGCCGGCATGAAACAGATCCTGGAACAGTTCTGCCGGGACCGGCACTTCTGGGATTTCCGCCTGGTCTCCCCGTACGGTGCCGGTAGTGAGGATGTAAACGCGGTCGCGCGGATGCCGGGGATCCGGGAAGCGGAAGGGGTTTACAGTGCGGAGGGCCTCATCCGGGACAGCGGCAGCGGAACGAGGATCCTTGCCGTTTCCCTGACGGAGAAGGTCAGTGTTCCGCTTCTGCTTTCCGGAAGCCTGCCTGCCGGACCGGATGAATGCGCCGTGGAGCCGGATCTCCTGAAGCAATGCGGGTTCTCCATCGGGGATGTTCTTGAGATAGATCCGGCGGACAGCATCGGTCCGATGCATGCGCAGTACCGGATTACGGGAACTGTTCTGCATCCGGATTACATCCGGAAGGATACGGCCAATGTCGTCGTGCTTACACCGGACGCGTTCCGGACGGCACGCTTCAGCAGTATTATTGCGGTAGCCGCCGGCACGGAAAACGCGGATCCGTTTACCGATACCTATTACGGCATCCTGTCGGAACCCCGGCAGCGGCTGCTCAGCCTGGCGGAGTCCCTCCGCGACGGACTGCCGGAAAGCCTTGCGGACCAGATCAGCTGGATGGTTCTGGACCGCAAGGCCAATGCCGGTTTCGTCAGCTATTCGTCACAGGCCCATACTTATTCCTCTGTAGGTACCATCTTCGGAGTTCTCTTCCTCCTGGTCGCAGCCCTGGAGTGCTTTTCCACCCTGACCGTCATCGTGGAGGAAGAGAAGCGGACCGTCGGCGTTTCGAAGGCTTTCGGTTTCCGCCGGGGAGAAATCCTGCGCAAATATGTGTCCTTCGGAATCGGTGCAGCGCTCGCAGGTTCCGTTCTCGCCGTGCTGGTATCCCTGGGCCTCAGCCGTGCCATGCTCCTGGTATCCGAAAGGACAGGACTGTATGTCATCAATGCGGTGCATCCCCGTATACTGCCGCTTCTGACCCTGGGGCTTTGCCTGACCGCCATTGTACTTTGCACAACTGTGTCCACGCTCACCTGCCTGAACCTCCTGAAAACGCCTGCGGAACTCCTGCTGAAGGGAAGCGGTTTCCGTACCGGCAGCATGCCGGATAAAATGAAAAAATACAGGCGAGGCAGTCTGTATCTCCGGATGATCCTGCGCAATATGCGCTCAGACTGCGGACGCGTCCTGTTGTCCGTTATCATCGTGACCGTCAGCTGTATCCTGATCGGCAGCGGCATCACGACAAAGATCGCCCATGACAGTGCAAACAACCGCCAGCTTACAGATGTGCTCCTGTATGATCTGCGGGTCGGATCCGGCCAGGCAGACGCTACGGTCCGGGCCGCGTTGGAAGAGAAACTGGATGCTTTGAATGTGGAATGGTGCCCTGTTGCATGGGAAGAACACCTTTTTGACAACTCAGGTTCACCGGAAGCGGTAAGGATTGTCTGCGGTGATTTCGCGCAAATCCGGAATATGATCGCTCTGACCGATCCGGAAACTGGAAAGGAAGTCCGGCCGGGGGACGCGGATATCCTGGCACAGTACCGGATGATGGAAAAACTGTCACTGCGCCCCGGGGATTCCCTGACCGTATACGATGGCAGCTTCCGTCCTGTGCAGCTTCCGGTCTCCGGTTGGTTCGTGAACTACTCCGAACGGATGCTGATCATGGGTCGGGAGGCCTATGGCCGTATCTTCGGTACCGGGCCGGCTGATTCCAGTTGGCTCATCCGACTCGGCGGCGTTCCGGAGAAACAGCTGCTGGATGAACTGCGGACGCTTTCTGATGACCTGAATTGCGAGCGGTCGGACGCGTTCTACGAACAATATAAATTAATCGCTGTCGCGTATAATATGGTCGTTCTCTCAATCACAGCGATCGCTGTACTGATCTCCTTTGTGATCCTGATCAATCTGGCCGGCCTTTATATCGTGAAGAAAAAGAAAGAACTCGTGAACCTGCGCATGAACGGTTTCACACTGCGCATGACGAAGGCTTATGTGATGTACGAGGCAATCTTCACGACAGCCGCGGGTCTGGTGCTGGGAGTACTGGCGGGAATCCCGGTCGCTTCCCTTGCTGTCCGTATGATGGAGAAGAACAGCTTCCAGTTTGTGCGCGATATCCAACCTGCAGCCTGGATCATTGCGGTCGCGGTCGAAGCGTTTTTCACGCTGGTGATTTACAGCATCGCCATGCGCGGTATCCGGAATTACAGGATCGAAGATCTCTCCGGCAAATAAGATGATTCTCTTTACGGTTCAGCCGCAATGCACTTCGATCTCCCGCTGATGCGGATCACGACAGGGAGAATGGGAATACATGAGATGGTCGCCGGGCCAATCACTGCATTCCCGGTGTTTGTCCGGAACGATACGATCGTCACAAAAGCTATTTGCAAAGGGAGGCTGAAAAGCCGTATTGGCGAGAGGGACAGAGACAAGAAACGAGCGGAAAACCATGAAAAACCGGTCATGACACTTGAAAGCAATTCTGCACAATGCTATTATTCAGAATAGTTTTCACTATGTCACGGAAAGGGAAGGCATAATATGCAGCATAAACCGACATTAAGCAGCAAGCTTCGAATATGGTTCGGGGGTCTGGGCAGCGCCGGCGCCGCAGTCCTGCTGAAACTGGGCCTTACGCCGAATATGGTGACCATCATTGGCTGCGCAGGGCATATCGGCGTTTTCTGGTGCGCATATAAAGGCCTCTTCCTTCTGGCTTTCATCCTGCTTCTGATCTTTTCTATCCTTGATTTTTTTGACGGTACGATGGCCCGTATGATCACCGATGGAAAAGGCACGGAATTCGGCGCGGTATTGGATTCGGCACTGGACCGCTATTCCGAGCTCCTGCTGATCGGCGGACTGTTGTGCTATTATGCGGAACGCGGCAGCGTGCCCGTTACGGCGCTGTGCGTTGCGGCGATCATGGGTGCGGTTCTCGTCCCCTATCTCCGGGCGAAAGGGGAATTGTACGGGCTGGATATGACCGTGGGAATCATGACCAAATTTGAGCGGACTTTTGTTCTCGGTTTTTTCCTGCTGCTGAATCGGCCGGTGATTGGCCTGGCAATCGTCGCGGTCCTGGGCAATGTTACTGCCATGCAGCGTCTGCTGTATATCAAAAAGCATCTGGATAAGGAGACGGAGCCAAAGCAACCCGATGAATCAGATGATTAAAGTGGATTTTCATGTTCACAGCATTGCCTCCCCGGATTCCCTTTCTGACGGAGAAAGGCTTTTCAAACGGGCAAAAGAGCTCGGGCTTGGAAAACTGATTCTGACAGATCACAATACGATTTCTGCCGCCCTGGAACTGCAGAAATCACACCCGGATGATGTGATCATAGGGGAAGAAATCCTGACGACAAAGGGAGAAATCCTGGCGTTTTTTGTCAGGGAGGCGCTTCCGAAAGGAATCGAACCGCTGGAAGCCTTTCGACGGTTGAAAGAACAGGGAGCTTTTATCTCCCTGGCCCATCCTTATGCAATGGCACGCCATGGATGGACAGAAGCTGATATGGAAGAATACCTGCCGTACCTGGATGCAATTGAGACGTGCAATGCCCGCAATCTTCCGAAAGTAAACCGCGCAGCGGTCAGGTTTGCTGAGAATCATCAATTATGTTTTACAGCCGGATCCGACGCGCATGGGATCCCGGAGCTCGGCGCCATGGGGCTGGAACTTCCGGATTTTCATACTCCGGAGGAACTGCGTATCGCTATTCGGTCAGCAAGGGTGTTCGGGAAAGAATCTCCGCTCCGGGTTCGCTGTTACTCCCGCATGGCGGTTTTGCGGAAGGCCATGGAGGCCGTCAGGCGGTAAATCTGTAATCCGCCGCTGCGCAATGAATTGAGAGAAGGGTTCAGCAGGGAGCAGCATGCTTATGAATGGTGAAATCAGTGTCTCCGGCATCAGGGAAACAAACATCCGGTACGGCCGGAGCAGTTCAGCGCTTTTTGACAGGGAAATCCTGATCACCGAGGGGATCAGGTCTTTTCTCCTGCGCCGTAAGCATGATCAGACACTTCAATGGATTGACCAGGTTTACAGCGCTGTTCCCGAACTGGCTTCAAGGTGGGAAATCCGCTCTTTTCTGCCGAACCAGATGTCCAGATACGGACTTGTCCTTCACGCGAAATCCGGAAAATACGGCGATGTGATCCTCAAGTTTATTCCCGGTTTTGTCGGCAGGTTTGAGCGTGAGCTGGAAGCAATCAGGATCTTGCCCAAATCATACATGTGCAGGCTGATTGATGCTGCGGAAGACTTCGGATGCATGCTGCTGAAAGAGATCACCCCGGCGCGCTTTGCGTGTTTTGAGGAAAGCAGTAAACTGACGGCTTTCTTTTCTCATGTGATCAGGGACGCCGTCCTCTGTACTGATTCATTGCGTCTGCGGCATATTCCCTATTATTTCGACGAATTGACCGAAAAAATCAGCAATGCCGCCGCCATGCCATATGGCCGTGAGCTGATAGAGCCTGAACTGATATATGCGGCAGAACTGTATGAGGCAGTCTTCAGGGACGCAAAGCGCTATGTGATGCACGGTGATCTGCATGAGATGAATATCCTTGACAACGGAAGACGTTTTTACGGGATCGATCCCAACGGGATGCTGGGTCCCATCGAACTGGAATGTGTACGGTTTATCAGGAATGATGTGAGGAATCATCCGTCCTTTGGATTTGAGCGGCGCTATGAGATGCTTCTTCGCACTTTCTCCCGCTTCGTGGATATCAGCAGGCTGCAGGATATTTTCATCATTGATATGGCTTTCTGCACGTTCAACAGTGTATTTGAGAACGATGATCCAAAGGAGACCTATGACGATCTGGAACTGATTCGGATCGCAAAAGAGCGGAAAACCAAAGTTGTTAATGATTTCTCAGTTTGTCCCGTTGTGACTTAATCATCCTTCCATGTTTTGCATGAGTACTTCCCGGGAGAGAAGCAAATGAACGGAAAGAAATTCTTTTTAATCCTGCAGGCGGTTGTCTGTATCGTACTTGCGCTTTGGCTGGCGGTCGGGGCTGTCGCCATCTGGGTCGAAGGTTCGGCGCGGAAAGCGGAAGATCCGCTGGAAAGCATCTATACAGCGGAAAATGTGGGAGCCCGTCTCGGGCAGATTTTACCGGCCATCCTTCTCTCCCTCTGCCTGATGGCAGCCGGGATCCTCCTGGGCGTAAAGGATCCGAGAGCCGATCAGCCGGCAGGGATGAATCATCCTGTGCGGCTGAAGAGCCCTCCGAAACACCAAAGTCTCATAAAGACAGCTCTTGTCGTCGTGGCTGTCTGCCTGATCCTCCTGGGGATCCTGAACGGAGGCGCCTGGGATGTGCTGGTAAAAGGAACCAGTATCTGTACGGAGTGTGTCGGCCTTGGATAAGCATCCTGCCGGCAAGCCCTCCTGGTGGCAGGCGCACCGTCCGACGACACGGCGGCTTGTCCAGCTCTATGCGGCCCTGCTGCATAACGCATACATCAAAGGCTTTATTGACGGAAAGATCTATGAAGGAAGCGCCAAGGCGCTGTGTTTCCCCGGTTTCAACTGCTATTCCTGCCCCGGTGCGGTAGCCGGCTGCCCGCTGGGCTCAATTCAGAATGCCCTTTCCGCCATGGGGCACAAGGCTCCGTGGTATGTGCTGGGAATCATTATGCTGTTTGGCGTCTGCCTCGGGCGGACCATCTGCGGCTGGCTGTGCCCGCTCGGCCTGATCCAGGAGCTGCTTCACAGGATTCCCACGCCGAAGATCCGGAAGAGTAAAATCACCCGGGCGCTGACCTGGGCCAAATATGTTTTCCTGGCTGTCTTTGTTCTCGCGATTCCGGTGTATTACGGACTGAGCCGGAATCTTCCGGTACCGGGATTCTGCAAATATATCTGCCCGGCAGGAACGCTTGAAGGGGCGGTCGGCCATCTGGCGAATCCGGGCAACGCCTCAATGTACCAGCTCCTCGGAATCCTGTTCACCCGCAAATGGGTCATTCTGATCGCCATCGGCCTGGCATGCGTTTTCTGCTACCGAAGTTTCTGCCGCTTCGTTTGCCCGCTCGGAGCAATTTACGGATTATTCAACCGGTTCAACATCATCGGGGTAAAGCTTGATCCGGATCGCTGCAACGGATGTGGCGCGTGTGTGCGCCATTGCGGAATGGATGTGAGCCGCGTGGGAGACCGTGAGTGTATCCACTGCGGAGCGTGTCTGGAACATTGCGCGCAGGGTGCGCTCTCCATCAAAGCCGGAAAGATTCTCTTAAAAAGCGCACCCCTTTCAGCCTCCGCGGCAGAAAATCGGACATCCCCCGGCCGTGTTCTCTGGGGCATCGCGCTGGCTGTGCTGTGTTTTGCGCTGATCTGGTTCAATTTCCTGGACCCCTCGGTTCAGAAGGACTCAGTGCCTGTTTCCGCGCCTCCGGCAGCCGTGACCGAAACGCCTGCCGACGAAAAAGGCGGGAGCACCGCGCCGGTCGGTCATGACATAGGAAACCGGCTGGAAGATTTTTCGCTGAAATGCTACGACGGCAGTGAGTATCATCTGGCAGATACCCGTGGAAAGGTTGTATTTATCAACCGATGGGCGACCTGGTGCACGCCCTGCGTGAATGAACTTCCGTATTTTAACGAGCTTTTCACGGCGCATCGGGAGGATGTCTGCATCATCGCCGTCCACTCCTCCATGATCACCCAGGATCCGGCTGAGTTCATCGCCCCTTACGGGTACGAAATATCCTTTGCCACAGACGAAGACGGCGACCCGGTCAAAAAAATCGTCGGCGGGTCAGATACACTGCCGCAGACGGTTGTTTTGAACCGGAACGGTGAAGTTATCTATAACAGCGAGAAATCCGTCACGCCGGAACTGCTCGAAGCGTTGTATCAGAAAGGGACGGAATAAATACCGTGCTGCGTTCTCCGGTATTCTCCGGGAGAACGAAAAGCTGCTGCCGAATCAAGCCTCTTCCGAAGGATCGCCCGCGTCAAAGCCTTCCGGAGCCTTTCCCGTGTTTTCCGGGTTTTCTTCCGGCATGGGGGAAGGCCGGCGATGGCGGTACTGATTCCCGTCCGGGGTGTAGCCGATCACCTGGCCTCCCGGTTCCTCTTCCCTGGCGTTCTTTTTCAGAAAGCTCAGATCAATCACCATCAGGGGTTCCTCCCCTTCCATCGTCAGGCCGAAGAACCAGCCGGCCGGAATCAGCACCAGCCGCTGCAGGAAAACGAAATAATTCATTTCGCCGGCGCCCTTGAAATAGCCGGCAAAGGCCGTACCTACCACAAGCAGCATCACCGCGAAAGCGGCGGCTGTCACTGCGGCACCCCAGGCCTTCGAATGGTCCGGATGCAGGGTAATCTTCAGCAGGGAAAGGAAGATGGCAATCATCAGCAGGCAGGCCAGCACCGGGAACAGCAGATAAAACCACCGGAATCCCCGTGAAATGCTCTGGCTCAGATACCAGACAAACTCAATCACGTATGCCAGCGCTGCCGCCGCAAAGCCGCATGGGATCAGTTTCTGCAGAGATCCGGCGAACAGGCCGGCTGTCATCATCACCGCGCCGATGAAAGCCAGCAGCCCTGCGATGGAAAAATGCATCACCAGGCAAATCAGCGCAAAGAACGCATAAGCAGCCAGACAGCAGCCGGTCACAAGCTTCAGTTGTTTTCTGTCATCCATGAGGCTTCCCTCCTTCCGTCTGTCAGAACCCGACAATCAGCCCGCGCCGTTCCGCATAGAAGCTGTCCAGCCCGCGGGTCTTCATCAGCGTTACCGTAATTCCCGAAAAAGTATTCAGCAGCAGCTCCTTCAGAGCGGAGGCATTCTTCTCGTTTTGGCAGTGGCTGATGCGGATTTCCCGTCCGGCCAGGCCGGTCTTCTGGATTTCTTCCACCAGGAAGCGGATCATGCTCCTGTCTCCCCGTGCTTTCCCGCGGATGGCGATCTCACCGGCATCACTGCCGACCCCGATCCCCCAGAAGCCCAGATGTCCGGCGATAAACCCGATCAGCCGGCTGACCCGCCCTGCCTTGATCAGGTTATGGTAGGACGCCAGGGCGAAAATTGTATGAATCTTCTCCGCCTCCCGGTTCAGGGCAGCTTCGATTTCCCCGAATCCTTTGCCGGCCAGGATCAGTTCCCGGGCTTTCAGCACCAGCATGGCGACCTCCGGCCCTGTGGATTTGCTGTCAATCACGGCAATCTGCTTGCCCGGGTTTTCCTCCTGAATCATCGTGCGGGCGGTACACGCGCTGTTGTAGCTGCCGCTCAGTGCGCTGGAAATCGTGAAGGCCAGAACCGGGCCTTCCGGCGCGAATTTCTTCCGCCAGTCCTCCGGAGAAGGACAGGCTGTCTGTGCCATCTCGGCATGGTTCTCGTTGGCCGTCAGCATCTCCTCCACAACCATGTTTTCATCGTCAATATACTCCCGGCTGCCGATCCGGATACTGAAGGGAATCGTCGCGAAATCAAAAACGCCTTCCCCTCCGTCCAGCGCAAACAGGTCGCAGCTGGTATCCGATACAATGTGCCACATTGCACGCATCATCTCCTTTTTGCCGGAGTTATTATATGTGTGAATCCAATCTTTGACAAGTCACCGGTTATCCCCACAGCTGCGCCAGCGCAGGCACCATCTGCTTTTTTCGGCTCACAAGCCCGGGAATAAACGCGTGATTGGCCCCGACTTCCCGGAGCCCGAAGGCCTGGCGGATGACTTCCTCTTCCCCCTGGAACAGAAGATCCGTTCCCTCCCGCAGGACATCGGTGATCATCAGCAGCACCATGTCCGCCTTCTTGTTGTCCTTCATTTCCTTCATTTCAGCCAGAAGTTCCTCCTTCCGCGGCAACATCGAGGAGGAATCCATGGTGGTGATCTGGCTGATAATCAGGGAATGTTCGCCGAGATGGAATTCCTTCAGATCTGTTTTCAGCAGAACGTCCGCCGATTTGTCCATAGAGCTGGCAGAGAAAACCTCCTGCCCCAGCTTTTCCGGATCCAGTCCGGCAATCCGTGCCAGCCGCTCCGCCATGCGGCGGTCCCGCTGCGTGGTCGTCGGGCTCTTGAACATGACCGTATCGCTGATAATGGCCGCAGCCATCAGGCCGGCAAGCTTTTCTCCGGGCATCAGGCCGTGCTCCTGGAACATGGTGGCGATAATCGTGTTCGTGGAACCGACCGGCTCATTGCGCATGTAAACAGGATATCCGGTCTGCACATCCGCGAGGCGGTGATGATCAATAATGCCGACCAGTTCCGCCTGGTCCAGGCCTGCGACGCTCTGGCCCAGCTCGTTATGGTCCACCAGAACGATCCGCTTCCGCCGCGGCTGCAGCAGATGGTACCGGCTCAGGGTTCCGACAACCTGCTCCTGGCTGTTCAGGATCGGATAGCTGCGATGGCGGTTTTTCAGCACCAGTTCCCGCACATCGTCCAGATAGTCGTCCAGATGGAAGGAAAGGATATCCGCCGTCTGGGCAATCCGGCTCACAGGAGTGCTCAGATACAGCAGGCGCACGGCGCGCCAGGCATCCAGCGGGGTGGAAATGATGCATGTCTCCGAATCTGTGCCCCGGTATTTCTCGCCCAGATCGCACTGGCAGAGGATCACGCAGTTCACCTTCATCTCCAGCGCTTTCTCCACGATTTCCGACTGATTTCCGCACAGCACGACAGAATCGGGCCCAATCCCCCGCAGGGGATCCCCGTTGCCGGGCAGTGCGATCAGCACCTCTCCGGAGATCGTATCGAACATATCCTCTTCCCGGTTCATGATATGCCCTTCCAGCGCGCTGAGCACGTTGAAAACCGGTACATCCTTCACAATGGGGGTCTGGATGGAACGCATATCGTTTTCCGCGATACTGGTCCCCGTTACCAGGCCGAAGAGCGTCTCATCTTCATTGATAATCGGAAGAAGACTCAGGTTCGGATAGTCCAGCATCATGTTCCAGGCATGGCTGACGGGAACGCTGGAAGCCAGCATGGGAGGGCGGTCAAACTCCACGTCCCGGATCTGGGTCCGGACGGAAGAAATCATCGCCGGGGGCTGGAAGCCGAATCGTTTCAGCAGAAAGGCTGTCTCATCATTCAGATGCCCCAGGCGGACAGGAACATAATCATTCTCGCCCAGCATGTTGCACAGGTTGGCATAGGAAATGGCAGCGACCACGGAGTCCGTATCCGGGTTCCGATGTCCGCAAACATATGTCGTCATACTGCTCCCCCTTATCGGTAACCTTCCGGATTCATGGTCTGCCATCTCCAGGCATCGGCGCACATTTCGGCAATGCCAAACTCCGCTTTCCAGCCCAGCTCCGCCAGGGCTTTGCCCGGGTCGCAGTAGCAGACGGCGATATCGCCCGGACGGCGGGGACGGATGGTATACGGGATCGGATGGCCGCAGGCATGTTCAAAGGCATGGACGATTTCCAGGACACTGTAACCGTGGCCCGTACCCAGGTTATAGACGCGGACAGCCGGCTCCTCCCTGAACTTTTTCAGCGCCTGCACATGGCCCCGGGCCAGATCCACTACGTGGATATAGTCACGTATGCCGGTGCCGTCCGGTGTATCGTAGTCATTGCCGAAGACGCCCAGCTCCGGCAGCCGCCCGATGGCCACCTGCGCCACGTAAGGCAGAAGGTTGTTCGGGATTCCCCGGGGATCCTCCCCGATTTTTCCGCTTCGGTGCGCGCCGATAGGATTGAAATAGCGCAGAAGGATGACGCTCCATTCCGGATCCGAACGCTGGATGTCCGTCAGGATCTGTTCCAGCATCCACTTGGTCCAGCCGTAGGGATTGGTACAGACGCCTTTCGGGCATTCCTCGGTAATCGGCACGAAGGCCGGATCTCCGTAGACGGTGGCGGAAGAGCTGAAGATGATCTTCTTCACGCCGTACTGCCGCATCAGGTCGGTCAGGGTCAGGGTTCCGTACAGATTGTTGGTATAGTATTCCACGGGCTTCTGCACCGATTCGCCCACGGCTTTGTAGCCCGCGAAATGTATCACTGCGTCGAAGGAATGAGCCTTGAAAACAGCCTCCAGCGCCGGACGGTCGCACAGGTCCGTCTCATAAAACAGCGGCGTCTTCCCGGTAATCTCCGCAATCCGCTCCACCGCCTTGCGGCTGGAATTGTACAGGTTGTCCACAATCACGACATCATGGCCGGCCTCCAGCAGCTCCACGCAGGTATGGCTGCCGATATAACCAGCGCCTCCCGTTACCAGAATCTTCATTCTCCTGCTCCTCCTCTTCCATGGCGTCTTTTCCACCTTTTATACTTTATCACGCTTTCAGGGAAAGCACAATCTCTGATGTCACTATATCTTGTGGGTTTCCATGTCTGGAAAAAAATGTTATAATATGCCGATAAACGGAGAGATTTCCCGGTCATGACGATGTTTACAACCGATTCCCCATAAAACCAGGCCGGAAGGTGATAGGATGCGTTTGAGAAAGATCCTGTGCGCGATACTGTGGGCGGTGGTTCTGCTGCTGTGGCTCCCGGTGTGCAACGCCGCGGCGGACTCTGTGACCTATCAGGGAATCACGGTGGACCGGGAAACGGAAACGGTGGATCTGGGGGATCTGCGTGTCGTCAATTACAGGGAGTTCTATGAATTTCTGGAACAGCTGCCGAATCTGAAACAGGTGGATATGTTCGCCACAGCCCCCGGTCAGAAACTCTTTGCGGAAATGCATGAGAAATTCCCCGGGGTGGATTTCGGCGTCACGCTCGCCTTCGGAGACCGCCGGCTGCGGACAGACGATACCGCCTTTTCCACGCTGTATAATGAAGGCGGTCCGGTTTACGGCTATAAGCAGCTCTCCGTATTGCGCTACTGCCGCAACCTGTATGCGCTGGATATTGGGCATAATCCGGTGGGAAACCTGGATTTTCTGTATGATTTGCCGGAGCTCCGGGTGCTGATTGTCGCCCTGTGCAACCTGACGGATATCACACCCATCGCAAGCCTGGAGCACCTGGAGTATCTGGAAATCTTCCATAACAATATTTCGGACGTCTCCTGCCTTTCCGGCCTGAATCACCTGATGGATCTGAATCTGGTCCGGAACCGGGTGCAGGATCTGTCTCCGCTGGCGGAAATCAAAAGCCTGCAGCGTCTGTGGATTCACTGGAGTGACTTCAAGGATCCGAACGCGCCGGATCCGGAGGCGGTGGCCGCGCTCCGGGCTGCCCTGCCGGACTGCCGGATCGACGAGGTATCCACCTCCACCGGCGGCGGCTGGCGGAAGCATCCGCACTTTGATGTCATCTACCGCATGTTCCGCCTCCGGAAATATGAGCCCTTTGAGGATTCCGATCCGGAAAATCTCCCGGAGCCCTGGCGCAGCGAGCGTCTGGATGCCGAAAATGCTCCGTAATCCGCTGAAAGCGAAAAAAGTATGCACAATTGAAAAAAAGTGATATAATGAGCCGATGCGGCGGCATCGGGTGCATTATTATTTTACGTCATTTTTTCTCCCCGCCCCGCAGAAATAAATGCTCAAGCCTGCAATCTGGAAGGAGGCCCTCATGAGCAACATGGATTTTCACCAGGTCAGCTCCCGGCTGGAAGCTGACAAGCAGTTTTCTGCGCTTTTTGACGTCATGCGGGAATACGGGGATACACCGGCCGCCGTCTGGCTGAAGGGGGATGAGGAATTATCCCTCTCCTATAAGGAAATGATTCGCCGGGCGGATGATTTTGCCGCTTTCCTGATGGCGGGAACGCCGGAAGGCGGCTGGATCGCGCTGGCTGTGGACACCTGTCCGAACTGGCCTTCCCTCTTCTGGGGGACCATCCGTTCCGGCCATAATGTCCTTCTGCTGGATGCGTCCGCTTCGGACAGCATGCTGCAAGGCCTTCTGGACGAGGCTGGCTGCAAGGTAATCATTTCCAGGAAGCCCCGGGGGCTGACCGGGGATATTCACCAGGTGGATTACCGGGATGTGGCCAATGCCCCGCGGGCAATCGGCTTCAAGCCTGTCTGGGGCGAATACGTGGCCATGTGTACCAGCGGCACCACAGGGCGCAGCCGTATTTTCGCCTATTCCGGCCGTGCGGTCTGTGAGCAGGCGCTGGCTTCCCTGCAGATCAATCAGGCCAATCCCCGGATCATCCATGCGGATAACCGGGGCCGCCGGGTGCTGGCCTTCCTTCCCTTCCACCATGTCCTTGGCTTCATGGCCAACATCGTGCTGGTTCTTTTCCTCGGGGCCACAAATGTATATCTGCAGGACCGGACACCGAAATCCATTATGAATGCCTGCCGCCATTTCCCGCCCAATCTGCTGATTGTGGTTCCGCTGGTGGGCAACAATCTCGTCAAGTCCCTGAAGAAGAGCGTTAAGAAGGAAAAGGCTTTCCGGCGCTGGCTCTTCAGGGCATCCGCCACGCTTTCCCTGGGTATACAGTCCGTTGCCCCTTCCTTCGGTCTTCGCCTGGCGCAGAAACGGCTCTTTGCCGGCATTGATACGAAACTGCTTGGCACGGAAGTCGATGTGCTGATTCTCGGCGGCAGCCATACCCCGATGGAAACCCTGCGCACGCTGAATGCCCTGGGATACTATACCGTCAATGGCTACGGCATGACGGAGACGGCCATCAACGGTTTTGAAACCTCCATGAGCCTGCGCAAGCGGCTGAACGGTTCCGTCGGGACCGCGCTGGGGGCTGCCGAATACCGGGTTTCCGGGGAAAGCGGCGCAAAAACCGGGGAACTGCAGATCCGGGGGGACGTCATCCATTCCGGCCGCGTGGTGCAGGGGCAGGTCCTTCCGCCTGACACGCTGGACGGCGGCTGGTTCCCCACCGGGGATGTGGCCGCCATGGACAGAACCGGCCGTGTCACCATCAAAGGCCGCCTGAAGGATGTCATCATCAACGAATCCGGGGAAAACGTCTATCCGGATGATCTGGAGGATGCCTTCTCCGCTCTCTCCGGCGTGGAACAGATCTGTGTGGTCGGATTCCCCCGCAACAAGCGGGATAATAATGAAGACGTGGTGCTGGTGCTCAACGTCGGTGAAAACTATACCGATCAGGACTACCTGAACCGTCTGGCAGGCCGGGTGGCCGCCGTCAACGCGCGCCTGCCCCTGTATGCGCAGCTGGACCGCGCCCTGGTTACTCCCATGAACCTCCCTCTGGTCAGCGGAATCAAGGTCAAGCGTATTGAGCTCAAGCGCATGTACGAAGAAAAGGAGCTGATCTACCGGGAGCTGGATCTGCGTGCCCAGAGCGCAGGCGCGGAGGTTGCGGCCGCGGCGGAAAAATCCAGGAATCAGTCCGCCATGCAGGATGAGATCCGCCGCAAAGTCCGTGCCATGTATGCCGAGGCACTGGATATGCCGGAGAAGGAAATATCCGATACCGCCAACTTTATTGAGGATCTGCAGGGGGACAGCCTGCAGGTGCTGAGCATCGCCCTGAAAGCGGAAGAGGAATGGGGCATTACGATCCCCGCCGAGGAATACGGTCAGTGCGCCACGGTGGCCAGCATGGCCCAGGTGGTGGAAAACCTTCTGAACGGGAACGTCCCGGGCAGCAAGCCCCGGGAACGCGTCCCCGTACGTCCTGTGATCCGCTTTGAGGATTCTCCGGAATACCTGCACTTTATGGAACGCCAGAAGGCGCTCGTCGGCAATGGAGACAATCCCTACTTTGTGTGCCATGAGTCCCCGCTCCTGGATACGGGGATTGTGGACGGAAAGCAGATTCTCGAGTTCGGCAGCTATAACTATGTGGGAATGAGCGGCCGGAAAGAAGTCAAGGACGCGGCCAAGGCTGCCATTGACAAATACGGCACCAGCGCCAGCGGCAGCCGCCTGCTGGCTGGCGAAAAAATGGTGCATAAGGAACTGGAGAAGGAGATTGCCGACTGGAAGCACACCGAGGATGCCATCGTCTGTGTCGGCGGGCATTCCACCAATGTCACCTTTGTCGGTAATTTCTGCGGCAAGAACGACCTGATCCTTTACGACGCGCTGGCCCACAATTCCATCGAGCAGGGCTGTAAGCTGAGTGACGCCACTTCCCGGCCCTTCCCCCACAGTGATGTGGCGGCTCTGGAAAGCATCCTGAAAAACCAGCGGGCCTATTATGAAAAAGTCCTGATCATCATTGAAGGCGCCTACAGCATGGATGGCGATATCGCGCCGCTGCCTGATTTCGTCCGGGTCAAGAAGGAGTACGGCTGCTTCCTGATGGTGGATGAAGCGCACAGCGCCTGCGTTATCGGCCAGACCGGCGGCGGTGTGGACGAATATTTCAACCTGGACGGCAACGATATCGATATCAAGTACGGTACCCTGTCCAAGGGCCTGGGAACCTGCGGCGGCTATCTGGCCGGCAAGAAATGCCTGATCGACTATCTGCGCTATAACATGCCCGGCTTTGTCTTCTCTGTGGGGATCTCCCCCGCCCTGGCCGCCGGTTCCCTGGCCGCCATCCGCACCCTCCGGAGCCATCCGGAAATCATGGACAATCTGCGCGCGGCCATCAAGGCCTTTGCCGACAGTGCGAAGCGCCGCCATCTGGATATCTGCCTGGCCGGGGAAACCGCGGTGCTCCCGGTGCTCGTCGGCAAGGACGAGGATGCCTGGCTCCTGTCCAATGAATTGAAAAAACGGGGCGTCAGCGTACCGCCCGCCATGTATCCCGCCGTACCCAAGGGCAAGGCCCGCCTCCGTTTCTGCGTGATCAGCGAGCACAAGCCTGAGCAGATCGAGCATGCGCTGGACATTCTGGAAAGCACCGCGCAGGAATTCGGCATCGAACTGCCCCGCAGGATATATGATTGACCTGATTCCTGTCCCCCATCGCCATGCTGATTATTAACAGTACCTGTTATTCCCACCGCAAGGCATTGTTTATCAATTAATGCAACGTGCAATCAGGCAGTGTGTGTATCTGCCAGCATTGTGCGCCCGTTGTATTCTCTGACAGAAGCATATAGGGTCTGTTTTCATCCGGATGCAGTCACCGTAAGGGAGAAGGCATCCGTGCCTTTTGGATCCTTTATTCCGCGGCAAGGGCAGCCTTTGTTTCCGGCAGTCCCTCTCCGGAGACCGTCAGGCAGATCTCTCCGGATTCATATCCGGCGCGAACCACCGCCAGTGCGCTTCCCTGGTAGCTGGTCGTCTGCTCATCTGTGTAATCTTCGGCTGTCACCGGGTTTCCGGTGCCGAAACCGGCCAGCAGAGCAGGCCCGGAGACATGGGCCGTAAGCGGAATCGCGGCATCCGGCACCGGATTCCCTTCCCGGTCCGTGATTTCCGCCCAAACGCAGATCAGGTCATGCCCGTCCGCTTTCATGCATGTCTTTTCCGGTTTCAGGCGAATCATTGCGGGATTGCCGGAAGTCATCAGTACTGTCCGGCTCACTTCTGCCCCACCGGTATAGCTGACCGCTTCCACGGTTCCCGGAGTATACACTGTCTCAAACCGTACGCTCCGCGGCAGCGGCCTTTCCCGGCTTACTGTTTTCCGGCCGATGGATTTTCCGTTCACAAACACTTCGGCTTCCTCCGCGGCGGAGAAGACGATCAGTTCAACCGGTTTGCCCTCGTATCCCCTGTAGTTCCATCCGGATACCGCTGCCGGGAAACCCCAGGGACTGATCAGCTCCGTTTTGCCGAATGTGTCCGGCGGGAAGGAATACAGGAATGTTTCCGGGTTTCCCCAGACAACGCTGCGGTAGGCGCCCTGGGGCATTTTCCTGCCGGTAATATCAAAATCCGCATCGTTCGCGGTTCGCCAGGGGAAGGGCGATGCAACCTGCGGCATCAGAGCCCATGGGCCTTTTTCAAGCAACGGATCTCCCGGGTTCAGATACACCGCCTTGCCGATCCCCGCTTCGCCCAGATAATCCCACGCGGTCCAGGTAAAATCACCGATAACATAGGGAAGCTTTTCCACCAGCGGCCAGCGAAAACCGATCTCCTTCGGAAAGTTTTCGGATCCGAGTATCACACGTTCCGGAAACATTGCATGATCCTTCTCATACAGATCTTCCATATAGTTGTACCCTATGATGTCCAATCCGTTTGTGAAGGGTTCTGTCACCTTCTCCCACAGGCAGTCCGCGCCTTCATTCCCGGCGTTCTGTGCCTGGTTCATGCCTTCCGCGGTCTGATCGTCCAACCCGCTCCATAAGGAACAGATTCCGTTGCTGACCGGCCGGCTGCCATCCAGCCTGCGGACGGTATCCGCAAGTTTCGAAGCCAGCGCGTATCCTCCGTTCAGCCCGCCCCGCTCCGGAATCTCATTCCCGGTGGACCAGAGGATCACACTGGGATGGGACCGGTCGCGCCGGATGAAGGCAGTCAGGTCCCTCTCCCAGCATTCATTGAAAAACTGGCTGTAATCTCCGGCACGCTTGGCGATTCCCCATGCGTCAAAGGCCTCGTCAAAGACATACATTCCCAGCCGGTCGCAGGCTTCAATGAGCGCTGCGGACGGCGGGTTATGCGTCGTCCGGATTGCATTGAACCCGGTTTCCTTCAGTTTCCGTATTTTGCGGGCTTCCGCCTCGTACAGGGAAACGGCTCCCAGCAGGCCGTTATCATGGTGGAGGCATCCGCCCCGAAGCTTGACGGGTTTGCCGTTGATCCGGAGGCCCCGGACCGCGTCAGCTGCCACCGTCCGGATGCCGAACAGTACCTCCGCTTCATCCGCCGTGCCCGGTTCATCCTTTTCAAAGTGGGTTCGGAACCGGCCGAGATCCTTCACCCGAACCCTGGCACGATACAGGTTCGGATGCTCCGCATCCCACAGAAGAGGTTTCGGAACGTTCAGGGAAATCCGGGCCGTCTCCCTGCCCTGCGCAGGGATGTAAATGACCCGCTTCGCCGCGGCAGCGATTTCTTCCGAATCTTCCCGGACCAGCAGCACTTCCGCCTCCGCCAGCCTGTTTTCCGCTGTTTCGTTCTGAATTTCCGCCTCCGTGAGGATAAAAGCATACTCCTCCGTAATTTCCTGCGTACGGGCAAAAATGCCGTCGGGAGCCACATGAACGCCGGGGCCGTGAAGCAGGTGAACGCCGCGGTACAGTCCGGATCCCGTGTACCATCTGGAATTAGGCTGCATGCTCGTGTTGACGTGAATGGTAATCCTGTTTTCCGCGCCAAAGCTGATCAGATCGGTCAGATCCACTGTGAAAGGCGCGTATCCGTAATGCTGCGCACCCGCTTTGCATCCGTTCACTTCCACCGTGGCATTCATCATTGCCCCGTCCAGCCGAAGCAGTACACAGTCCCGGCTCCATGCTTCCGGAATGCGGATCATTTTCGTGTAGTTGCTGATTCCCCCCGTAAAATATCCCATATCCGCCTGGGCAGGGGCGTCTTCGGTCACAGGGGTGCCGATCATGCCGTCGTGCGGAAGATGGACCACCGTCCCCGGATCCGTTTTCAGCATTGCGGGAGAATCCAGAAATCCCCGCCTGAACGTCCAGTGATCATCGATACAGATACTGCGCATGTCCTGTTCTCCTTCCCTGCCTGTTCAGAATGTCCCGCCGGCCGGCACCGGAATCCGCTTTATGAATCGTGCGCCTTCTCTTCTTCCGCCTTCATCCTTCTCTGCTTTTCCATCCAGACGGTCAGTACGGCCACATCCGCGGGGTTGACTCCGGGAATCCGTCCGGCGGCTGCCAGGGACACCGGCTTCTGCCGCGCCAGCTTCTGCCGGGCTTCCAGCCGCAGATGCTCCATCTGTTCATACGGAAGATCTTCCGGCAGCAGCATCTCCTCCATGCGGCGGGCCTGCTCAATCAGGTGCTGCTGTTTTTCGAGATAACCTGCGTATTTGACGGAAATCTCCGTCTGCTCCGCCGCGGCCGGGGATACCTCCCGCCACTCCGGTTTCAGCGCCTGAAGGTCTGCCAGGTGAATCTCCGGCCGTTTCAGCAGTTCCTCCGCGTTTAGGGATCCGGCCGTCTCCGGCTGTCCCTTCTCCCGCAGGAAGCTGTTCAGCGCTTCCCCCGGCGCAAAGCGGGTTGTGCGCAGCGCGTGTATCAGGCGCTCCGCCTCCTCCCGTTTCCGGCGCATGCGCTCCAGCCGTTCCTCCGAAGCCAGGCCGGCACGGAAGCCGATTTCCGTCAGCCGCAGGTCCGCGTTGTCCTGCCGCAGATACAGCCGGTGCTCCGCCCGGGATGTCATCATCCGGTAGGGTTCGTCCGTCCCCTTGGTGGTCAGATCATCCGTCAGGACGCCGATATAAGCCTGGTCCCGGGTCAGCAGCACCTGTTCCCGTCCCTGGATCCGCAATGCCGCGTTCATGCCGGCCAGCAAGCCCTGGCATGCCGCCTCCTCATATCCGCTGGTTCCGTTGATCTGCCCGGCAAAGAACAGTCCGCTGATTCGCAGGCTTTCCAGTGTGGGCCTGAGTTCCAGGCTGTCGATGCAGTCGTATTCGATGGCGTATCCGAGCCGGGTAAATTCGCACCTGCGCAGTCCCGGGATGGTCCGGTACATAGCCCACTGAACATCCTCCGGCATGGAGGTGGACATGCCCTGCACGTACCATTCCCGGCTCTCCTTCCCCTCCGGCTCCAGGAAGATCTGGTGCCGTTCCTTGTCCGCGAACCGGACCACCTTGTCCTCAATGCTGGGGCAGTAGCGGGGTCCGATCCCGTGAATCTTTCCGCTGTACAGGGGAGCCCGGTCCAGATTGTCCAGAATAATCCGGTGGGTCTCCGGCGTGGTCCAGGTCAGGTAGCAGCTGTAGGTATTCTCCAGTTTCCGGTCCGTCAGAAAGGAGAAGGGAACCACCGGTTCGTCTCCCTTCTGTTCCTGCATCTCGTCAAAGTCCACCGTCCGTACATCCACCCGGGCAGGAGTGCCCGTTTTGAACCGGCGGAGCTCAAATCCCAGATCCGAAAGGCTGCGGGACAGCAGCGAAGCGTTCATCAGGCCCTGGGGCCCTCCGTCATGCCGGTGCTCTCCGATAATGATGCTTCCCTTCAGATACACGCCGGTGGCTGCAACCACTGCCCGGCAGGGAATTCTCGCGCCGGTCGCCGTAGTCACAGCCACCACTTTCTGATTCTCTGTTTCGATGGATGCGGCTTCCCCCTGGCGCACCGTCAGGTGCTCCTGTGTCATGAGGGCTTTCCGCATCCGGTTCTGATATGCCTGCTTGTCCGCCTGCGCCCGCAGGGAATGAACCGCCGGGCCTTTCCCCATGTTCAGCATCCGGCTTTGAAGAAAAGTATCGTCAATCGCCAGGCCCATCTCACCGCCCAGCGCGTCCAGTTCCCGTACCAGATGTCCCTTGGCGGAGCCGCCGATGACGGGATTGCAGGCCATCAGCGCAATCCCGTCCATGTTCAGCGTCAGCAGCAGTGTATCGATACCCATCCGGGCGGAGGCCAGCGCCGCTTCACAGCCGGCATGCCCCCCGCCGATTACCACCAGGTCCGCCATGTCAGCCTATTCCGTCCTCCTTCAGAACATTGTTATCGTCATCATCGTCTTCAGGTTCGTCGGTCTCCGGCCGGGAAGCAGGCTCCCCGTAATGGTCGGAGAAAATGGACTGGCAGGGGACACGGTCATCCTCGGGAATCATCCACTTCTGTCCGTTGTCAAATTCGAATCCCGTTACTGTCACAATCACATAGCCCAGGGTTCCCGGTTCCTCATAGCCGTTGAAATTGAACCTGCCGTGCATGGTCCGGTCTCCGGGCTGCAGCTCCATGGGATAGCTCCCCTCGAAGAACGTGCTCTCCCCGTCCTTGTTGCAAACCATCTCATACCCCTGCGTATCGTAGCACTTCACGGTAAAGTAAACCGCACGGACTGTCTGGTTGCTGGTGTTCCACATGGACAGCTTGATCTTGTTGTTCTTGTCGATCCAGGAACTCTCCACCTTGACCGCGCCGTTAAAGTCGTCTACCAGGACTTCCGTGGTGGCGGTATATCCGCCGTCCTCGGTCGTGGCGGTCAGGGTCGCGGATCCTTCCCGCTGTCCGGTCACGCGGCCGGTATTCGTACCGGCGGTGCGGACGGAGGCGGTATAAGTATCGCTGCTGCTCCAGTGCACCCGCTGGTTGCTCGCGTTCTTCGGCAGGATCGTCGGCCGGATGTCCAGCGTGCCGTCCAGCTGTACATAGTATGTATCCGCGGACAGCTCAATCCCTTCCACCGGCTGGGTCACGTTCACCACATAAGTCCCCTGGCGGCCGGATCCGTCTTTGGCGGTCGCCACGATCTTCGCCTGGCCGCGGCTGACAGCGGTGACCATTCCGTTCTGATCCACCGTGGCGATCTTCGGCGACAGGCTCCTGAAGGTGACATCCTTGATTGTCGCGTCCTCCGGGTACACCTCCCAGTCCAGCTGCTGGCTGGTATGCACGGGGAAAGACAGCCCCGGCGCTGTCTGGAAGGTGATCTTCGTCACCATCTGAATCACGCTGACCGCCACATCGGCGCTGATATCGGGATTGGAATTGCTGGTGCAGGTAACGTAGCATTCACCTGCCCGCCGGCCGGTAATCTGGCCGTTGCGCACGGTGGCGATGCTTTCGTCGGAAGAGGTCCATGTCACAGACCGGTCGTTGGCGCTCTGGGGCAGCACGTTGACCTTCAGCTGCACACTCCGTCCCGTGGCCACCGTCACATCATACTGGCCGACAACAATGTCTGTCACATCCTGGGTCACGTTCAGCACGACGCTGCCCACCACATTGGATCCGTCCGCCGCCTTGGCGTCAATGGTCACCCGGCCCTTGGTCAGTCCGGTCACCACGCCGTCCTCATCCACGGTGGCGATCTTCGGGTTCCGGGAGGTCCAGGTCACCTTCTGAATCGTGGCGGTATCCGGAGTAAACACCGCATCCAGCTGCATGCTTCCGCCGGCGGAAACGCTCTTGAAGGGGGCGTCAACGGTAATCTTCTTCACCGGTTCGATGACCAGCACATGGAAGGTTTCGGTCACTTCCGGATTCTGGACGCTGCTGATCGTCAGGTCGCACTCGCCGCATTCCACACCCTTCAGTTCCTTGCCGTTGACAATCTTGGCCACACCTACGTCATCCGTTTCGAAGAGGATCTTCCGGTTGGTGGCGTCCTCGGGCGTGCATACCGCGTTCAGCAGCGCGCTCTTCCCCGCGGGGAGAACGATCACCCGGTTCGTCAGGATAAACGGATCCTCCGTCCCGTCCGGTTCCTGGGTCTCATCCGGCTCCAGGCCGTCCGGATTCACGGTTTCCGCCGGATCCGCTGCTTCCTGGGTAAGGCCGAGCAGCTCCAGGATGTACTCGTCATCCGGTTCGTACACCTGCAGGTTCTTGGTGCTCAGCGTCACCTTCGTCACCCGGCGGGATACGGTGATCTGGATGGAAGTCTTCTTCAGCAGCTTCCCGTTCCGGTTCAGGGACGCCGTCACGATCGCCGTGCCCCGGGCCAGCGCGTGAATCGTGCCGTCGCTGTCCACCGAGCAGATCTTCTTATTGTTCACCGTATAGGAGATGGTTCCGTCCGTATCAAACTTACCGTCCCGCAGAATCACGGGATAGCCCTCATCTCCCTCAAAAAGCGTCATGGTCCTGTCTTCATACATAAAGACGTCCGCCGCCAGCGCCGGCACAGCCGCCAGCAGGCAGATCATGCACAGTACCATCAGCGCCGCCAGTTTTCTTTTCATGTCTCCTCTTCCTTTCCTTCCGGGGCGTTGTCTCACCCGGCTTTTCAATGATATGAACGAAGCTTCATTCCGGTTCCTTCCCGAAATTCTTCCGCAAAACAGAAAATCCGCAAAAAAGGAAGGCGATGCCGCCTTGGGCGCCGCCTGTCCGATCAGTGCGTTTCGATATAGGAGCGAACCAGCTCCTCCAGCAGGGTATCCCGCTCCACCCGGCCGATCAGGCTTCGGGCGGCGTTGTAGCTGGTAATGTAGGTGGGGTCTCCGGTTATGATATAGCCGACCAGTTGATCCACCGGATCATATCCTTTGACCTGCAGGGCCTGATATACGTACATCAGAATATCCTGCGCCTCATTCCCGGTTCCGACAATCGGATTGTGCTTCATGGTGTTGAACTGCTCTTCCACACCGATCCCTCCCTGCCTGCTGTGCTGTTGCATTTCTGATATTATACCCTATCAGGTGCATGCTGGCAAGCACTCTGCGGCTCTTTTCCGGGAAATCTCCAAAATCTTTCTTCCGGCCTGTTTCTGTGGTAAACTGTCCGCAGAGCCGTCATACGGCCGGAAGCCGAAAGGAGCCCGCTATGTCTGAAGAAAACCTTGTCTGTGAAGAAATCCGCTGCGAGCATCTGGTGCAGGACCAGTGGATCGATTTCCGCCGTTCCGCTTACCGTTTCCCGGATGGGCGTGTCTTTGAGCCCTATTACAGCTATACCCGCCGGGATTACGCCGTCATCGTCGCTTCCGACGAAGGCGGAGATTTCCTGTGCGTCCGCCAGTTCCGCCAGGGGCTGCGGCAGGTTACCACCGAGTTCCCCGCCGGCGGCATTGAGCTGATGGACGCGAATCCGGAATCCCGGACACAGCACGCGCTTGCGGCTGCCCGGCGGGAACTGCAGGAGGAGACCGGGTTCGTCTCGGACAGCTGGGAACACCTGCTGACCGTGCCGGCCCAGGCGACCCTGTCGGACAACTACGCTTATATCTTCCGGGCAAAAAACTGCCGTCCGGCATCCGGCCAGAAGCTGGATGATATGGAACTGCTGAAGGTACAGAAGCACACTGCGGATGAAATTGAAGACATGATCTCCTCCGGCCGCTTTCAGCAGGCCGTGCATATCCTGGCCTGGCTGTTGGCGCAGCGGCAGAAGGACGGAGCGAAAAACCGGTAGCTTTTTTGCACAGAAAAAAAACTTGTATCCGTTTTTTCCGTAATACATAATGAAAAAGATTCGGGCTGAATGAAATAACGAAAGGATGGTTCCCAATGAAAATCGGTTGCGTGAAAGAGATTAAGAACAATGAATTCCGTGTCGGCCTGACCCCGGATAACGTGCGGGCCTATATTGCCGCCGGGCATCATGTATATATCGAAATGGGCGCCGGCATCGGCTCCGGTTTCTCCGACAGTGAATATGTGGCGGCAGGCGCCTCCCTGATCGACAATCCCGCGGATGTCTGGCATCTCGTGGATATGATGGTTAAGGTCAAGGAACCGCTGGAATGCGAATATCCCCTCTTCCGGGAAGGTCTGATCCTGTACACCTATCTCCATCTGGCTGCCGATAAGCAGCAGATGGACGCGCTGCTGCGGGGAAAGGTCAATGCGGTAGCGTATGAAACCCTGCAGGAAAAGGATCGTTCCCTGCCGCTGCTGGCCCCCATGAGCCAGATTGCCGGCCGCCTCTCCATTCAGGAAGGCGCCAAGTATCTGGAAAAGAAATTCGGCGGGGAAGGCATCCTGCTGGCCGGTGTGCCCGGAACCCCGAAAGCCAATGTCGTCATTCTCGGCGGCGGCACCGTCGGCATGAACGCCTGCAAAATCGCCGTGGGCATGGGGGCCAATGTCACCATCCTGGATATCAGCCTGAAGCGGCTGGAGGAACTGGACAACATGTTCGGCGCCCATATCCAGACGCTGGTCTCCAATGACAGCAATGTGGAGCGCGTGCTGAAGGACGCGGACCTGGTCATCGGTTCCGTGCTGATTCCCGGCGGCTCCACCCCCAAGCTCTTCAAGCAGAAGTACCTGAAGGAAATGAAGGACGGCGCGGTCTTCGTCGATGTGGCCATTGACCAGGGCGGCTGCGGCGAATCCTCCCATGTCACCACCCATGACGATCCGGTGTACAAGCTGGACGGCGTGGTGCATTACTGTGTGGGCAACATGCCCGGTGCCGTCCCGCGGACCAGCACCATCGCCCTGACCAACGCGACCGTTCGCTACGGGCTGGAAATCGCGGCAGCGGGGCTGGAAGATGCCTGCCGCAGAAGCGAAGTCATTTGTTCCGGCGTCAACACGTACCTGGGGCAGCTTACCAACAGAAACGTTGCTGCCGCGCATGGGTACGAATGTGCGAACCTTCTGGAAATCCTGAAATAAGGCCGTTCGGCCTGGCCCGTTTTCCCCGTTTCACGGCGGGTACCTGCCTGCGGCTGTGTCCTTTCCGCCGGCGGACGCACCGCAAAAGCGCCGGGGCAGTTTGCGCACTGCCCCGGCGTTTTTTGGATTCCTTTCAGCTGTTCAGAACCTTCTTCAGCGTATCCCGGACCGCTCCGGGGCCCCGGATCTCTTCCAGGAAGTATCCTGTAATCCGGTCCCCCAGCGGACAGGCCGTCAGATCGCTGCCGAAGATCATCGGATTGGACAGGATCGGGCGCAGCCTGTCCCCGCAGGTTTCCGGCTTTCCCAGCTCGATGCCGGCCAGCAGGGCGCGCAGCTCCTCCAGCAGCGGATCCCCGGACAGCGGCATGGCATTCCCCTGGTCGTCCACCCCCAGCAGATAGCGGAGCCAGCCGGCAATGGCCAGCGGCAGCGCGACCAGCTGATCCATGGAGCGGTTTTCCGCCAGATAGCTTTTGATGGTCTCGCCGAAGCGGATGCCCACCTTCTGCGACGTATCCGTCGCGATGCGCTGCGGCGCGTCCGGCATGAAGGGATTGGGCAGGCGCTCTTCCATGACTTCATCGATAAAGGCTTTGGGGCTGAGAATACCCGGATCCGTCACCACCGGCAGCCCTTCCTGGTATCCCAGGCGCCGGATCAGCCGGACCAGATCCTCATCCTTCATCTCCTCCCGGATCAGGGTATAGCCCAGCAGGCAGCCGTAGACCGCCAGCGCGGTATGCAGCGGGTTCAGGCAGGTGGTCACCTTCATGCGTTCCGTCTTGTTCACGGTGTCCCGGTCCGTAAAGTATACGCCGGCTTTTTCCAGCGGCGGGCGGCCGTTGGGAAACTGGTCCTCAATGACAAGATACTGGGCCTTTTCAGCGTTGACAAACGGCGCCACAAAGGTGCCGCGGGGTGTTTCCATCGGCGCCATGCCCTCAATTCCGGCTTCCTCCAGCATTTTCTGCACCTCCGGCGCGGGCCGGGGGGTGATCTTGTCAATCATGCTCCAGGGAAAGGATACCTGTGTCCTGTCCGACAGCCAGGCAACGAAGCTCTCCGGCACGAAACCGTTGGCATGCCAGGCATGGGCGATCTCCAGGATGCTGCTCTGCAGCTTTTCCCCGTTATGGCTGCAGTTATCCATGCTTACGACGGCCAGCGGTTTCCGCCCGTTCTGATACCGGTGGAACAGCAGGGCCGTAACGATGGTCATCGCGTGGCGTGCCTGGTCCGGACCGTTCTTCAGATCTTCCTCGACCGTCTTCAGATAGCTGCCGTTGATCTGCCGGAGGGCATATCCCTTCTCGGTGATGGTAAAGCTGACCATCTGCAGGGACGGCGCGGCAAAGGCTTTCAGCAGGCGTGCATAGTCTTCCTTTTCCGCGGGCTGGGCCACCAGGGCCTCTGAAACGGACCCGACGATTTCCTTGTCAATTGTGGCGTCCGCGTTCAGGGTTACGCTCATGGTCAGGTTATCATACCCGCCGTAGATCATCCGGATGTTATCCACATCAAACGTGTCCGCGGCGATAATGCCCCGGTCCGACAGCCCCGCGTCCAGCAGGCGCTGCTGAAGCACGGCGATGAACGCCCGGAAAATATTGCCCGCGCCGAAATGGACCCACAGCGGATCCAGATCCGTCTTTTTCCGCATGAGCTCGACATCGTACCCCGGCAGCCGGACGCCGGCACGTTCCCAGCCGGCCCTGTCCCGGAGGGATTCAAGATTCACTTTCATTGATACGTACACTCCTTCATCGGCATACCGGAACAGGGGATTCCCTTCTCCCCTTCGGACTTCCGGTATGTTTTTTCAGGTATTCAGGGGATTGTGTTCCCTGTTACAGGGCTCCCGTGAGCTGCGGCAGCCACAGGCTGATTGCCGGAATAAATGAGATCAGCAGCAGTGCGGCCAGCATGCAGAGATAGAACGGCAGCGTGGCCCGGACGACCTTTTCCATCGGGCGCTTGGCCACCGCCGAGCCGATAAACAGGACGGCGCCGACCGGCGGCGTCAGCAGGCCGATCCCGCAGTTCAGCACAACCATGATGCCGAACTGAATCGGGTGCAGGCCTACACTGGTGGCCACGGGCAGCAGGATGGGGGTCGCGATCAGGATGATCGGCGCCATGTCCATGATCATGCCCAGGATAAGCAGGATCAGATTCAGAAGCAGGATGACCACAACCGGGCTGCTGGAGATGCTGGTAATCAGCGCGGCCGCCTTGGCCGGCACATGCAGCAGGGTCAGGCAGTTGCCGAAGGCCGCGCTCATGGCGATCAGAATCAGCACGATCGCCAGCGTTTCGATACAGTTGTCCAGCCCCTTCCAGACACCCTTCCAGTTCAGTCCCTTATAGACAAAGACCGATACCAGCAGCGAATAGATGACTGCAATGGCAGCGGATTCCGTCGCGGTAAAGACACCGCCGACCACGCCGACCACCACGATGAGCACCGCCAGCAGCGCCCAGATGGATTTCCCCAGTTGCCGGACAAAGTTCATGATGGAGAAGCGTTCGCCCTTGGGATAGTTCCGCTTGACGGCCAGGATATAGGACCCGACCATCAGGGCGATCGCCAGCAGCGCTCCCGGCAGATACCCGGCCATAAACAGGGCGCCTACGGACACGCCGCCGGCGGTGGTCGCGTAAATGACCATATTGTGGCTCGGGGGAACCAGCAGCCCCTCGCAGGAGGAGGTGATGGTGACGGCGGTGGAAAAATCCGTATCATAGCCTTCGTCCACCATCATGGGAATCAGAATGGAACCCAGGGAAGCGGTGTCCGCGGCGGCGGAACCGGAAATGCCGCCGAAGAAGTAGGACGCCACAATATTCACCTGCGCCAGGCCGCCGCGCATCCAGCCCACCAGCGAGTTGGCCAGCGCAATCAGTTTCTCCGAGATTCCGCCCGATCCCATCAGTACACCCATTGTAATAAAGAAAGGAACGGCCATCAGGGAGAAGGACCAGACGCCCTTGACCATCTGCTGCGGGAGGGAAACAAGGTTCTGCCCCATGGAAATCATGCACAGGACCGTGGAAATCCCGACGGCATAGGCAATCGGAAAGCGCATCAGAATCATGATCAGGAAACTGCCGAGCAGAATGATCGTGGATAAAGTTTCAGCATCCATGCTTATACCGCCTCCTTCTGCTCTTCTTTTTTGAAGAACGCTTCAATATGCTGGAAGACCTGTTCCAGCTCGAAAACGATCATCCCCACACCGGCGATGGGAATCGGCAGATACTGCCAGATTTTGCTCAGCGTGGGCAGGGAGGCGTACTTGGCACGGACGGCAATGGGCGAATTGCAGAACCTGATTCCGAATATGACCAGAACCACGCCCAGTGCCAGTACCGCGATATCCGCGATCAGATCCGACACCATCAGGACCTTTTTCGGCAGATACTTGTCAAACGCGGTCATACGGATGTGAGCCCGCTTCCGGATCGCCAGCGTCGCTGACAGCACCGCCATATAGGCCATGAATGTCAGCACGATTTCCTCACTCCAGTGAGGGTCCGAAATAAACGGGATGTACCGCCCGGCAACTGACCAGGCGGTCACCAGAATATCGCCGATCAGCAGCAGTTTGCAGATGAACATCACAATCTTGTATGTCCAGTCGTAAACCGGTTTCAGCTTCTCAACCGCGCGGAAAAATGCAGGCATGCGCTGTGTGCTCCTTTCGTGAAAGAAGATGGAAAAAAGGGGCGCAGGGGCTTCCCCTGCGCCCGGCAGGTTATGCTGTCACGCAGCATGTTCCTGCAGGATTACTGCATATCCAGAATCTGCTGATACAGCTCGGCCTGCGCCGCGGTGTTCTCCTGGATGGTGGGCTGGCAGGCTTCGACCCAGGGAGCCTTGTCTTCCACTTCGATCACGGTGGCGCCGTCCTGCTTCAGCAGTTCGAAGGTCTGCGCCTCGATCTCGGCGACCTTCTCGCGGCAGACCTGGGAAGCGTACTTGGCAGCTTCCATGATCCAGCCCTGCTGTTCCTCGTTCAGCTTCGCCCAGGCAGCATCCGTGATGATGATCTGCAGCGCGCCGAGGGTGTGGCCGTCCAGCAGCAGGTAAGGAGCAACTTCCTGGAAGGCGTTGGAGCGATAGTTGGCAGTGGGCTGCTCAGCGCCGTCCACCACGCCGGTGTTCAGGGCGGAATACAGTTCGGTGAAAGCAACGGTGGTAGCCGCGGCGCCCAGGTTGGTAACCATACCGGTCATAACCGGGTCGGAGGAAACGCGGATCTTCAGGCCCTTCAGGTCATCAATGCTCTTCACTTCGTTCTTGAAGAAGAAGTGACGGAAGCCTTCTTCACCGTAGCACAGGCCGCGCAGCCCCAGGCCGAGTTCTTCGGGCTCAAGCAGGAATTCCTGCGCCAGATCGCTGGCGGCGAAATTCCAGAAATGCTCTTCGTTCACGAAGGTGTAGGGGATGGACAGGAGCTTCGCCTTGTCACAGCCGTACTGGGTCAGAGCGAAAGCGGAAATGCGGCTGATATCGGTGATGTTGCCGCCGCCCAGCAGGTTGTCCAGGATCTGGTCTTCAGAGCCCAGCACGCCGCCGGCCTGAATGTCGATGATAACGCTGCCGCCGGACAGCTCTTCCACCTTGGCTTTGAAGCCTTTGGCCATTTCGCCGACGATCGTCCCGTCGAGGGGGTTCACTTCCGCGTAGGTCAGGGTGATCGGGTCATCCGCCAGCGCGGCGGTGCAGCTCAGCAGCAGAGCCAGAGCGAGTACGATTCCAAGCAGTTTCTTCATGGGGAATGCCTCCTTATTCAATTTAGGATGATCTCATCCTCTGATAGCAATATTTAACCATTCTTTCTCCGGATTGTACATGGCGGGAACAAACAAATAGATTGCAAAAAACATCATTCTATGTATAATATCAGTTGAAATCATTGTTGAAAGAAGTGAATGGCATGGCGGACGCCTATATTTCTGCCTTCAATATATTGCAAAATATGAGCAGGGACGATATCGAGATCTATCATTACTGCGACTCCGCCACATACAATGTTCCGCCTCACCGCCATGACTTTTACGAGCTGTACTGCCTGCTGTCCGGGGAGTTTATCTACCATGTCGAAAACCTGCAGTATGCGCTGCGCCCCGGAGCCGGCCTGCTGATTGTCCGGCCCGGGGAGATGCACTGGCCCGAATTTGAGGGGCCGCCCCGGGAACTGGAGCGGATCGTTCTGTGGATGAATCCGCAGTTCATCTCTTCCCTTTCCATTTTCCTGCCGAGTACGCTGGGTACCATCAGCGAAAACCTGCAGGACAGGCACCTGATTGTTCCGGAGGAAGATACGTATCAGGTCATTCTGGGCCTGCTGTATTCCCTGCTGTATGAACGCAGCCGCGGGGACGCTGACAGCCAGTACCTCTGTCACCTGATTCTGTCCCAGCTGCTGATCCATATCAGCCGGGTGCTGAATCAGCGGACCACAGAGCAGGAGCAGCCCGGCGTGCGGTACGGGGAAATCATGAAGGTTCACGAGTATATCAATGCCCATTACCGGGAGCCGCTGAGCGTCAACGGGCTGGCACAGCGCTTCTTCATGGACAAGAATACGATGACTCGGCAGTTCAAGCGCATCGCCGGGATGACGCCCGGAGACTATATCCGCCGGAAGCGCCTGGAGTCCGCGCACGCGCTGATCCGCCAGGGATACGGCGTCCAGCACGCGGGCTACGTCAGCGGTTTTACGGATTACAGCGCGTTCTACCGCGCTTTCCGCCGGCGGTACGGCTTTTCCCCGGGCGACCTTGCCGCCCAGGTCCGGCCCGGCAGCCGGAAAGAAGTACAGGAAAGCGAGGAATGACCGATGGAATCCGAAAAAGAAATTGTCATTCCCGTCAGGCTGGACGGAAAAACCTTTAAGCGCTTCGCGCGCTTTGACATGTTCCGCCTGCGCAGGAAATGGGTGCGGCCCGCGGTGTTCTCCCTGATCCTGATCGTCTTTGCCTTTGCTGCCCTGCTGGCCCGGAAGGCGCAGTCCGGAATGATCGCCGCCGTGCTGCTGGTCATCGGGATCGGCCTGCCCATCGTCTATGTGGGCAGTTTTCTCAGCCAGGTAAACATGCAGGCGCTGCGGTGCGGGCTGAAATCCCCCCGGGCGGTATATACCGTAACCCTGCGGGAGAACGGCATCCGCGTCGAAAACAATCAGAAAAAGGAAGATCCGCTGGAAATGGAGTGGAGCTCCGTTCAGAAGGCCTTCCGGAAAAAGGGCTGTATTTATCTGTATGTGGCGGCGGCAAAAGCGTTCCTGCTTCCGGACGGTCAGACCGCCGTGGCGGATGAGGAAGTGTGGGCTTTCATCCGGAACCGGCTCGGTCCGGATCGATGCAAATAAAAACCGGAGGTGAATGGAAATGAAAGGAATTGTTCGGTTTCATCAGGACACGGCAGGGCTTCCGCTGGGCGGCGGAACAGAGCGGCGGATTCTCGCGTATGACGACGCGCTGATGGCGGTTGAAGTCGCCTTCGAGGCCGGCGCCGAAGGCGCTCCGCACACGCATCCGCATACACAGCTGAGCTACGTGCTCTCCGGCTCCTTCCGCTATTCGGTGGAAGAGGAATCGGCTGTCCTGCGTCCCGGGGATTCCATCGTTGTTCCGGGCGGGCTGGTTCACGGAACCGTCTGCCTGGAAAAGGGAGTTCTGCTGGATGTCTTCACCCCGAAGCGGGAAGACTTTCTGCAAAAATAAGGCGGCTTCTTATGCTTTCCGGAGTTCCGGGCCGTATTTCCGCAAAATCCGTTCCGTATCCTCACGGGCAAGCATGACGGTAATTTCCGTGCCGTTTTCCGTATGCTCTTCCGTAATCACCCGGCCCAGGCTGTGAATCTCCGACAGGATCCCGTAGCGGCTGAAAGGAATCAGGAAGGTCACCGGAGCCGTGCTCTCCTGCAGGGCAGCGGCAATCGCGTGTTTCAGCTCCTCCAGGCCGTCTCCCGTCTTCGCGGAGATCAGGATCGCTCCGGGAAAAGCAGGCGGCGGATCCGCTTCGTCGCACTTGTTGATGACTTCGATCCGTTTCCGGTCCCCCGCGCCGAGCTCTTCCAGCACCTGCTCCACCGTGTCATGCTGGGCTGCCATTTCTCCGCTGGTGCCGTCCGAAACAATGACCAGCAGGTCCGCCAGCGCCGCTTCCTCCAGCGTGGACCGGAAGGCGCTGATCAGCGTATGCGGCAGTTTCCGGATGAATCCCACGGTGTCCGTCAGCAGATAGGGTGTTTTTTCCGCCGTCTCCATGCGCCGGGATACCGCGTCCAGCGTTGCGAACAGCTGGTCCTCCACGTATACGTCCGACCCGGTCAGGGCGTTGAGCAGCGTGGACTTTCCCGCGTTGGTATATCCCACCAGCGCCACCACCGGAATCTCGTTCCGTTCACGGCTCCGGCGGCGGATCGCCCGCTGTTTCTCCAGCTCGTCCAGCCGCCTGCGCAGCTCTGTGATCCGTTCCCGGATGCGGCGCCGGTTCATCTCCAGCTTGCTTTCGCCGGGGCCCCGGGTACCGATCCCGCCGGCCAGCCGGCTCATGACGAACCCCAGGCCGATCAGCCTGGCGCTGCGATACTGCAGCTGCGCCAGCTCAACCTGCAGCTTGCCCTCCGCGCTGGATGCCCGCTGCGCGAAAATATCCAGAATCAGTGTCGTCCGGTCTATTACCTTGATCCGCAGCGTCTCCTCCAGATTCCTCGCCTGGATGCCCGTCAGTTCCTCGTCAAAGATGCAGACGTCCGCCTCCAGCGCCTGGCAGTCCCGGGCCAGTTCTTCCGCCCGTCCTTTGCCGATAAGCATCGCGCTGTCCGGCCGGTCCCGCTTCTGCAGGAAACTCCCGACCACCTCTGCCCCGGCGGTTTCCGCCAGCCGGGCAAGTTCCTCCAGGGATTCCCGGCTCTCAATCCCCATCAGCACAGCCTTCTCCCGGCCCTCGGAAACAGCCTGCGCTTCCTCCCTGCCTACCAGCGCGTCGCTGGCTTCGATCTGTGCCAGCCAGGCCGCGTCCGGTACCCGGTACCAGCGGACCGGCTCCTCCGCCACGATATTCTCCTGTTCGCCGAGGAAGGCCGTCTGGACAAAGGTGGGTTCCCCGTCTTTCACGCCCACCGCGGTCATCGCGTCATACCGGAAGATCTTCAGCGCGCTCAGATCCACGTCGCTCAGGCGCCCGTCCCCGTCCGGATGGGTATGCACGCAGCGCACCATGCTCAGCCGGCTTGTGTTCCGCCGCAGCCGGTAATCCGTCAGTTCCACATCGCAGTCCGTCCCGACGGAAACGTTCACGATCTCTCCGTCCCGCGTCAGATATACGGCGATCTCCCGGTTCACGGCGCATGAGCACTCCGACAGCAGCTTCATCAGCTCCCGGGGAAGAAAGCTCCCGCTCTCCAGTTCCAGGCTGTACAGGCTCTCCAGCCGGGCCAGCATCGAATCCCGGATGCCTTCCGTATTTCCGTTGACCTGATATCTCATCTCTTGTCCGTTTCCTTTCAGATGGCCTCCGGGCTTCTCTCCCCGGTTCATGCAGGAACCATCATACCATATTTTCACCTTCCTGTCATGGAATAAAGCCTCCCGGTCCTTCGTTGCATTTTTGTCTGTTGTTCTTTCGGAACATCGGGCATATAATGAAAAAGCGGCCGCCGCAAGGTCATGCGGCCTGCCGCGGAATAGAGAAAAGGAGTAAAAGAATGAAAAAAACACTGATTCTGTTCCTGCTCGCGCTGGCGGTGCTGTTCCTTGGCACGGCCGCGGCGGAAGAGGAAAGCACGATTCTGGGGAAACCGTTCCCCGACTTCACGGCAGCGGACACCCAGGGAAATACCTTTACCCTGTCCGAAGCGCTGAAGGATCACGACGCGGTGCTGCTCAACATCTGGGCAACCTGGTGCCCGCCGTGTGAAAGCGAATTTCCGGACCTGAGCGAAGCGTATGAAAAATACGGTGACCGGGTCGCCTTCATCGCCCTTTCCTGCGAAGGCTCGGACACCCTGGAAGTCATTGAGGAATACCGGGTGAACCATGGCATTCCCTTTGCCATGGGGCGGGACGAGGGCGGCGAACTGTCCGATTATACACAGGCGGCCGGGATTCCCACCACGGTCATCATCGACCGTTTCGGCAATGCTGCCTTCCTGAGAATCGGAGCTTTCTCCAATGCGGACGAGATTTCCCGGTTAATTGAGTATTTCCTGCGGGACAGCTATACCGAGACCAGCGTGCTCGAAGCCATCCCCGCCGACGCGTCCACCCGTGCCTTCCCGGTGTTCGCGTACCGCAACTATCTCCTGGAAAACGAAAACGCCAAGCTGGTTACCTTCTGGTTCGCGGAGGATCCGGAACCGGTCACCACCTATGTCGTCAATGATGATACGGCCCGGCTCCGCCTTGAAATCAAAGCTTCCGACGATCCCACCGCGGTCGTTTATTATGACGGGCTGCAGAATGCAATACTGACGTTTGATCATCTGCTGAAACCGGAGCGGAACACCTACATTTATGAGCAGCCCATGCCCGGCGCGCAGGAAAAAGACCACAACACCTACGGTGTGATCTTGGACCTGAGCATCGAAGACGACCCGGACGGAATCATGATCTACCTGATCTCTGCCGACGAGTATATTGAAGAATTCGCCGATCTCCTTCGCAGTTCGGGATATACGGACGTCACCTGGCGGGTCGAGGAAACCGCGCCGGCGGTCAATCCGGAACCGGAAGCCTACGCTCTGTACGTCCGGGATCAGTACGGTGCGCCGGTTCCCGGAGTGTTTGCGAATTTCTGCACAGATACGGCCTGCACTCCGTGCACATCCGACGAAAACGGTGTCATCACCTTTGACGGCGCCCCGGATGTATATCATATCCAGCTGCTGAAGGTGCCGGACGGATACAGTTTCGACAAGGATTTTGAGCTGTACACAGGCAGCACCTACGGCGAATGGATCCTGCGGATCCGGAAGGATTGATCCTTACCCCTCCGCCACCAGGTCGGCCAGCTTCGCGCCGGTAATCCGGATCAGGTCCTCCGGCGCAAGCTCCGCCTGAAAACCGACCTTTCCGGCGCTGACGAACATTTTCTCCGCGTCTGCCGCCGTTCTGTGGAGAAAGGTCGGAAAGCGTTTTTTCATTCCGATCGGGGAACACCCCCCGTGCACATAACCTGTCAGCGGCAGCAGATCCTTTTGTTTGATCATGCTGACCGCTTTTTCTTCAGCCGCCCGGGCGGCCTTTTTCAGATCCAGTTCATGCTTTACCGGAATCACAAACACATAGTATTTCCCCGGTTTTCCCTGGGTCACCAGGGTTTTGAACACCCGCTCCGGGTTTTCCCCCAGGATCCCGGCGATTTCCTCTCCGCTCATCGCGGCGTCCGGGGTATACTCGTGGCTCGCGTAAGGGATCTTCCTGCTGTCCAGCACCCGCATCACATTTGTCTTTTCCATCATCAGTCCAGATATCCTTCCCTGGCCCGGATGCCGAAACGCTTCTCCAGCAGATGCAGCTGCGCGTCCGTAATCGTGTTGATCCGGGGCAGATGCGCAATCTTCATGTAGATCTCCGCGGCCTTCTCCGCCGTTTCAATCAGCCCGAAGGTTTCGTCCAGGTCCTTGCCGGCGCCGTAAATCCCGTGATGGCTCCATACGACCAGGCGCGCGGTCCGCATCTTCTCCGCCGTCGCCTCGCCGATCTCGTTGGTGCCGCACAGCATCCAGGGCAGAACATTGACGCCTTCCGGGAAAACCACGATGCATTCCGTGCACATCTGCCAGAGGGTCCGCGTAAACGCCTTCTCGTCCAGGTCGTGCACAAAGGTCATTGCCAGCAGGTTCGCGGGATGGCAGTGCATGATGACGCGGTTCTCCGCGTTCACCTGCAGCCGCGCCGCGTGGCTCATCATGTGCGCGGGAAATTCGCTGGTAAACTGGCCGCCGTCCTCATATCCCCACAGCAGATCCGCCTGCCGTCCCCGATCCTTCAGCCGGACGATGCCCAGGTTTACCTCCGGAGCGTATTGCACATTCTTGAAATACTTGCCGGTACCGGTCACCAGGAAATACTTCCCTTCCAGCTCCGGTGCCGTAAACCCTGTCGGAATCGTGCGTACGGGCTTTTCAGGATTCAGGGTTTCCCGGACCTCCTGCTCCTCCAGCAGCATGGAGAGATTCCCGCCGTTGCGTTCGTCCCATCCGCGGTTGTACATGTTTGTTGCGGTCCGGATCATCTCGATCATAAAGGAGGCTGATAAGATATTCTTCATGCCCGTCCCTCCGGAATCTTTTTTCGTATGCCTGCACTTCCGGCAGCCGCTCACTGTCCGCGGCCAGCTGGTAATTTGTCCGTCCTTTCCCCGTTCTCTTCCCGAAAGCTTCCGAGGAGCCCGGGAAAAAGCGAAGCCGTTCCGCGCGGGGAACCCCGCCCGCGGAAGTGAGGAAATTCCTCTGATTCAGATTGTACAGAAAACCCGTGAATTTGCAACCGCATATTTGCCGGAAGATAACCCGCCCGCTGTTCCACAAAGACATTTTATGGAAATAATGGCGGTTTTTGGTCTTGTTTTTTCCAGATCATCCATCTATAATAGAATAAATAAAACTCTTATAAGGAGGGAACCCCGTTGAATTACGCCGAGGAATCCCTGCGCCTGCATGGCGAATGGAAGGGAAAAATCGAGGTTGTTTCCCGTGTCCCTGTAAAAAGCAAAGATGATCTTTCCCTTGCCTACACGCCCGGCGTGGCGCAGCCCTGTCTGGAAATTCAGAAGGACTACGACAAATCCTTCACCCTGACCCGGCGGAGCAACCTGGTCGCCGTCGTGACGGACGGCACAGCGGTGCTCGGTCTGGGGGATATCGGTCCGGAGGCCGGCATGCCCGTAATGGAAGGAAAATGCGCGCTGTTCAAAGCCTTCGGGGATGTGGACGCCTTCCCCATCTGCATCCGCAGCAAGGATGTGGATGAGATTGTGCGGACGATCTATCTGATCTCCGGCAGTTTCGGCGGGATCAATCTGGAAGATATTGCCGCGCCCCGCTGTTTCGAGATTGAGCGGAAACTGAAGGAAATCTGCGATATTCCGATCTTCCATGACGATCAGCACGGCACGGCCATCGTAGTCGGGGCAGCGCTGATCAATGCGCTCCGCGTTGTCGGGAAGAAGATTGAGGATGTGAAGGTCGTCATCAACGGCGCGGGCAGCGCCGGGATCGCCATCGGTCGCCACATCATGGACCTGGGCGTGAAGCATCTGAAAATGGTGGATCGCTGCGGCATCCTCTGTGAGGGAGCTGATATGAATCCCGCGCAGGCTGAAATGGCGCAGATCACGAACCCGGAAAAGCTCAGCGGAAAGCTGGCAGACGCCCTGAAAGGCGCGGACGCGTTTATCGGTGTCAGCGCTCCGCACATCGTAAGCAAGGAAATGATCGCGTCCATGGCTGCGGGGCCGATCGTGTTCCCCATGGCCAATCCCACCCCGGAAATCGAGCCGGATGAGGCGCTGGAAGCCGGCGCCGCGGTCGTCGGCACCGGGCGGAGCGATCATCCGAACCAGATCAACAACGTGCTGGTCTTCCCCGGCCTGTTCCGCGGTGCGCTGGATGTCCGGGCAAAGGACATCAATCAGTCCATGAAGCTGGCCGCCTCCCACGCGCTGGCAGACCTGGTCGCGGCGGATGAGCTCACGGACAAATATATCCTTCCCGCCGCCTTTGATCCCCGGGTCGGCCCGGCGGTCGCGAAGGCAGTGGCTCAGGCAGCACGCGACAGCGGTGTCGCCCGGATCTGAAAAACGAGAGAGAGGAGCGGATTCTGATGCCAAATATTCCCGCGTCCCAGGCCATCAAGGAGAAAAAACCGTTTACCCTGTTCAACCTGCCCTGGCAGATCTTCCTTATCGTGGCAGTCGTCGTCTTCGGTGCAACCTATCTGGGCGTGCTGCCCAAGGGCATGGCCGGCTGCTTCGCGTTCATGATTGTGCTGGGTACGATCCTGGGCTGGATCGGTGATCATACTCCGATCATCAAAAGTTATCTTGGCGGCGGTGCCATTGTTTGTATCTTCGGCTCGGCGCTGCTGGTCTACTTCGGTATCCTGCCATCCTCGAAAACCGTGGACGGCGCGACAGTCTACAACATGACTCTCCCCTTCGGAAACCTGGATCTGGTCGGCAATATCGGCACCTTCTTCAAAACGACCGGCGGTTTCCTTGACTGGTACATTGCCGCGCTGATTACCGGTTCCATCCTGGGCATGAACCGGAAACTGCTGGTCAAGGCGGCAGCCCGGTACTTCCCTGCGATCTTCGGCGGGCTGATTCTGGCCTTCGGCCTTTGCATGGGTGTGGCCGCGCTCCTGGGTTACCCGGTGATGAACGCGCTGCTGCTGATCGCCCTGCCGATCATGGGCGGCGGCATGGGTGCCGGCGCGACCCCGCTGTCCAAGATCTTTGAAACCAGCAGTTCCATGACCGCCGCGGAAGCCCTGTCGGTCATGACGCCCGCGGTCGCCATCGGCAACGCGGTATCCATCGTGCTGGCCGGTGTGCTGGTGAAAGTCATTTCCTCCGGCAAGTGGAACGGCAAAGGCGCCCTGATGAAGGCCGGAACCATGGATCCCAAAGAGCTGGAAATCAGCCCCGAAATGCAGGCCAAGCGCGACAAGATCGATCTGAAGAGCCTGGGGATCGGCCTGCTGGTCTCCGGCGGATTCTTCGCCTTCGGCTACATCCTGCAGGGCGCGTGGAACGCGCTGGGCACCGGTATAACAATCCATGCCTACGCCTGGATGATTATCACGGTGGCGATTTGCAAAATCACCAACATCATTCCGGAATCTGTTGAAATCGCGTGTTTCCAGTGGTTCCAGTTCGTAATGAAGAATCTGACCAACATGCTGCTGGTAGGCATCGGTATCTGCTATCTGGAAATCGGCACGGTGATCTCCTCCTTCAGCGTAACCTACCTGCTGCTGTGCGCGGCGACCTGCATCGGCGCTTTCGTCGGCGCGGCGCTGATCGGCAAGCTCGTGGGCTTCTATCCCTTCGAGGCGGGCGTCACAGCCGGCCTGTGCATGTCCAACATGGGCGGCACCGGCGACGTGGCGGTGCTTTCCGCCGCGGACCGGATGGAGCTGATGCCCTTCGCGCAGATCTCCTCCCGCCTGGGCGGCGCCATCATCCTGCTGCTGGCCAGCCTGATGCTGTCCATTCTCGCCCAGTTCATTGTGACAGCCGCGCCGGACGCGGCGGAACAGGCGGCAACCACCGGAAGGGTTCTGCTCACCATGGTCGGCATGGGATAGAAAGCCTTCCGGTGCCTCCCGTTACCGTAAAACAGGAAAAACCCGTAAGCAGAAAGCGATCCGGATCGCCCGTGCTTACGGGTTTTTTATACCCTGTTTTGTTCTCACAGCCCTCCCGCGTGTCCCGGCGTCGATAAAGCGGAACGATTCGTTCAGATGCGCAGAAGAATATGTTCCCGGGCCAGGTCATGGTACAGTTCACACGGCCTGCCGCTGACATCCGCCAGGCAGACGATATCCTGCCATTCTGCGCCGCCCGGTATTTCCGAAAGGATGTTCGGCGCCTGCTTCAGCAGCTCCGGCCGGAAATGCAGCGTTCTGGCCCCGGGAAACACGGCCATGTACAGGATCTGCGCCTCCACAAGATCCTGGAAGATGTGGCTGCCGTAGGACAGCTCGGGATTGTATCCCGCCCGGCTTTCCGCGATCTCGCAGACCGCGTCAAAGCCGCTGATGTCGGAAAACGCGGTGGGGACTCCAAGCTCGGGCGAGGATGTCCCGATACGTCCGGGAACCATCGGCAGCAGATGTTTGCCCTGTTCCCTGAACGTCCAGTTGATCCGCCCGATCAGCGACGCGATCTCCGTCTTTTCATGATAGAGCAGATGGTAATACTTCACCGGATCCACATAGGCAATCATGTCCAGCCTGATCTTCCGGGAAAGGCCCATGGATGCGCCGCGGGTTTCCAGAAGGATCTCCTCTTCGGGAACGTTCTCCGGAACGCTGATCCCTCCGGTATCCTGGAAAACCTGCAGCGGCCTGCATTGCAGCAGATTGATCATATATTCCCTGTTCTGCGAAACATTGATCGTAAACTCGATGTCCACCGGTTCGCCGTACTCCTGCTGGATCAGGTGCATCATGCGCTGCATGCGCTCCATCATTTCGCGGTTCCGGACCAGGCCCAGGCAGGAAATAAAACAGATGTTCCGGAAGATGCCTCTTTCCCGGAGAGACGCTTCCGCTTCCGAATCGTGTTCCAGCACCTGGTTTTTCAGATAGCCCGGCAGAACCGGCTCCAGCTCCTCCAGCGGCACGCGACGCAGGGACCTGGCCTTCAGGTCCACCGCTTCCGCCTTCCGCTGGGAATACTGGTGCTTTTCCGCGATCGTGGTAAAGTTGGTTGCTTCCGGTTTGTCCAGGCTTACCAGGCGGGGATAGGAGCCCTCCGTCCTGTCCACGGCGGAAGTTCCCAGGCCCATCACCAGGCGCAGCATCCCCGCGGAAGAATCGATATCGTTCAGAAACTTGTAGGGGCTGTAGGAATAACCTACCCCGGCGGCGCAGGGCATATAGCAGGATCCGTAGGCAGATCCGGAAACCCGCATGATCAGCAGGGCCATTTGCTCATCCCGCTTGTCCAGCCCCCGCCGCTTACGGTAATCCAGCGCGGAAAGCCCCGCGGAGCTGGCGTACACGGTCCGGACCGCGTTTTCAAATTCCTCAAGCCTCTCTTCCGGCGTGCCCCGGTTGGCGCAGAACACGGATTCGTATTTCCCGGCAAAGGCATTGTCAAAACCGTCCTCCAGAATGCTGCTGGAACGGACGATATAGGGATCCTGCCCGTAGTATTCCAGAATATGCATGAACTGTTCCTGGATATCCCGGGAGAACACGCCGTTTTTCAGGCGTTCCGCCAGCGCGCCTGCCAGGGTGAAGTATCCCTCCTCGGTACGCTGCCGGATCCGCAGATCCCAGAAATCATTGTCCACAATATAAGTGTAGAATACATCCGATCCGATATAGAAGGAATCATGCGGCTCCAGTACGCTGCTGATATCCGGGGCAAGATTCCGGAGAATCGCCCGGGCCAGCAGCATCCCGCAGGTTTTTCCGCCCACCATGCCGGTACCGACCATATGGTCCCGGATCCGGAAATAGTCTTCCGGCCTGAAGTGCTTTTTCACCAGCACCCGGAGCCTTTCATCCCGGGTCATCATGATGTTGCACATCCTGCCGCACTGTTCTTCCACGGGAATTCCGTTCTCATGCAGCACTTTTGCCTGGTTGAAGAAACGGTCCCAGGAGTCCGTATACTGCTCCTCCAGGGTTCGCTGGCAGCTGTCCATCACCTGGTAAAACCGGCTGGTCTGTACCCCGTCCTGAATCGGCCGGATCGTTCCGGCTTCCGGGTGATACAGATGCGGGAGAAACATGGTGTCGGAATTGCGGTTCCAGACTTTCTGCGGACGGATATAGACCGTATTGCGTTCCGGATCGGAATAGACATCCAGAAACAGCTGGGTTGTGTTCATAATCTTGGTAATCGCGCTGAAGGAGTGCCTGCCCCGGATGATCGGAAAAAATGCGACCGTATCCAGAATGAACAGGAAGGGGCAGGTAACCCGGAAAAAGTTTCCCATCATCAGGTCTGTCGCCCAGGCGGTCTGCAGCTCTGACAGGCAGTCAAACACATAGAAGGCATCCCGGCCTTCCTGTTCGATTACCCGATGAATTTCCACCGTAAAAGTTTCAAACCGGTGAGAGAGGGGGACGCATACCCGTTTCACTTCCGGGCATTCCGGCACCAGCTCCGGATGGCTCGCGAACCGGAAATAGATAATCTTCCTCCCGTCCTTCTTGGCCTGTTCCACAAAAGGGTCAGCGAAGCGCCGGAATTCATCCAGGTCGGATACTCGCCAGACCACGTTATCGCCCATCCGGATATAGTCCACCGCCCGGTCCAGCGCCGGAATGCCTGAAAGCACCTGATCAAACGCCGCCATGGGAACACCTCTCTCTCCTCAGGCTCTGATACAAAAAAACGGGCAAAGGAAACCTTTCGGGCTCCTTTGCCTTTCAGACAGAGTATACCATGTTCCGGCGCGGATGTATAGAGTTCATTCCGAATTCTTCCTGCCCCGTCCCCTGCCTCCGCGGATTGTCTTTTGGTGCGGGGCAGCGTATAATAAATCCAGATCCTTCCATCCCGGTGAATGCCCTGCCCTGTACAGGAGGACGAAACCAAATGAAAAACCGATTCCGGAGCATCCTGGATGTGCTGAACACCGATATCTTCGTCGGTGACCGGCTTGAGAAAAACCTGCGGAACATGTCCATCGAATGCTATATCGTAATCGCCATCGGCGCGGTCATGTTCGCTTTCAATATTCTTCAGAAAGACCTGCTCGTCGCCCTGTCTCCCCTTTCCTTTCTTGTGACCGGCGTAGTTTCCCTGTTCTTTATCCGGACCCGGAAAAAGCGCGTCCCTTCCGTGATTCTGACCAACATCGCCGTGATCATCGTTTTTACGGCCGATGTGGTAATTGTCGATAACGGTTTCGCGTTCCTCTGGATCATGCTCGTTCCCCTGTCGGTCTGTTACCTGATCAGCGTAAGGAGCGGCATCATCCTTTCCGTGTATTTTGAAACCCTGCTCATCGTAATGTTCTACACGCCGCTTCGCGGTATTGTGGAAAGCCATTATCCGGTCATTGTACTGGAACGTTTTCCTGTCCTGTATTTCTTTCACGTCCTGATCACAGGCTTCGTCATGTACCAGTATCAGAAAAACGTGATTGCTCAGATGCGTTATGAGGAACAGCTGAAGGATTCCGTCCAGAACGCGGAGCAGGCCAGCCAGGCCAAGAGCGATTTCCTTGCCAATATGTCCCATGAGATCCGCACGCCGATCAATACCGTCCTGGGGCTCAATCAGCTCATCTACCGGGACTGCCGGGAAGCGCTGGCCGCGCACCCGGGGGAGGCGGCGGAGACTCGGGCATTGCTGGAGAACGTCTGCGCGAACGCGGACAGCATCGAAAGCGCCGGAAACATCCTGCTTTCCCTCGTAAACGACGTGCTGGATCTGTCCAAGATCGAAGCTGGCCGGATGGAGCTTGTCAACACAGAATACACGCTCAGCACCCTCCTGAACGATATCGGCAGCATGGCCGGGTTCAAAGCCCGGACCCGGGGCCTCTCCTTCTCCATCCGGGTTCAGGAGACAATTCCGGACACCCTCTTCGGAGATCCGGTCCGGCTGAAGCAGATCATCGTGAATGTGGTGAACAACGCCATCAAGTACACAGAGCGGGGTTCTGTCAGCGTTTCCGTCTCCCTGCGGGAGCCGTCTCCGCCGGCAGCCGGCGAACTCATTCACCTGCTGTTTTCCGTGCAGGATACAGGAATCGGTATCCGGGAGGAGGATCTCAGCCATCTTTTCAGGCGTTTTGAGCGGGTGGACCTGCAGCGCAACAGTTCCGTGGAAGGCACCGGCCTGGGCCTGACGATCACCGCGGACCTGCTGAACCTGATGAATGGGAGCATCCGGGTGGACAGCGAATACGGAAAAGGTTCCACCTTCCTGATCAACGTTCCGCAGACGGTCGTTTCCGCCGAACCCATCGGTGACTTCGGTGAAAAACGCAGGCTCAGCACGCTCGACAGGCAGCAGTACCACGAATCTTTCCGCGCGCCGGAAGCCCTGATCCTGATCGTGGATGATACCCCCATGAACATCACGATCACCCGGGGCCTGCTGAAAAAGACCGCTGTCCGGATCGACGCCGCATCGGGCGGAGAGGAAGCCCTCCGGAAAATCCGGCACAATGCTTATGATCTGGTCCTGCTGGATCAGCGTATGCCGAATATGGACGGCATCCAGACCCTTGCCCGCATCAGGGAAACAGCAGCCGGCAAAGCGCTTCCGGTCATCTGTATGACGGCGGACGCGGTATCCGGCGCCCGGGAGAAATACCTTGCGGAAGGCTTTGACGACTATCTCTCCAAACCCATCCTCGGGGAACAGCTTGAAAGCCTGCTGCGCCGTTACCTTCCGCCCGAAAAGCTTGAGATCGTCCGGGACGCTTCCCCGGAGCCGGAAACGGATGCCGGTCCGGAGCAGGCGGATCCGTACGCGCTTCTGCGCGCCGCAGGCATCCTGCCGGAAACCGGCATCATGTACTGCGGAAACGATGAGGCGTTCTGGCAGGAAATGCTCCGAACCTACGCGTCGGAATACACGAAAAAAAGCATTCAGCTGGAAAACTGTTTTCGCGGCAAAGACTGGGACGGCTATATGATCCTCGTTCACTCCATCAAGAGCACCTCCCTGACCGTCGGTGCTGAGGCGCTTTCCGTGAAAGCGGCCGCCGCGGAAGCGGCAGCCGCGGAGAAAGACGAGGCGTTCCTGTCTTCCGGTTATCCGGAGCTGTCGGAAGCGTATCATCATACAGCGGAAACCATTGTCCGTTTTTTCGGAGAAATCACCGATCCTTCTGAATCTTCGGGCATTCTGGAGTTTTCACCGGAAAATCCCGCCGGAAAAGGGTAATGCACCGGAACGGCGGCGCACGGTTTCACGGTTTCCGGCAAATTATCACAGGCTCAGGCGTTTTCCGCCTGAGCCTGTTGCGTCAGTCCGTCAGTTGTCCGCGACCCGGATCATCCGGTAGCCGATCCCGACGTGTGTCTGGATCAGCATGGATGCGTCGGGCGAAGCTTCCAGTTTTTTGCGCAGGGTCGCCATGAACACCCGGAGCGATGCCACATTGTTCTCCCAGGATGCGCCCCAGAGCTGCTGGGTAATATACTTGTGCGTCAGCACCTTGCCGCAGTTCCGTGCCAGCAGGCACAGCAGCTTGTACTCGATCGGCGTCAGATGGAGTTCCTCGTCCGAAATGTACGCGCATCCGGCGGCAAAATCGATCTTCAGGCTGCCGTTGATGAAAACCGGGCTGTCCGGGCTGTCTGTCCGGGTCTGATTCAGGCGGCGAAGGGTGACCCGCAGCCGGGCCAGCAGTTCGTCCACCGAAAACGGTTTGGTCAGGTAATCATCCGCCCCGGCATCCAGTGCCTCGATCTTGTCCGTATCATCGCTGCGCGCGCTGATCACGATAATGGGCATATTGGACCAGGACCGGATTTTCCGGATCACTTCCACCCCATCCATATCCGGCAGGCCAAGATCCAGCAGCATAATATCCGGATTGTGGGACGTCGCCTCCAGAATGGCGTTCCCCGCGTTTCCCGCGGTAATATGCCGGTATTCATGCGTTTCCAGCGTGACGGAGATCAGATTGCGGATCGGCGGATCATCTTCCACGATCAGTATCAGCGGTTTATTCATTCGGGTTCACCTCATCCCTGGGCAGGCTGAATTCAAAGGTGGCGCCGTGCGGCTCATGATCTGAAACGGAGATCGTCCCGTCGTGGGCTTTGATAATGGACTGGCAGAGGGCCAGTCCGATGCCCAGGCCTCTCCGGCTGTCTCCCGTCGGGTTGCCGCTGGAGTAAAACAGATCAAAAATGCGTTCCTTCTGATCGTCCGGAATACCGGGGCCGTTGTCCGCGATCCGCACAACCACGTTCCCGTTCCTCTCGGCCGTATCGATCCAGATATCGGAACCTTCCGGAGCGTATTTGACAGCGTTGTCCAGCAGGTTGATCACCACCTGCACAAGCAGGCGCGCATCCGCCTTCACAAAAAGCAGTTCCTCCGAACGGGTCCTGTGCACCGGGTAGTTCTTCAGCTGCCTGCTCAGGTGCGTGACCGCCTCGCTGATCATATCCTCCATCAGCTCGGTGGTCATGTTCAGATTCAGCTTCCCGCCGGTCATCCGGCTTGCGGACAGCAGGTTTTCCACCATGCCGTTCAGCCACTGGGCATCCTGGTAGATATCGGAATACAGCTTGCCGCGGGTTTTCGGATCCAGGGTCTCCCCGCAGGTCATCAGGCTGTCCGCGCTCCCCATAATGGACGTCAGCGGCGTACGCAGGTCATGGGAGACCGCGCGCAGCAGATTGGCGCGCAGCCGCTCGTTTTCCGCCAGCATCATGGTTTCCTCTTTTTCCCGGGCATTCCTCGCGTTCTCCAGTGCCAGGGAACACTCTCCCACCACGGAAGCCAGCACGCTTTGCTCGGAAGCATCCGGCGGCGAGTCGTGCACGGCGACCCCCACCACGCCGTACGCGTGCTCCTGAACCCGCATACAGTAATAAAGATAATCCGAGGATGGGAAAATGTCCGTCGTGGCTCCCGTGCGCTTGTGATGGACAAAGGCCCATTCCACTGCCTGCTTTTCCTCATTTGTCCGGTAAGGAATCGTATCCCCCGCTGCGGGATAAAAATTCGGGTCTCCCAGCCGGTCGTTCTCCGCCGGATAAATAATCAGGCTCCGGTGAAGCAGTTTTGTCAGCTGGTCCGCGAGCACGGAAAGGATCTCCTCGCTGGATTTAGCTTTCGTCAGCTGCCGGTCCGTATCCAGGACCACACTCATCCGCTGGGCTGCCTTCGCGGACTGTCCGGCATTCTGTTTCAGCCGGATGGCCAGCGTACTGATGGTGAATGCCGCCGCCAGCATGATCAGAAACGTTACGGGATAGCCGGTTCCGTAGGCATAAAATGTAAACCGCGGCGTTGTGAACAGCAGGTCAAACAGCAGCACGCTGATCACCGCCCAGACCATACTGTAGGCCCGGTGCGTCGTGAAAATGGAAACCACCAGCAGGCCCAGCAGATACACCATAATGATGTTGGCGTCGGTAAAGCCCAGATGGGAAAACAGAAAACCGATCGCCGTGCTGACCAGCATGGAGGAAAGAAAGATCGCGCTGTCCGCCAGGAACCGCTTCCGGTTTCGTTCCGCCGGCTTACGCGCGACATATACTTTTGTTCCGTAATATGGAATAATGAAATAGTCCAGATCCGGCGCATAGGCCACCAGCCGGTCCGTCAGCGATTTTTTCCGCCGGAGCAGGCCGCCGATTGTATTGGTCTGCCCGATGACCACGGTCGATATATCCGACATCCGCGCAAACTCGGCGATCTGGTACGGTACATCATCCCCTGTAACGGTTTCGATCCGGGCGCCCAGCTTTTCCGCCAGGTTCATATTGCTGCGCAGTCTCTTCCGGTCATCATCGGACATCAGCGAATAGGCAGGAGTTTCCACAAACAGCGCTGTCAGCGTTCCCTGGAAGGCTGCCGCGATCTTGAAAGCCGCGTGAATGACTTTAGCGTTCGACGCGGAAGAAGACAGGCATACTAAGACGCGGACGCTTGATTTTTCCGGGTTTTGCAGGCTCATTTGTTCCCTTCTCCCACTCTGCTCTGTCGCAGCCGGCCGTATGCCGGTCCATAAATCTGTCGATCAGCCCCATCAGCTGATATCCTATTATACCAAACATGGCAAGGATCAGAATCATGATCCAGTCTGTCATTTTCTGCATCTCCTTTCCTTTTCGGCGAAAAACGGCTAGATCCTGAAGCATTTCTGGATATCCTTCCATTTTCCCAGGACCAGGATGGTTTGATTTTCCTGCAGGACGGTATCGCTGGTGACTGCGAGGCTTGAATGCCCGTTTTCCCGAACCGCCAGCAGGTTCAGATTGTATTTCTTGCGGATATCGATCCCGCCGACCGTCTTTCCGTGCCACTCCGCCGGAACCGAAAGATCGTAGATGGAGTATTCCCCATCCAGCGCAATATAGTCCAGCACATGGTCGGTCGTATGGCGGATCGCGGTCCACGCGGCCAGCTGGCCCTCCGGGTAGACCACGTCGTCCGCTCCGTTGCGCAGGAGGAACTTCCGGTGCACTTCCCGGGACGCGCGGGAGACAACCTTCTTTGCGCCCAGTTCCTTCAGGAGAGAGGTGGTTTCCAGCGAGCTCTGGAAATCCTCCCCGATCGTCACAATGCAGACATCAAAGTTGTCCACGCCCAGGGTGCGGAGAAACGTTTCGCTGGTGGCATCCCCGATCTGCGCGTCCGTAACCAGCGGCAGTGCCTCGTTGACCCTCTCCTCGTTTCTGTCCACAGCCAGCACCTGGTGATGCAGTTCATTCAGCTTCTCCACGACTCCGCGGCCGAAGCGCCCCAGGCCGATCAGCAGAACGGATTTCATGTGTGACCTCCTTTTATCCGACCGTCACCTTTTCCAGCGGCAGGGTGCTGCGGGTGGTTCTCCGTACAGACTGCGCCGCGTAAATCAGTGTCAGGCCGCCCACCCGGCCAAGGAACATCAGCGCCACCAGAATCATCCTGGAGAAACCGCCGATCCGGGCCGTAATGCCCAGGCTCAGGCCGACCGTTCCCAGCGCGGAGGCTGTTTCGAACAGGCAGCTTATCAGCGGAAGCCCTTCCACGCGGCTGATCATCATCCCGCCGACAAAGAACAGCAGAAAATACATCATCAGGATGGCCACGGCGTTCCGCACGGTTTCCTCCCCGATGCGCCGGCCGAAACAGGTAACATGATCCTTCCTGCGGAAAATCGCGAACGCCGTCAGCAGCAGCACCGCGCCGGTGGTGGTTTTCATGCCGCCCGCGGTGGATCCGGGAGATCCGCCGATCAGCATCCACAGGATCATGAGCGCCTGGCCTCCGCCGCTGATCCCGGACAAATCCATGGTATTGAATCCGGCTGTCCGCAGCGTCACCGACTGGAACAGGGAAGGCAGGATGCGCTCACCGACCGGTGTCCCGTTCATTTCGGACAGGAAAAACCACAGGAAAGGAATCAGGATCATCATGCCGGAAGCGGACAGGACAATCTTGCTTTGCAGCCGGTACTGCTTCAGATGGTGGCGATGTTCCTTCACATCGTTCCATACCAGAAACCCGATGCCTCCGATGGTAATCAGAAGCACCAGCACGATATTCACCAGCGCGTTCTGCGCATACCCGGTCAGGGAGGAAAACTCCCCGTGAATACCCATCAGGTCAAAGCCGGCATTGCAGAACGCGGAAACGGAATGGAACACCGCATACCAGATGCCTTTGCCCCAGCCAAGCTCCGGTACAAGCGCCGGCATCAGCAGGAGCGCTCCCAGCGTTTCAATCCCGAGGGAAGTCAGGATGATGAAGCGGGTCAGCCTCACGATTCCCCCGACCTGCGGCGCGGAGATGGCTTCCTGCATCACGCTCCGCTGCATGAATCCGATCCGGCGGCCGGAGATAAACGCAAGGGACAGCGCGGCTGTCACGACGCCCATGCCTCCGATCTGAATCAGAAACAGGATCACTGCCTGGCCGAACACGGACCAGTGGGTCACCGTATCCCGTACAACCAGCCCGGTCACGCATACGGCGGATGTCGCCGTGAACAGGCAGTCCGAAAAGCCCGTCGCCGTGTGCTGTCTGGACGCGGCCGGAAGCATCAGCAAAAGCGTTCCGATCAGGATCATCAATGCAAACCCCAGTGCGATGATCTGGAAGGTTGTGATCCGAACGTTACCCCAGATTCTCACGTGTTTTTTCCCCTCCGTTACCATGTTTATTGTAGCGGACAGGCCATAAGCATGGCGTAAAAATCCGGGAAGCCGTATTAAGATCGTGTTAAGAAGCGCGGAATTGCAGGCAGAAAAAAGGCCGCACGAACTGCGGCCGGGTTCCGGGTTTTGCGAGATCAGTCCTCCGCCAGCTTTTGCAGGCTTTCACGCTGCGCGGCAATCTCCGCCAGGAGCGGCGCATAGTCCGTGTCCGTGCGGGCACGCAGCAGCTCGGTCATCTTCTCGACAGGAACGCTCAGCGGTGTCAGCGACAGGTTCAGCATCATGCCCTTGAGCGAATGCGCCGCGTCAAAGGCTGTATCCAGGTCTCCCGCCTGCACGGCATCGCGGAGCTTTTCAAAGGAAGAATCCTGCAGCGCTTTTCCGACCAGCGTCAGGTAAAAGGTCTCGTTGTTCAGGCAGCGGGGCATGGCCTCGTCGATGTTCGCGCCCCATGCGCGGACTTCCTGAATGGTAAGCATTTTCTTTCATCCTGCGGTTTCATTTACGGCCGGATCATGGTTTCAAGGGTTTCGAACAGGGCTTCCGGTTCAACGGGCTTGGACAGATGGGCGTTGAGGCCGGCCTGCATGCTTCTCTGGACGTCCTCGTCAAAGGCGTTGGCCGTCAGGGCAATGATCGGGATCGTCTTTGCGTCCTCCCGGCCGGAGCCGCGGATCAGCCGGGTAGCCTCCAGGCCGTCCATCTCGGGCATCCGCATATCCATCAGGACAGCGTCGTAGGTACCGGCGGGATGTTCCAGATACATGTCCACGGCGATCCGGCCGTTCTTCGCGACGTCCGCCTCAATCTCCCGCATGCCCAGCACCATCACCAGGATATCCGCGTTGACGTCGACATCCTCGGCCAGGAGCACGCGCCGGCCCTTCAGATCAGCCTTTGCGGCGGACGCCGCTTCCTTCTTCTTCCGGATGGCCGCCCGGAACTGGTCCAGCACGTTCCCGGCAAACAGCGGCTTGGCCGCAAACGTATCCACCCCCGCCTGCCTCGCCTCCTCAGCCACCTCATCCCAGTTGTAGGAGGTCAGGATGATGATCGGGGTCTCCTGCCCCACCGCGGCGCGAATCCTGCGGGTGGTCTCCACGCCGTCCATATCCGGCATCTTCCAGTCCACCAGCAGCAGATCGTAATCCTCCCGGCGGGCATGCCGGAGGCTGGCCTTCTCCAGGCCTTCCGCCCCGGAGGCCGCCGTGTCGCACCGGATTCCGATCTCTCCGAGAACAACCCGCGCGTGTTCCAGCGCGATGGGATCGTCGTCAATCGCGAGCACGCTCATTTCACCGGGGTTCACTTCGCCCTCCGCGGCGCCGCCGGCCTTCCGCCCGGATTCCCCGAGCGTCACCGTGACAGTAAAAGTCGTGCCCGCGCCCTTCCTGCTCTCCACCTCGATATGCCCGTTCATCAGCTCCACAATGCTCTTCGTAATCGGCATGCCGAGGCCGGTGCTGCCGTATCGGCTGGTCGAGGAGGAATCCTCCTGGCTGAAGGCGTCAAACAGATGGGGCAGGTATTCCGGGCTCATGCCGATCCCCGTATCCCGGAAGGTCATCTTCAGCGCTGCCTTTCCGGCAAAACGCTGCCCCTCCTCGATCAGCAAGCTGACCGATCCGCCCTCCGGGGTAAACTTGACGGCGTTCCCGAGAATATTGATGATCACCTGCCGGAGCTTGGTCTCGTCGCCGAAGTAGTAATCATCGATCTTTCCGGAGGTGCGGCAGGTATACTGCAGCCCCTTGTCACGGCACTGCCCGCTGATAATCCAATTCACCTGCTCGAGCATGCCGGCGAAGGAAAACTCATCGCTCTTGATGATCATCCGCCCGGACTCGATCCGGGACATATCCAGGATGTCGTTGATGATCCCCAGCAGATGCTGCGCGGAAGATCCGATCTTCTCCAGATGCTCCCGGGTTTTTTCCGGAAGATTCGGCTCGTTCAGCGCGATATGGTCCAGACCGATGATCGCATTCATCGGCGTGCGGATCTCATGGCTCATGTTGGAAAGAAAAGCCGTCTTTGCCCGGCTGGCCTGCTCGGCGGCGTCCAGCGCTTCCTGCAGCGCCGCCCGCTGCTCCAGCAGCTGCTCCTGCAGCTCCAGCCGCTGCTCCATCTCCTGCTGTTTGACGCGGTTTTCCGCGTCCGCGGTCTCCTTCTCCAGCGCCAGGCGGGCATTCTTCCTGTTCTGGCGGATAATCAGGGCAAACATGCCGCCGAGCACCAGCACCGTCAGGCAGGACTGGAGCAGGCTGCGCGTAATGATCCGTCCGGAAACGGACTCGATCCGTTCGCTGATGATGGTATCCCGCACCAGATAGGTCAGCATCCAGTTCGTTCCCTTGACGGGAATATAGCTCAGCGTTTCCCGGATCCCGTTGTAGGAAAAGGCGGTGATTCCCCGGTTCCCTTCGCGGAAATCCCGCAGAACATCCTCATAGGCATATCCGGCGTCGTACTGCGCGCCGGAGAGCGCTTCAAGCAGGTTGTCCTCGACGGCCAGGCCGCCGAGCACCATATTGCTCAGCGCGATTCCGTCCGCGGTGTAAATATTGCAGAAGGTGGTCTCCGAATTCTGTGATTTCAGCGATACGCCCTGCAGCATGACATTCATGTCGATTTCCATAAAGCAGGCGACAAGGGACTTTTCCCCGAGGCGAAGTTTCCGTTCCCGCGTCGGGTAAGCGATGACAACCTTTTTTCCGGATCCGCCTCGTTCTTGACGAAGATCTCCGCGCCTTCCAGCGTCAGATGATTGAAGGCGTACTGGTCCATTTCGTCCCGGACACCCTCATCCGCCGTATACACCAGGCCCTCCTCATCCACGAAGGCAAAACGCTCCAGGCTGAAAAACTGCTTGACCCGCCGCTGGTAGCTCCGCAGGTGCTCCAGATCGCTCAGATCCTCTTCATTGAGCATCTCCAGCGCAATCCGGATCACCTTGACGTTGTCGTTCAGGTTGTCTTCAACCACCTGTTCCCGGCGCCCGGCCAGCTCGTCCAGGTACAGAAAACTCACGGAGCGGGCCGCTTCCGACGCGTCGTTATGCGCGCTGCGGGCCATCCAGAGAATCCCCCCGATCAGGACCACGGCCAGGATGATGCTGCCCAGCACCGCCACCAGCACAATCCGGTTCTTACGCTTGTTTTCCATCATGCTTCACTTCCTCTGCTCTGCCGGGATTCCCAGATCAGCTCCGCAAGGGTCTGGTACAGATGGTCGGGCTCCACCGGCTTGGACAGGTGCGCGTTCATTCCGACCTGCAGGCTGCGCTGAACATCCTCGTCAAATGCATTGGCAGTCATGGCAATAATGGGCACGCTCTTCGCGTCCGGCCGGTCCAGTGCGCGGATCGCCTGCGTTGCCTCCAGGCCGTCCATCTCCGGCATGCGCACATCCATCAGGATGGCGTCGTAGGTGCCGGGTTCGCTCCCCTCGAACATTTCCACAGCCAGCTTTCCGTTCTCAGCATGGTCAATGGCCGCCTCCTTCATTACCAGCAGCTGCTTCATAATCTCTGCGTTGATGAAGATGTCCTCAGCCAGCAGGATCCTCGTCCCCTTCAGATCCGCCTGCTTCTTTTCCCGGAAGAGACTCATGTTGTTCTTCCGCGCGAGCCGCTCAAATTCGTCGATCACGTTGGAGGCGAAAAGCGGCTTGGCCACGAAGCTGTCCACCCCGATATGCAGCGCCTCGTCCATGATCTCATCCCAGTTGAAGGAGGTCAGGATAATCACGGTCGTCTCGTTATCGTATCGTTTCCGGATCTGCCGGGCAACCTCCAGGCCGTCCATCTCCGGCATCTTCCAGTCCAGAAGCACCAGGTTGTAGGGGCTGTGCTTGGCATGCTGCACCTCCAGCATGTTCAGCGCCTCCTCCCCGGAAAGGCAGATATCCGCCTTGATGCCGACCTCGTCCAGCACCAGGCGCGCGTGTTCCGCCGCAATCTCCTCGTCATCCACGATTAGCACGAGCATATCCCGCGGCTTGATGTAGTGCGTCGCCGGCCCCTGCTGCAGGCTGTTCTTCAGGGAAATCACCACCGTGAACTCGGATCCCTTCCCCTTTTCGGACCGGACGGAGATCTCCCCGTTCATGAGCTCCACGATGCTCCGGGTGATGGCCATGCCCAGACCCGTGCTGCCGTATTTGCTGCTGCGGCTGCTGTTCTCCTGCGTGAAGGGTTCAAAGATTTTCGGAAGAAAAGCCGGATCAATGCCGACGCCGGTATCCTGAATCACGAACTTCAGGGTTGAATGGTCATGGAAAGCGCCCGTGCGTTCCACGGTCAGAGTGATGCTCCCCGGCGCGTCGGTAAACTTGATCGCGTTAGAGAGGATGTTGATCAGGACCTGCTTGAGCTTCATGTCGTCCCCGATATAGTAATCGCTGACGCCTCCCAGCATCCTGCACTCGTACTTCAGCCCTTTTTCTGCGCACTGGGACATGACCATCGTATTGATCTGCTCCAGCATGCCGCGGAAGGAAAACTCTTCTTTCCGCAGCACGATCCTGCCGGACTCGATCCGGCTCATGTCCAGGATATCGTTGATCAGGCCCAGCAGGTGCCGCGCGCTGCCGCCGATCTTCTCCAGGTATTCCCGGGTCTCCTCTGGCAGGTTCTCATTGCGCAGGGCCAGGCTGTTCAGCCCGATGATCGCGTTCAGCGGCGTACGGATTTCGTGGCTCATGTTGGACAGGAACGTGGTCTTGGCGGTATTCGCCTGCTTCGCCGCGGCCAGGGCGTCGGCCAGCGCCCGCTGCTGCGCCAGGTTCTTGCGCATTTCCGAATCGATATCGGTAAAGCCGATCCCCACCGCGTGGACGATATGGTCTTCCCGGTCCGCCGGATGCCGGACGCCGGCCATGCGCAGCATCTCGTAGGATTCCTTCGCGCCGCGCCGGACCAGGTAGCGGCAGGCAATAATGTTCTCCGTGGCCAGGGCTTTCCGGATCTCCTCCGGGTCAATGAAACGGAGGAAATTCTCCCTGTATTCCTCATCCACGTACTGTGCGCAGTATTCCTTGAACCGCTGATGGAACGGGAAATGTACGCCCTCCCGTTCCGCCGGATCGTCGGGATCGGCACGGTAGCAGACTGCGTCGTCCGTATCCAGGTCCACGTGATACACGCTGCGGTAGTCCGAGGCCATGGCCGTAATCATCTGATCCAGCTCCTTCCGGAGCTTTTTCCGGTCAGATTCCATGGACTCGCGTTTCTCCGTGATATCGGAGATAAACACATAGTAAATCGCGCCGTAGGCCTCCGTCTCCGCATAGTGTCCGTAATCGTCCACCCAGCGTACCGCGCCGTCCTTCCGGATGATGCGGTACTCGACGTAGTCCATGTTTTCCTCGCTCGTCTCGATCTGCCGGTCAATGGATTCGGTTACCCGCTCCACGTCCTCGGGATGCAGCATTCCCCTGAAGGTATTGCCGGTCAGCGCGCTGAAATCCTCCGCGCCTTCGCAGCCGAAGATGCTGAAAACCGCCTTGTTGGCATACAGGAGCTCCTCCGGCGGCGCCGCGCGGTAGATAAAGAAGCCTCCGGGCATATGCTTTCCGATTTCATGTACAACGGACATGTGCTGTTCATCCAGCTGGAATTGTTTCTCGAACATGCTCTCCTCCTGTGCAGGGCAGGGAGACAGGGGACAGAAAACCGCCCCCTGTCTCAAATGATATAACGCGTTCTCTCTGGGCTGATCATAGCAGGACGCCGGAATGATGTCAACAACGGAAGCTGCGCGTTATTTCCGGGGCTGCCACCCGTCGGAACCGCCCAGCACCTCCCGGAACGTAATCTGCCGCGCCTCCTCATCCGTCATCCGCTTCTGGGACGGATGCCGTGTGCTCAGGTCCGCCCGGACGCCGGTGGTGCGCCATTCACCGTACCGGTCCGTAACAACCCGTTCCCCGTCCCAGTCGCAGAAACCCTCCGGCGCCACATGCCCGTCCATGTCGCATTCCAGGAACACCGTCCGGGCATCCTTCCGCCAGGGCCTTCCCAGGTATCCGGCGCCGGTTTCGCATGCCCCGGTCAGCCGGCACCGGTGAAAGACAAACCCGAAGGGCTGCTCCCGGTTCGTGTTGGCAGCCGTGTAAAACCCGCCCCGCGCGTTCATGAACAGCGTACAGCGTTCGAACCAGCATCGGTAGGAGCCGAAGATGAAATCCACGTCTCCCTGGATGAAGCAGTCCTCAAAATACTGGCGGCTGTGCGTCAGCGGCCCGTCCTCCACCCGGACGGCCTCCTCCGCGTGCCCCCGGCGGTCTCCCAGATCCTCCAGCGTGTTCGGGACACGCACCGGCCCGCAGAACAGCGTATCCTGATGGGCAATCAGCCGGCAGTTGCGCCAGATGCCCCGGTCGCCGGCAGCATATACCGCCACCGCCTGGCCCACTTCCCGGCCGTCCCCCGCGTCATTCCGGATCGTCAGGTTTTCCGCCTCCACGTTCCGCCCGGTTACGGTCAGTGTAGCGGACAGAAAGGTCCCCTTCTCCGTCCCGTCCGCGTACCGGTCCGCAGCGCACCCGTTCCATGTCAGCACGGTGTTTTCCGGATCCTCTCCCACCAGGTGGACGTTGTCCCGGTGCACCACGACTTTTTCCCGGTATTCGCCGGGCCGGATCCATACCCGGACCGGGCCGCTGCCCGCTTCCTCCGGAACGGCGTCAATCGCCGCCTGCAGGCTGGTATACGCTCCGCTTCCGTCCCTCGCCACAACAATCATATCCGCTTTTCTCTTCCTTTGCCTTCCCGGCAGGGGCTTGTGCCGCACCCGCCCCGCAGAAACAGCCTCCGTCCGGCCGCAGCTCCGATGCTCCCCCTCCGGGGAGCCGGTCCGCGGCCCCCCGTCCGGAAAGCCTTCATGCCGTCTTCTGAATGCAGTATAGAAAAGGAACCCCGCGATGTCAACATCGCCGCGGGAAAAACCGGCAGGCAGGGAAAACCCTGAAGTTTCCCGTCCCGCAAAAAAATTTAAAAGCAGGGGTTGACAACCTTATCATATTAGTGTACTATCCTACTCGTACACTAAATCACTGTGAAGGAGGTCCCTATGGATTACGATCCCATGAGCCCTATCTGGCTTCAGGTTGTCAACCGGATCAAGGGGTCGATCGCGACCGGGGCCATCGGTCCCGGTGAAAAGCTGCCCGGCGGCAGGGATATGGCAGTTCAGTTCTCCATCAACCCGAACACCGCGGCCAGAGTTTATCAGGAGCTGGAGCGTGCCGGCCTGTGTGAGACCCGGCGAGGGATGGGAACCTATGTGACCGGTGACGCGGCAAGGATCGCGCAGCTGCGGACGCAGATGGCCGCGGACGCCGCCGGCCGCTATCTCCGGGACCTGCGGATTCTGGGCCTGTCCCGGGCGGACGCAATCCGTCTTCTGAGTGAAAAGGAGGAAAACGAAAATGCTTGAAAGCAGAGAACTGACAAAGAAATTCGGCGCGAAAACCGCCGTCGACAGGGTTTCCCTTAAGCTGGAGGCCGGCCATATCTATGCGATGCTGGGGCCGAACGGCAGCGGAAAAACCACCTGGATGAAGATGGCGGCCGGCCTGATCAAGCCCACCGCGGGCGATGTCCTGTTTGCGGGCAGTCCTGTGGGTATTGCCAGCCGCAGGGACGTGGCCTATATGTCCACGGAGCCGTATTTCTACCTCTGGATGACCGTGGAGGATGCCGGAAAATACTATGCGGATTTCTTTGAGGATTTCTCCATGGAGCGCTTTCTGTCCATGCTCCGCAGCATGGATCTGAACGAGAAGGATAAGATCAAAAACCTGTCCAGCGGGATGGTTGCGAAAATGAAAATCGCCCTGACCCTGGCCCGGGACGCTAAAGTTTACATGCTGGATGAACCCTTCAACGGGATCGATCTGCTCGCCCGGGACGAGATCCGCACTGCCATCCTGCACGCCGCCGTCCCGGAAAAGCTGCTGCTGCTGTCCAGCCATCTGGTTGAGGAAATGGAAGCCATCGCGGACCGGGCCATCTTTATCCGCATGGGAAAACTGATCGAGGTCCGCGATCTGGAGGAAATGCGGGAGACCGACGGGGTCTCCATGGCGGATCGTTACCGCGCGATATTCGGTCACGGGGAGGTGCAGGCATAATGCTTCGTCTTTTGAAATATGAACTGAGAAAAACACTGTTTGCCAAACTGGTCCTGCTGGGAATCACCTTTGTTGCAGAAGCCGTTTTTCTGGCCGGTTTCTGGGGAAACAGGGAAAACACCCTGCTCATCGGCGCCGCCCTGCTTTTCTTCATCGCGCTGATCGGCATCGCCCTGATGGGCATCCTGAGCCTCATGACGCTGCACAGGGATATGAACACCCGGCAGGGATACATGCTCTTCATGACGCCCAACAGCTGCTACCGGATTCTGGGCGCCAAGGTCATCGAGTGCGGCATCTCGCTGCTGCTTGCCGGTGCTTTCTTCTTTGCTCTGGGGCTTCTGGACTTCTCCCTGCTGCTCGGCAAGGATTCCAACAGGCAGATCTGGGATATGTTCACCCAGATCATCCACGCCGTCAACGAGCAGGTTGTTCTGGATACGCCGCATATCTCCGCCCTGATTTTCAGCATGCTGGCCGCCTGGCTGTGCACTGTCACCACTGCGTACCTTTCTGACGTGGTTTCCTCTTCTCTGCTGAACGGTCAGAAAGCCAACTGGATCATCACATTCCTGCTTTTCCTTGTGCTGAATTACGCCATCAGCAAGCTGCTCACCCTGGTTCCCGCCTCCCTTGGCACCATCACGGTCCTGCTGCTGCAGGGCGTCGTTTCCCTGGTGCTGGCCGGGATCATGTATGTCATTACCGCCAGGCTCATGGATAAATACCTGAGCGTCTGAATCAGCACGGCTCCCTTGTTCTGCCTGCCGGCCCAGGTTCAGCTGTATCCCGTATAATCGCAAAATACTCCTGCCCGGAAAAGCGCTGCCCCGGCAGGCTGCTTTTCCGGGTTTCCTGCTCAATCCTATGAATTCAGGAGATGATCTCCGCGATTTCATAGATCAGTTTTTCTGTTTTATCCCATCCGAGGCACGGATCTGTGATCGATTGGCCGTACACATTTCCGCCCACTTTCTGGCAGCCGTCCTCGATATAGCTTTCAACCATAAAGCCTTTGACCAGATTTCTGACTTCCGGGCTGAGCTTCATGGAATTAAGAACTTCCTTGATAATCCGCGGCTGGGCAAACGGATTTTTTGCCGAGTTCGAGTGGTTGGTATCGATGATGACCGCGGGATTCAGAAGATTCTTCTCTTCATACATCTCGCTCAGGCGGATCAGGTCCTCAAAGTGGTAATTCGGCTGCGGTTCTCCGTGCTTGTTGGTATATCCGCGGAGGATTGCATGCGTATAAGGATTCCCCTTTGACTCGATTTCCCATCCGCGATAGATGAATGTGTGGGGATGTGACGCTGCCAGTATCGCGTTCAGCATGACGGCATAGTCGCCGCTGGTCGGGTTTTTCATGCCGACCGGTGACGAAATCGCGCTTGCCGTCAGCCGGTGCTGCTGATCTTCAACGCTTCTTGCTCCTACCGCGACATAAGCAAGAAGGTCATCCAGGTATGCGTAGTTTTCCGGATAAAGCATCTCGTCCGCGCAGGCAAACCCGGTTTCTGCGATGGCGCGCATGTGCAGGTGCCGGGTCGCGAGAATGCCTTTGAAAAGATCGCTCTTCTCTTTCGGATCAGGCTGATGGAGCATCCCTTTGTATCCTTCGCCCGTAGTCCGCGGTTTATTCGTGTAGATCCGCGGGGCAATAATGATTTTATCCTTCACTTTTTCCCGGATCGGACACAGCCTGGAAACATAGTCCACAACGCTGTCTTCCTTATCTGCGGAGCACGGTCCGATAATCAGGATAAGCTTATCTGAAAAGCCTTCGATAACCCGCTCAATCTCTCTCTTGGCATCTTCGACTGCCTTCTCCGTTTCCCGGCTTGCGGGATACATCTCTTTCACTTCTTCCGGAAGCGCCAGCTTCCTGATGAACTTGGCATTCATGCTTCTTCCTCCTTCTCGTCTATACACATCCCGGGAGTGTACGTGCCGATGACTTTGATGACTTCACAGACGGTTTTCAGCTGCTCAAGCATGCGCCATCCTTCTTCGGTGTCGAGCCGGCCTTCGATCTCTGTGTAGAAATAATACTGCCAGTTCACATCTTTGACCGGACGGCTGCGGATGACACGCATATTGTAATTATGCTTTCCGACAATCGTAATCGCACGGGCCAGCGCCCCGGCACAGTGCCTGATCGTGAACATCAGAATGGTGTTGCTTCCCGGCTGCACTGCTCCTGTCGCGTGCGCCCTTTGGAACACGGCAAACCTTGTCACATTTTGTGTGCTTTCATTGATGTTTTCGTCGAGGATCTCGAGCCCGTACAGTTCTGCCGCCCTGTAGCTTCCGATCGCGCCAAGGTTGGGATCCCCCTGCTGTGCCACTTTTTTTGCTGCTCTTGCAGTGTTTTCATATGGGACAGTTTCATAACCGGACCGCGCGATATAATCTCCGCACTGTTCCAGCGCCTGCGGATGGCTGATTACTTTCCTGATTGTTGCAGCCGTACTTCCTTTCACGCCCAGAAGGCACTGTGAAATATGAAGTTCATATACGCCGGTTATCTCCAGCGTTCCGGCGAACATAAGGTCCGAAACCTGTCCGATTTCACCCGCGTAACTGTTTTCGATGGGAAGCACACAAGCTTCACAATTCCCCTTTTCGACCTGTTCATATGCCTCACGAAAGGTATAACAGGAAAGCAGTTCCTGATTCGAAAAGATTTTTTCTGTCGCAATCCCGGCAAAGGATCCTTCGATTCCGCTGTAGGCAATCAACATTTTCAGTCCCTCCATCAGAGAAATAAAAAACCACCGCCTTTCCCCAACTCAAAAGGCGGTGGATCATCACGCTGTATGCGTCAGATTAATCCATCGCTGACCTGCTAAAAAAGAAGCCGGATACGTACGGTCTCATTGCTGAAAGCTCCTTTCAAAAACGGCATCTGCCGTTGCGGGAATCATATTCCGATGGAAAGTATTTGTCAACATTCCGGAATGTTTTCGTGTTGTTTTTATAAGGAAGATTACGGAATTGTAAAATGCCAACAAACTTAATTGTGTGTACCGCAGGCTTTATTTTCATGACGGAACCCTCTATAATGGACCTGCAGGCGGTTGGGGGCGACCCAGCAGCCGGCAAGGAAAACGCTATGGATAACTGGCTGGAAACGAAACAGTTCCCGGTGCATTTGGAATTCGTCGGCGGGATCGTGCTCGGATGATTCTGGAAGAATGGAGGGCGCCATGAAGATTTATGTGGATTTTGACGACTGCCTGAGCGAATCGGCAAGAGGTTTTTCCGACCTGGCGGCACAGCTGTTCGGGATCCATGTACCCTATGAGGAGATGCGGGTTTTCAATCTCCAGACAGCCTTCAGCCTGACGGACGAACAGTATGCGAGGCTGCTTGCCGAAGGTCACGAGCCGGAACGGCTCCTGTCCTATGAAGAGGTGCCCGGTGCGTCGGAGGCCGTCCGCGAACTGATGCGCAGGGGCCATGAGGTGTCGGTGGTCACCGGCCGCCCGTTCAGCTCCTATGAACCGTCCCGCCTGTGGCTCGACCGGCACGGGCTGCGGGACGTCCGGATCTGGTTCCTGGACAAGTACGGCCGGGAGATTCACAGAGGGGAGAATGAATGCTGCCTGGACCTGGACGGTTTCTACCGGATGAAATTCGACTGCGCGGTGGAGGATTCGCCGTCTGCTTTCCGGCTTTTCGATCCCCTGCCGGAGATGAAGGTGCTGGTCTTCGACCGGCCGTGGAACCGCGGGTACGAATTCCCGCGGGAGGGATATACCCGGTGCCCTGACTGGAAAACGATCCTGGGGATCGTGGGCTGACAGCCGGGCCACGAAGGACGGGAACGCGGAGTTCCTGGCAAAGCGGCCGTTCAGGGTGAAGCTGATCCGGAAACTGTAAACAACCCAAAGGAGATCCCCAGTCAGAGAAACCTGAAGCACGGGCATCTTGTGCTTTCCCGCAGAGTGGTATATGATATGGGCGTGAGGTGTTGCGAATGGAAACCCGGGTGGCTGTGCTGAGCATCATCGTGGAGAACGAGGATTCCGTCGGCGAACTGAACGAACTGCTCCATAAGTTCGGGAAGTACATCATCGGCCGGCTGGGGATCCCCTACCGGCAGAAGAACGTGAACATCATCTGCATCGCGATTGACGCGCCGAACGATGAGATCAACGCCCTGACCGGAGCCCTGGGCCGTATCCGCGGCATCACCGCAAAGGCAAACTATTCCAAGGTTTAACCGGAAACTGAACTGAATACCGCAATCCACATCCCCTGACGCCGAAACGAAACTTGAGGCGAAAGACAAGATGTAACAGCCGGACGTATCCATGTCAGTATACCGCTGTACCCTTGTCGAGGGGTACAGCGGTTTTTGCATGAGGAGGGAAAATGAGCCTGAACGAAACGCCGTCCGGCGAACGGACGCACATCGGATTTTTCGGCGCGCGGAATGCCGGGAAATCCAGCCTCGTCAACGCGGTGACCGGACAGGAGCTCGCTGTAGTTTCCGACGTCCGGGGCACCACAACCGACCCGGTGCGGAAAGCCATGGAGCTGCTGCCGCTGGGGCCGGTGGTGATCGTCGACACGCCGGGCTTTGACGACGAGGGAGCGCTGGGTATGGAACGGGTAAAAAAGGCCCGGGAGATCCTGCAGACCTGCGATATCGCCGTGCTGGTGGTTGACGCCGGCGTTGGGATGGGGGAAACGGACCGGCAGCTGCTGGACCTGATCCGGGAGCGGGATATCCCGTACCTCGTTGCCTGGAACAAGACGGATCTCAATGAGACAAAGCCCGCGCCGGAAGGCGCTGCGAAGGCCAGCAGCCTGACCGGGGAGGGCGTCCACGCGCTGAAGGAGCGCCTGGCGAGCCTCATACCGGAAAAAGAGGAACGCGTGCTGGCGGGGGACCTGGTCCCGCCCGGCAGCCTTTGCGTGCTGGTCTGCCCCATTGACAAATCCGCGCCGAAGGGGCGGCTGATCCTGCCCCAGCAGCAGGTGATCCGGGACCTGATTGACCACGGCGCGATCCCGGTGGTCTGCCGGGATACAGAGCTGGCGGCGGCCCTGGAAAAGGCCGGGGAAACGCCGGCGGTCGTCATCACGGACAGCCAGGCCTTCCGGACGGTCAGCGGAATCGTGCCGGAGGAGATCCCCCTGACGTCCTTCTCCATCCTGATGGCCCGGTACAAGGGCTTCCTGGAGACGGCGGTGGCGGGAATCCGCGCGGCGAAGGACCTGCGGGATGGCGACAGGGTGCTGCTGGCGGAAGGTTGCTCCCACCACCGGCAGTGCAACGACATCGGGACGGTAAAGATCCCGGCCTGGCTGCGGAAATATACGGGGAAAGCCATCGAAATCGAAACCTGTTCCGGCCGGGAGTTTCCGGAGGACCTGGGCCCTTACCGGCTGGTGATCCACTGCGGAGGATGCATGCTGACGGAGGGGGCGATGCAGGCCCGGATGCGGCAGGCCGCCGCGCAGGGCGTTCCCTTTACGAACTACGGGATCGCGATCGCCCTCATGACCGGCACGCTGGAGCGGAGCCTGCGGCTGTTCCCGGCGCTGCACGGGATGCTGACGGAGGACGGAACATGACGGAAAGAATCCGGGAACTGATCCGAAAACTGGAGCGGGAGCGGAGCCTTCCGGAAGCGGAATACGCGGAGCTGGTCCGGGACCGGGACGAAGAAGCGGCGGAGCTGCTGGCCGCCCTTGCGGCCGAAAAGCGGAAGGCCGTTTTCGGAAACGCGGTCTATATCCGGGGACTGATCGAGATCAGCAGCATTTGCAAAAACAACTGCCTGTACTGCGGGATCCGCCAGGGCAATCCCTGCGCGGAGCGGTACCGGCTGACGGCGGAGGAGATCCTCGCCTGCGCGAACGAGGGGGCGGGGCTCGGGTTCCGGACCTTCGTGCTGCAGGGCGGTGAGGATCCGTACTACACGGACGAAAGGCTCAGCGGGATCGTCCGGGCAATCAAAGAGCGCCATCCGGACTGCGCGGTCACGCTGTCCATGGGCGAGCGGAGCCGGGAAAGCTACGAGGCACTGTACGTGGCCGGGGCGGACCGCTACCTCCTGCGGCATGAAACGGCGGACCCCGGGCACTATGCCCTGTTGCATCCCCGGGAGATGTCCTTCGAAAACCGGATGCGGTGCCTGCGGGACCTCAAGGAGCTCGGGTACCAGACCGGCACCGGGATCATGGTGGGCTCGCCGTACCAGACGCCGGAGATCCTGGCGAAGGACCTGAAGTTTATCGAAACCTTCCGGCCGGAGATGTGCGGCATCGGGCCGTTCATCCCGCACCGGCACACATGCTTCCGGGACGAGCCGGCCGGGACCCTGGAGCTGACGCTGTTCCTGCTGTCGGTGATTCGGCTGATCCTGCCGGAGGTGCTGCTGCCGGCGACGACGGCACTGGGGACGATCCATCCCCGGGGCCGGGAGCTGGGCATTCTGGCCGGCGCGAACGTGGTCATGCCCAACCTGTCGCCGGTAGGCGTGCGGAAGAAATACGAGCTGTATGACAACAAGATCTGCACCGGTGAGGAGTCGGCGCAGTGCCGGGACTGCCTGGAAGCGCGCATGCGGCCGATCGGGTACCGGCTGGTCACGGACCGGGGAGACGCCCCGGTATGGAAGAGAGAACCGGCACGGACATAATCAAAAAAAGGAGAAGAAGACCATGGCAGTGTACGATCCCAAATCCCTGAAAGCGGAAGAATTCATCAACGACGAGGAAATCCGCGCCACGCTGGCGTACGCGGAGGAGAACAAAAACAATGTGGAGCTGATCGACGAAATCCTGGAGAAGGCCCGCCCCGTGAAGAACGGAAACGGGTGCACCTGCCGGGGGCTGACCCACCGGGAGGCCTCCGTGCTGCTGGCCTGCGAGATTCCGGAAAAAATTAAGAAAATGTATGAAATCGCGGAGGAGATCAAGCTGGCGTTCTACGGGAACCGCATCGTGCTGTTCGCCCCGCTGTACCTGTCCAACTACTGCGTCAACGGCTGCCTCTACTGCCCCTACCACCTGAAGAACAAGCACATTGCCCGGAAAAAGCTGACCCAGGAGGAGCTGAAGGCGGAGGTCATCGCCCTGCAGGATATGGGTCACAAGCGGCTGGCCATCGAGGCCGGCGAGGATCCGGTGAACAATCCCATCGAGTATATCCTTGACTGCATCCATACGATCTACAGCGTCCACCATAAGAACGGCGACATCCGCCGGGTCAACGTGAACATCGCCGCCACCACGGTGGAGAACTACCGGAAGCTGAAGGAGGCCGGCATCGGAACGTATATCCTGTTCCAGGAGACCTACCACAAGGAGAGCTACCTGCGGCTGCATCCCACCGGCCCAAAGCACGATTACGACTACCATACCGAGGCGATGGACCGGGCCATGGAAGGCGGCATCGACGACGTGGGCCTGGGCGTGCTGTTCGGCCTGGAACTGTACAAGTATGAGTTCGCCGGCCTGATCATGCACGCGGAGCACCTGGAGGCGGTGCACGGCGTCGGGCCGCACACGATCAGCGTTCCACGGGTCAAGCGGGCGGACGATATCGATCCGGATATGTTCGACAACGGCATCGACGACGAGACCTTCACGAAGATCGCGGCCTGCATCCGCCTGGCGGTACCCTATACCGGGATGATCGTTTCCACCCGGGAAACGGAGGAGGTCCGCCGGAAACTGCTGCAGGTCGGTATCTCCCAGGTCAGCGGCGCGTCCCGCACCTCGGTGGGCGGCTATACGGAGGAGGAACGGCCCCACGACACGGAGCAGTTCGACGTCTCGGACCAGCGGACGCTGGACGAGGTGGTCCACTGGCTGATGCAGACCGGGCATATCCCGTCCTTCTGCACGGCCTGCTACCGGGAAGGCCGGACCGGCGACCGGTTTATGAGCCTGTGCAAGAACGGGCAGATCCTGAACTGCTGCCATCCGAACGCCCTGATGACACTGGCGGAATACCTGGAGGACTACGCCTCCCCCGAAACAAAGGAAACCGGTTACAGAATGATCGAGGAGGAACTGAAGCGGATCCCGAAGGAGAATGTTCGTCAAATCGCCGGAGAGCATATCCGGGACATCCGGTCCTCCAACCGGCGGGACTTCCGCTTCTGACCGGAGAATGGAAAATACCGGCAAATGATTGAACTGTCTCGTAAAACCGAATATACTTTGGAAGACTACAACCGATCCGGACAAAGGATGTGACAGCATGCTGAGGCTGAGGCCGTACAAGCACTGCGACGCGGAAAAGATCGCTGCGTGGGTGCAGGATGAGAACGTATACCTCAAATGGGGCGGAAAGCTCATCGGGGAGTTCCCGCTTTCGGCGGAAACGATCGACCGGACATATACCCTGGAGAACGGGAAATGCGAGGAGCCGGACAATTTCTATCCCTGGGTCGCGCTGGATGAAGGCGGCGGCGTCGTGGGCCACTTCATCATGCGGTACTTGCACGGGGACCGCCGGATCCTGCGCTTCGGCTGGGTCGTCGTGGATCACAACGCCCGCGGAAAAGGCGTCGGAACGGAAATGCTGCGGGCCGGGCTGAAATATGCCTTCGGGTTCCTGGACGCGGAGGCCGTCACGATCGGCGTGTTCGAAAACAACGAAAACGCCCGCCGCTGCTACCGGAAGGTGGGCTTTACCGACACAGGGATCAGGGAAGAAGAGCCCTGGAACGTGATTGAGATGGAGCTGAAGAAGGAAGATTATAATCGTTTGGCGTCTTGCGGTAAATAGATCTGTTTTTTCCTCTGTCACGACAGTTCCACGCGGGCATGGCTTCCCCTGTCATCGCACGCCACACGGATCTTCTGGGGAATGCTTTCGTCCAGCTTGTCCACATGTGAAATAATGCCCACCAGCCGGTTCCCTGCCGAAAGCTGGTCCAGCACGTCCAGTGCCTTATCCAGCACGTCCGGGCTGAGCGTCCCGAAACCCTCATCGATGAAGAGCGCGTCCAGTTTTTTGCCGCCGGCATGCATCTGCACCACGTCGGAAAGGCCCAGGGCAAGGGCCAGGGAGGCATAGAATCCTTCGCCCCCGGACAGCAGGGAGGACGGACGGGATTTGTCCAGAGAGAAAGTGTCGCGCACTTCAATATCCAGGCCGGCCGCCGTGTTTTTGCGCGCCGCCTCTCTTTTGTGAACAAGTTCATACCTGCCGCCGCTCATGATATCGATCCGGCGGTTGGCCATTGCAAGAATCTCCTGGAATACGGCGCCCATCACATGCCGGTCGAAACTGAGCTTGCCGCCCACTCCGACAGAACCCATTGCAAGGACCCCCAGATCGTTCAGTCGCTTCCATGCGGAATCCGTGGAAGCAAGCGCGTTCTTATAACGCCGCGCCTTTTCCAGAATGGTCCGGTGCGTGTCCCATATGGCTTTGCCTTCCGTATATACCGCATCCGCGGCGTTCTGTTCTTCCCTCTTTCCGCGGATGCTTTCTTCCATTTCCTTCAGGTCCGTACGAACCTTCCCCGCCGTTTCCTCCTGAAGTTCACTGATTCTGCCGCGGGTGTTCCGGCAGTCATTGTCATGCGCGTTGACTTTTTGATTTTTCTCCCGGATCCATGTTTCCCCGTCCGCGTCCTCAAGCCTGTCAAGCACGGCCAGCGCCGCATCCGCGTCCGTAAACCCATGTTCCTCCAACGTTTTCTCCATTTCCTTCCGGGCAGCCTCAAGCTCCTTCCGCAGGCCGGGAATTTCCTTCTGCTTTCCGTCCAGGCTTCCCTTTACCTTGTCATAATCCTGCTTTGCCTCCGACTCAGCCCGCGCGTGGGCATCCGTCTCGGTTTTAATCGCTGCCTGCCGACTTCTCCATTCCGCGGCTTTGTTCTTCGCGTCCTCTTCAGACGCAAAAGTCAGCGTTTTCTTCATTTCTTCAATGGCGCTTTCCGCGCCGGCCTTTATCCGGCCCTGTTTCGTCTCCTCTTCCCTGCGGCTTTCGATGGTGCCGGCAATCTCCTCAAGTTCCTTCTGATTCCGGGCCTGCAGATCCAGCAGGTTCTTTTTCTCCTCCTGCCTTTTCCTGGCCGCCTGAAGTTCAGTCCGGGCACTGTCAGCTTTCTCCCGCAGTTCCTTTGCCGCGTCGGACAGGAAAGGCGCAGCCGAAAGCTGCTCCCAGGTGCATCCGGAGAACAGCGGGTCAGCTTTGCGCAGAACATCGTTTTTTCTGGTCCTCAGGCCGTCCCTCAGTTCCTGCACGTGAGCATCCTGCTCCCTGCGCTCCTTCTCCGCCAGACTGAAGGCTTTTTCCGCGGCCCTGACCTTATCTTCTTCGGGCGTGTCGTCCGACCTTGGAGCGAAATGCTTCTCATCCGCTTTCCCATGAACCGTACCGCAGACCGGGCAGCGCGCTTCGCCTTCCGTTTCAATCGTCCGGCGGAGTCGATCCGCCATCAGTCCCGCCTGGCCGTTAATGAACCGCTCATATAGATCATGATGTGCCCTTTCGGCTTCACCGGCCTTCAGGCACAGATCTTCCAGCCGGACCTCTTCCTTTGTCAGACTCGCTTCTTCCTCCCGGATGCATCTGACCGTTTCTGTAATCCCGCCTTTTCCCGCCAGCGCTTCAACCGCGTCCGCGGCTTTCTGCGCCGCCTCTGCCAGCGTATCCGCCTGGTGATCCGCATCCTTCAGTGCTTCCAGTTTTTCCGCGATGGCCGTCTGTTCAGACATCAGATCCGTCTGTCTGTTCTCAGCGGCTACCCTGGCCATGTGCGCGGTATGCTCCGCGTTCTCCGCCGCCTTCCTTGCTTCTGTCTGGCTGCTCAGGTCCTGATACCGGGGAAGCTGTTCCTCCAGGCTGTGAATGTCTTTCCCCAGCCGGTCCATCTCCTTCAGCGCATCCGCATCCTCCGCCGTGACCGCTTTCGCGTCCTTCCAGGTTTTCTCTTTTTCCGCCAGAGACGCCTGCAGCTCCTGTTCGTCCCGCAGGGCTTTTTCCAGATCCTTTTCAGCCCTGTCCCTTGCAGTAATCTTCGGTTTTACCGTATGGAGCACATCGGAAACGGTCCGGACAGTCTGTTCAAGCGCCCTGATCTCTGTTTCCTCCGCCGCCAGTTCTTCCAGGTGCCCTCTCAGCCTCTCCAGATCATCCAGCGCCTTGTTGACGCCTTCCGCGGCTCCGTGCCGGCCTGTCAGCTTCAGCAGCTCCTCCTGGATCTCCTTCTTTTTCCTGTCCAGTTCCGCCAGGCGGCCTTCATCTTCTGCCGCCAGCGTTTCCAGATGCATCAGGCAGTCAGGATTCTCCGGGTTATACAGAATCCGCTCCTCCGCCGGGGTCCTGTCCGCGGGAAATCCTTCCTCCAGCAGCTTCGAAAGCTCTCTCATGTTTTCACTCCGCTGTTTTTCCAGCAGGCCCCGGGCCCCGTACAGCAGTTCCTGATACCGCCTGAAAGCGGAATTGTCAAACAGCCTGCCCAGGATATCATTCTTCTTGTCGCTGTCCGCGTTGAGGAACTCCCGGAATTCTCCCTGCGCAAGCATCACGATCTTCCGGAACTGGTCCACGCTCATGCCAAGCAGTTCCGTGCACCGGGCGGTCACATTCTCCTGCCCTTTCACAGTTCCCTCCGGCTCCGTCAGTTCCGCTTCCTGCTTTGCGTCTCCGTACTCATTTTCCGTCCCGCGCTTTTTTGAGAAATGGAGGCGCCTTTCCACCGTGTATTCCTGATTGTTCTGCAGAAACACCAGCCTGACAACCGTATCCACGGACAGGCTGACCCTGTCGGAATGCATCCGGGCCGTTTTCCGTTCGCTGCCGCTGGCTTCGCCGTACAGCGCGAAAGTAATCGCGTCAAAAATCAGGGTTTTCCCGGTTCCGGTTTTGCCGGAGATAAGAAACAGCCCATGGCTGAAATCGCTGAACGGGATCACTGCCTTTTCCGCATACGAACCGAACGCTGTCATTTCAAGTCTGACCGGCTTCATTTCCCGCTCACCTCCTGTCCGAGCACAAAGTCCAGCACTTTGCGAAATTCCGGTTCTCCCGGTTCCCCCTGGTCTCTGGCCGCCCTGGTCATTTCGCCTACAAACGACATCAGCGCCAGGTCCCGCGCATCCGGCTGCACGCCGTTGTTCCTGTCCGTATAGAACCCTGCGAACAGTTCCTCCACCGGTTTCTCATGAATATCCCTTGTGCCGGCAAGCATGGCCTCCCCGGTAAACACGTTGTATTCGGAAGTCAGTTCCATGACTTCACTGCCGTACGCGCGGGCTGTCTCATGCAGGAAATCGGAGATCTCCGGTGTAACCCGTGTGTCCTTCAGGATGATCTTCAGATACTCATTCTTCCAGGGCATATCCAGCATGGCGGAACGGATTTTTTCATAATCGTCCCGGACTTCCCGCATACGATGAAGCGGTTCGATCTTCTGCAGCTCGATCACCGCCTTTCCGTTCTTTTCAGGCAGCGTGACCAGCAGCGGCCCCTTGTCCGGCTGTTTTGTCTCATTGAAGTGATACGCCATCGGCGTACCGGCATAACGGACCTCTGCCCTGCCGACGGAATAGGAAGAATGGATATGTCCGAGCGCCACATAATCAAACCCGTCAAAGGCGGAGAAATCCACCTGGCCGACGCCGCCGACCATGGACTCCGATCCGCCCCGGGCCACTTCCTGTCCGTTTGCCGTCACATTCTGGTGGGCAATCAGCACATTGCGCTGCGTATGGTCAATATGCTGCTCCGCAAGAATCCTTCTGACGGCGGTGTCATAATCCCGGATTTCCTCATCTCCGAGGACCTGGGCAATCATTGCCGGATACACGTAGGGCAGCAGCCAGAATGTCACAGGCCCATGCTCATCCTCCAGCGTTGTATGCGTCAGTTCAGCCGACGCGCCCAGCGGCTTTGAGATAAATACCTGCTGCTTCTGCAGCAGTTCGCTCAGAAAGGAAAGATGATTGATTGAATCATGATTTCCCGCTGTCATCATGACCTGAATTCCCATTTCCGCAAGCGACGTAACCAGGAGGCTCAGGAGCTGGGCCGCTTTTCCCGGAGGCTGTCCTCTGTCATATACATCCCCGGCGATCACCACCGCGTCCGGTTTCAGATCGCACGCCTTCTCCAGAAAGTGTTCCACCCATACCTTCTGATCCCCGTTGTCTGTCAGAGAAACTCCGTAAATGATCTTCCCCAGGTGTAAATCCGCCAGATGCAAAAACCTCATTCCCTGTGCCTCCTTGAACAGAACCGGTTCACGGTTATCCGGCGCCGGACATATTTCAGCCCGGCAAAACGCCCGCGCGGCCTTCCTGTCAGATTCTCCATGCATGATACAGAACGCTCATGATTGATTATACCTGATGAACAGGGCAGTGTCCACGCTTTCCCGCCGGAAAAAGGCGCGGACGGTTTCCGGAAACGGTCTGCAAGAGGCCGGTCATGAGGGTGCTATGATGTGCCCAGAAACGAACCGAACGGTTCGGAAATGAAGGAGGAAATCCCCATGACATACATGCCGATCAAAGCAGCCGCCCACGCGCTGGCTTCCTATTATCCCCATGCTGAAGAGACCGAGAAGACGATCCTGAATTGCGCCTTGTTCGCGGCCGGTGCCGACGCGGTGGGCGGTATCATCCCCGGCCTGGCGATCCCGGCCACCATCATCTCCTGCTTTGGAACCGTCTGGGTCATGTACGGGAAGCTCTGCAGCAAGCTGGGAATTTCCCTGAAGGAAAACGTCCTGAAGCTGCTTGCCAGGGCCGTGCTGGCAAACATCGTCGCGAATCTCGGCAGCGCCATCGCCGCGCTGCTGGCGGGTATGCTGATCCCGGGCGCTTCGGCCCTGGCTTCCGCCATTGTGGCTTTCCTGGCGGTGTATCTTGCCGGCCTGGTGTTCCTGAAGCTGATCGCGAAGCTGGTGCTGAAGAGCAGCGACCTCACTTCCTTCAGTGACATCAGCGCTCATGAAATGAAGAAGACCGTCCGGGAGACAAAAGTCAGCAAGGACGATCTGAATGCCGCGAAGGAAGCGTACGCGGCGAATAAAGCCGAATGCTGAATCCGGCAGGTCCCCGGGGGTGTCCCGGAGCCATCCGTCTCCCCGCGTATCCCCGGCAAAATTCCGGTGCGGCAATCTCCGCCCGGATTTTGCCGCGTCTTCCCCGAACCGCGGGCAGAGGAGGATCCGAACGGCACCCGCGCGGCACTTGACAACGAGGAAAACTCCTGATACGGTACAGGCAAAAATCTCCCTTCCGCGGTTGCGGAGGGATGCCCGGAAAGGATCGGATAATGAGTAAAATAATTGCGCTTCTTGCTGCGGCAGTGCTGCTGATGGCTTCCTTTGTGACGGGCGGCACGGAAAAAACCGTTGCCGCGAATCCGGGCCCGGTGCCCGTTCCGGCGGCGGAAGCGCCCGGCCTGCCGGCGGATCGTGCCGCGCAGGAGCGGCTGATGGCTTTTTTCCAATGGTGGAGCCAAAACGATGTGGAAAAAATGCTGGAAATCTGTTCGCCGGTCTGGAAGAACACCGTGGAAAACCCCAGGACCGGCCTGTTTTTGCTGCTGTCCAACCAGGTTCCGCTGTCCGTTACGCTGGAGCAAATCACCGAAGCGGCGGAAGACGGCAGCAGATGGTTCACGCTGACCGCGCAGCTGGACCGGAATAACGGAAAACCGCCGGTCAGCAGCCGCCTGAAGCTCCAGATGGTCCCGGAAAGCGGAGAATGGTATCTCAATCCGCAGAGCCTGCGGAACATGGAGACCCTGGAGCCGTAAACGCTGAGTTCACGATACCGCGGATGGGGGCTGCTGCAGGGAGAGAATCACGCATCCCCGCTGGCCTTCGGCGGGAAAGCATGGTACACTGTGCACGGGAAGCCGTGCGGCGCCAAGCGTCCGGCGAATGATACGAACGAGGAGTGGAAACAGCATGCCGTTTGAAATTGTCAGAAATGATATTACAAAAATGCGGGTGGATGCCATCGTCAACGCCGCCAACTCCACTTTGCTGGGCGGCGGCGGTGTGGACGGTGCAATTCATCGGGCTGCCGGCCCGGAGCTGCTCGCGGAATGCCGGACGCTGGGCGGCTGCAGGACCGGGCAGGCGAAGATTACCCGGGGATACCGCCTTCCCTGCAAATATGTCATTCATACCGTCGGCCCTGTCTGGCAGGGAGGAAACAGCGGAGAAGAGGCGGCGCTGGTTTCCTGTTACCGGGAATCCATGCGCCTTGCGCTCGAGCACGGATGTGAAACCGTCGCTTTCCCGCTGATCTCGTCCGGTGCCTTCGGCTATCCGAAGGATCAGGCGCTGAAGGTCGCGACCGATACCATCCGGGACTTCCTGCTGGATCATGATCTGCTGGTCTGTCTGGTGATTTTTGACCGCAGATCCTTCACGATCAGCCAAAGGCTGTATACGCACATTCAGGCATTCATTCAGGATGCCTATATCGGGCCGGATTACGAAGCGGAGGAAAAAGCCCGCAGGTCCCTGAATATCATGCACCGGACGGAATCGCATCCCCAGGCCTGGGACATGGAGTGCGAAGAATCTGCCGAACCTTTGGAGCTGTCCGGTCCGATAAAAACCACAAGTTCCGGATCCCCGTTCAGAAGGACAGACGCCGATGAATACGCGGCGCCGAATTCCCTGAAGGAGTATCTGGACCAGATGGATGAGGGATTCCGGGACATGCTTCTGCGGAAAATCGACGAACGGCATCTGACGGACGCGGAGTGCTATAAAAGGGCGAATATCGACCGGAAGCTTTTCAACAAAATCAAAAACCAGGCAAATTACCGGCCCGGAAAATCCACCGTTCTGGCCCTGGCCGTCTCCCTGCGGCTGCCGCTGGATGAAACAAAAGAGATGCTGATGAAAGCCGGCTTCTCCCTGTCGCACAGCAGCAAGTTTGACCTGATTGTCGAATATTTCATTGCGCACGGCAACTACGATATCTATGAAATCAACGAGGCCCTGTTCTCTTTCGACCAGAAACTGCTGGGCTCCCTTGCGTAAGCATTCCGTTCTGTAAACCCTGTCGGATTTGTCGCTTTTCAGGCGACCGGATGCTGCTTTCCGTTTGCTATTCTTCTGTCTGCGGGAGGACACCCGCAGACAGGAAAAGGAGGGCACACCCATGAAAAAGGATCTGACAGAAATGGTTTTCATTCTGGACAAAAGCGGCTCCATGGCCGGGCTGGAATCGGATACCATCGGCGGGTTTAACAGTATGATTGAAAGGCAGAAGCAGGCTGCCGGGGAAGCGCTGGTTTCCACGGTTCTCTTTGCGAACGAAAGCACCGTGATCCATGACCGTATGGATGTTCGCAAAATTGAACCGATGACCGCCAGGCAGTACTGTGTCGGCGGATGCACCGCGCTGATTGACGCCATCGGCGGCGCCATCCATCATATCGGAAACGTACACAAATATGCCAGGGAAGAAGATCGTCCCGAACATACGATCTTCGTGATCACCACCGACGGCATGGAAAATGCCTCCCATCGCTATACAAGCGACCAGGTTAAAGCCATGGTCCAGCGGCAGAAGGAAAAATACGGCTGGGAGTTTTTATTCCTCGGCGCGAATATCGACGCGGTGGAAACCGCTGCGCGCTTCGGCATCGCGGAAGATCGGGCTGCCAATTTCCATAACGACAGCGCCGGGCAGGAGCTGAACTACAGAACGGTCTGCGAAGCGGTCAGCCGCGTCCGCGAATACGGTACGCTCGCCCCGGAATGGAAAAACGACATTGACAGGGATTTCGCTTCCAGAAAAGGGAGCAGATAAAGCCCGGGAGATCCGCCTGTCCGGGGCACCCTGCCGCGGATCCTGTTCCGCAAATCCCGCATTATTCACATTCCGTTCATGATGGCTTCATAATCATCCTGTAGGATAGGTCCCGTAAAGGAGCTGATCGGAATGTCATTCGGAGCGAAGTTCAGGATGCTGCGGGAGGAAAAAGGGATGCCCCGGGCAAGCTGCGATGAGATTTTCCACCTGATGCGCGGAACGGTTTCCAACTGGGAGAACGGATACCGGGAACCTGAGGAAGAACTGCTTCCCGAAATCGCCGGCTTCTTTGGCATAAGGGTCAGGGATCTGATCGGAGACGCCGTATGACGTCACGGTCCCCCTTTTCATATATAGATGCGCCTGTACGGGGAACGGCCATCGGTATCCTCCAAAAAAACACCGCTTACACGCAGCGGCGTTTTTTTCTGCCTTCGGATCGTGCTTTCTGTTTTCAGAAATAAGTGGTATCATACGGAAGAGGAAAATCATCCGAAACGGAAATGCATATGGAAATCAACCGGCCGCGGGTCCGGAGAACAGGCAGGTAAAAGGGTATGGCGGACATGGTTCTGAACGCGTCAATCTTTCTGGTGACTTTCGCTATCGTGGTGTTCCGGTTCTTTCGCAGGGATCGCCGCTGGGACATTCAGCGCGGAAAGTATGCCCTGCGTTTCTTCACCTCCCAGAGCAATATCCTGTGTGCGGCCGCGGCGCTCCTGATGTGTTTCTTTCCGCAAAACCGGTTCGTCTGGCTTCTGAAATACACCGGAACCGCAGCCGTAACGGTCACGATGCTGACGGTCTTTCTGTTCCTCGCGCCCAGCATCGGCAAAGGCGGCCTGCGGCAGCTGCTGAAAGGTTCCGACCTTTTCCTGCATCTGATTGCGCCGCTGCTTGCGCTGGTTTCCTTCTGCGTGTTTGAGAAGCGCGGGATGAGCTTTGCCCTGTCCCTGGCGGGAATGCTGCCGGTGGTGCTCTACGGCCCCTGGTATCTGTACAAAATCCTTTACGCGCCTGAAGAAAAACGCTGGGACGATTTCTACGGCTTCAACAAAGGCGGCCGGTGGCCGGTCACCTTTGCCATGATGACCGTCGGAACATTCCTGATCTGCATGGGCCTGCTGGCACTGCAGAACCGATAGAGGAACGGTGATAAATCAGGTCTCGCGGATGAATGACGCAATGTCCCGGAGCACTTCTTCCTGCACTTTTCCGTCCCGGGTATAAGCGGCGGTGCCTTCCGTCTTCTGCCCGGGCATGAAGATATGCGTCAGCCCCGGATAGGAAATCAGGCGCCAGTTTTCCTTTTCGCCGATTGCTGCCTGCCAGATCCCGAAATCTTCCATCGTCACCTGATAGTCCTCTTCTCCCTGCAGCAGCAGAACAGGCTTTGAGATTTCTTCCGCGGCCTGCAGAATATCATACGCTGCCAGCCACTTCCAGTAGGAAGAATAAACGCCGGCCACCGTGTCATCCTCCGTCAGCGCGTCCGGATCCTTCAGCCTGTCCAGTTCCGCGAAGAGCGCGTCCTTTTCCGCCTGCTGCTCCGCCGTGACTTCCGGCATCAGGGAATAAAGAAAATCATACTGTTCACGCATCAGCACCTCCGGCGGCCGGGGAGAAGCTGCCATCATGATGAATCCGCGGGCTTTCACGGGCGCCTGTTCCAGTTCCCGGGCAACGGCCGGGATCGCGTTGCCGCCCAGGCTGTGCCCCAGCACATAGATCCTGTCCGCGTCAATCTTCTCCTGTTCCGCCAGCAGCTGCACCGCGTTTACGGCATCTTCGAGGTATTCATCCTCCAGGGAGATATCTTTTTTTGACGCCAGCTCAGCACCGTATACATAATTCCGCTTGTCAAAGCGGTAAACGGCAATGCCCTGCTCCGCCAGCCCTTCCGCGATATCCCGGAAGGGTTTCAGGCTTCCCAGCGTCTCATCCCTGTCGCTGGGGCCGGAACCCTGCAGCAGAATCACCGCCGGGAACGTTCCCTCTCCCTTCGGCACGGTCAGAATGCCCGGAAGCTCCCCCAGCGACGGCACCGGCAGCGCCAGCTCAATGCTTTCAAAGGCATCCGGTTCCGCCTTTTCTTCTTTCCGGCTTCCGCTGAACACCCCGGTCTGCAGTCCGGCAATCGCGCCGTCCTGCACCACCAGGATCAGGTCCACGGACATCACCGAAAAGACGCAGGGAACATGAAATAATTTATATCCCTGCGTTTCTTCCTCGTATGCGGGATGGATCTCCGCGGCTGTCCCCAGCGCGGCCATCTGTTTTGAAAGCCCCGCGATTCCGCCTGTCTGGGCCACTGCCGCTTCCATCTGGGCGGTCATTGCCCATACGCCTTCCATCTCTTCCGGATGCTCGCCGAGAAATCCTGCCATCCATTCGTCCGCGTCCGCGGCGGTTTCGATTTTCCGTGCTTCCTGTTCCGCCGCGGCGATCCCGCATGCGGCCAGCGCCAGGATTGCAGCCATTAAAACGGCCAGTGCTCTTTTCATCATTATCATCTTGCTCCTTTGAAGAATCAGGCGGCCTGATTCTTTGATGGTTTTATCTGCTGCCGTGATACAGTATACCATCGGAGGCTGAAAAATAACAGAAAAAACGTTCCGCGCCGGACAGGCATTCAGTAAGATTTTTAATTCGTCCCGGGATCCTGCCGCGGAGGTGGACAACCTCTGGGAATAATGCTATACTGCCCGCGGACGACGCCATCAGCCGGGCTTCCCGTGACTCCGCCCGGCTAATCGGGAATAAGGAAGCCATGCTTGAGAAGTGGAATGCGCTGTATACCGAAACCCGGTCACCAGTGTTTTCTCCCGGAATCGGCACGGAGCTGTCTCCTGTGAGGCAGCTCCTTCGTTCATGGTATCATTCAGAACAATAATGGGGATCCGGAGCGCACAGCACCCCCGGATCATCGTCCGGAAGGCAGAAGATCATGAAATCAGAGAAGCGTCCGCTCAGCAAGCAGGAACTGTTTGCTGATACGCCTGTTCCCAGAGCGCTGTATCTCATGGCGGTACCCACCATCATCAGCCAGATGATCAATCTTATCTACAATATGGTGGATGCCTTTTTCATCGGCCGGACCGGCAACTCCTACATGATGGCCGCGACCTCTCTGACCCTGACGCTGGTCATGATGAATGTCGCCCTTTCCAATCTGTTCGGGATCGGCGGAGGGAGCCTTGTCGCCCGCCTGATGGGATCCGGAAAACCGGAGAACGCGCGGAAAGTCAGTGCCTTCAGCATCTATGGTGCGGCTGCCGTTGCCGTCCTGTACGCGCTGATGATCGGGCTTTTCACGGATCCGCTGCTGCGGTTCCTGGGGGCTTCCGACGCAACCATCGGATACGCCCGTTCCTATACGGTCATTGTGATTGTCATGGGCTGCCTTCCGGCCATTCTTTCCCAGACACTGGCCCATCTTCTTCGGAACGCGGGTTTCTCCGGCCAGGCCAGCATCGGCCTGAGCGCCGGCGGCATCCTGAATGTCCTTCTCGATCCCCTCTTTATGTTTGTCCTGCTCCCCAAAGGGCAGGAAGTTACGGGAGCTGCCATAGCGACCACCATTTCAAACACCCTGGCCTGCCTGTATCTTCTGAACGCATACCGCAAAGCTTCCGGGGAAGCTCCGCTCAGCTTCAGTCCGCGCAGGGCTTGCACCATCACGAAGCCGGATATCCGGGCGCTTTTTACGGTAGGTGTTCCGTCCGCCCTGCTGACCGGCCTTTTTGACGTTGCGAGCATCTGTGTCAATATCATCGCTTCCGCCCACAGCGATCTGGTGCTTGCCGGCATGGGCATCGTGCTGAAGGTTGAGCGGATTCCGAATGCGGTCAATATCGGCATCTGCCAGGGGATGCTCCCGATTGTTGCTTACAATTACGCTTCGGGAAACCATGCCAGGATGCGGGAAACCATCCGGACCGCCCGAAAAGCAGGCCTGGTGATCGCCATCCTGAGCATTGCCTTTTTTGAGCTCTCCGCCAATGTATGCACCCGCCTGTTCCTGAACACCGCCGCGGGGGATCCCGAAACCACGGTCATCACCCTCGGGTTCGCCGCGCTGTTTCTCAGGATCCGCTGTATCGCGTCTCCCGTTCAGTTTACCAATTATCATGCTTCCTTCTGCATGCAGGCCATGGGGCAGGGAAAAAGAACCCTGCTGCATGCTTTCGTCCGGGAACTGGTTTTCTACATTCCGCTCATGTTCCTGCTGGACCGGATCTTCGGGGAAACCGGGCTTGCCGCCGCGCTGCCTGCCGGCGAAACCTGCGGCGCGCTCTTTGCCCTGTATCTGCTGAGCCGCTGTGTCCGCGAGGCGCAGGCCGGAGCGGCCCGGGGTGGGATCTGATTCATGTTGTCCAATCAATCCTGCGATTCGGAGGCCCCCATGGAAAAGAATTACCGGAAAACGCTTCTGGCCTGCTATCTGGCCTTCATCACCCAGGCGATCTGCGCCAACTTTGCCCCGTTGCTGTTTCTGAAATTCCATACGGATTACACGATCTCCCTGGGGCAGATTGCGCTGATCCCTTCCGCTTTCTTCCTGACCCAGCTTTTGGTCGATGTGTTCTGCGCGCGTTTTGTGGATTCCATCGGATACCGGCGCAGCGCGGTCGTTTCAGAATTCGCTTCCGGTCTTGGGCTGGCAGGCCTGGCTTTCATTCCGGATCTGTTCGCCGACCCCTTTGTCGGTATCATGATCTGTGTTGTGATTTATGCCGTCGGCAGCGGCCTGATTGAGGTGCTCGGCAGTCCTATTGTGGAGGCTTGCCCCTTTGAGCATAAGGACGCGGTCATGAGCCTTCTGCATTCCTTCTACTGCTGGGGTTCCGTGGGAGTGATCCTGCTCTCCACGCTGTTTTTTGCGGCCTTCGGGATTGCGCACTGGAAATGGCTTGCCTGTATCTGGGCATTGATCCCGCTGTACAACATATACAACTTTTCCGCCTGCCCCATCGAGCACCTGACAGAGAAGGGGCAGGGCATGACCATCCGGGAGCTGTTCAGACTGCCGGTTTTCTGGCTGGCGATCCTGCTGATGGTCTGTGCCGGAGCATCCGAGCTGTCCATGGCGCAGTGGGCTTCCGCTTTCGCGGAAGCCGCCCTCGGATTTACCAAGGCCGTGGGGGATCTCGTGGGGCCCTGCCTGTTTGCGGTGGCCATGGGAATCTGCCGGGTAATCTACGGCAGGTTCGGCCCGAAGATGAACCTGATGAAGTTCATGGTCGGTTCCGGTATTCTGTGCCTGTGCTGTTATCTGCTTGCCGGCCTGTCAAAAAATCCGGTCTTCAGCCTCGTCGGCTGCGTATGCTGTGGGTTCTCCGTGGGCATCATGTGGCCGGGTACCATCAGCATCACGTCTCCGCGCATTCCGAAGGGCGGAACGGCGCTCTTTGCTCTCCTTGCGATGGCCGGGGATCTGGGCGGCGCGTTCGGGCCGAGCCTGGTGGGAAATGTTACCCAACAGGCGGGAGACAATCTGCAGTCCGGTATGCTGGTCGGCAGCGTCTTCCCGCTGGTACTGGTTCTTGCCCTGATCCTGCTGCGCAGGAAAACGGAAAAGAATGTGTAGCCGTTCCAGCGGATGATCTTGCCTCTGCATGCACGGCTGTCCTGCCGTACACCATCCCGGCCGCGGAGAAGGCTATGGCTGCCTGCTGCAAAGGAACACGGGGGAATGGCGGGGTCAGCGAAGCATAAGCGCGGTTGTCGCCTCGGAGGACATACCGGAGTAGGCCGCTTCCCGGACTGTCAGCTCCGGGAAGGTTCCGTCCCTGAGAGCGGCTTCCAGGGTTTCTGCGGTACCTTCGAAGGAGAAGGTATACTGATACATTCCCAGTTCCATGTCGATCGTGCAGTATTCGTTATAGTCGTTGTAGGAAAAGTAGCCGTTCACATACGTCTCTTTTCCGTCAGCATCCGGCATCCGGAGGGTTTTGTTATACTCTTCCTTTGCCGGATCCGCCGTGGTCGCGTAAAACCAGTAAATCCGGAATCCTTCTGCCTGCAATTCCCTGATGTTTTTACCGGCATAGGCGGACAGATCGGGGATAGGAGGATGTTCGTTTTCCAGTGCCTCCACCGTGACCGGGAGGGAGGCTTCGTAATCCCAAAGCTCATCGGATGCCCCGTCATTTCCGCCGTAGGCAGCCCTGGCCAGTGCCCGGTAACGGTCGTCCAGTTTTGCCGTTGCGAGCCAGAAACAATCCATCCCGTTGATCAGGATGCGATACTCGTCCCCGTTGTCCGTATAGAAGCCGATAGAGTCATACTTCTGTGCATCACGCACCGTCCGGATCGCGCCGGCCTCTTCCCTTGTCAGGAACAGCCGGGCATTGGGGTCTCCTCCCAGGTTCTGCACCGTTTCGGAACTGAATCCGGTAAAGAGGCCGGGGCCGGTGATCTCCATCTCTTCCCAGGTCCCGTTTTCAATAGCCTCCTTCAGTGTCTCTTCCGTTCCGCCGAAGCTGAACTGATAGGAATATATGCCCCTGTTCATGTAGAACAGAATCCCGTCCGTACACTCCGGATCGGTGTACACCAGATAAAGCGGGATGCGGTATACGGTCCCGCCTGCATCCGCCGGCCGGAGGATCTCAGCGCTTCCGCCGGCTTTCGATTCGTCCCCTGTGAATCCCTCTGACCAGTCAAATCCAAAGCCGTCTGCCAGCAGGTCTTTCATCTTTTTTCCGGCATAGCTGTTCAGCGTATCCTTGCTGAGGGGCTGTTCGCCGAGCTTTTCGGCGGAAGCCAGCGGCAGCGTATGGACATAGGCGATCATTTCATCATAGGCCGCGCCGATATTCTCGGCATCCATAATCGTCGAATACATTTCCCTGTACCGGTCATCCGTCTGTACGTCCGCGCGCCACCAGTCACCGTTCTCCTCCGTCAGGATGACGTAATAATCGGCGGAAGAGTAGACCATGGATTGATCCGTAACGGCATCCCCGGCTGTCGTAAACGGCGATCCTTCCGCCGGTGGCGATTCCGCCAGCGGCGATTCCGCCAGCGCGGCAAAGGCCGCAAAAACGAGCACAAGGCAAAGCAGAATGGCTGCGGGTTTCTTCATGGATCATCCCTCCAGTCCGTAAAATGGCAGTTCATTTATTCAACGAATCACCGGCCGGGTCCTTCCCGGTTTTTTTGCGCAGAGCTGCCATGCCCCGACAGAGGAAAAGTTTTTTTGATTTTTCAAGCTTGTTTAAAGGTTTTTGATGATAATGTGAATTGTCGGGAAGATAAACTCCCGGCCCATAAGAGATGAATGACCGTTATGAAGGAGGTTGTTTCGATGAAAAAGATTATATGCATCTTTCTTGCGCTGGCAATGATGTTAAGCTGTGCGGCCCTCGCTGACGAGAGTGCCGGACAGGCTCCTCCCGGCGGTGCTCCGGGTGAAATGGGTACTCCCCCGGACGGCACCCCGCCGGACGGGTTCGGCGGCGGAACTCCTCCCGACGGAACTCCCCCCGACGGCACCCCGCCGGACGGGCTCGGCGGCGGAACTCCCCCCGACGGCACCCCGCCGGACGGATTCGGCGGCGGCAATTCCCCCGGCGGCGGTTTCGGAGGCGGAACTCCTCCCGGAGGCGCCTCTGCCTCCCTGGAGTACAGCGCGGCAACGGAGATCACTGCCGCGGCAGAGTTGACCGGCCAGGCTTATTCCTCCGAAACGGCAGATGAAAGCGCCCTGATTGTGAATACCGCCGACGCCGTAACGCTCTCCGGCCTCACGGTCTCGAAGACCGGTGATTCCAACGGCGGGGACAACTGCAACTTCTATGGCCTGAACGCTGCGGTCCTGGTCATGGGCGGTTCGGTAACCACGATCACGGGCGGTACGATCGAAACTGCCGCCTCGGGTGCGAACGGCGTTTTCTCCTACGGCGGAAACGGCGGACGGAACGGAGCTGAGGGCGACGGTACGACAGTAATCATCTCCGACACGGCCATTACCACCACAGGCGACGGTTCCGGCGGTATCATGACCACCGGCGGAGGAATCACCTATGCGGAAAACCTGACTGTAACGACTTCCGGCCGGTCTTCCGCCGCGATCCGGACCGACCGCGGCGGCGGCACCGTGAACGTGGACGGCGGCACCTATACCTCAAACGGCCTTGGTTCTCCCGCGATCTATTCCACCGCGGATATCACCGTGAAGAACGCGTCCCTTGTTTCCAACCTGTCCGAAGGCGTGTGCATCGAGGGCAAGAACACGATTACGCTTGAAAACTGCGATTTGACCGCCTGCAATACCCAGTGCAACGGTCATGCCACCTTCCTGGACACGATTATGATCTATCAGTCCATGAGCGGTGACGCGGACAGCGGAACATCCGCCTTTACCATGACCGGCGGCAGCCTCACAAGCCTGAGCGGACATATGTTCCATGTCACCAATACCCATGCGGTCATCACGCTGAGCGGCGTGACCCTGAACAACGAAGGCAGTGACATCCTGCTCTCCGTCTGTGACGACGGCTGGAACGGCGCTTCCAACATTGCGGAGCTGGTTGCGGACGCGCAGGAATTGGCCGGTACGATCCTCGTGGGCGATAACTCCACGCTCACCGTGACCCTGAAGAACGGTTCCTCTTTTGAAGGCTGCTTCAGCGGCAGGATTGAAAACGCGAATGGCGGCACGGTTTCTGAGGAAATCGGAACGGTAAACGTGATCCTGGACAGCACCGGCACCTGGTCGCTGACAGCGGATACATCTGTCAGCTCTTTCGAGGGGGACGCCGGCAATGTCATCAGCAACGGCTATACGCTGTATGTGAACGGCACGGCCCTGGAGGGTACAAAATAAGATTACGCTGATATAAAGGATGCCGGAGACAGGGATTCCCTCCTGTCTCCGGCATGGCTGTCATGGGATGCGGTTATTCTCCCTGGCTTTTCCGGACCCTGAAGAAGACCGCGGCAAGCGGCGGGAGGACAATTTCGCAGGAGAAGGGATGCTCCTCCTGGGGGATTTCTTCCGTATGGAGAACGGTACCGTTATACAGATTGCTTCCGCCGAATTCCGCCCGGTCGGAATTGAGAATTTCAGTCAGTTCACAGGCATAGGGCAGGCTGATCCGATAATTCAGATAGGGCTGGGGGGTAAAGTTCACCGCGCAGGCAATAGTGCTGTCCTCGCCGTCCGAACGCATCACAGCCACCGCGCTGCGCTGGTTGTCGTTCACGTTCAGCCACTTGAAGCCGTCCCAGCTGTCGTCAATTCTGTACAGGGCAGGCTCGCTCCTGTACAGATGATTCAGCGCTTTCACATATTTCTGCAGGTCGGGGTGCCTTTCATAGCCGAGCAGGAACCAGTCAAGCTGTTCGTAGTCTCTCCATTCCACGAACTGGCCGAATTCCCCGCCCATAAACAGCAGTTTTTTGCCCGGATGCACCATATAATACCCGTACAACGCGCGCAGGCTCGCAAACTTCTGCCACAGGTCGCCGGGCTGCTTGTCAATCATGGAACGCTTGCAGTGAACCACTTCGTCGTGGGAAAAGGGCAGTACATAGTTTTCACTGAACGCGTACATCATTGAAAAAGTGATTTTATCATGGTGATACTGCCGGTAAATCGGGTCCAGGTCAATGTAGGAAAGAATGTCGTTCATCCAGCCCATGTTCCATTTGAAACTGAAGCCCAGGCCGCCGTCTTCCACGGAATGAGTGACCTTGGGATACGCGGTGGATTCCTCCGCCACGGTGATCGCGCCGGGGCATTCCCTGTTCACGGTTTCATTCAGCTGCTGCAGGAAACGCACCGCGTCCAGATTCTCCCGCCCGCCGTACTGGTTGGGCACCCACTGGCCCGGATCCTTGCCGAAATCCAGGTACAGCATACAGCTGACCGCGTCGAAACGCAGGCCGTCAGCATGGTATTCCCTGAGCCAGAAGAGCGCGTTGGACATCAGGAAGCTGACCGCCTCTCCCCGCGCGTAGTCAAACAGCAGCGTCCCCCACTGCGGCATTTCAGCCCGGCGGGAATCAGCATGCTCATAGCAGGGTGTACCGTCGAACAGGCGCAGCCCGGCCTCATCCTTGGGAAAGTGTGCGGGGACCCAGTCCAGGATCACCGCGATGTCCGCCTGGTGCAGCCGGTCCACGAGATACCGGAGCTGGTCGGGCGTACCGTAACGGGAGGTCGGCGCGTAATAACCGATCACCTGATATCCCCAGGATCCGTCAAAGGGATGCTCGGTCACCGGCATGAATTCCACATGCGTATAGCCCATCTCCTGCAGATAGGGAACAAGCTGATCGGCAATCTCGGCGTAATTCAGGATGCGTCCGTTCTCCCCCCGGCGCCATGTGCCCAGATGCATTTCATAGATATTCATGGGCTGGCGGCAGGGTGTTTTTTCTCTCCGCGTCTCCATCCATCGGCTGTCATTCCACTGATATTCCGACAGATTCCGCAGCTTGCTGCCGTTGCTGGGCCGCAGTTCCATTTCAAAGCCGTAGGGATCGGCCCGCATATGCCATTCCCCGTTGGCGCAGAGAATATCGTATTTGTAGGTGCGGAGCAGTTCCGCGGCTTCGGGACGGCTGTATTTTTCCGGATCGCGTTCCGGGCGGAACAAAGCATCCGGCAGCCGCAGTTCCCATATGCCGTCATACTGCTTGTTCATGGGCCAGGCTTCTCTGTCCCAGCCGCAGAACTCGCCCACGAGGGAAACGCGCTGGGCGTTGGGTGCCCAGACGGAAAAATGCCATTTCATTTCACCGTTTTCTTCCACGGGGTGCGCGCCCAAAAAATCGTACGCGTCCGCGCATCTCCCCATGTGAAAGCTGTCCCGTCTCTGTCCGTCCGGCGGATTGTACCACATATCGCCAGGCCTCCCTTTTCATTTTTTTATAGGATGATTATATCACAATTTGATCCGTTTGCCGAATAGATATTCTTTTTACAGGATTTGCTTTTTCTGGCACCGAAATAATATCCTGCCGATGATCCGGCGGGACAAAAGAGGCCCGGCCCGGACTGGTCATGTGGAGGCTGCGTATGAAAAAGATCGCGTGTTTATTCCCCGGAATCGGATATACCTGCGATAAGCCCTTGCTGTATTACAGCTGGAAGCTGCTCAAAGGCCTGGGCTGGGAGATTGTTCCGGTACAGTACGGCGGATTTCCCTCCGGCGTGAAGGGCAGTGCTGAAAAGATGCGGCAATGCGCATACATGGCTTTGGAACAGGCCGAGAAGATCCTGCAGGAAATCAACTGGGGGGAATATTCCGATATCCTTTTTATCGGAAAAAGTGTCGGAACGGTTGTCTGCGCCGCGTACGCGAAGCATCACGGCCTGCATTGCCGCCAGATTCTTTTCACCCCGGTGGTGGAAACTTTCCGGTTTGCGGACCGTAGTTCCATTGTCTTCCACGGAACCGCGGATCCATGGGCGGACACGAAAGCCATTGAGGCAGCCTGTAAAAAACTGGGGATCCCGCTCCGTAAAACCGAGAACGCAAACCATTCGCTGGAAACCGATGATGTGGATGCCAATATCCGGGAAATGCGGAAAGTCATGAGGATTGTCAGGGATTACGCAGCAGCGGAACAGGAGAAGGTCCGGTCCGGAGCTCACCCGCACGAATACGCCACCGCTGCGCCGGAAAACAGGGATATTACTGAAATCTGACTGTGAGGAGGAAAAACTGATGGATACCTTTTCTGATGCGTTACTCAGTTCAAAAACGGACCGGATCCCGGAGGAATATGACTGGTTTTCTCCGCTGATCGGAGACTGGGACTGTGATTATTATGACGAGCTGATCGATCGTCAGAAGCGCCATGTAAAAGGCGAATGGATTTTCCGCCGTATTCTGGAAGGAACCGGAATACAGGATATTTTCATCTTTCCTTCCAGGGCCACAAAGGAAAGCCATCCGCAGCCGGATGGCGAATATGGAACTTCCCTTCGTATGTTCAACGCAAATCATGGCTGCTATGATGTGGTTTACACCTGCGCAGGGACCATGAAAAGGCTCTGTTTCAAAAAAAAAGGAGCAAATCTGGTCGGAAAGGTGCTGGATGAGGAAGCCACTTACTGGATGTTTTCCGATATGACAGAAAACAGCTTCCATTGGGAATATGTGACACTGGATCCGGATGGTTCCCGGAATCTGGTCTGCGAAATCTTCGGCAGGAGAATCCGCTGACGCGTTCAAACCCACAGTCTTTATACCGGCTGTAATCCAGGGTCCGCAGCTCCGTTCACTTGCCGTAGGGGCTGTCAAACTCCGCTTCCGCCTTCTTCACGGCATCCCCGATCGTCATGCCCGTAAAGTGCTGCGCGCCCAGGTACCGGCCGCTCTTTCTGTCGTCCACAAACACGCCCACCGCGATGCCCGGGATGGCGCTTTCCGGCGCGTTCGGTGCGCTCCGGCCGCCCAGGTCCGTGCGGCACCACCCGGGATCCGTCAGGTTGATCAGCACGTCCGTGCCTTCCACCTTTGACCCCAGGTCGATGGTGATCTTGTCCAGCGCCGCCTTGCTGGCGGAATAGCCCGCCTGGCACACGTCCAGGGCTATGCCGCTGGTGGTGTTCAGAATGCGGCCGGTGCCTTTCGCCATCATCTTCGGCAAAAAATGATAGCAGATCATCGCCGGGGCAATCGTGTTCACCCGGAAGCTGATTTCATAGTCCTCCGCGGGGGTCGCGCAGTAATCCGTGCGGTAGGCAATCTGCAGCCCCGCGTTGTTCATGACGATGTCCACGTCCACGCCGATGCTGTCAATCTCCTCCAGCATCCGCTCCACAGCGCTGAGGTCGTTCAGGTCCGCCGCCACAGCCACCGCTGAGACGCCGCGGAACCGGACCTCGTCCAGCACCCTTTCCGTGTGCCTCAGATCCCGGCTGTGCAGGATCAGGTTGCAGCCCTGCTCCGCCATGAACTTCGCCGTCAGATAACCGATCCCGCGCGCCGCGCCGGTGATCAGCGCCCACTTTCCTTTTACCTGGTACATCTTCCGAATCCTCCGTTTCCTGCCGGCCTCATCAACCGCCGGGTATGTCCCCTTCCTTCAGCAGCCGGGCAAAGTCCGTTGCGCCGCGTTCCGCGGGCCTTCGCGGGAGCGGTCGAACACTCGCTTTTCTCCCTGCACGGCAAATCTGAATGTCGGTATTTTACTGGTTTTATGATAAATGTTAGAGTGAACTTCAAGTCAAGCTTGCATCCCTGTTTTCCGTCCTTCTGACAAAAAACAGGAAGCCTGCCGTCAAAAAATTGGAAGTCTCCCCCGTGCCCGCGGATTTACAATAGTCCGGTAGCATAGGAAGGGACTGATCAGGGCATGACTTTGATGGACGCAGTACACTCACCGGCAGGGAAACATTTATCGCTTCACGGCCGCCGGCACACCCGCAGGATCACCATGGACATGACCGAGGGAAAGCCGCTGGGGCTGCTTGCCGTGTTTGCCCTGCCGCTGCTCATCGGCAATCTTTTCCAGCAGGCGTATAACCTCGCGGACTCGATGATCGTCGGGCAGCTGCTGGGCGCCAACGCCCTGGCTGCCGTCGGTGCCACCGGCTCCATTTCTTTCCTTTTCTTCTCCGTCTTCAATGGGATCAGCGGCGGCTGCGGCGTCGTCACAGCCCAGCTTTTCGGCGCCCGCAGGGACGAGCTGGTCTACAGGGCCATTGCCAATTCCGCCTATATCATGCTGGGCTTTGCTCTGCTGACCGGGTCCGTCGCCTTCGCCATGGTTCCCACCGTACTCACCTGGATGGGCACCCCGGCGGAGATCCTGCCTGACGCGATTACCTATATGCGCATGACCTCGGCCTCCGTGCCGCTCATCGCCATTTATAACTACGCTTCCTCCATGCAGCGCGCCCTGGGGGATTCCCGCACGCCGCTGTATTTCCTGGTTGTCTCCTGCGTGCTGAACGTTGGGCTGGACCTCCTGTTTGTCGGCGTGTTCCGCATGGGCGTGTTCGGCGCGGCCTTCGCGACAATGCTCAGCCAGCTGCTGGCCGGCGCGGGTTCCCTGCTCTGGGCATTCCGCACCAATCCTTATTTCCGGCTGAACAAACAGTCCCTGGCCTTTGACCGGTCCATCGCGAAAAGGGCGGTCCGCCTGGGCCTGCCCCTGGCGCTGCAGTGGAGCCTGATTGCCGTCTCCACCACCGCGCTGCAGTCCACCGTCAATACCTTCGGCGCCGCCGCCATGGCGGCCTATACCGCCGTCAACCGGCTGGAACAGCTGGTGCAGCAGCCCTTCGGTTCCATGAGCATGGCGCTGTCCACCTACGCCGGGCAGAACATGGGCGCCGGTAAGACAAACCGCATCCGCCTGGGCTTCCGGGACAGCCTGCTGGCCATGATTGCCGTGGCTGTCTTCATGACCCTGCTCATGCAGATCTTCGGAGAGAACCTGGTCGGCCTCTTTGTCCGGGAAAAAGACGTAATTGCGCTGGGCGGCCGGGCCCTGAAGATCACCAGCCTTTTCTACATCTTTCTCGGCATCATCTACGTTTCCCGCGGCGTACTCAACGGCGTGGGGGACGCGGTGTTCTCCTTCATCAACGGCATCGTGGAAATCCTGGGCCGCGTCGGCCTTCCCCTGCTGCTCCTGAGCGTGACTGCCGCCGGCGTCTGGTCCATCTGGATTACCGCGGGTGTCACCTGGCTTCTGGCGGGCATCTCGTGTATAATAAGATATGTATCCTGGAGAAAGAAAACCGAAATAACGACACCGGGAGAAGCATCATGATCAAAACACTCTGGCGGCTCAGCCGTGAAGCGATCCGGTACAGGGCGCTTTATACCGTCGCAATCCTGTCCACCCTTGCGCTGACGGCGGTGAATCTTGCGGCGCCGAAGCTCCTGTCCGCCATGACGGGGATTGTGGAAAAGGGGGTGGACGAGGCGGGCCTGAAAACCATCGGCCTGTTCACCCTGCTGCTGGTGGGGCTGTACCTGCTGCGGATCCTCTTCCGTTTTCTCAGCAACTACCTGGCCCACAAGGCTGCCTGGTACCTGGTGGGCGACCTGCGCACCCGCACCTATGACAAGCTGGAGCACATGCACCTGGGCTATTTCCACGACAAGCAGACCGGTGACCTGATGAGCCGTATCGTCAACGATACCCGGGACTTTGAGCTCCTTTACGCCCATATGATTCCGGAGACGATCACGAATATCGTCACCTTCGCCGGTGTCCTGGCAGTTCTGCTTTTCATCAACTGGAAGCTGGCGCTCATCACCTGTGCGCCGATCCCCCTGATCTTCGCTTCGGGCATCATCTTTTCCAAAAAAGTCCGCCCCTTCTTCCGGATCTCCCAGAAGAAAATGGGCGAACTGAACGGCAAGCTGCAGGACAACCTTTCCGGTATCCATGAAATCCAGTCCTTCGGCCGGGAAGAATATGAAACCGAACAGGTCAACGTCTCCAACTTCGAGCATATCCACGCGATGCTGAAAGCCCTGAAGATCTCAGCGGTTTTCCATCCCTCGGTGGAGTTTATCTCCTCCCTCGGCACGATCCTGGTGGTCGGCTTCGGCGGATACCTCGCCTTCCGGGAATCTCTGAGCGTGGCGGACGTCGTGGCCTTCCTGCTGTACCTGGGCCTGTTCTACGGGCCGGTCACCGGCCTGGCCAACCTGCTGGAAAACATGCAGCAGTCCATGGCCGGCGCGGAGCGCGTGCTGGCGGTGCTGGACGCTCCGAGCGAGATCCGGGACCGGGAGCAGGCGGTACCCCTTGGCGCAGTGCAGGGCGAGATCACCTTTGACCACGTAAGCTTCTCCTACCTGGAAGGCGCGCCGGTGCTGAAAGATGTCTCCTTTGTCTGCAGGCCCGGCCAGATGCTGGCGCTGGTAGGTCCCACAGGCGTCGGCAAGACGACCCTGACCCAGCTGATTTCCCGGTTTTATGAGCCCACCTCCGGCCGGATCCTGATCGACGGCCATGATATCCGTTCCGTCACCATCGAAAGCCTGCGGCGGAATATTTCGCCGGTCCTGCAGGATACATTCCTCTTCAACGGCACCATCGCCGAGAACATCGGCTACGCGGTGCCGGACGCGTCCATGGACGAGATCGTGGAAGCGGCGAAGGCGGCCAATATCCATGAGGACATCATGGCCATGCCGGATGGCTACCGGACCCAGGTCGGCGAGCGGGGCCTTCGCCTCTCCGGCGGCCAGAAACAGCGCGTGGCCATTGCCCGGGCGATCCTGCGCAAAAGTCCGATCATCATCCTGGATGAGGCCACCGCCTCTGTGGACGTGGAAACCGAGCAGCAAATCCGCCAAGCCATTGCCGGGATCGCCGGTACCCGCACGATTATCGCAATCGCGCACCGGCTCTCCACCATCCGGAACGCAGACCAGATCCTTGTGATCGAGGAAGGCCGCATCACCGAACAGGGTACCCACGCGGAGCTGGTCGCCCTGGGCGGCTCCTACGCTCGGATGAATGCCATTCAGGCCGATGAAAACAGACGGACATAAGTACGCCTTATGGGGTTCGAACCCATGATCCCCTGATTAAAAGTCAGGTGCTCTTCCATCTGAGCTAAAGACGTATGATAGTGCGCCTTATGGGACTTGAACCCATAACCCCCTGATTAAGAGTCAGGTGCTCTGCCAATTGGGCCAAAGGCGCATATTGGTACACAAGGCGGGATTCGGACCCGCAGGACTCCGGTTCTTAGCCGGAGATGTCTTCCGGTTGCATCACTTGTGTATATGGTATGCAGGGCGGGATTCGAACCCGCAAGACTCTGTTCCTGAGACAGAGATGTCTTCCTTTGCATCACCTGCACATATCGCGGAGTGAGAGCGATTTGAACGCTCAGGCACATTGCTGCGCCGCCTCTTTAGCAAAGAGGTGCCTTACCATTAGACTACCACTCCATGGCATCGGGAGAAGGATTTGAACCGTTAACCGCCGGGTCAGAGCCGCCCGTGTTGCCGTTTCATCCTCCCGATATGCAATCCCTGCAGGAATCGAACCTGCATCAGCGCCTTGAAAGGGCGATGTCCTGGCCGTTTAGACGAAGGGATCCTATCAGCCCCGAAGGGCTGAAGTTCAGGCACTTCTGGTCTGGTCTGCGGCTCCGGCCCGGACGATGATGGCATCCAACGTTGTTCCGAATACCGCGGCCAAGACCACCAAGTTGTCCAACGTAGGCAACGTCAAGCCCCGCTGCCAGCGATAGATTGCCTGAGGCGTATTGAAGCCGAAAATATCCTGCAAATCCCGAACAGTCAATCCGGTTTGCTGCCGCAATTGCGCGATCCGGATCCCGGTTGCAGTCAAATCAATGGATGGCAAAATACACACGGGAATACACTCCTTTCCAAAGCTGATAACGAAAAAACGAGGCCGCCTGCCCTGATCAGCAAGCGGCCTCGTGAACAATCCGACCATGCGTCTACGGCATGCGGCGTTTCAGGTCTTTTTCATGCGTCTGATTCGGGCACAGCAAAGCGAAGCACAGTTCTTCTTTAAAACTGCACAGCAGGAATTCCAGGTGCTTCTGACGCATGGTAACCGTGTAGCGATCCACAATGAATTCCTCCTTTCGCTCTGGGCCATACTCTTGATTTCATGCATATCATATCGTACCGGCTGCGGGATGTAAAGAACCCTGTAGTATAATTCGTTACATTTCCCGCTGCCTTGTACCTGCAGTCCGGTTTCCTGCTTCGTTTCTTCCTTACGCGCAGATCGGCGCGTACCGCTCGCTGAGCAGGACTTCCTTCATCAGCTGTACCGGATCAAACTTGCCGGCAGCCGCCATGGAAAAGATCCTGGGCGAACAGCCGCTGATCAGGATCACACCCTGCTCGTTCATGCTGACCGGCTGCTGCCGGTTCCGGCTCTGGACATTCCAGAAAACCACCTTCGGCAGCCGATAGCCATGGCCTTCAAACAGCTTCCTCGCATATTCGAAGTTGGTGAGGCCCGCGTCGCGCGCGCAGCAGTCGAACTCCATATCGGAGATGAAGTACAGCGTTTCCGGCAGCTCCTCCTGCGGCAGCCTGTTCCGGACAGCCGTGGACAGGATCAGCTCGAACACCTTCTGAATATCCGTGTTTGCGCACTCATTGAAGGTTTCGCAGCACTGCACCTTTTCCACCAGATCCTTGCCCTTGATCTCCACCAGCTGGGGATGGCAGGAGAAGGTGATAAAGTGGTTATGGAATTCCCCCTGGCAGCGCTCCGCGAAATACATGCCCAGGGACAGCGCGACCGTGGCCGGAATCGGAGTACCGCCCCAATACATGGAGCCGGAACCGTCGATCACGCACAGCGCGTTCCCCTGCGGCGCGTAGTCTTCCAGCGCGTTCCAGGTCACGTCCAGCGCTCTCCGCTCCGCTTCATCGCCGCGGAAGTCCAGCGCCTTTTCCACCACGTCATATGGATACAGCGTACCGGTATGAATGGCTTCCTCTCCCCTGGAGACCCGTTCCATGAAAGCGTTATACCGCTCCGCGTCGTTCCGCAGGAACGCCTTGCGGTACTTCAGCATCGCCCTGGAAGGCTGAGCGGAATACGCAAAGGTATAGTCCTTCTGCCGCAGGTTGTTTTCGATAATCCGGATCTTTGCGCGCAGCTTTGCCAGCGTCCGGCGGTATTCCGCGTCCTTCATTCCCAGCGCCCTGGCGATCCGCTTGCCGTTCTTCACGGCTTCAGCGTTGGAAGTGTTCACGGACGGCAGCCACTTGGCCAGCAGAGAAACGTTCTCATCGTTCTCCAGCGCCGCAAGATCCGCCAGCAGCTGCGTACGGATGACCTGAATGGCATCCTTCTCGCAGGCGGTTCCGAACAGGATGACCAGATCATCCCAGCGTCCGTACTCGCTGACAAGATACAGGTTCTTCCGGACAGACTCCGGCTGCGTATCTGCCAGATGCTTCAGGATCGTCCGGAAAACCCGGCGTTCACCCAGGCCGCCCCGGATATCACGGGAATAGAACAGCATCTTCATTGCCAGATCCCGGTCCTCGGCATACGCACGGACAAAACGGACGATGATCTCCTGATCCCCGGCATTCCGAAGCGCGCCGATGGTCGCAAACAGATCCAGGCAGTCCGATCCGGTGGACTGCAGGGTTGCAGCGCCGTTTTCCGTCAGGGTGCGGTTTGCTTCAATCTTCAGTTCGTTCATCATGTTCATCGTCCTCCTTTGCGTGAATCATTCTGAGACAAGACGCAGTTTTGAATAGTTCCCTAAACTATTGCGGAATGCAGGATTGCTGGCTGCGTCTTCCGGTACAAGGCGCCATGAGCGTTTTTGATTAACAGTCAAAAGCTTTTGTGATTGCTGTGCGCGCCTTTGGATCATCCTGTGATCCTCCCTGCGGTATAAAGAATACCGGAATGATGGTCCGTAATCATGGAAAAAAAGCTGCGAACTCCTTTTTCCTCCCCCTCTCCCGTCTTCGCCTCATGTTAGCATGGGGATCAGGATTTGTCATGAACCCGGTAGTTTATTCCCCCGTGATCTTTACGGATTCCCGGGATACGGTTCTTTGGGGAAAGGCGGAGGCAGAGGTTGAAGATATCCTGCGGTTCCCCTATAATAGCGAATGGAAAGGTTCTGTTATATGCATCCTGCTCTCCGTTGCTTTTGCCCGGTATGCGGGAATGATGAGGGACTGAATAACCGGAAGGAGCGTGATCGGAATGATGTACAACGAAGCCTGCGGAGAGAAGCTTTCACGCCTGGGATTCGGCTGTATGCGCCTGCCGCAGGCAGCGGATGAAACCATCGATGCGCAGGAACTGCAGCGGATGATGGATTATGCCATCGGCCATGGAGTGAACTATTTCGATACCGCCTGGCCTTATCACGGCGGCCGCAGTGAGCTTGTGATCGGAAAGGCACTGGCAAAATATCCCCGGGACCGGTGGTTTCTCGCTGATAAATACCCGGGCCACCAGATTGCTTCCACCTATTATCCCGCGGAGATCTTTGAGGAACAGCTGAAAAAGTGCGGCGTGGAGTACTTTGATTTCTATCTGCTTCACAACGTCTATGAGAATTCCTATGATGTCTATACCGATCCGAAATGGGGGATCCTGGATTATTTCAAAGAACAGAAACGTCTGGGCCGGATCCGGCATCTGGGCTTCTCCTCCCATGCGCGTCCGGATACGCTCGAAAGGTTCCTGGACTATGCCGGGGACAGCATGGAGTTCTGCCAGATCCAGCTGAACTGGCTGGACTGGACCCTGCAGGATGCGAAAGCAAAGGTTGATCTGCTCGCCGCCCGGAACATTCCCGTCTGGGTGATGGAGCCGCTTCGCGGCGGCAAGCTTGCAAAGCTGTCCGATGAGGATGAACACCGGATGAAAGCGCTCCGTCCGGAGGAAAGCATTGCTTCCTGGAGCTTCCGCTGGCTGCAGAGCCTGCCGATCGTGAAGATGGTCCTGTCCGGCATGTCGGATTACGCGCAGATGGCGGACAACGTTCGTACCTTTACGGAGGAAATCCCGCAGACAGCGGAGGAAGCAGCCCTGCTGGCGGAGATCGCGGAGGGGCTCAAAAACGCCCTGCCCTGCACCCGCTGCCGCTACTGCTGCGAGGGCTGTCCCATGCAGCTGGATATCCCGATGCTGATTCATGCGTATAACGATCTGAAGTATGACAAGCGCATGACGGTGCCTATGCAGATGGATGCGCTGCCGGAAGACAAGCGGCCCTCCGCCTGTATCGGCTGCGGAGCCTGCGCGGCGATCTGTCCGCAGAAGATTGATATTCCCGCCGCCATGGCGGGGCTGGCAGAGAAACTGGCAGCCATGCCCAGCTGGGCGGAGCAGTGCCGCCAGCGGGAGGAAGCGGCAAGGAAACTGAAGCAGCAGGGATAACCTGTGCGAAAGGTTTGTCCGCGGAACAGACATCGTCACCACAAGCAGCCGGATCGTCGTCAAAACGATAAACAATCTATATGGAAAAAAAGCCGCGCCGTCATGACGGTTCATGAGCCTCCCTGATATCCTTTTCCCCGGCCGTCACAGAGAGGAACAATCAGGCCGGCGTATTCGTTATATTTTCCGGAGGTATATGGATGATGAGAAAAAAGTTATTGAGTCTTCTGATGATATGGACGCTGATGATGATCATGCTGGTCCCCGCTTTTTCATCCTGTTCTGCCGAAACGCTTGGTTACGGTATCGTCAACAATACAGATGTGGCGCTTCGTAAAACTCCCGGCGGGCAGAAGCTGATCCGGCTGCCGAAGGATACCTGTGTCTGGATCAGGGATGAAAAAACAGACAGCAAGGGCAGCCTGTGGTACGAAGTCAATCTGGGATATCTGGATGGAGGATCCTACCGGGCCCGTTCCGGCTGGATGAAAGCGGAATTCATTGACGCGGGGGACACGCTCTGGCACGATATCCGTTCCGTAAAAGCCGGACAGTACGGTATGATGGCACTGCGGAATAACGGCACTGTCGAATGTGTGTGCGACATGAACAGCCGGGAGCTCCGCGGCTGGGCTGCCGGTCTTCGGGACATACGGCAGGTCAGCCTTTCCTGGCTCGGCTGGGGATTTTATGCCCTCAGCGGCAGCGGAACCTTCAGCGATCCGGACGGCAATACCGAAAAGGATATCCGGCTGGCCTGTGAATACGGCTACCCATACCTGATCACAAAGGACAACCGGCTGCTGACCGGCGAAATCACCGGCTTCACATGGATCTGGCCCCGGGATGCCAGCAGCGAAGAGTTGTCCCGCGTTACCGCCATGGTGAACACAGATTACCGGCTGATCCTCCTGGCGGATGACGGCCGGGTATATGCCGCGTGTTCCGCGAATGACGATGGCCTCTATCCGGAACCGGACTGGGAAAATTGGACGGATGTTGCCAGTATTGATGCGGGAATCAGCACTTTTTCCGGAGACAGGCCCTACCAGTATACCTTTGCGGCGGTCCGGAAGGACGGCACCGTGCTGGCCGCTCCGGATCAGCTTTCGGACATGCTCAGTCCCTGGTGGAATATAAAAAAAATCTGTATCGGATATCAATGGATCCTCGGGCTGAAGGAGGACGGAACGGTCCTGATTCTTGCGCCGGGCGGAACGAAAACCCCGGATGTTTCAGGCTGGAACGGAATCACGGATATCGGCAACGGAGGCGATTATATCGTCGGGGTAAAAACGGACGGAACCCTGGTCTTCGCCGGAGAGCACAGCTTCTCGGATTAAATATGTCTTTCCCATATGAAATAAGCAGCCTTCAGTGAACTGCTGGTCGCACATGGCCCGGATCTGCTCTTCCGCACCCGGTTCAATTTCCTTTGCATAGCAGACCGCTGTCGCAAACTTCCCCTTGATTTCCATTTTCTTTTTCTCGCTGCCTCACATATGCGCAGGCCGGCGCCTGTTCGTCGACATCTGTCCGCGTACTCCCGGTGTTTTTCATCAGCCTTTTACATATCTGATTTCCCGCTTATTCCACCGTTTGAAGATCTTTTCCTTTCCATCGGAACGGTAGTTGTTTTTTTCGTAGAAATTTCTTCCGATTTCGTTTTCTTCCAAAACCCAGACAACATATTCCGGGCATCCTTTCTCTTTGCCTTTTTGTTCAAAGAACTGCAGCATTTCAGAGCCGATACCCATCCTTACATAATCAGGATCGACATAAATATAATGAAGCTCAAAGGCGCCTTGTTTATCGTCATCTTCGCTCATGCCGATCCCCATCATTCCCTGAATGATCCCTGTGCCAGCATCTTCGTATGCGTATATTCCGAACCTTTTTTCAGCAATCCACTTTTTGTGAACCGGGATGCGGTTCTCAACGGATAAGTCATTGTACAGGCATTCGTCCGGCACGATGCCCTTATATGCGTACCGGCTGCTGATCACGTCGATCTCAGCAATTCTGGCTGAATCATTGACTGTTGCCTCGCGAATCATTTTCCCTTCACCTCTTTCTGTCCATCCGGCGGTTCACGGTTTTTGCAGGCATCCTTCCGATGCCTTTTGCGTTGCTGCCTGTTATTTCACCCGATACCAGTAGGAATACAGCTTGCAGAATCCGATTTTTTCATACAGGCGGACTGCGGTGCTGTTGCTCTGCACAACCTGCAGATACGCGGTATGCGCGTCCGCTTTGATGGCTTCCGACAGCAGGGATTCGCACAGCTGCCGGCCGTAACCCCGCCCGCGGTATGCTTCGTTGACAATGACGTTCACGAGGGTCACATAACCGCGCTCCAGTACGGCGGAAGCGCAGGCAATGCTTTGCCCGTCTTTCACAATGCGGCAGTACCGGGCTTCGTTCCGGATGGAGCGCAGCATCTGCTCCGCGATCACGCGCTTCGGTTCCGGATAGTTTTCCAGCGTGAAATAGGTGTCCAGCCATTCCCGCGTCACATGATCCGTAATGACGCAGTCTCCGCGGGCAAACTGCCGGCCCCTCAGGTCCAGGGTCATCAGATCCGTCGGGGTGACGATCCGGTAGCCCCGTTCCTCCAGCATCCTGTCGAATCCGGGTTCCGATCCGTCCGTCACTTTGAAAACGCAGGGCAGGGACTGCCGGGCATAGCGCTTTTCACACTCTTCGATCTTTGCGTTCACATCCAGCGTGGACGGCCAGAGTGTGCTGACGGAATTGGCACGGTTGGTATACCCGCCGGAATAGCGGATGAACCAGCCGTCATAGAACTGCGTCTGCAGCGCCGGATGGGAGTTGAAGGTGAGTTCCTCAAACAAGCGGATCTGTTCATCCATGGTGCCTTCACCTCTGAAATTCTTATGGATAAGCCAATCGGACTGTATCTGTTCCGACGGATCGATCGCCCTGTAACACATCATCGGAATCCATGGCCGCTTCACGGTTTCCTTACTGTATTCGCCAAATAAGGCAGTCCCCCCTTCTTGCTGCGCCGGGAAAAAGGCTTTGAGGCAGCCGGTTCACGGAAGCGCGGCATATCCTGCGTATGCTGTTCGTCAGGCAGTTGTATGGTTTACAATAAGCAAATTATATGATATATTTCTTATATCTGCAGGGACATAAATCATAAAGCACGGAAGGAGCCACAGGCTTGAGGTTGGCATTTGGAATCCTGTTTTTGACAATCATAGCCGCCATGGCTGTCTGCACGGCGGTCGCCAGGCGTTCCGGAAAGCGGATCGGATTCACTGCAGCCGGTTTGCTTGCGCCGTTGATCCTGCCGATGGCCGGAAGCATGATCCTCATCCTGTCCGGAAACAGGAGCCTTTCCCTGGCAGGGTGTTATATATACTATATCGGTCTGGATATTTTCATCGCGGCACTGCTTCATTTCACCCAGGTTTACGGCCGGATTGAAAAACTCCCGGCATGGATCCGGAACACAGCTTTTATCCTTTTAACAGTCGATGTGGTCCAGCTTCTGCTGAATCCGTTTTTCCATCACGCGTTTGAGATTGCGGAAATTGAAGTGGAAGGTTTTCCCTATTATAAAATGATTCCCCTGCCGGGACAGCATTTTCACCGGGCGGTGGATTATCTGCTGCTGGCCGGGATTGTCATCGGCTTTGCCATTCTGCTGGTCCGGGCGCCGAAGCTCCAGCGGGAACGGTTTTCCGTCATCCTGTTCGCTTTGATCCTGGTGATTGCCTGGGAAACGGCCGTTATCTTTTCCGGTGCGATTATTGACCGGTCCATGATCGGGTTCGGAGTCTTTGGCCTGCTGGCTTTCTATTTCTCCCTGTACTACCGGCCTGTGCGCCTGTTGGACCGAATGCTCAGCAGTGCGGTTTCAGAGCAGAAATATCCGATGTATTTCTTTGATGAGAAGAAGAGCTGCATCTGGATGAACCGGGCCGGCGCGCAGTATCTGGACCTGGAGGAGCACGAGCTGGATAAAGCGGAAGCGGATCTGAAGCGCCTGTTCGGCAGCCTGCATCCGGGCCTGCCGGAGTGGCAGGATACTGTGATCATGGAATCGGGCGGTGTATCCCGCCGAATTGAACTGACCAAACAGCCGCTCTTCGAGTCCGGTCCGAAGATGAACGGTTTCTATTTCTATATGAGGGACCTGACAGAAGAAGAGCGGGAAACCGCGCAGAAGCTGTATAAAGCCCGGCATGACAGGCTGACAGGCCTGTATAACCGGGATTATCTGTGTGAACGGACCCGGGATGTACTCGTGGAGAATCCGGACGATCCCTACCTGATCATCCTGGCGGAGATCAGTGACCTGAAGATGATCAACGACCTGTATGGGAGTACCTTTGGAGATTACGCGCTGAAGAGCGTGGCCGCCTGGCTGCGCAGCGGCGGAGACAGCCTGGACGAGGGAACGGTATACGGCCGCCTGGGAGGCGACAGCTTCGGCATTTGCGTTCCGGAAAAGCATTTTGATCGGAAGTGGTTGGAGGAACAGCTCTCCGGTTTCGCTGTCCGGGAGGATAAAAGCGAATACCGCCTGCTGATTCATGTGGGAGTCTACCGGATCACAGACCGGAACACGAACGTATCCGTCATGTATGACCGGGCAAAGCTCGCGGCGGAAAGTATCAAGGATGAGTATCACTTCCACATCGCCTGGTTTGATGAATCCATGCGGGACCAGGTGGTGTGGAACCGGCATATCTCCGGGGAACTGAATGCCGCGCTGGAGAAGGAAATGATCCGACCGTGGCTTCACCCGATTGTTGACCGGGACGGAAAGGTTGTCGGAGCCGAAGCGCTCGTGCGGTGGATTCATCCGGAAGAAGGCATCCGTATGCCGTTCTCCTTTATTCCCGTATTTGAAAAGAACGGAATGATCGCGGACGTGGATCTCTTTATTTGGCGGAAATCCTGCGAGATTCTGGCCCGCTGGAAGCGGCAGGGAAAGGATCTGTTCATTTCCGTAAACATCTCCCCGCGGGATTTCTACCTGTTGAACGTCCCGTCGGAGCTGATAAAGCTGACGCGGGAATTCGGCATCGATCCGGGCAGGCTGCGCCTGGAGATCACCGAAACCGTCATGATGTATGACCAGGATTCGCGGATGGACACGCTCAGGCGGCTCCGGGACGCGGGCTTCATCATTGAGATGGACGATTTCGGCAGCGGCTATTCATCGCTGAACCTGCTGTGGAAGATGCCCGTGGACGTGCTGAAGATCGATATGGTGTTCCTGCGGCAGGAAGGCAGGAATCCGCGGGCCATGACGATTATCGATGAGATCGTCACCATGGCGGACCGCCTCGGAATCGCCTCCCTGACGGAAGGTGTGGAAACAAAGGAACAGTATGACAAGCTGAAAGAAATAGGGTGCCAGTTCTATCAGGGATACTATTTCGCAAAGCCCATGTCCGCGGAGGATTTTGAAAAATATCTGTGCGAAAACGGACAGAATGGCTGAACAGCGCCTGCAGCATCGGAGGAAAGGATGATCAACGGCTGTGAACGGAAAGCTGGCCGTCTGGAACCAGTATGGTTTTGAGACGGATGTTTTTGACAAGTATCGTGACGCAGTAAAACGCAGCAACCGCGATTCGATAAAGGTGCTCAGCTTCATTGCGATTGTTACGAGCATTGCGACCATCGTGTTCGGGCTGACGACGAATCAGGAAATTGCCGGGCTGTATTTCTGCCTGTTCATGCTGTCTGCGGGAATCGCGGGTGTGGCGGTTTCTTCCTGCGTCAGATGCACGCGCACGGCCCTGCTGACGGTCGGCTATATCCTCTCCGCTTCAATCCATCTGCTGGCGGTCTTCGGTTCAGGCATGCTGAAAACGGACGCTTTCTGGATCGGTGCCCAGTTGGCGGTCGCGTGTTATATATTCGATTATGCCTGGCGTGTGGGACTGCTTCAGCTCCTTTCCTTCGCCGGTCTGTATGTCACGTGGATTGCCAGGCCGGAAATTGATGTGGACGGAACAAGGCTCCTGTTCAGCGGGATTTTCCTGGTCATCGGCCTGATTACATTCTATACCCTCAACCGGACCCGGGCCTCCATGATTCTGGGCCGGGAGGAGACACGGAAGGCTTCGGAAACGGATCTGCTCACCGGGCTGCTGGCGCGAATGGCGGCGCGGAAGGAGATCGAGGAGCATCTGGAAACGGATGACCATGGGGTGCTCATGCTTCTGGATCTTGACCGCTTTAAAAGCGTTAATGACCGCCTGGGCCACCAGATGGGTGACAAAGTGTTGGTGGACGTGGCAGCGGATATGAAGAAACTGTTCCGCAATTCCGACGTCCTGAGCCGCCTCGGCGGCGATGAGTTCGTGGTTTATCTCAAGAGTGTGCCTGAAAAGGAATGGGCCCTGCAACGCGCGTCCCAGATTGTGAAGGAAATCCGCCGCTGGGTTGGAGACGGCTCAGTCAATATCCAGATTACTGCCAGCGTCGGCATTGTGATGACCGATATGGTCCCGCGGCATTATGACGATCTGTATCGCGCAGCCGATATTGCGATGTATATCGCCAAGTCCCAGGGCGGTAATCAGGCATTGTTCTATGCTCCGGATATGCAGGACCGGCGGGGAACCATGCACCACCCTGTAGGTATGGAAGGACCCGGACAGGGCGGCAGTGCGTAATCCGCTCTGTCCCCTGCCCTGCCCGGCCGGCAGAAGCTTGCCGGTATTGTTTTACAATCGGGATTTACGGAGGTATGAACGTGAAAAAAATCGTATTGGTACTGCTGTGTGTCCTGCTGGCCGTCACAGTTTCGGGATGCGCAAAAACAGCCGCGGTCAAAAACACGGTCGAGGGGAATCTGAAAACATACTATGAAATGACGGACGGGACATGGATGTGTGACGGCCGTTCGTATCAATACCGACTGGAAATTAACGGCAGGATGCCGAACGCGGCCGTGGATTCCTCTTTCGTATATTTAAGCAATATCCGGGAAATAACTTTCGACCAGGCATACAAGGCTGCGGGAATCAGCAGCAATTCGGAGGACTATTTTCCGCCGGAAAAAGCGGTCCTGACGGAAATGAACTGAATGGTTTCAATCATGCCGCGGCGGTTATGGAATTTGGACATCCTTCTTAAAGAGCCGGATTTTTCATTGACATTTGAAGCGTAATGTGCAACAATCTCTCGTAATTATTTTCGAGGAGGTTTCCCGATGAAGAAGATTCTTGCTTTTGTGATGGTGCTGTGCCTGCTGTGCGTCACGGCGGTGGCCGAGGAACTGACCTGGGCGGATATTGAGCCCCAGCTGGCTGAAAATGGTCTGACCGGTGATTACGTCGTTCTGGAACAGCTTGGCCTGAAGATCTGGCTGCCCGCCGGCCTGAACCCTGCCGAGGTGTCTGAAGAAGACGCTGCCGGCGGCCGCCTGGCTCTCTTTATTGCTGAAGATCAGTCCGCTTATCTGGCTGTGGACGCGATCAACGTCGGAGAAACGACGATTGACCAGCTGTTTGAGCAGGTCAGCAACAATGAAACTGTGACCAACGCTGAGATGATGAACAGCAACGGCCTGTCCGTGATTAGCTATCAGAACACTGCTGCGGATTGCTGGACCGGTGCCCTGGTGGATACCAACAGCAATATCATCATGTTCTCCATGGGGCCCGCCTCTACGGAAGGCGCTGATCTTGTGTATTCCTTCATCATGGCTTCTCTGCAGCCTGCGGAATAAGAAATATGAATGAAGTGCCGGTCCTCTTCAGAGGGGATCGGTTTTTTCATAGCTGTGAGGCGGAAATGCCGGACGAGGAAAAACATATGGACAAAACTGATAATGTAAGCAGGCAGCAATTGAAGGATGCACTGATCAGGCTGGGAGTCCGCGCCGGCATGGTCCTGGAAGTCCACAGTTCACTCCGCAGCTTTGGCCGTCTGGAAGGCGGCGCCATGGCCCTGATCGATACGCTGAAAGAGATCGTTACGCCGGAAGGCAGCATCTTCATGCCGGCGCTCAGGCTGAGCCCGGAGCTGGCACTGACAGAGGAAGACCGGAAAATGGGCCTGACTGTCAAAATCAAATTGCTTGATCCGGATGCTCCCAGAACAGCAATGGGCATCATTGCGGATACATTTCGCCGGCTGCCTGATACATATGCGGGCAAGGATACGATCAGTACTGCCGGCTGGGGAAAACATGGGGAAGAGGCCGTTCGGAGCGGCCTGAACTACCCCATTCATAACGGCGGAAAAGCTTTGCTCTTCGGCGTGGATATCTATAAGCTCACAGCAATGCATTACATGGAAGATGCCACTCCCAAAGCGATTCAGGAGATGTTCGCTCCTACGGAAGAAATCCTGTCCGTATATCCGCCGGACAAATGGATGACAGAAGCCGGGCATCCGCCGGTGAAGGCCTGGTATACGATACAGCGAATGGCTTATGACAGGGGACTCATCAGGGAAACATATATCGGGCCGTGCAAGGTCATGTTCTTCGACATCTGGGATGTTGTTTCAATTTACAGGGATGAGCTGCTTCGTGATCCGTTTGGATTATGGGGTTTGAAAGAATAAGGGGGGGCAGAAACATGAGCAAATATACCGATCTGGCGATGGAGCGCCGCAGCCGGCTTACACCCGAGGGCAGGCCCGCGTGGAACTGCTGCCAGGCAGTCGTGTCTGTCTTTGCGCAGGATGCCGGATATGATGAGGATGCCTGCATGAAAGCCGCAACTTATTTTCGCGGAGGCATGCAGATCGGTTCCGTGTGCGGTGCGATCACCGGCAGCCTGATGGCTGTCGGTCTGGCCGGCGTGGATGATCCGGGTATCCCGGGTGAGCTTTTTCGGAAGATCAGGGAAAACCACAGCGGACTGATCCATTGCAAGGACCTGCTCCGCGTCAATGCGGAAAACGGCGGGGAAAAGATGCCGCACTGCAACGCAATGATCCGGGAGTGCATCGGCTATGTGGAGGAAATCCTGCGGGAAAAAGGAAAACTGGGGAATGCCGGATGAGAGACGGGAGGCCGGAATGAGAATCAGAAAAAGCGTTCTGCAGGACCTGGACCGGATCATGGAGATCTATACGTATGCCAGGCAGTATATGGCGCAGCATGGGAATCCGAACCAGTGGGGACCGACCAACTGGCCGCCGGAAGCGCTGATCCGGAATGATATCGCTGAGGGCTGCAGCTATGTTTGTGAAAATGAAGCCGGAAAAGTGATCGGCACCTTCTTTTTTACCCAGGGACCGGACATTGAACCGACATACCGGAAGATTACGGATGGGAAATGGCTGGACGGCAGTCCATACGGCGTTGTCCACAGGATTGCCTCGGATGGGTCTGAAAAAGGCACAGGCACGTTCTGTATCAACTGGGCCTATGGCCGGTGCGGCCATCTCCGGATTGATACCCATGGGGATAATACCGTGATGCAGAGCCTTGTCCGGAAACTGGGCTTTGTCCATTGCGGAACCATCTATGTGCAGGAAGACAATGATCCGCGGCTGGCCTATGAGAAATCTGAAGCATGTACGGAGCGAAATTCTCCCGGAGGCGCGGGAGATCCGGTAAAGGAGCAGCATGACCAGACAGGAACTGATCGGTTTCATCTTTGATGAATACAGTGTGGAGCCGGATTTTCCCTTTCAGCGGGATGATGTGACCTGTGTGTTCCGGCATATCGATAACCGCAAATGGTTCGGGATCGCCATGGTGGTCCCGTACAGAACCATTGGGATCAACCGGGACGGCAGCGTTGACATCCTGAATATCAAATGTGATCCGATTATGATGGGATCCCTCCGCGGCAGGCCCGGATTCTGTCCGGCTTACCATATGAACAAGGACAAGTGGATCACGATCCTGCTGGACGGATCAGCAGCGGAAGAAAATATCACCGCGCTGCTGGCCATGAGCTACAGGATGACAGCCGCAAAGATCAGGAGGCGGAAGAACCTTGAGAAGGATGAATCAGCCCCATTGGATTAAACATTCCCATCTCCTCGGTCCGGATGAATACGAGTGTTCGCGCTGCGGGGCCGTATTCAAAAAGAGATCCCCTGCCTGTCCGAACTGCGGGACATCCCTGGGATTGGAAAAGGAAAAACAGGATTGGGTGGACGAAGCCGAGGAGCTCAGCTGGATTTTAGATGATGATTAAACAATACTCATCCGAAGCATGCCCGGCGAAGCGAAAATCATTGACGGATAAGATGGAGCGGGCCGCCAGCATGATCAGCGCGGCAGCGGCCCGGATTCCTCGTTTTTTATACTATCAGGATCATGACAGGCGATGCCCGTCATGCTAAAATCCAGGTATCACGAGAAGGAAGGAGCCGGAACGATGCAGCTGATCACGCGTTCAAGCATGCGCACGGCAGGTCTGATGCGGACGCAGACCGCTGTTTGGGTATGCTCACGTGGAACGCAGCCTGTAATCATTCGAAAAGGATCGGCTCCTGCTATGGACAACTGATCTGAAAGGATGATCTTGCACCCGTTCATTCGTGAGCGGGTGTTCTTCATATGCCTCCGTAGCTCAATGGGTGGAGCATCGCTTTCATAAGGCGCAGGTTCCCGGTTCGAGTCCGGGCGGAGGCACTATGCTGCCGTAACGCAGAAGCCGGCAGAAGCCGTGGTTGACCGAAGGCTGTTTTAGGGTATAATAAACCGAAGGAGAAAAAACATTTGCGTTAAAGGGCCGTTGAAAAGCCGGAATCTGCACAGGAAACAAGTATGAAGTACGAAATGAAACCTTTGACTGAGGAAGAGGAAGTCCTCATAGAAAAAAAGATCAGTGAATACGCCGATTCCATGGCACCTTCGGAGCCCCATACAAAGGAAGAAAAGCTGGTCTTCAAAATCACAGATGAGGAAAATAACGTCGTCGGCGGGTGCGTTGTGAATATTCATGCATGGGGCAGAGCGGTGCTTGCGCAGCTGTGGGTAGACGAACAGTACCGCCTTCGCGGCCTCGGCTCCATGCTGATTCGTGCTGCCGAAAACGCCGCCAGAGAAAAGGGCTGCTATTATCTCTGTTTGGGAACCCTGGATTTTATGGCAAGGCCGCTGTACGAGAAACACGGATTCAAAGTGTTTACGGTGAATCATGATTTGCCCAGAGGGCATACGGGCTGGTCTATGTCGAAACGGCTCGATCAGGGGCTCCCCGACTGCGTGCCGGCAAACAACAGTGCCGGGGAACGCTTCAAGGTTGAACCTGGCGGCAGGGAAGAAGCAAGGATCATTGATGAAGGGCTTGGCCGGTTCTGCGATCAGTTTATTGCTCCGGATGAAAGCGATGATATCCCTCTCAATAAAAAGCTTGTCGACAAAGACGGCAATCTGATTGCAGCTGTTCTTGCCGAGGTAGACGCCGACAAGAGTACCGATTTGAACGGTGTATGGGTGGAGGAGCCTTACAGGAACCGGGGCATCGGCTCCTGTCTGCTCGGTGTAATTGATCGTGAGGCAAAGGAAAACGGCTCATATCTTTTAATCAGCAATGCGTGTGACTGGAATATTGGCTTTTTTAAAAAGTGCGGCTACACGGTAAGAGGAGAACTTCCCGACTACCCCAGGGGACACACGGCTTACGAGACTGAAAAGCGGATCTGATGGGAAACTTTCGTATGCGTAGTTCCGGCTGCCGGGTGTATTCTTCTTTCCGGGTATCCGGTATATGGAGGATCCAATGATATTTTTACCCGCGGATGATTTGAAAACCGGCGAGATTTATCTTCGCCTCGACAGGACCTGTAATGCGCAGCCGGAGATGAACTGGGTGCCCGCGTACTACTTTTCCGTCTGTCTCCCCGATGGAACAAAGATCGGACAATGCGATCTGCGGATCGGGCATAATGACAGGCTGTATATCGGCGGAAACATCGGATATGGGATTGATGAGGCATACCGTGGGCACCATTATGCCGCAAAGGCCTGCAGGCTTCTGTTCCGGCTGGCCCGAAAGCATGGGCTGGAGTACGTCATCATCACCTGCGACCCCTCCAACCGGGCGTCTTCCAGAACCTGTGAGCTGGCCGGCGGACAGTATGTGGAGACTGCCGTGGTTCCGGAATGGCACAATATGTATGATGAAGGGAAGCGTCAGGTAATGGTCTATCGGTTTGATCTGGCAGAAACATCCGAGCTTGAAATCACATTCCTGCCAAAGGCACAGTGGAAAGGCACGGCGATTCCGCTGACCACCCGGAACGACAGCTACTATGACGTGGAAATCAGCCCCCTGGATCATGATGGATGCACTGTCTCCCTGGTTCGCAAAGCGGCTGAAAAGGAAATCGTGCATACACCGGATGAATACGATTTCCCTGACAGACTGTATCAGGACTATTGGGAAAACGCGGAAGCGTACGGCGTTGTGGGCGATACCGGTGAATTGCTGGCCTGCGTCGAAGTATGCCCTGAGGAATGGTCTAACCGCCTGATGGTGACAGAACTGTGGGTATCGGAAGCGCTTCGCGGAAAAGGAATCGGGAAGCGGCTGATGGATAAAGCAAAGGAAGTTGCTGCTCAGCAGAAGCGGAGAGCGATCATCCTGGAAACTCAATCCTGCAACACCAAAGCAATCGGGTTTTATCTCCGCCAGGGATTCGAACTGATCGGCCTTGATACCTGCTGCTATACCAATGACGATATCGGGCGGCGGGAAGTCCGGATCAATCTTGGATTCTTTTTCCACAGGGAAGGGCGCAGAAGGTGAAGGTATGATACTATGCCAAAGCCCCTGAAGCACCATGATCTTTCCCCGGAGCATCACGCCGGGGATTGCATCGCCTGAGGGGGCAGGCGAAGCACACAGAGGAAGATAGCAGGCGCTTTGCAGAGAGCTTTGAACGACTGATTCAGGAGGCGCTGAATGATAGAAACACTGTTGAGAAAACCGTATTGGGTGATTGATATCCTTCCCGGGCAGGTTCCGGAGGACAGCGCGGGCCAGTATTTTGCCATAGAGAAGTATTATCTTCGGCAGCCCGGAATCACGGATATTCACAACCGTTTTACGTCTGTTCTTCTGAAGCTGAACTGCTATTCCGATTTTCTGGTTTGCCTGTCAGGCCAGGAACAGCAAATCTTGAATCCTGAACCGGAGAAGCTGACAGCCTGGATCAATACAGAGCAAAAAGACCTGTGCATTGTCCTTGTCAGGGAAGACGTCCTGATTACGCTGAACCATGACGACACCTGCATGACAGTTTACAATCCTTCAGAAGCGTTGATAAACCGGATCAGGAGCCTGGTGATGGCACACGGCCTGTTTCTCTGGCAGCCCGGCCGGGAAAACGGCGGAGAAAAGATGCCGCACTCTGCCGCGCCATGATCCGGGAATACATCGGTTTATGTAAAGGAGATTTTCCCGGAAAAAGAGAAACTGGAGGTGCCGAATGAAAGCCTTTGAGGGAAAAGCTGCCGTAATTACCGGCGGAGCGCACGGAATCGGCAGGGCTGTAGCGGATGCGTTCCTGCGGGAAGGCGCATCCGTCTGTATCATGGATAAGCAGCCGGGTGAATGGTTTGTCGGGGATGTTTCGGACAAGGAATCCCTGGAACGGTTCGCGGAGGCTGTTGCTGCAAAATGCGGCCATGTCGATTATCTCATCAACAATGCCCTGCCCCTGATGAAAGGGATCGATGAATGTTCCTGGGATGAATTTTCCTATGCCCTGGCGGTGGGCGTCACCGCGCCGTTCTATCTGACGAAGCTGCTGATGCCGCATTTTGCCCCCGGAGCGTCTGTCATCAATATCTCATCATCCCGTGACCGGATGAGCCAGCCGCAGACGGAAAGCTATACCGCGGCAAAAGGCGGAATCGCCGCGCTGACGCACGCGATGGCAGTCAGTCTGGCCGGGAAAGTACGCGTCAACAGCATTTCACCCGGATGGATCGATACGACCGGCAGTGACATTACCGGAGCGGACGCGCTGCAGCAGCCGGCAGGCCGGGTCGGCAAACCGGAGGATATTGCGGAGATGGTTCTGTTCCTGTGTTCCGAAAAAGCCGGATTCATCACCGGGGAAAACATCTGTATTGACGGCGGCATGACCAGGCTTATGATCTATCATGGAGAAAACGGGTGGGAGTACAGAGGATGAGCGAAGAACGTTTTTATGGCCGGGAATTTCAGGTCATTGCGGGGCTGAGCCACGCGGCAGTCCGCACACGCGAAATAAAAGACAGCGTCAGGTATTACACGGAAGTGCTCGGCCTGCGGGAAGCTTTCCGGATGTTCCGGGAAGACGGTTCCCTGGGCACGGTGTATCTGTACATCGCGCCGGGGCAATACCTTGAGTTGTTTTCAGGCGGCACCCGGGAAGGGATCACCGGACCGGATGTGATCGGCATCTGCCATCTGTGCCTGATGACGAAGGATATCCGCCGGTCCTATGATGCTGTAAAAGCTGCCGGAGGGCCGCTGGATTCAGAAATCAAAAGAGGAAAATCCCAATGCTGGATGTTCTGGACCCATGACCCGGACGGGACGCAGATCGAAGTCATGGAAATGCCCCCGGAATCCCTCCAGGCCCAGGCAGACAGGCAGTTTGAACAAAACGATCCGTGAAAGGAGCAAGCCCATGGAAGCGTTGGAAGCGATCATGACCCGGAGAAGCACCCGGAACTATAAGCCAAACCCGGTTGAGCCGGAGAAAATTGAAAAGATCCTGGAAGCCGGCAGGCAGGCTCCCAGCGGCGGAAACAACCAAACCGGCCATTTCCTTGTGATCCGGAACCGGGATGTGCTGGACAGGCTGATTATGCTCACGGAAAAGGCCTTTGCCGGAATGGAAATCACGGAAGATATGTATGCGAGCATGAAGCATTCCGTTGCGGCGGCAAAAAAAGGCGGATATGTTTTCTGTTATAATGCTCCGCTTCTGATTGTGGCGGCGAACCGGAAAGGCTATGGGAACAATATTGCGGATTGTGCCTGCGCGCTTGAGAACATGATGGTTGCCGCCAACGCGCTGGACCTGGGCAGCTGCTGGATCAATCAGCTGAAATGGCTGAATGAGGAGCCGGAAATCCTGGAGTACCTGTATTCACTTGGCATGAAAGAAACAGAACGCGTTTACGGCGCGGTGATTATCGGATACCCTGAAACAGGAAACGGCTTGCCGAACCGGAACCTGATGAAACTGAAAGGCAACGAGGTCACGTGGATCGACTGACCGGTGCAGCAAAAATGCCGGACAGGAACCGGCCGAAAACACCGGTGGGAGCTGAAAATCAGATCTTCCGGGCTGCTTCCGCCACCCAGCGGATCCTTTCTTCCTGCAGTTCGTCGTGAAGGCTGCAGTCCGCTCCCAGAATATACCCCTGCTTCCCTCCCTGCTGAATCAGGTTTGCTGTTTCCTTCTTAATTTCTTCCCGGGATGCGGTGTAAAGGAAGGTGCCCGGCCGGTTGTCGAACCCGCCCCAAACCGTGCATCCGAAATGCTTCTTCGCCTCCTGAATATCCATGATATCCATATACCGGGACCAGCTGACCACCGGCGCGTGATAATCCTCCCACACGCTCAGGCGGTTCGGTGTTCCCTCCCAGGCGCAGAAGTGGATCGCGTTCATATCGCTGATCGAATTGGCATAGTCAAGCACAATCTTGTCGCTGGGCGTAATCCACTCCCGGTATTCCTCGTATGTGAAGCGGTCGGTCTCGCCGTTCTGTACGCTGTAGAAGATGCCGTCCGCCCCGGCTTCCCGGATGATGCCTCTGACCAGCAGTTTCAGGTCTTCCGCAATGACATTGCAGGCATATTTCATCGCTTCCGGGTTTTCACGGATCAGACGCATCATCATTGGATAGCCGATTTTCAGCCGCAGGCAGGACAGCGGCACAAAGACCAGATACAGTGAAACGCACTCGCCGTTCAGTCCGGCAACAATCTTTTTCGTCCGTTCAATCTGTCCCCGGATATGCGGATGATGCGGGCCCAGGGGCTCCAGTTTGTAAAGGTCCTCCGCCTTCGCGATCCTGTCCGGTTCAGGAGACGGCCAGGTAAAATACTTGTCCCCGGACAGTTTCATAAAGTCCACATCCGTGTTTTTATAGGCATTCAGCTGGCATTCCGCAAAGAGATTGTCATCCGCCCAGTATTTCTGCGGTACGTGCTGCCACATGCAAACCGGTACATGGTCCGTTTCCTGTCCCTTAAAAGCCGCGATAACCCGTTCTCTCTTGTTCATCAGTCTTTCTCCCTGATTTCTTTCTTAATCCTTCTGCTGCCCGGCGCAGGATGTCTGAAAAGCGCAGGAACCTGCGAATAAACTGCCCTTTCACCTTTCAGCGCAAATCGTTTCCCGGAATGGCAGATTCGCTCCGGACAGCGGCCGGGGAAACTCCTGTTTTCAGGCGGAAGCATCACGACAGATTCTATGGATCAGATTCTATAAATTAGAGCTTACTTTAAGTCAATTCCCTTTTTGTGGTTCTGCACAGGGAATGCTGATGATGCTTACGTTTGTGGTAAAAGAAACCGGCTGGATTTCAGATGATGGAATTCAATGCGGCATAAACGGAACCTCATCGCTCCGTATTGCCAATATGGCTTTCAGTTCAGTAAGAATCCGCATCGCGGTTCTGTGCACAAACTTGTCCGCCTGTTCAGGCGTCAGATATGGATAATTCCTGTATAACTCATCGTGCTCTCCATGGTAATAGCCGCAGATATATTCACGCCGGTTGTCAAAAGCGTCTTCGCTGAAGATACCCATAAAGCTGTTTCTGAATCCGGCAGCCTGCTCATAAATGCTGAATGCCCTGAAAGCAGGGTGTTCTTCCAGATACCTGAAGTCCAGGTCATACCAGTCCCGCTTCATTTCCCAGATAAAGGACATTTTATCTTTCCCGGATGGATCGGCATGTGCCTCCATGCAGGGCTGGTAAATATCCTTTGTCCAATCCACATCCGTCAGTAAATGGACATAATAACCCAGAAAGAAAGAAAATTCCCGGCCGGAATATGACCGGATCATTTCTGCGGTAAAGTGTTCGCGGACGAACCGGTCAATATCAAAAAATGTCTCGTCTCCCTTCCTGGTCTTGTAATGGGAAACGGACTTCGGGGGCGAGTATACGGACCAGTCAGCATTTGGAATACCGCTGTCCGGCGCAATATTGCCCATCACGAAAGCAGTTTCATCAAGATCCCTGATCCGGTCCATCAACTGATCCGCTATTCTCAGATGAATCATCCAGGAAGCCATCTGCACACCTCACTGCCGGTTCATCTTTGGGATCACCGGCGGAATAATTATGGATTATTATACCAAATCCCTGGTGCACTTTACAATTCGCGCACCGGCTTGTTCATCAGGAGCATCACAGCCGTAACGGTAAAGCCGGCCGCGCAGGCGAACAGCAGGACGGAGGAACCGAGGGACTGGAGAACCACACCGGCCAGCACCGAGGAGATCGGGATCATGGCCTGTGAACCGACACTGATGATGCTGTTGACTTTGCTCAGTTTATCCTTGTCCACGATTCGCATCGTGGCAGTGCTGATCGGGATGTTGACGGCGGAAAGCAGGATGCCGGTCGCGAAGCTGCCCGCGCAGAAGAACAGCAGGAAGCAGTTCAGGCCTGTTCCCCGGTCCGCGAGCATCCGGTAGCTGAGGGCCAGAGAGACGACGATTGCCGCTGTAACGCACAACCGTACGGCGACGGCGTGGCCGCACTTTTCCGCGGGCCGCCGGGCGCTCAGGACTGCCGCTCCCAGCAGCGAGCCTGCGCCTGAGCATACGCTGATCACGGAGGACCAGAGCTCCGGTGTCAGCATGTGATCCAGCAGGTAGGACGATGCATTCGCCAGGTCTGTCCGCACGAAATACGGGATAAAGTTAGCGGATATCGGAGCAGCGAAGAAATTGATGAAGACGACAGATCCCAGCAGTGCCAGAATCGCTTTCTGCGTCCGCAGGTACTTCAGCCCGTCGCCCATGTCCCTTACGGCGGTCCGGACCGTCAGCCGGTCGGCCGGCGGCGTATAGGGGCAGCGAATCATGGTTTCGGAAACGGCGGAGGCAATGAAGCAGGCGCCTACAACGAAGAAGAGCGTATAGATCGGCATCGTGGCATACAGGACGCCGGCCAGCACCACACCCATGATGCCTTCCACGGCGTTTTTCACCGCGAAATAGGAGTTGGCCTGCTGAAGCTGGTTCTCTTGCACGATGTGGGGAATCATGGCGCCTGCGGCGGGGTTGAAGATTCCGCTGATGATGTTGCCCAGGATACCCAGCAGGAACAGGATAACGATGTGCGCGTCCGCGCCCGGAAACAGCAGCATCAGGGCCGTGGCCAGAATGATCGTCCCGCCCTTGCAGAAGTCGCACAGGTACATGATCTTCGCCTTGCTGAACCGGTCTCCCAGCACGCCGCCCACCGGCGTGAACAGCAGCAGCGCGACACCGCACAGGGCCAGATACAGTCCCTGCAGGAAAGCGTTATTTCCGCTGATCTGCAGGATATAGAAGCTCACGGCAAAGCTGTAAAGCAGTGCACCCAGCTCCGATACCAGCGCGCCGAAGAATATCAGCCGGTAGTTCCGGCTGCGGAACACGTTTTCCGGTTTCATATTGATCTCAGTCATTTTTCCCGATCTCCTCCCAGAGGGCAGTCAGTTTTTCATTCCCAATCATACCGGTCACGTTGGTGATGCCGTCCTTTGCTGTACGGCCCAGCAGGTAGTGCAGGTGATAGTTTTCCGTACCGCTGACAAACCGGAAAGACCGGGCGTCATAGTTCGGCGACGCGTCAAACCGCGCAGCGTAATCCGCGGCCCGTTCCAGCGTTTCCCGCGCTTCCGCCTCGCAGCCGGTTTTCAGGTAAACCAGGCTGAGCAGCGTATACAGGTATCCGCGGCTCTGGTCCGGATACCCGGTCTCCTCCGGATGGACGACGCCGTCCAGCAGATTCAGTCCCCATTTCAGCAGGTGCTCCGCGGATTCCTCGTCCCCGCACTGCACATAGGAAAAGGACTTTCCGATGATCGTCTGGAGCAGCGATGCCAGGGAATCGAGCAGCGCGCCTGAAAGAAAGGGCTCAGCTTCTTCCGGCTTTTTGCATACCAGGGACAGTGTCATGCCGATCAGGTCGTTATAGACGCCTTCGGTGTTATGCTTTTTCAGCTGCTCCACCGCCTCGTCCGTCCGGCCGGAGACCATCAGGATCGTGGACAGATACTCATGCAGGGAGGTCTCCCCGATGGCCTGGCAGGTGTTCCGGGGCAGCAGAAGCAGCGCTTCCCGCATCAGCCCGGCGGCCCGGTCCAGCAGGTCCTGCTCCCGGCTTTTGCAGCCGAAGATCATATAAAGGACCGCGCTGTGATACACGATGTCGAAGGCGTGCGGAAAACGCTTGAGCGCCTTCTCCGCCTCGGTAATCCCGGCCGGGTCCTCACTTTTGATGGCGCGTGCCAGCCTGTCTGTGACAGCCTTCAGGCTGTTGTTTTTCATCCGGTAGCCCAGCAGCGCGTCCACGGAAACATCAAAGAAGTCTGCCAGCTCCGTGATCAGGTTCAGCTCGGGGGTGGAGAGCTTTGCCTCCCACTTGTGCACCGCGCCTACCGTGACGCCCAGCGCTTCCGCCAGCTGCTCCTGGGTCAGCCCTCGCTGCTTCCGCCAGCTGCGGATGTTTTCAGCCAGTTTCGTTTCCATGATCCCGCCTCCTTTCGCCCGTCCACCCGTATTATACAGTCCCGGACTGCCGCTGAACAGACACGAACAGTACAAATGGGATAAAATATTTTATACCGTCAGTATGGATTGCCCTGTTGTCTGAATATACCCTTAACCTGCATGCGGAAGATATGCTCCGGACATATTGGGAGGTCATGCGGCGAAAATTTTCTGCAAAAAACCGGAAGATATGCTATGATTATGATTAAGGCCAATATGGTTTGCCGGAATATCCTGAAATCCCGCCGATGATCGGCAGCATGCAGCGTTGAGGCAGCGCGCCATCAGCAACCCAAAAATTACAGAGGTAATATATGGAACTCAGAAGAATCTTTGATACGATCCCCGAGCAATTCGATAAATTCAGGCCAAAATACAGCGGGGAATTATTCGAGTGTCTTATAAACTTCGCGCAGCTTGGCCCGGAGAAGAAAGTCCTGGAGATTGGTCCGGGGACCGGGCAGGCAACGGACCTGATTCTTGAAACGGGATGCGATTATCACGCTATTGAGCTTGGCGAGCATCTCTGTGCAAAAATGAGGGAGAAGTATGATCCGTACCCTAACTTCCATATCGTGAACGATGACTTCATCACTTACGATTTCGGGCAGCAGCGCTTTGATCTGGTTTATTCCGCGGCGACCATTCAATGGATTCCGGAAGAAACAGCTTTTTCAAAAACGTTTGAATTGCTGAAGCCGGGCGGAACCCTTGCAATGATGCTGACAAAATCTGATTACAGGGCACATGACGAGGAGCTTTATCAGAAGATTCAAAAAATCTACGATCGGTATTTCAAACCGGAAATCCCTTATACCCATCGCGGTTTCAGATACGATAACGCTCCTGACTACGGTTTTGCGGACTTCCGGAAACATGAGTTCCATGGAAGGCGGGAAATGAGCGCGGATGAATACGTTGCTTACTGCGGCACCCATTGCGATCATATTGTGATTCCGGAACCGTATAAGGCCCTCTTCTTTGAAGGGCTCAGGAACGCGGTCGAAGAAAGCGGCGGGAAAATTGTATTCGAGGATACCTACGTTCTGTATCTGGCAAAAAAGCCGCAGAACCCGTAAAGCATGGATCCCGGCTGCTTCCGGTTGTCGGGATCCCCGCTGGAAAGATCTCCCGAAGGCGGGGTTTGAGACATATGTCAATCGGCAAATCGTAGGCTGCAGGGCTGTAAATGTCGGAATGGAAAAATGAGCGAACAGAAATACGCAAGCTGGAATCCCTGGCATGGCTGCACGAAATATTCCGAAGGATGCCGTTACTGTTATGTTTATCGGCAGGATGACGCATACGGCAGTCCGGTTTCATCAGAACAATGCCGCAAAACACAGAATTTCAATCTGCCGATAAAAACAAAGCGTGACGGAACGCTGAAGATCGCCTCCGGCTCTCTCGTCATGACCTGCTTTACCTCGGATTTTTTGCTGAAAGACGCGGACGAATGGCGTGATGAATGCTGGAAAATGATAAAATGCCGCAATGATTGTATGTTTTATTTTTTCACGAAACGCATCGAACGCTTTCCGGAATGTATGCCGGCTGACTGGGGAGACGGCTATGAGAACGTGATCGTAGGCTGCACCTGTGAAAACCAGGATCGGGCGGATTTCCGGCTGCCGATCTTCGCGGAGCTTCCAATCAGGCACAAAACGGTTATCCTCGGTCCGATGCTTGGCCCGGTCAATCTTGAGAAGTATCTTGACGGCAGCATCTGTGAGGTGGCTTGCTCAGGCGAATCGGGCATAAACGTGCGGCCCCTTGATTACGAATGGGTGCTGGACGTTCGCCGCCAGTGTATGAACAAAGGTGTCCCATTTCAGTTTCACCAGACAGGGGCATATTTTATAAAAGGCGGCAAAATGTACCGAGTCCCTCGCCGTTTCCAGACATTGCAGGCCCGCAAAGCGGGGATCGACTACAAAATCGTGGATGGGTTTTTACCGGATTTTCAGGCTCAAAACATTTTCGGAGGGATTTGACATGTCCGCAGGCGGAATTATCGGAATCATCGTCGCTGTACTGGCGGTATGCTGCTGCTGTACCCATCGCAGGGTCATCAAAGCCCTGGTGAAGGTTCTGTGGGAATTCGGGGGAATGACGGAAGGTGAGCTTGGGAAAAAGGTCCGTCTTGATTCCGGGACGCTTGCGCCTCTTCTGAAACGGCTGGAAAAGCAGGGGCTGATTGAGCGGATCAGGCCGGAAAACAACGAGCGCAAACTGTTTCTGAAGCTTACGCGGGACGGAGAGGCGCTGAAACAGAAAGCGCTTGCGGTGCCATGCGCGATGCAGAACTGCATCCAAATGCCGAAAGAGGAATTGCTGCTGCTGCGGGAGCTTCTGAACAAAGCGCTGCACAGCATGGAAACGGAGTGAGCGGAAACATGGATCAGAACTTTGATCTGCAGGGTTATATGACAAAAGGCGTGGAACGGGTTGTGGCGGACGCCGTCAAAGCAACGGTCAGGAACCCGAAGGAAAGCGCCTTTATGCTCCGGTTTGCCGCGGCAAGTCGGGCAGCATCCAAAAGAAGGGCGGCAGCGGAAAAGAACGGGGAACATGTTCCTCCGTTCCTGATCGCCAGTATTACCAGCAAATGCAATCTCCATTGCGCGGGATGCTATTCCCGCTGCAATCACGCCACGGTGGATTCGGAACCCGTGGCGCAGCTGACCGGTGAGGAATGGCTCCGGATCTTCGGCAAAGCGGATGAGATGGGGATCAGCTTTATTCTGCTGGCGGGCGGAGAGCCGATGCTCCGGCGCGATATTATTGAAGCTGCCGGTGAGCGCCGGAATATCCTGTTCCCGATCTTTACAAACGGAACATTCATTGATGAAAAGTATCTTGCATTGTTTGACCGCTGCCGCAACCTGATTCCCATCATGAGCATCGAGGGAAACCGGGAAATAACGGACGCGAGGCGGGGCAAGGGTGTTTATGACCGCCTGATCGCGAACATGGACGCGTTTCAAAGCAGGGGCCTGATCTTCGGCGCTTCCGTTACGGTCACGACGGAAAACCTGAAGGAAGTATCGTCGGATTCCTTTATTGAAAGCCTTTCCGGCCGCGGATGCAGGGCGGTCATCTTTGTGGAATTCGTGCCGGTGACGGAGGAAAGCAGGGAACTTGCTCCCGGAGACGCGGAAAGGGAATACCTGGCCGACGAAATCGCGCGCCTTCGCGGGCAGTATCCGGAAATGGTGTTTATTTCCTTCCCAAGCAATGTGTACGACACCACGCTCGCGATGTATGAAATCGTCAAAAACGGCGGGCTTCCGGTAGGAATCAATTTCGACTCCAAGAACCGCCGCCCGAGCAATACCTATGAGGATATGTTCCACGCGTTTATCCTGGGAATGGATTCCTTCGCGTTCGGACTGATCAAGGCCGCGCAGATTATTGAGGACGGGCGTATTGAAGGATTCACGGAAAAGAAATACGAGAGCTTCAATACGGAACTCGGGCAGAAGATCCGCAAGGGAGAGGCAACACTTGAAGAGCTTGCCGCGCATGCAGCGGATCTGAAGGCCCCCAAGGTTCCGGCTTCCGGGCGGCAGGAATACCTGGAAGGTGTGCTGAACAATATTATTCTTTCATGATGGAGTGCCGGCCCGGAAGATAACCCTGCATTCAAGCACCGCTGATTCACCTCGGATCAGCGGTTGTTTTATTCCCTGAAGCCTGATAGCAGCCCCGGAACCATCTGCCGGATGGATTTTTTTTCTGATCCTGAAGATAAAACATTATATTCCGGAAGATCTTCCTTCTTACAGCGAAGAGATTTGCTCATGGGAAACAAAGAATCTTATTTGATGATCAAAGCATCAAATTCTGAAGAATGTTTCCTGCATACTGAATTCTTGAGAAAATCAGCGAATAATTCAGATATTCACAGAAAAACGGGCCTGTGGCAAAAAGCAGCATACCGTTGTCAGATAATGGATTGCAATGGCCAATACAACATTTGACTATCTTTGATCTTTGAATATAATATAATCAGCGTTCGGGAGAACGGGGCGGCCAATGACCACATGGTGCACGACCTGCATAAAGGCCAGATTGCGACCCGGCATGACGGGTGAAAAGCCCGGCGATGAAGGCCATGAATGGAGGTTGTTATTATGAGTACTTATCTTCCCAGCGTATTTGGTGAGAACCTGATGGATGTCTTTGATGACTTCGACCGGAACTTCTTCCGTGGATTTAACCGCCCGGAACATGTTCTGTACGGCAAAAACGCGCAGCACATGATGAAAACGGATGTTAAAGAAACAGATGAAGGGTACGAAGTGGATGTGGATCTGCCCGGTTTCACAAAGGATGAGATCAAGCTGAATCTGGAAAATGGTTATCTGACTATTGCAACAGAGAAATCGCTTGAACAGAAGCAGGAGAACAGGAAGGGCAAGGTTCTTCGTCAGGAGCGGTACTCCGGCACGATGCAGCGCAGTTTCTATGTCGGTGAAGCTGTAACCGAGGAAGACATCAAGGCGAAGTACGAAAACGGCGTACTGAGTCTGGCCATACCGAAGAAAGAACAGCAGAAGGTTAATGAGAAAAAGCAGATCCTGATTGAATGAGAACAGGCCTACCCTCAAATTGATCCAGGCAGGATAAAATCGGGGCACGGCTCAGAAATGAGCCGGGGCCCTCTTCTTTTTCCCCTGCCCTTTTCCTGCCAGTCTCCTTGTTTTCATTTGCTCTTCGATATTGGATATGGAATACCGTTATCCTTCAGCCGGGCACTGATCCCATAGAAACAGACCGATGAGATTCCCGCCGCCGGCATTCTTCTGGGGCTGCATGCCGGCAGCAATAATTTTATGCCAAAAAGCCGGAAGATATGATATTATTGATGTTGGAGGTCAATGCGGTTTGGCATAATTTCTTTTGAAGCAATCTGCCATGAAACACATGTTGTACGCGGTTTTCAGGTGACCGTCTGTAATTTCACCCGAAAGGAGAAACAAGGCCGATGAAAAAAATCCTCATAACCCTGCTGAGTTTTCTGTGCTGCTTCCCCATTGTTCCGACGGCTGCCGGGGACGAATTTTCACCGGAGATGTCCCTGCTGGCTATCAATGTGCGAAAAGCGGATGCGCTGCTTTTGCGCTGCGGGGAAAGCGCCTATCTGATCGATACAGGAACCAAGAAAGAAGCGGATACGCTGCTGGGTGTGCTGCGCAATGAGGGCATCACCCGCCTGACCGGCGTGATCCTGACCCATACCCACGCGGACCATGTCGGCGGGCTGAAAGCCCTGGTTTCGTCAGGCATCGAGATTGAGAATATCTATGCTTCCGGATATTATGTGCTGAAAAAGGAAGGCGGGAAGCATCCCGCGGAAAAAGCACTTAAAAAAACAGATTACAGCATCACCTGGCTGACCGGAGGGGATACCCTGCCGCTGGACGGAGGAAAACTGACCGTACTCGGTCCGCTTGAAAAAAATGAGGAAACGGAAAACAACAACTCCCTGGTCCTGCTGGCTGAAGGAGGCGGCGGAAGCATCCTGCTGACCGGAGACATGGAATTCCCTGAGGAATCTTCCCTGATCCACGCCGGGGTCATCCCTCAGGTGGACGTGATCAAAATCGGGAACCATGGGGAGGGAGACGCCACCAGCGCACAGCTGATTGCAACCGCACTGCCAAAGCTGGCCGTCATCTCCACGAACTCGGAAGACGAACCGGATACCCCGGATCCCCGGGTTGTCCGTCTGCTCGCACAGCAGGAAATACAGATCCTGTATACCCAGGATGCAGCACAAGGCATATTGGTTACGCTGAAGAACGGGACGATTGAGACGGAGATCAAATGAAAGCTGACTCCTCCGGTGACGTGCTGTTTACCGCCGCCGCGGAATTCCGGGAGTGTATCAGGGACGGTCGGAAGCTGCCCCTGTAAGCAGCGAAAAAAGCATGTCCACGCGGCTGGAGCAACAAAATGAAAAAGTCGTCCACGGAAAGGCCGGAAAAATCAATGCGGGAATTCTACGAACCGGTTCTGAATCTGGCTGATCCGGAACATCACAGTACCATGGGCGCGTTTCTGACCCTGAAGGATCCCGTGGACGGAGAAATCCTCCGCTCCGCCGTGGAAGCGGTGCGGACACGCTTTCCGTATTTCTGCGTCCGAGCGTCGATCAGGGGAAAAGACGCGGTGCCCGTGCCGAACGATCTTCCCATGACGGTCCGGAACACCTGGGACCCCATCAGTTTCAACACAGAAGCAGCAAACTTCCACCTGGCAGCCTGGAAATATAAAGGCCGCCGGCTGGCGTTCGAAATCTCCCATTCCCTGGCAGACGGGACAGGTATACTGCCCTATGTTCAGAGCGTCCTCTGCCTGTATCTGTCAAAGGCCACCGGCAGCTTCTTTGATCCGGCAGGGTTCCGGCTGCCGGGGCAGCCGATCCCGGAATCGGAGACCGGAAACCCGTTCAGGGATCTGGACGTCGATCATGCGGCGCCGCTGTATCAAAAGAAACCGATTCCCGATTTCTTCCGCCTGGCCTGCGGAGCGGATCGCGGCAAAACCGTGTTCTGCCTGAAACTCCGTGAATCACAAGTCATGCAGTACTGCAGGGAGTTCGACGGCACTCCGAATGTGATTGTTTCCGTTTTGCTGGCAAAAGCTGCCAGGCGTTTTGACCCGTCCTGCGAAAAGGCGGTCACCGCCATGGTCTGCATCGATCACAAAGCGCTCCTGGGAAACCATGACAACTACCGCTGTTTTGTGGGATCCGCCTTCCTGGATTTCCCCCGGGACAGGGATCTGGACAATGTTCAAAAAGCCTGTACCATTGCCCGCGGGCAGCTGATGCTGCAGGCGCAGCCTGAAAACTCCCTCTGGGCTATCAGGCAGATGAAGCAGGGGCTTCCTCCCCCTTCTCCGGACATCCCGCAGGCCAGCATCTGCGTATCCTATCCCGGCGGCAGAAGTTTCGGGCCGCTGGCCCCCTGGATTGATGAGTTTTATATCATGACATCCCTGTCAAAAATCACAGATGTCCTGTGCGAGATTACCTGCGTCGGCCGCAGCTTTTTCCTCGCGTTTATGCAGCCATTCTCTTCGCCGGACTACTTCCGGTGTTTTCTGGAAGAACTGGCCTCGGCGGGAATACAGTATGACCTGCTCCGCAGTGAACCACTGCGCCTGTGCAATATCCGATGAGCGGGAATATCAACCCGGCGGCGCATATACTTTGGGACTTGACATTGCACTTAACTGCAATGATACCTTCCCCTTGAGGAGGCAGGGATATGATCACAATCCAGGGATTCGCAAAGCTCTGCGGATGCAACACTCAGACGCTCCGGTACTATGACCGCATCGGCCTGCTGGCGCCGGCAAAGGTCGATGAATGGACCGGGTACAGGTATTATGAAGAAGAACAGGCGCTGCTGTTTGTAAAGATCAAAAACCTGCAGCAGGCTGATTTCTCCATTGAGGAGATCAAGGTGCTTCTTCCGGGAGATGACGATCTCCTGGCAGCGGCGTTTGAGCGAAAAATCCGGGAACAGCAGCAGAAACTGGAACGAATCCGGGAAATACAAAGATCATATCTCAAAGAAAAGATGGATATGCAGAAACTGGTCAGCACGCTCATCGGGTTTGTGGAAGGGCAGCTGAATAACCCGGCTCTCTGGGAAGAATTCGGCATCAGTATGGACCGAAAGGCAGAGATTACAGCAAAGGCTCACGCGGTGTTGGCGAACATAATGGCAGAAAACAGGGAAACCCTGGAGACCATAACCCTGACAATGGATGATCAGGCGGTAACCGGAGTTGAAAATGTGATCCGGGCTGTTCAGGACGGCAACCTGGTTTCAGCTGACAGAATCCTTGTCAACCCTGACGGGACAGAAGAACCCAAAGGAGTCCCGGAAGACGCGGTTGTCGTCTACGAGCGCCACGGATGGTCCCATATCTCAGAATGGATCAGGGAAATGCCCATCCCGAAAGAAAAGGGTGAGCGTTACTGCGTATTTGAACTGACGCCCGAAAGTGCATCCAATCTCATCGGCCTTCCCACGATGATGCTGGTCATGATGGCTGCTGAAATGGACGAACTCAGAGGGGGTGTAACGTGCCATACCACACCCAGTAAAGACGAACAGAATCACTTTACGCTGCTGTTCAAAGAGTATTTGTGAGCTGAACAGCCAGGCCTGCCAGCGCGCAGACCGCCAGCGCAAGGGCTTCCCCGATGAAAAAGCCTTTGATGTGGAATCCGTAATCATATGTCTCCGTTCTTCAGATTTCCGCCGCCGGCATTCTTCTGCTGATGAATGCCGGCAGCGATAATTTTCTGCCAAAGAGCCGGAAGATATGTTATTATTGAGATCGGAAGTCAGTGTGGTTTACCAGAATATACAGCGGCTTACAAGCATAAGGAGGGATTTTCGTGAAAGTTTTGCTGATCAACGGCAGCCCGGACGGAAAAGGCTGCATCCACACCGCGCTGGCCCTGGCGGCGGAAGTGCTGAACAAAGAGGGCATCGAAACCGAGGAAATCCATGTGGGCAACAAGGATATCCGGGGCTGCATCGCCTGCCGCCGGTGCCATGAAACCGGAAGGTGCGTGTTCAACGATCTGGTAAACGAAACGGCTCCGAAGCTCGCGGAAGCGGACGGGATCATCATCGGTTCCCCGGTCTATTACAGCATGCCCAACGGAACGGTGCTTTCCTTTATGCAGCGGCTGTTCTACAGCTGCGGCTGCGATCTGCATATGAAGGTCGGCGCTTCCGTGGTCTCCTGCAGGCGGGGCGGCAACAGCGCCACCTTTGAGATTATGAACCAGTTCTTCGGGATCAACGGAATGCCTACCGTGCCCAGCACCTACTGGAATGACGTGCATGGTTATAAAGGGGAAGATGTCCTGGAAGACCTGGAAGGCTGTGAAACCATCCGGAACATGGCAGCCAATATGGCATTTATGATCAAATCCATCCGGGCCGGAAAGGAACAGTTCGGCAAACCGGATGTGAAGCATACCCAGTTCTTCAGCTTTATCAGGTAAACCGCAGTACTCTTCTTTCTGCCTGGTCATGGTGAGAACCTGAAATATGAAAAAAACATGAAGCGCTGGTAAGTCTGTAGATGAGGTAAAACAGTGGATAATGTATTTGAACAGGTGGAGAAGAATATAGACAACCTGGTCCTTGGCAACGCGGACTGGACAGTACCCGCCTCGAAGGAAGAACTGGAGGCGGCCCGAAAGGGAGAACTTCATCTCCGTTTCTGGAACGGGGAAGTGCCGGGGGAATGGCTGAAGGATATCAAAGGGAAAAGGGTGCTGTGCCTGGCGGGTGCCGGCGGGCTGCAGGCACCGTTGTTTGCCTGCGCCGGGGCGAAGGTGACGGTGATTGATCTCTCGGGCAGGATGCTGGAAAAGGACCGGGAAATCGCGCAGAGGGAAAAGCTGGATATTGAGATCGTGAAAGGAAACATGTGCGACCTGTCCCGGTTTGCGGATGAGTCCTTCGACCTGATCTTCAATCCGCCGTCCCTGATGTATATCCCGGACGTCAGCGTGGTATTCCGGGAATGCTCCCGGGTGCTGGCGAAAGGCGGAGAACTGATGATCATGGCGCCTGCTCCCATCAACTATATGTGTGACTGGATGGAGGATGAGCAGGGCGGCTGTTACAAGACGGTTCACCGGGTTCCCTGCTGTACCCGGGAGTACGATGATTCCGAATGGATTGAGTATGGGCATACCATGGAAGAATACCTGGGCGGAATGATCAGATGCGGCTTTGTGTTGAACGGATATATGGAATGCCAGGGAGAGGACATCACAGAACTCAACTTCCTGGTCAGGGCAGTGAAACCGGAATAAGCGGAGGCAGGCGGAATTTTCCGCAAAAAAAACCGGAGAATATGTTAAACTTGAGGCCGGAAGCCGGCAAGGGCTTGCCAAATATGAGATTCACGGCTATGGAGGTATAGAATGAAAGGAACCATGATTTCCGCTGAAATGATCGCTCCATGCGGTCTGAACTGCTCCCTTTGCAAACGCGCCCTTGCTGAAGCAAACCCATGTCCAGGATGCCATGGCCCAAATGAAAACAAACCAGAATTCTGCGCGGAAAGATGCGGAATCATTCTGTGCCGGAAACGCATTGAGCGGGGGTATAAGTATTGTGATGAATGCCCTGATTATCCATGCGCAGATGTAATGGAAAAGGAAACCCGTTATACTTCAAAGTACCCCCTGTACGAATCGCCAGGGAAAAATCTGAGGGACATCCGGAAATTCGGCATGGAAAAGTTCCTGGAAGCCGAACAGAAACAATGGATATGTAAAGAATGCGGTCATATCATCTCTGTCCATACAGGCATCTGCAGCGGATGCGGCAAACAATATGGCGCTCAGATTATGCAGATCAATGAAGATACCTGGAGAATTGAGGATGGCACGGTTCGCTTTTTTCTTCTGAAGGGAACCGAAAAAGCGCTTTTGATCGATTCCGGTATGACGATTCGCCACGCCAGGGAAATAGCAGAAGCACTCACCGGCCTGCCCGTTTTTCTTCTGAATACCCATTCGGACAGAGACCATACCGGATGTAATGAACAGTTTGAATTCTTCTATATGCATCCGGCTGATGAAGCACATTACAGGAGTTCCGGAAAAGGCAACCGTCTGATTCCTGTGAAAGATGGAGATGAAATGGATCTGGGAAACAGAAAGCTGCGAATCATTCATCTCCCAGGCCACACATCCGGAAGCATCGCGGTACTCGACATCAGTCGCCGTGTTCTGATCAGCGGAGATCCTCTCCAGGAGCATGGCCACATCTTTATGTTCGGAGAGCACCGGAATATGAAGGATTATATCGAAAGCCTGGAAAAACTGGATAAGATGAAAGCGGATTTCGATGAAATCTGGCCTTCTCACGGGGATCTGCCAATATACCCCGATTGCATCCGGAAACATTGTGATGGAGCAAAGCAGATCCTGAACAAAGAAATCAAAGGTACGGAGAAAGAAGTTTTCGGTCAGAAGATCAAGGTATACCATATTGGGGAAACCGCTTTCCTTTACGACAAATAACAAGCAGTCGGATTCTTCGTCCGTTGACGAATGGACCGGGGTGTTGAGAATGATATCATCCGATCTCGGGAAATCCATGCCAATCTGCGGGTCGATCCGGCTTTCCTGTTTGGCTTCATGCACCTGATCCTCCGGCTGCAAATGCCCAATCAGCAGCCTTCAAGCCCTCGTCCTCCACGAACTTAAATTCATATTAGCATATCTCATCATCCTGAGATTTCTGCCTTCTCCTTATCCTTTCTCCGTCCAGAAGGTATATTGCCCGGGTTCCACAATCTTTTTTATGTTATCCAGCACCACCGTAGCCTGAACCGGTGTGGTCAGTTCATACCGAACACCGTCATTTTCGCAAGCCCAAAAAGCACTGATCGTTCCGTTCCGGGTTTCCAGCCTGGCATCAAGCCATCCCAGGCGTTCGTCGGGATGCGGATTGTAGATCACTTCCGTGAAACCCGGTTTGTTTTCTGCGTGCCGAATACCTGCCCCCTGCTCAAAGATCCAGTCCGCCACTGATCCGTAGGCGTAATGGTTGAACGAATTCATATCTGTGGACCAGAAAGAGCCGTCCTCCCTGATACCGTCCCAATGCTCCCATGCAGTGGTCGCGCCTTTTGTAACGGGGAACAGCCAGCCAGGGTATTCCCGTCTGAGCACCAGGCTCCAGGCCAGATCAGCGTGACCGTAATTGCTCAGTACGTGCAGAATGTAGGGCGTACCCACAAAGCCGGTACGGAGCCGGACACCGTCCTTTCTGATAATTTCAGCCAGCGCGTCTGCCGTTTTCTGTGGATCGTCCGAGAGGCTGAAATGCGCCGCCAGTACATGTTCGGTCTGGGTTTTATACTCCGGAAAAGCACAACGGAACGCTGTGATGATTCGCTTATACAGGCTTTCATAGGCGCTCACGTCTTCCCCAAGCAGCTTCCCGGCTTTTACCACCAGTTCTGTGGAACGGGCATAGAAGGCACTGGCGATAAAATCCTCCCGGGTGCTGCCCTTATAGCTTCCGGAAGGCGCGTCCAGGCCCAGCCAGTCACCGAAATGGAAATGATCGGTCCACAGGTTGGGGGTTTTCGTCACGGAGGTGATGTAATTCACCCATTTCTTCATACTGTCAAACTGGTCCTTCAGTACAGAAAGATCACCATAGGTCTGGTATATTTGCCAGGGGCAGATTGTGGCGGCGTCACCCCATGCGGCGCTGCTGTCACCGTCGGGGATCACGTCCGGGATAATCTGTCCAACTTCACCGCTTGGCCGCTGGTCTGCCTTAAGGTCATGAAGCCATTTCCTGAAAAAACGCTCCACATCAAAGAAATAACTGGCAGTTTTGACGAACACCTGGGCGTCGCCCGTCCAGCCAAGCCGCTCGTCTCGCTGGGGGCAATCGGTGGGTACGTCCAGGAAATTACAGCGCTGTCCCCACAGAATATTGGAAAAAAGCCGGTTCAGCTCGGCATTGCCCGATTGCAGCCGGCCGGTGCGCTTCATATCGGAATGCACGGCGATGGCGGTGAAATCCTCTGGCTTGGGATGATTCGGCCAGGAGAGCAGCTTAACATACCGAAAGCCGAAGAAAGTGAGGCGCGGATGCCAGGTCTGCGTCCCTTCCCGGCAGGAATACTTCACCAGGGCTTTGGCGCTGCGGTAGTTGGCGTTGTAGAAATTTCCGTCCGCGTCCAGCATTTCTCCGTGGATAAAAGAGACGGAATCGCCTGCTTTGGCGTTCACCGTGAATTCCACATATCCGGTAACCTCCTGCCCGAAATCCACCACCGTCTCGCCTTTGGGTGTACGAAAAACACGCTTCGCCGTCACCCGTTCCGTTTCCCGTACAATTTCCCCCTCCTGAGGGATTAAAATATGTTTGGGCCAATCCAGCAGGGAAACGGGCTGCCAGTCTGACGGCCTGATTCCGGCGTCATAATGTTCCCCATCGTAGATTTCACTGAAGCGCACCGGACTTTCCGCCCATGACCAGCTTTCGTCCGTACCGATCACTGTTTTTCTTCCGTCAGCATAATCAATTGTCAGGCGGGCAATCAGGCCGCAGGGCTGGTGATACCGCCGTTTCTTGTCTTCGGTATCCATCCAGCCGGGCATGGGTGAGCGAAACCAGCCCCGGCCCACGGTGACGTGCAAGGCATTTTCTGTTTGCAGCAAATCCGTCACATCGTAGGCCTGTACCTGCAAACGATGATCGTAACTGGTCCAGCCGGGAGCCAGGATATAATCCCCCACACGTTTGCCATTGATCTCCGCTTCATAGGTGCCCAAAGCGGTCATCTCCAATGTTGCTTTTTCTATGCTCTTCTCCGTTTCAAACGCGCGGCGGAATACAGGGGCGATATCCCCGATGCTTCTGGAAATGGTGATCCACTGGCTGTTCCTGATTTCCATATCAAGTCGCCTCCTTGCTGTTTTCTCCAAAACGCAGAATATGGAATTAACAGTCGTTATTCAAGTTGGATTATAGCATTCATCATGAGAAAAAGGTAGAAAAAAGAGCACCGGACCGCTCAATAGATCGCGGGAAAATTCTTATGTTGATGAATGGCGGCAGAAAAAATTTCTGCCAAAGACCCAGATGATATGTTAACATTGAGGCTGGAATCCGGCAAGTTGGCTGCATTATAACGTGCTTGGTTTCTGCTCAGAATTCTCACTTGCAAGCCAACAAAACAAAAAGCTCTGCAGGTCAACCCCGCAGAGCGAAAAGCGCAACCCGGCAGTATAATACGTTACTTCTCCGCGGCCTTAAAGTTGTAGACCGGCTTAATGATCTCCACAATGTCCACCGCTTCCCGGATGGCGTCAATGATGTCCTCCATCCGCTTGTAGGCCATCGGGGATTCGTCCAGGGTTTCCCGGTTGGCTGTGGTGGTATAGATTCCTTCCATGGCGGTCCTGTAATCCTCCAGGGAAAGCATTTCCATAGCCTTCTTCCGGGACATCACCCGGCCTGCGCCGTGAGGCGCGGAATAGTTCCATTCCTCGTTGCCGCGGCCGATGGCAATGATGCTGCCGTCCCGCATGTTGATGGGGATCAGCACCCGTTCACCGGCGTGTGCCGCGATGGCACCCTTCCGCAGGATCATCTCGTCCGTATCGATATAGTTATGAACCGTATGGAAGCTTTCCAGACCAATCATGCCGGTCTTCTCCAGGATCAGTGCCGCCATGATTTCCCGGTTCCGGACCGCAAACTCCTGGCAGATCTTCACATCATGCAGGTAGTCCTCCAGATGCTGCCCTTCCAGATGGCACAGGCCGTCCGGCGCGGTCTTGCGGTTCAGCCGCAGAGCATCCAGTTCCTTCTGGATTTCCGCCTGCCGGCCCTCCGCCTTCAGACGCGCGATCAGTTCCGGAGCGGACTCGGTATAATCCTCCTCGCCTTCAGCCATTTTTATGGCCAGCTTCTGATAATAATCGCATACCTGCTTGCCAAGGTTCCGGCTGCCGGAATGGATTACCAGCCAGAGGGTTCCGTCCTCGGACCGGTCGATCTCAATAAAATGATTCCCGCCGCCGAGGGTTCCCAGCGAATTCTGCAGCCGGGCCTCCCTTTGCAGCTTCCCGAAACACCGGAGCCGTTCCAGATCAAATGGTTCCCGGGGAGAATCCCAGACGTTCATGCCGCTGGGTATCCAGTGGCAGATTTCATCCACAAGGGCAAAGTCCGCCTCCCTGTTCCCCAGCTTTGTCGTATACATGCCGCAGCCGATATCCACGCCGACCACATTGGGAACAGCCTTGCCCCGGATGGTCATGGTGGTACCGATGGTGCAGCCCTTTCCGGCGTGTACGTCGGGCATGATCCGGACCCGGCAGCCCTCGGTGAATGCCTGGTCGCACATGGTCCGGATCTGCTCTTCCGCAGCCGGTTCTATTTCCTTTGCGTAGCTGATCGCTGTCGCAAACTTCCCCTTGATTTCCATTTTCCTTTCCTCATTTCTCACTTACGCGCAGATCGGCGCCCAACCTTAGGATCCGTCAAACCCAGCGTATGCTGCTGGCATCCTGTCGCGCTCCGGGAAGGAATCGAACCTTCATCAGACGGTTAACAGCCGCTCGTTCTACCATTGAACTACCAGAGCACATAGTGCAGAGAGGAGAAACAAGTCGCACTTCAGCTCTTTTGATTAACAGTCAAATGCTTAATTTGCTGTTCGCGCCTTTGGATCAACGGGTGACCCTCTCTGCACCATGAAGATTATCAGGTTTTTTGTCTGTGATCATGGAAAAAAAATTGCGAACTCTTCATTTTCAGGCAGAATCGTACGGGTAATTCTCCAGTGTTGATTCAATGCGGGAACGGAATTCATTGATATCCGGTACATCGTATTCAAATGTGATTGCAGTTTTTCGCACATATGGTGTATAGATTGCCAGGATCTCTTCAGCATCCTTCACAGTTGCCAGTCTGATCAAAATTTTTACGCCTCTTTCCGCGCTGAAAGGATTTTCTCCAGAATCTTTACCGCGCTTGCGACCATCTTCGGGCAGAATTCCGTGAACAGATGATGGTCCCGGGCGTACTGTTTCCCTTCCGGAGTCCGGATATCACAACCCAGCAGCTCATTACAGAGGCAGGATCCGTTCACTTCGCTGAACCGATCCATCATCTGGTCATTCAGGGCGTTTGTTCTCTGACGTCCTTCTTTATCCCCTGCACAGGTTTCACCGTACATCAGGCCGAGTACCATCAATGCCCCGGTGCAGGCACCGCAGACATTTCCCTTGCGCATGCCGCTGCCGAAACATGAGCCCAGCCGGAACGCCTGTTCCTCTGTTTTCGTCCCTGCCGGCAGCCCGGATCAGTTCGATACAATCCCGGAAGGCGGCCCGGGGATCACCATTCAGGAAATAATGGCTCCGTTTGCCTTTCTTTTTTTGACGGGACCAGGCCGCAGCCTTCCGGCTTTTCATATGGCGGTACAGCGTGGGCCGGGTAATCCGCGTCTGCTCCGGCAGTTCACATCGGAAAGCGCTTTTCCGGCCTGTCATTTCTGTGCGCACCAGTCCAGCGCGTTGGCAATCAGTTTCTGAAACTGCGGGTGCAGGAGCACATGGCAGTTGTGCCCGGGACTGAGGCACACGAACCGGCCGCCGCCCATACGCCGCGCGTAGCCGGCCGGCTGCGTCCCCGCTTCACTGTCAGAAGTGCCTGTCATGAACACTTCCGCGTCCGCGGCAAAGACGTCCAGTATGTAATGCTCGTCCCGCACCGTAAACGGTTCGACGCCGTCCATGACCGGATGATCCCCGGCTGCCCTGTAAGTCACGTCGCACTGGGCGGGATGGCCGATGAAGTCGTTTCCCGTCAGGTCCGCCATGTCCGGACAATTCTTCCGGCTGTAGCAGTTTCCGGCATGCAGCGCGATAAAGCCGTGGCCCTCTTCGACATAGTTCCGAAAATCACGGGGCATAACCATGGTCGGCAGGTTCGCGTCAAACCAGGGCGCGTCGTTGGCGGGGCCGAACACGTTGCTCTTGGCGTTGACGATCACGTCGTACTCACGGATCATTTCCGTCGTCAATATATCCCGCGCGTACATGACGACGTCCAGTTCGTATCCTTTTTTCTCCAGGGGTTTCAGTCCGCGGGCGACCACCTCTCCCGGATGCCAGAAATCGTTGCAGATCACAAGAACCTTCATTCTGTTTTCCTCCTTCTCCGTCCCCGTCACCAGGGCAGTTCCCTGCCCAGGGCGTCCCGGACAACCAGATTCAGTTCATCGTTCCGGCCCAATCCGTCCCATTCGTCGTCCGCAAAGCGGTCGCGCGTGAAGTACCCCATGGCGGAATGGGCCGCCAGCCCGGGCGGAACCGTTCCCGCCAGGGGATCAAACAGCCGGAAGGTGTATCCCTTTTCGGCCAGGCCGTTCTTGCTCAGCACCAGTATCAGATTCAGCGCCGCACGGGACATATTGTGTCCGTAGCCCGACGTCTCTGTGCTCAGATTGATGGAGGACTTAACGCTGTTCAGGAAACAGATCCGCTTTCGGCCGACCATGCCGGGCAGCGCCTCGCTGAGCCGGGCCAGCGGCTCACAGACGTTTTTCCGGTACGCCTCGGCCGCCGCGTCCGCGTCAATTCCTTCGCCGGCCTTCCTGTCGTCGCCGGGCACTTCTTCATCTGTCACGTCGATGAAGTATTCGATGCCCGGCTCCGGAACCGTACATATCTTATATCCATCCTTCTCAAACAGTGCGGCAAGCTTTTCCGCGAAGGGCGTTTCGAGAGAAGAAATATAAACCTTGCCCATCTTTCCACCCCCTTTAGAAGGACAGCTCGCGCCCGTGGTAGTCAATCAGCGCAAGCCTGTCTTCGTCAACACGGTCGGCCAGCAGCTGCGCCACGGCGCATGCCGCGGATTCGGCGGGATCCACGGCTTTGGTTTTCCGCATGTACGATCCGTCCGGCAGCACCTGATTCATTCCGCCGGGCTGATACAGCCTGAATGTATATCCCCTCGGCCGCAGGTCGTTGAACAACATGCGGACTCCCAGGTTCAGGGCGGTTTTCGTCATGGCGTATCGCATGCTTCCCGTGCGCGTCATCAGCCGAAGGCTGGAAATCTCGCTGGAGGTGAAATGCAGGCGCTTCATTTCTCCCTTCTCCAGGAGCGGCAGCAGCCGGTCAACCAGCAGGATTCCGGCCATGGAGTTGACCCTGAAATCCCGTTCCAGCGCGCCGAAGTCGATGGGCTCTTCTCCACCGAGGGTGGACGCGCCGGGTCCTCCCATAAGCGCCGCGTTGCTGAACAGCACGTCCAGCCGCCCGCTCACATGCGCGATCTCTTCTCCGGCCCGCATGATGTCGTCTGTCTTCGACACGTCCAGCCGCAGCGGGCGCACGAGAGGATATTCGGCAGCCAGCCGGTCAAGAAGATCGTAGTTCTCCAGCACGCGCCCGGCAAACACAAGCCATCCCCTCTGTGCCAGTTCCCGTGCCGCAAACAGGCCGAACCCCCGGTCCGCGCCTGTAACCAGCGCGGTCCGCGCCGGTACGGACCCCCCTTTTCCTTCCGGATTCACAACCATCGCAGAAACCCTCGATTCTGTTGTTTTTCCCGTTTTCATTCAGTAAGATCTTATCAGAAGTGAGAACTGCAGACAATGTTTTTTTGATCCGGATTTTCATTGGCATTTACGGAAAACGGCTGCGGGGACGGCGGACGTTGATCGTGCCGGCGGGGCCGCCCTGTGTGCGGATGACGAAAAATGAACAGATCCTCAGCCAAAAATGGAAAGCGTCCTCCGCGCCGCGGCACTATACTGTCGCCGAAAAAAAGAACGGCGAATGCCGCAGGGAGGAATTTTGTGATGAGTCTGTTCAACAGGAAGGAAACGCTGATTCTCAAGACCGGGCAGCAGAGGGACGCCTGTATTGAAAGGCTGGATGCCGCGCGTGTCGAATATGAGGTTGTGGAGAACAAGGAAAATATCTACAGCAGGGATGTCGACCATATTATCCGGGTATCGGCGGCCGATCTGAAAAAAGTCAGCTGATTCCGTTTTCCGCAAAAAGCAAACAGATGACAAACGAATGCCTCCTTTTCCGGTTCATTCCGGAAAGGGAGGCATTAATAATGCGCGGTATTCGCCGGGGGCCATTCTTTTTTCCTCCCGGAATACCCGGTTGAAGCTGGAGGTGCTCTGAAAGCCGGAAGACATCGCCACCTCGGTAATCGACATCCGGCTGTCCGCCATGAGTTCGATCGCTTTTTCCAGGCGGACCATATTCAGCCATTTGCTGTAATGGGTTCCGGTAACGTTCCGGAAGCCTTTGGAAAAGTAATCCCTGTTGATTCCGGCTTTCTCCGCCATGGCGGTTTCGGACAGATCGTCCGCGGTCAGGTTATTCTTGATGTAATCGGTTACCATGATCATCCGCTGCATCACGTTGTCTGAAAAAACGTACGGGTCTCCGTTTTTGATTTCGGGGAAAAATTCTTCCCGGTGTTCGTCCGGAATCAGCATAAACTCCATCAGCAGCATACAGCAGCGGAGTTCACGGTCGACTTTCCCCGCGAAAAAGACGGTTTTCATCATCAAAGAGTTTATGGCTATTACGAATCCTGTATTGTGGCAATTGAAGGAAACCAGATTGAATTGATGGCTTAAATTCTTATTTCCGTTTCATCATTGCCGATGTTTACAGTATGTTTACAATCAGTCTGTTTTCATTCCTGCAAATCTGCTGTATACTATCCTGGAACTGAATACTGGTCATCGGAGGACAGTACGCCGTAGCGTAGGGGATCGTAAAGCGAAAGCTTTGCAGGCCGCCTGTTGGATAAGATGCCGGGTGAGCTCGGAACAATTGGCTTGAAGCCTTTTTGTTGCCGGGCAATTTTATTGAAGGAGGACCTGGACATGGCCGACATCACCCTGACGCTGCTGACTGACGATGACCGGGAACAATTTATCCTGGACAACCAGCGCGCTTTCAAATTCGGAGCGACGGAGGAATTCGGACAGTGCGACAATCATTTTGAAGAAGACGATGAGATCATTTCTCGAAAGACCATTGAGAATTGTATCAATACCGGCATCGCCTACCGTATCCGGGAAGACGGCAGGATCATCGGAGGAGTTGTGCTGCAGATTGATGAGAAAACGCAGCATAATCATCTGGATCTTCTGTTCGTGAATCCTTCTGCGCACAGTAAAGGCGTGGGAACGGCTGCCTGGAAAGAAATCGAACGCCTCTATCCGGAAACACAGGTCTGGGAAACCTGTACACCGTCCTTTGAGGAAAGAAATATACATTTCTATGTGAATAAATGCGGTTTCCATATTGTGGAGTTCTTTAACAGGATGCATCCGGATCCGCACGATCCGGAAACAGGAGCAGAGGAATCCTACGAAGACGGCGGCGGAATGTACCGGTTTGAAAAAGTGATGAAGCCTCAACAACCGGCTGAAGATCAGGACATACACGACCGGGAGCATTGCGGAGGAGGTCAGGTATGATCAGGAAAGCGGCAAAAACCAAAGGGATATCTCATCAAGAACAAATCAACCGGCGAATCATCGCATTGCTTGCCGCGCTGGTTTTCTGCTTCGCCTGCCGCCCGGTCTGTGCGGATATGCCGGAATTGCCGCAACCGGTGGACGGGGTTTCTCCGGAAGACGTTGATTGGTCCGCAGTGGAAGAAGATCTGTCAGATATTGCAGAGCTGGCGCTGGACGAATTCGCCGCGGACGACATTCCTGAAAACTATCTGAGCGAGTCGGAAAACCGGGGACGTGTGGAAAAGGTTTACTACATCACATCCGGAGAAAATGAAACGGTCAAATCCGTTATGGTCTATTATCCGGCGGGATACGATGAATCAGACCGGCTGTACAATATCCTGTATCTTTTGCACGGATCGAACGGTTCACCCCTGAGTTATCTGGATCCCGAAACACCTACGAAGTTCCAGAATCTGCTGGATCACCTGATCGCAGACGGCACGATGGAGCCGATCATTGTAGTCGCCGCCACCTATTATCCAGCGGACAGGAATGTTCAGCAGCTTCCGCTGGCATAAAAAGTGAAGATTACAGCGTCCTTCCCGCGGGAACTGGCGGAGGATATCATTCCGCAGGTGGAAGAACAGTGCAGAACCTACGCCACCTCATCTTCAGCAAATGATATTACAGCTTCCCGGGATCACCGGGCCATCGCGGGCTTCTCTCTGGGCGGCGTGGCCACCTGGTATGTATTCCTGCAGCAGATGCAGGTGTTCAGATGGTTCCTGCCGATCAGCGAAGCAAGCTGGGATGACGGAGAAGGTGGCACAACCGGCATCTATGACAGCAAGATTTCTGCCCGAACCCTGTATGACGCCGTACTGAACCAGGGATCCTTCCAAGTATTATTGTACGGATATCGGATTGCGCAATGTGCGTCTTGGGCTTCGGCAGCAGGAAGAAACGCACATTATGGAAAACCTGATTTATAACGAAATGTTGATCCGGGGTTATCATGTGGATGTTGGTGTGATTCCGATTGTGGAAAAGAAGGAGCACAGTTTGAAAAAGCCATTAATCTTCATGTGCTGAAAACACTTACAAACAAATACGGTATATCTCTGCAATCCGAATCATTCTACAATCCTTTCTGAAAGGAGGGTGAAACCATGGGATACCGGAACGCGCAGGAGATCTTTCCGGAGGGTCTTCTGAAACAGATCCAGCGGTATGTGTCCGGCGAGACGATTTATATTCCTGCCAGGGACGAACGAAAAGCCTGGGGCGAGACATCCGGATATCAGCAGTATATCCGGGAAAGAAACGAGAGGATCCGCGCGGACTTTTCAGCCGGACTGGTCATTGAGTCACTCATGGACAAGTATGCACTCTCCTACGATTCCATCAAACGAATTGTGTACAACAGGAAGGAGACTGCTATGTTAAAGTACAGCGCGACACTCTCATCCGCGAAGGCATATGCGGATGCTGGAAAACTGGATGCCTGGATTCATCTGTATCTGAATGAGGAGGGGCGGAATATCCCATTTTCTGATGGGTTAAAACTGTTCGACCGGTACTACTTCAGCCCGGTTCTGTTTCCGATCAGCCTGCTTAAAAGATGTGCCGGACCGGAACCGGAAATGAAATACCGGATTGATCCGGACTGGTGGGAGCATAAGGTAAAGGAACTGGAAAAGGCGATTCAGGCAAATCCGGATATGCCGCCGTTTATGGTTCATTATGTCGATGGTGAATTTGAACTGAATGACGGAAACCACCGGCATAAGGCATATGAAAATCTGGGTATTGAAAACGCCTGGGTGATTATCTGGATCACAGAAGAGGCGGAACGGGATGACTTCTTGGGGAAATACGGCAAATATGTAAAAAACTGCAAAGTCATCCGGAGATAAGATCGGAGGGAAAAGGGATGAAACTGTATATCATTACCGGCACAAGCGGAGCCGGAAAGTCAACGATAAAAGATGAACTGGACGCGGTGCTGGATCATGGAAAATACGCGTGTGTGGATTCAGATGAGGTCGGTCTGAACTGGTGGGATTACGCCGGAACAGACCGGGAATCACAGTATGGGAACGATACGCTGAACGCGGCCATCCGAAAAGCCTGCGGAAGGGATCTCGTGTTTGTTTCCTGCCTGACGCCGCAGGATTACATGACAAAGACCACTGTTCCGGAAGAAGTGAAAGCAACTTTCTTTATTGCCCTGTGGGCATCGGATGAAACGATTTATCAGCGCCTGCGTGCCAGGCCAAAGGAACGGGGATTCACTTCTGACGAGATCATCCGGCCGCACATTGAGTATAACCGGTGGATCGGACGGAACCGTGGAAAGTATCAGCTGTTTATTGACAATGACAGGCAGACGGCCGGAGAAACCGCAGGTATCATCAAAGAGTTTATTGCCCGTTCACTCTGACGGTTACGAATTCATATCCGGCGTCCCGCAAGGTCAGCCTCTTTTTAGAATCCAGTTTGGCGTCGTATTCCCGGATTACTGATTCCATGCTTATTCCTCCGCATTTTACTATTTGTCGGGTTGTCCCACACGCGCAATAGTGGGATATCCCGCTAATGGATTATCAGAAGTAGAATTGTTTGTCAATTGACAGTCAACAAAGCCATACAAAAAATACGTTTTATTGATGGAACAGAATCGTTGCAAATCCGGTCAGAACAGGATTTCAATCATGCAGGCAATGTAACCGGCAGAAATCAACGTTGTTGCAGTCTCGACCAGTGTGTTCTGCCAACATAGTCAAGATGTCCAACTGAATTTTCATTTGCGAAAGCGCTGAACCCTTTGATAATTGGGCCTTCGGCGTTTTTGCATCACGCACCAGCAATGGGTAACGGGCGTCTGACAGGGGTTCACTTGTTCAGGGTTCACAATACTGAAGGCGGTGAAAATAAAGGGCCGAAGCCACTTGGAAGGCAACAATACTATTCTTTCGTGATGGAGGGTTCTTTAGGAAATTCTATAGGCTGACAGTTATCGGTGGATGTGAACAGTCTGCCTGTAGGGGCACGCAGTTTTCAGGTGATCTGCGTACCCTTTTTGCGTCTCAGTTATTATTTCCCGTCTCTTGTAAATCTGAGTGAAGCCGCATACCCCGCAAAGTCCGGAATGATGGGCTTTGCGGGGATTTTCTTCTTTTGGGAAATGGCGGTATATGATATGATCTGATGGTGGCAGCCGGGACGGGCATTTTCAGAAAAGCACTGAAGACCATTGTACCGTCCACCGTCGGAATGATTGCCGGTTTAGTATTCGTTGCCCTGGTTATGGGCACTGACGCGGCGGTCAGGACAATCATCCCTGTCCTTGTCGGCATTCTGTGCGGGTTTGCGGCGGTGTTGTATTTCGCGAAAAAGGAAGGCAGCGGCAAAGACCGGTGACGCCCGGCCGGCATCGCGGAAGGGACGCGGAATACGTTGGGGAACAAAGCTCAGGGAAGAACTGTCAGCAAGGGAGAAACACCATGGGAACGCTGAAAAAACTTCGGGGCAGATATTTGATGGTTCTTGTTGCAATGGCCGGGCTGGTGTCGTCTTCCCTCGGGATTATGACCAACGCAGGCGGGATCTTTTTTACTCCGATTGCCAGTGAACTCGGGCAATCCACCGCGGCGGTCAACCTGACGCTGACCATCTGCAATTTAACGTTTGCTGTCGCAGGCCTCTTTTCGGCAAAATGGATCACGCCGAAGAATTACCGGCCTGCGGTCCTCGGCTTTACGCTGCTGTTTGCCGGTTCCACCGCGTTTTTGTCTGTTTGCCGCGGTATGACGGCGCTCTACCTGTTCAGCGCTGTGAGAGGATTTGCCGCCGGGCTGATCGGCAATGTGCTTGCCACTTCCATTCTGGGCAGGTGGTTTCTGTCGGATACAGGTTTTATCACCAGCCTTGCGCTGGGATGCTCCGGCATCGTCGGCGCCGTATTCAATCCGATCCTTGAATCAGTGATTCAGTCCGCCGGATGGCGTACCGCCTACCTGGTGTCGGCTGGCATTATCCTCCTGCTCAATCTCCCTGCGATCCTGTTCCCCGTTTCCTTTTTGCCGGAAGATTCCGGCATGGAACCGATCGGCAGCTGCCCGCCGTCCGAAAAAGCCGTCCGGGAGCAGCCCTGTCAGCCGGCCGGAACTTCCGGACCTGTCATCCTGATCCTGACGCTTCTGGCGTTCTCACTGGCTTCTGTTGTAACCTCTGCGCCGCAGCTCTTCAAACCGCTTTCGGACACCTATGGCCTGGGAGAAACCGGTATCCTGATGATGTCTGTGGTCCTGGTTATGAATACTGTCGGGAAATTTATGTTCGGTTTCCTGAGCGACCGGATCGGTGTCCGGCGATCTGTCCTGATCTATGGCCTGATTATCGCCGCGGGCATCGCGTTCCTGCTGCTGGTCCGCGTTTCCGGCGTTATGCTGCTCAGTGCGGGAATGATCGGCCTGTGCTATTCCATTCCAACGGTCGGCGCTGTGATGATCTGCCGGGAACTCTACAGTCCGGACCGGTACAGCAGGGTGTTCCCGAAAATCAACCTGGGTGTATCCCTTGCCAACGCGGCAGGCTATCCGGTCCTTGGCTTTGTTTATGACCGGACAGGCAGGTATGACGGCGCGCTGATTCTGGTTTGCTCAGCGATGCTGGTTTCCATTGCGGGCGTTTTGCTGGTGTACCGTATAGCGGCCCGTTCCAGAGGAGAAAACAAAGACAGCTGAATGTAAAATATGAGGGAGTGAAACGATGATGGTAATCAGCAAGACCAAATACGAAGCCTCGGAATCGGAAATCAAAGATCTGTTTTCCCATCACGGGATGGGAAACGTGGCGGACGTGGCCGTTCTGGGGAACGGGGAATTCAACGCGGCATACAAAGTCACCTGCGACAACGGCACAGACTACGCGCTGAAGATCGCTCCTCCGGAGGGCTCAAAGGTCCTCAGCTATGAAAAAAACATGATGGAATCAGAGGTGTTCTGGTATTCGCAGATGCACGAAAAAACAGACATTCTCTGTCCTGAGGTCTATGTTGCCGATTTTTCAAAGGAGATTATCAGAAGCAACTGCTTTATCATGGAGATGATGGAAGGGAAACCGCTGTGGGAAATGGGTTTCTCCGACGGGGAATATGAAGAGATCCAAAAGCAGAAAATCTGCATGCTCACGAAAATACACAGGATCACAAACGACGGATACGGTTATATACAGACGGGTCTTAAGAATTCATGGTATGAGGCCCTGAAAAACATGGCGCTCAGCCTGGTTGCCGATTGCAGGAACCTCGGCCACGACACCCCCGACGGGGAGAAGTTTGTAAGCTTCATTGACAAACATGAAAAGCTGCTCAGGGCAGTGCCCTGCAGGATGGTGAATTTTGACCTGTGGGACAGCAATGTTCTTTATAACGCGCGGACAGGAAAAATCTGCTGGATCGATCCGGAACGCGGCTTCTGGGGCGATCCGGTCGCTGATTTCATAACGCTCGGCCCCGGGCAGAAAGCGCCGCTTTCGGCCAAACAGAAGGAACTTGACACCTATAATGAGATGGCCCGGGAGAAGATCTTCCTGACCGGCGAAACAGAGATCAGGTATGCGCTCGCGGTCTGTTATCTTGCGCTGATTGAGGAAGTGGAAAAGTACGTCAGGTACGAACCGGATAATCCAACGTACATCAGGAACGCGGTAGATTCAAGGGAAATGTACGACATGGCGTTCAGGCTTCTCTGAAAGATCCCGGCAGCATACATGACTGCTGATTGACAGCTGGAAGGATCAGGACGCGATCGATGCGCATCATGCCAGTGAATCTGTTTATGTATACAAAGATTCATACGGACGGCAGTATTTCTGTGGAAACGCCGCTGTCCAACACCGGGGATCGGATTATGCTGGAAGCGCTCATGGATATCACCCTTGGCATCGCTGCCTGCAGTGTATCTGAGAGTAAATGGAACAGTGGAAAATGCACGCCTGTACTCCAGTGATTTGAGTGGGTATTTTCGGATTTCACCGCATTCAGCAGCAGCTGAAGAGCACCGGCATATAGTTGTAAACATGCTGGTATACTTTCTCATACATATGCGGCGCGTCTTCCATCAGGACATAATGCAGGTTCCCTTCCTCCATGCTGTCGCTGAATTCGAAAAGATCCGTATATTTTTTCATGGCTTCAATCTGGGGTGTCAGGTTTGGACAGGCAATATCCTCATATCCGGTTCCCGCGAAAATGCGGAAGTCATTTTTGCCGAATCCCTGTTCCACGGTATGATCATGGAGATATTGCGCGGTTTTTTCCGTCTCTTTCCCGCCGCCCAGGCCGCCAAACTGCCAACAGTCGCCGGACAGGGGCAGAAACGCCGAAATGAGATCCAGGTTCTCCAGAAAGGCAAACCATGTTGTCACGCCACCCATGGAAAACCCTCCGATAGCCCTTGCTTCACGGCAGGGACTAGTGGAATAAGTTTTGTCCATGGCCGGAATCAGGTCGTTCCGCAGTTCCTGCTGAAAACGTAACACATTGCTGCGCTCCACATTCTCCTCTACCTGGCTTTTTCGGACGGGATCATGGCTGTAGAATCCGGGAAAAACAGTGATGAACGGTTTGCAGCGGTTTTCTGTAAAAGAAGTGTCTAGCGCGTTTTTGATCATGGAGCAGTCCAGCCAGGCATCCGGGTTTCCGCCGCCGCCGTGAATGAGATAAAGCACCGGATACTGCTGTCCGGAGGAATAACCGTATGGCAGATAGATATTTGCGTATTTGAAAACGGACGTTCCGTTTTCATCCTTTGAGGCATAGTTGAGCCGCTCCACGGTTCCTCTCCGGTTTGTGTCATGATAATGATGCAGTTCCATAGGGATCCTCCTTCGGGTTATATCGAACATTTGGCTGAGTAGATTTTATCAAAAATGCACTTTCAATGTTTCTTCAGGCGTTATTCCGCAAACAGATCGACGAACTGGAACGTACGGCAGTCCACAAGGCCGCGATTGGTCAAGCGAAGCTCCGGCAGGCAGGCCAGCGGAATCAGCGCCATGGTCATATAGGGCGAATTGATCACACAGCCCATTTTCCGCCAGGCATCGCTGAGCGTGCTGACCAGTTCCGCCATCTTCTCAACCGGCAGGTCATTCATCAGACCGGCGATGGGCAGCGGAACAAGCGCCAATACCTTTCCGCCGGCCGCGGCACACAGCCCGCCGCCGCATTCGATCAGCGTATTCGCAGCCAGCGCCATGTCTTCATCATTGGTCCCCGCCACCAGCAGATTGTGGGCGTCGTGGGCCACGGTCTGTGCCATCGCCCCGGTTTTGAAACCAAAGCCCTTCACAAACCCAAAGCCCGCCGTCCCGGTTCCGTGATGCCGCTCGAACACAGCCATCTTCATGATGTCTCTGTACGGATCCGCTTCGACAAACCCGTCTTTGATATCCAGATCGATCAGCCGCTCATAGTTGCCGACACGGTTCGGAATGATCTCAATCACCCGGGCTTTTACACGCGTCCGGCCTTCCGGCGCGGCAATCTTAAAGCTGTCCGGCACAATGGGCCTCCCCATATGCATCGTATGATAGACAGACGCGGGGAAAGCGGGTTTTCCGATGCCGACCGTCATTTTCCCGTTTTCCGAAACGATCTCTCCGTCAATGATGGTCCGCGTCACGCGGATATCATTCAGATCGCTGAAGAACACCATATCCGCGCATTTGCCCGGCGTGATGCTCCCCATCTCATGATCCATCCGGAAGCAGGTCGCGGGGTTAATCGTGACATACTGGATCGCTTTGACCGGATCCAGGCCCTCCCGAACAGCGCGGCGCACAATATGGTCCAGATGACCGTCCTCTATCAGTGTGTCAGGGTGGGTATCATCCGAAATCAGGCAGGCGAACCGGTCGTCGATATGATTGTCCAGGATGGCGCGGATAATGACCGGCATATCATGCCAGGCGCTGCCGTAACGCATCAGCGCGTACATGCCGTGCCGCATTTTTTCCAGCACGTCCTCGGCGCGGGTAGATTCATGGCAGCATCTCACGCCGGAGGCAATATACGCATTGAGCCCCGCGCCCGTATCCGGTACAGAATAATGCCCGGTAATGACCTGATCAGCCTTCAGGGTCTCGGCCAGCTCGCCGTGAATGGCTTCACTGCCGCCGATGACGCCGGGGAAATTCATCATTTCACCGAGGCCCATCACTCCGTCCCAGGTCATCATTTCTCGGACCTCCTCCGGGCCGATATGGGAGCCTGTATCCTCAAAGCCCGCCACCGCGGGAACACACGACGGCACATTCGCCATCGCCTTCAGCGGAGTACGCCTCGCGTCTTCGATCATAGCCCTGACGCCGTCAGGCCCGCAGACGTTACAGATCTCATGCGGATCCATAAAGATCCCGGTGGTGCCGTGGGGCACGACCGCACGGCCGTATTCGCCGACACTGATCATGGAGGATTCCACATGGATATGGGCATCCATAAATCCGGGAGCGATATACTGCCCTGCAGCATCGATCACCGTTGTGTGTTCACCGATACAATGGGAGGCGTCTCCGACAAGCGCAATTCTGCCTTCCGCGACGGCGATATCGATGCCTTCCTGTATTTCGGCTGTGCATACGTTGACCAGCCTGGCGTTTCTGATGACGAGTTCGGCCTTTTCCACACCCATGGCAACCCGGGCCAGTGTCCGCGTCACCTCGTACAGAGGCTTTTTGCAAAATCTGTTCAGCATTTTTCTTTCCCCCACCTTCAGCCTGACAAGTGTTTTTATGGAAGCATTGAGATCATCAATATCCGCCGGAACCGCCATTGATCAGGCAACGCATTCCATATATCTTTACCGCTGCTTCTCAGTTCATTGTTCATTATAAAAGAATTCATCCCGCTTATCAATCAAATGATAAAAGCACGTATCAAAATGCACGATGCAGAGGGGATCAGGAAAAATAATAGTAAGCTCCTGCAGGGCCGGAGAGATAAAACTGTCAGCAAAGCCGCTGAAATGTATGAAATTGCTTTTTGACATGATATTCCACAATAAAAATATAATGATCGGGAACCGTGCGGTCAATAACTGCCTGCCCCTCGGAGACAGAGACTGTATCCGCCGGTTTCACCACTTTCCTTTTATGATGATGCCTTCTTTCTGTTCAACAGAATTACCGCTGTAAGAATCAGGACAATACCAAGTCCGGACAGCAAATTGATCGGTTCGGAAAAGACGATGATACCGACAAGTGTCGCAACCAGGGGCTCGATGGTTGCGAGGATTCCTGCCTTGCTGGCTTCAACGGTACGCAGACCGAGCGTATACGCCAGAAATGGAATCACTGCGGTGACAAGACCGGTCAGTACGCAGAAGAGCAGCAGCCCCGTCAGGTTCTCCGCAGCGGCAAATTTGGATATCAGGTCCGCCGGGCCGCAGACCAGCCAGGAGCCGGCAGCTGCGAACAGAAAAGTATAAGTCGTAACAGTATAGGGGGAATACTTGCGCAGGGCTATGGTCCCCAGGATGCTGTACAGTCCGTATCCGATACCGGAACCCAGGCCGAGCATCAACCCAGTCAGGGTCAGCCCTTCCCCGGAGATCCCGGAAACCAGCACGCAGCCGGCAAAGGCAAGCGCCAGGGCGATGAGCTTGATTCTGTTCAACTTTTCATGGAAAAACAAGACGGACATCAGCATAATCCAGATGGGAGACGTATAGAGCAGGATCGCTGCCGTGGAGAGCGGCATGATCGTGATGGCGGAAAAATAACAGACTGTGAAAAACAGGATACTCCCAAAGCCAAGCCCGAGAAAAAGCGGAAGATCCCGCAGCGCAATCCGGAATCCGGATCGGTCCTTGAAGAACAGCAGGAAAGCAAATACCAGGGCGGCAATCGTTAGCCTGACCGAAACGATCTGGATCGGGCTGAAGCCAAAGGTGCTGAGTTTTCTTACAAAAATGCCCATGCTGCCCCAGAAGCATCCGGCCTGAATGATCAGCAGTGGGCCGAAATTACGTTTGCTCTTTTCCATAAGCTGCTTCACTCCCTGATAACCCGGTTTTCCGTTTCCTGTGTTTCTGTGCATTCACTTGATTATACCAGATTCCGCATAGAAACTACAGCAATCTTTATTAACATATGTCAGTAATAGTGCTATATCATAATCAAGGAGGGATGAGTCGTACGATTATCTTTGCTACTATAACAGCCGGAGAATAAGCAACACTCCGGTTGTTTTATTTTCCATCTTGTTGCCTAAGCTACAATAAGGACGGGTAATGGATTGACCTGTAATTATCTTTGGACTAAAACGTCCGATCTCAAAACAGTCATTCCACAGGGGTGCCTTCAGGAATTCCTCAGCACAATCCTTCATTGTCTTTGCTTCATGTTTCCATAAGTATTTCTTGAATTCTAAACCACCGCCCATGTTGACACGCATGGCAATATCCCAATCCTGCAGTGAATAATCGTACAGAAAGCAATCATGCACATGCTGATCCTGTAATGTGTCACTAAAAGCGTGAATTGCATTATCGTACTGCGGGATACGTTGGAGTTCTCCAGCTGGCATGTTCCATTCGGGGATGCCCAGCGTCAGGTTGACGCTTTGGAAGCGGAAACCTTGAGAGCCCTCACCAGCGAGAACCAGCTCGATCTCAGCGTGGTCAACTCCATGCTCACGAAGCAGAAGGCCAGGTTGGACGCAGCGGCAAAGGCCGAGGAAGAAACCAAAGTGCAGCTGGAAATCGAAAAGAACAGCAAGACGGTCAATGAGGTTCGGGTGGACGAGATGCTGACCTGGGCTACCCGTTTCGACGAGGCGAGCTACGAAGCCAAGCATCTGGTGAGCGCCCAGCTGGTCGACCGGATTGAGATCAGGAAGAGCACAGAATACGAGATCAGCATCCATTTCCGCATGACGGCGGAGCAATTCCTTGGGAGGAAAACAGAAGCCAGTGCATGAGAACAGGCCAAAGCCCGCAGCACTTGTTTTTTCGAGCTCTGCGGGCTTTTTTTGTTTTTGGGAATATGATATCATTAGGGACGATGACCGGAGGAGGTCATCGCGCTCTAACGTATTTTAATTTTCTTTACCAGGAGTTGCACGAATGAAAGAGCAGATCATTCATCGGTTTCCGGGAATAGGCTGCGTGTGGGTAGATGCCAGCGGAAAAGATTCAGCGGAATACTATGGGTTCGCTGATAAAGAAAACCATATTCCGGTTGATGAAAACACAATATTCCCGGCATGCTCCATATCCAAATTCATTACCGCAATGTGCATCATAAAGTTGCATGAACAGGAACTGCTCAATATTGATATGCCTGTCAATCAATACCTGCAGCAGTGGAAGTTGCTTGCTGTAAACGGTACCGAAAGTGATGCGTCCGTCAGATCGATCCTTTGCCATACCGCCGGAATACTGGATGATGAAGATGCATTCTATGGGCATCGGCACGGTGATCCGGAAATCAGCCTGATGGATATTCTGGAAGGAAGAACATCCTACAACAACCGGCCGGTGCGGGCAGAGAAACATCAGGGATTGGCTTTTGAGTATTCGGATGCGGGATACTGCGTATTGCAGCTGCTTGCGCAGGAGGTTGCGCGTAAACCTTTTGAGGATATGGCCCGGGAGATGCTGTTTGAGCCGTTGGGCTTACACAGTACATTCTATGCAGCACCGGGTATTGCAGTCTGCTTTGAAGACAGGATGGCAACAGGATATGATGACAATGGTCTGCCCATCCCGGGAAGATTTCCTCAGGTTCCCGATCTGGCAGCATCCGGCCTGTGGAGCACCCCCAAAGAGCTGGTTACGATAGCGAAGGAATTTATTAAAGCTATTAACGGCGAAAGCTCATTCCTGCAGCCTGCATCAGCGAGGGAAATAGCAAAACCGGTGAAGGATTTCCCCTGGACAGGCCTTGGTGTATTCACCGGCGGAGAAGACAGACTGGTTTCACAGGGATGGGGCGAAAACGGACAGTGCATGCTGAAGATGAACTACCGCACAGGAGAAATCTCCGTTGTTATGACCAACAGGAACCCGGGAGTCGATCAGGCGGAATCAGGGGTTGAATGGCTGGCGGACAAGGGCTTCAGCGTTGAGTAAAATGAAAGGATGGTTTTTCGCTTCACCAAATCACTTTTGGTTTAGCGGAGCAGGAACACGAAGGATCATTGATGTGAGCAATGAGCGGAAGAGAACGGAGAAAGAAGTCATTGAAGCGGTGCTGGATTATGCCGGAAAGGACGAATCTGTAAGGGCGGTCATCCGTACAAACCTGCTTCCGAAGAGAGAATACGATTACTATAACTTCTGCTTTGTGGCAGATGATCCGGAAAAGTATGACAGCGATGTCTTTGGAAACTATTTCGGTGAAAGAATACTCCTTTACAGGGGCGACAGGAACTATCCGGAACTGTTCCCGGACAATACCAAAGCCCACTTGATGGTATACAGGGACGGTACAACTATTGCCATAAACGTCATGGGGAAAGACGCTTTCCTGGTCAGGTATAACAGGGAGCAGAACCACGAAAACGTCTGGATCGGCGATACTTACCTGAAGATACTGGACAAGGATAATATGCTGCCGGAAATAGAACGGCTGGATGAGAAGCAGACATGGTTTGCGGGAACACCTTCCGAAGAGGAATTCAGCGGAACAAACAATGAGTTCTGGTGGGTGCTGAAAACATTTGCCGAATACACATTGAGGAAAGAACTTCCTTCGGCCATGTTTTACCTCAACATGGCCGTCCGCGATCTCCTGAACCGGATGATCCGGTGGTATCTGTTTCTGCGGGCGGGACAGCCGGTCGATATGGGAATCCTTGACTGCAATATGGAGAAACTGCTCGGCCGTGAACTGTTCTCCCTGTATAAAGAGACTTATCCGGCAGCGGATTATGAGCAGATCTGGAAGGCGTTCGATGCTGTCGTGAGGCTGTGGACCACAATCGGAAAAGACGTCGCAGAGAGCTGCGGTTATGTTTATCCGGTAGATACGGGAAAAAACATGCTGGACCTGATTGGAAGCATGAAAGGAAACATTAACGGGTTTTGAGATAATTGACCATCGACAATCGGAATTTATCGAGGTGTTATCGTGTTTAGAGAGTTGATTGAAAAACTGACAAAGGGTATTCAATGGGCAAATGTGCAAGAGCCCTGCCCTGAAGAAGAAATACAGAGAGCCGAAGAATATGTGGGTTTCAAATTCCCAGAAGAACTTAAAGCATTACTGCGAGAAACAAATGGGGACCATTGGTTCTTGCTTTCCGCTGAGAGGATTATTAGCCACGCAAGAGAGAACAAAGAAATCTTTTCTGAATACCTTGGCCCCGATGAATTTGAAGAAAAGGTCAACCGCTTTGTTTACTTTGCAACAAATGGTTGTGGAGATTATTATTGCTATCATGTTCTTGAAAACGGTGAAACAGATACATCAGCAATTTACATTTGGGAACACGAGTGTCTTGAAATTCGTGAAGTGGCAAAAGATATTACTGATTTGATCATTAAGTATTATAACGATGAAGTGTGATCTATACGATTCCAGATTGTCGGGATAAGGCACAGTCCCTTATCTCGGAAGACATATTTTGAAGATAACACACCATCGACCAATCGGAATTTATCATGTGGGAGAGGATGCCTGATGAAAACAATCGTTATTCGGCCATTGACATCTGAATTGAATGCTGATTATCTTGACTTTTTCGATCGTCGTGCGTTTACAGATGAAAATCCAAACGGGCCATGTTATTGCACTTCTCCCAATCAGGAAGAAGATCAGATTAAAAAGATGGTCAGTGAGTTCAAATCATATGGGGTGAAAGAGACATTGCGCAAGTATGCAGCAGAAATGCTCAGCCAGAATATGATTCATGGATACCTGGCTTATGACGGAGATCAATCGATCGGATGGTGCAATGCAGCGGATATGGAGAGCTATGCTGGGTTTGTTCCGGCGTTTGCGAGGAATATCACTTGCGGAAAAACGATGTCGATTGTTTGTTTTGAGATCGCACCGGGCTATCGAGGAATGGGTATTGCATCAGCATTCATTGACAGAGTTTGTGCAGACGCTAAATCAAAGGGATATGCTGCTGTTGAAGGATATGCCATACTCTCTGAGCAAAGAAATGAGTTTGATTTCCAGGGACCTTATCGCCTTTATCAGAAAGCGGGATTTATAGAAGCAGCAAGGGAAAAAGGGCAAGCTGTCATGCGAAAAGTATTGTAGCAGCAGAGCAACAACTTCCAGTTTGACGTACCGGAGACTGGCGCTATCACCTTCAAGATCTGGTTTGATAAAGGAATCCTGCCGGAAACCTGGCCAGCCACACGGGAGCGAAAAAGCAGGACTTCTCCGGAAACGAAGAAGGCTATCTTCCCGGAATTCATAGAACTGCGTTTTGTATTGGAAAGCAAGGAAGAGCGGAAAGCCTTGGCGGAGGAGATTGGGAGATATTTCAGAACAAAACCGGAATTCCTGGGGGTTCCTTCCCTGGCATACCGGGCAGGCGGGTATCTTCTCAGCAAAACAGGTTTGCTGGCCGGACCAAAGAATCAGGAATTGATTGACCGGCTAATCAGTAAGGAATATAAGATGGCAGAGTAAAGCTAAACATGCCCGGCATTGCTGCCGGGCAATTGCATTAGAACTGTCACATCAACGCTTTATACTGGATCGTTAGAACAGGCAGGCAATGCAAGCCTCTCATAAAACTTGCCGATCCAAGTCCAAGTCTGCAAGGTTTTTTTGCACATTTTCCCCGGGAACATTCAGCCCTGGCCACCCAGGCCGCTGTAGTATTGATATTCCTCGATTTCGCCGGTTTCCACGTTCACGAAGACGTTGTAGTAACCGTCACCTTCCCGGTACGCCAGCGGTTCACCGTTCTCTGTCTGTTCCACGGTCATGGGCTGGGCCAGAAGGTATTCCACCTTGAAGCAGGGTTTCCCGTTTACCATCTCATACCAGTCGCTGCCGTCGTCGGAATCCATGACTGTATTGGTATAAAGTTCCAGCCGGCCGGTCTGCTCCGCGTCCAGGTTCCAGTTGCTGATAATGAATTCACGTCCGGTTGCGATCATCTCTTCCTCGGGGATCTTCCGGGCATTCATGGCCGCGGCTTTGTCCGCGTCACGCTGCCTGTGGGCTGCGTCGATCTCCTCGTCGGTCAGCTCTTGTTCCTCCACAGGGATGATATGCGCTTCGTTGATCTCCTCTGCGCGTTCCAGGAAAGCACCTTTCCGTTTCTCGTCCTGGCTGTCCTTCACCATCTGCTTCAGCTGGTCCAGGCCCCAGGCTTCCGAGGCATAGCCGCCGGAAATGTCCTCGCCGTCGTGGCTCCACGTGACCTCCGCCTTTCCGTCCTTCACGACGGCGGTATAGGCACCCAGGGCATATTCCATGCTGCCCGCGCCGGTATAGGTCACGATCACGGTTCCGTCCTCCAGGGGCTCCTCTTCACGGGCAAAGAAACTGTGCATTTCCGGCGTGATTCCGTATTTTGCTTCGAGCGCCCGGTCCGCGGACTGCACGGCGCCCGCGCGGGGCGAGAGCAACAGGGTGGTAGCCAGGGCGGCAGCCGCCGCCAGCACCAGGACGATTGCAAACACAAAACCCAAAGACATCTTTCTTTTCATGACAGGTTCCTCCTCCTGCGCGATACGATACAGCACGCCTGCACGGCAGGACGGCCAATCATCCAGGAAGGAGAGGCGGGCGTCCATCGCGGAGCGGATGGTTTTCTTATTCGTCTTCAAAATACCAGTCCTCCAGTTCCTCTTTCAGTATCGCTTTCGCTTTCTTCAGTCGATAGTTGACGGTTGATCGGGGGAGCTTGAGCACTTTGACCATCTCCTGGAGTGTCATGCCCTGGTACCAGTGCAGCAGGGTCACTTCCTTCAGTTTCGGGGAAAGGGCCAGCACCGCACGCGTAACGGTGTCGTCCTGCGCGTCGAAGGAAGCGCTGCTTTCCGGCAGGTCTTCCGGAGTCACGGACCGGTCCGTGTTCCGGCTCCAGGCGCTCTTCATTAGGTCTTTGCATGTGTTGATCGCGATTCGCGTCAGCCAGGTTTTCTCCTCCGCCTCTCCGCGGAATTTCCCGTAGTTCTTCCAGGCTTTGAAAAATGTTTCCTGTACTGCGTCTTCCGCCAGGGCGGTGTCACAGAGGTAGGCATAGCACAGCCGGAGCAGCGGTTTCTCCCATCGGGTGACAGCATTGTCCAGCCAGGCCTTGCGCGAATTCTGTATCAACTCGCTCCCTCCTTTCAACACTGATTTGACGACGGGGACGAAGAAAGAGGCCAACTTCTGAAAAGCAATTAATTATAAAATACTCCCCGTAGAATGGACGTTTGAATTGTAGAAAATCCCATTTTGTGGACAAACGTAAAGTCGTGATCCACGAAAGTGGACAGAAGGGATCAACAAAACCCCTTCTACTGATCGATCCGGTTCCGCATTTTTTCAACTTCGGCAGCGCATGCGCGGATCAGTTCCGCCTCACTGAGTCCTCCGGCAAAACTGCCCCTGTGATATACGATCTTTCCGTTAACGATCGTCGTATCGATGTTTTCCTCCGAAGAGGCATAGACCACGGTCGCTTCGGCATCATGATCCGGGAAAGACTTCAGATGTCTCGGGTCAAACAGGATCATATCTGCCTTTTTGCCAGCCTCCAGCGTGCCGACCATGTTCTCCATCCCGATCGCTTTCGCGCCTCCGCAGGTTGCCATCCGGATCACCTGATCCGCTGAGATCACGGAGGCGTCACGGTGAATTCCCTTCTGAATCAGCGCGGCCAGTTTCATTGTTTCCAGCATATCCGTACTGTTGTTGCTTGCGGCTCCGTCCGTACCGAGCGCGACGTTGACGCCCGCCCGCAGGCTTTCGGGAATCGGCGGAATACCGGAACCCAAGTATAAGTTGGGAGCCGGATTATGGCTGATGGATACTCCGTATTCCGAAAACCGCTTTATGTCGCGCTCCGTCAGGTTGACACAGTGCACGGCAAGCATTCTGTCAGTAAGGAATCCGATCTCCTCCAGCAGATCGACGATGTCTTTGCCATAGGTTCTCAGGCACATTTCGTTGTCCACTTCGGTTTCTTTCAGATGCATGGAATACCTGACATTTTCGCTCAGGCAGTATTCCAGCATGGTCTGATACCCTTCCTTCGTCGTGGACCATGTTACGTCAGGACCCGTCCAGATCGACAGCATGTCGTCCTCTTTGTACCGTTTCCTGAGCAGGGAAACTTCCCGCATCGCTTTATCCGCAGGCTCAATGAAAACGGAAGGCATCCCATATTCTTCCCCTGTGTCCTGGAACGTCCTGATGAAGACACTGCGGATTCCTGTCGACTGCATTCCTTCGATGCACGCATATGCAAGTTCTGGATCCTGGTCTGTATAGAAGAATTCGCAAAGGGTCGTGCAGCCGCTTTTGAGCGCCTCCATACAGGCAAGCCGGGCTGCCAGCTCATGCTGGCGCGGGGTCATGATCTTTCCGAAGGGAAGCGCGGACAGATTCAGCCATTCGATCAAGCGGTGATCTGCGCCCAATCCTTTCAGGAACGACTGGAAAATGTGAATATGGGTATTGATAAACCCGGGCAGGAGGATCATCCCGTCCGCGTCGATCACCTGACCGGCCGGATAAAGCCCTGTCAGGTCTTCCTGCCCGATACTCGCGATCCTGTCTCCCCGGACAGCGAGCGATCCGCGGTTGATCACGCGCCGGTCCTGATCCATCGTATAAATCGTGGCATTTCGGATGATCAGGTCATACTTTTCACACATTTTTACTCTCCTCCCAGTCGCTGATCGTCTTCATTTCCCACATCAATGGGACCCGCTCATATCGCTGCGGTTCTTTTTCAACAGGTATTCCGTCATATGACTCGAAAATCCAGGATCACTTCATGATCCCCTTACATTATTCGCCAGAGAAACCGATGCCCCTTCCTTCAGAGAGGCATCTACCGCATTGACCAAGCCAGTTCTTCAATGTTCAAAAATTATACCTTCCCACATGAAGACATCAGTATTCCAGAAGATCTTCCATCTTGCAACAAAGTGATTTGCTCATACGAAACAGGGTAGATGCTGCGGTTTTATTGATATCTCTTTGCCGTTGTTCAAACAGCTGGATCTGACGAAGCGGGACACCCGCTTCGTTAGCTAATTCTGATTGAGATAGGCCACAGATTCCTCAGCGCATTCCCTCATCGTCTTTGCTTCATGCTTCCAAAAATATTCGCGGAATGGTTTCTGACTCACTATATCAAGAACCATTGTGCACAAATCATCTTCCGTCCAGCCTTGGATGAAATATTTAGCACCATCATATTCGAACACCAGTTCTCCGCCATAATATTTTTTCAACAAGGATCTTATTTCTGAACCCGTAGGAACGATCTGGTAATCGATAATAATTGATCTATGCCAGCGGCGAAATTTTCTGCTAAAAATCCAGAGGATATGGTAAAACTGGGATCGGTAGCCAGTATGGGCTTGCCAAAATATCTTTGAAATTGTGCATCATTAACATTTTCGTAACAATAGCGCGAATTGCAATACAAAATGTATTGCGATTTGTGCTATGTCTGTGTATAATGAAATGGAAGGAGGCAATTATGTTTGAGTATTTTGATATAGACCTGACGAAAGCTTCCTTTGAATGGGACGAGGAAAAGGACCGGATCAACTTCATAAAGCACGGTATTCATTTTCGGACTGCTGCTAAAGTTTTTCTGGATCCGAACAAGCTGATCCGGGAAGACGAAGAGCACTCTGAGGAGCTTCGGTATGATATCCTGGGTAAGGTAGGAAAGATCCTTTTTGTTGTTTGTGCGTTTCGGGACCAGAATGTAATCAGAATGATTTCTGCGCGGCTGGCAACAGCGTCGGAGAAAGAGAGGTACGAATATGGTGAAGATGACTATGAATGAACTCAGTCAGGAATTGACTGCTGAAGAAATCCGGGAACTGGAAGCAGCGGAGAAAAAAGAACCTGTTTTTGATGATGACAGCCCTATGATGATGCGGGAGCAACTGATGCAGTTTAAGCGTATCAACCATCAGAACAGAACCAAGCCAACGATCTCCCTGCGTATTTCGCCTGCCACGCTGAAAAAAGCCAAACAATACGGAAAAGGATATACAGGCCTTCTGAGCCGGTTGCTTGATGCTGCTATCGATGACGAGGAACTGGTTCGGAAATGCATATGAAACCAGCGATCCGCAAATTCAACGAGTCGGATTATGAACCATTGTACTGTCTGCTGTCTGATCCGAAGGTAATGCTTTATCTTGAACCGCCGTATTCCAAAGAGCAAACAAAGGTATTTCTTCAGGCTGCTCTGTCAGATCATCCGCCTGTATATGCCGTAGAATTGGATGGCTGTTTTATTGGCTATGTCATATACCACGCATATGATCAGGACAGCGTGGAAATCGGCTGGGTTTTGTATCCTGAATGCTGGGGAAAAGGATACGCGTCTGAATTGACGAAGCAAATGACCGATAAAGCCAGAAATGCCGGAAAGTCCCTTATAATCGAATGTGATCCGGGACAGGAAGCAACAAAACATATTGCCGTGAAGCATGGTTTTGTCTGGTCTGAAAAAAGGGACGGACTGGAGATTTACAGACTTTCATAATTTCTGCAGGCAGCACGCTGGTGGTAAAGAATATCGGAATATGAAGGAGAAAGAACAGATGAATCTGAACAGGATGATTCCCAAAGCAGGCGCAGCGATCGTAACGGTGACAGTGTTTCTGTTTGCTGTATTTGAGATCATCAATTTTTCGATGGGCAGCTTCTTTGTCTGCCTGATTCTGCCGATCGGGTTTATCATGATGACAGCCGGCCTGCACAATGAATGCGAAAGCGACCGCAAAGTCGCTGCGAATATCGGGATAGTTTTTGCAGCCGTGTACTGCGTGCTGATGCCAACGAGGATCCCGCCACCGGAGAAGCACTGCTAACCCCAACAGTCCACAACAAGGATGCTTTTCTGACAATGATGGACGCACCAGACGATCCTGGATTTGATATACGAAATGTCATGGTTGTCTTTGATGATCACGGAGAACTGGCGCTGATTCGACGTTACTATGTACCCTGGCAATAATCTGTATTAATGATGAAGGAGGAAGGAACCAAAATGAAGAAGCTGATTGCTATTATTGTCGCTCTGGTAATGTTATTGTCTTCTGCTGCGGCGCTGGCAGAAACAAAGATCACGGTCAACGGTACAGGCGAAGTCCGTGTCAGCGCGGATACCGCCATTATCTCCCTTGGTGTGAATGCCCGGGATAAGGATGTTCTGAAAGCGCAGCAGCAGGTGAATGAAACCATTGCTGCAATTCGCGCTGCCCTGATCGAACAAGGCGTGAAAGAGGAAAATATCAACACCGACTTCATCAACATCTATCCTTTGTATGACTATTCCAACGATCAGGAGCAACTGGCTGCATACAATGCCAGCTCTACACTGGCCATCAAGGTGACAGACATGGAGAGCGTTGGTGCCTTGATTGACGTCTGCTTTGCAGCCGGTGCAAACACTCTGAACGGTATATCGTTCTCTGCTTCCGATACGGAAGAAGCGAAAACCGAAGCTATGAAGAAGGCTGTGGCGGACGCGAAGAAGAAAGCGGAGATCCTCGCGGAAGCCTCCGGATTGAAAATCACCGGCATAGAAATCATCTCCGAAGGCGGCGTATACAGCTATCAGAACAACGTCGGAAACGTATATGCCAGAGGGATGGATGATGTTGTGGAGGAAGCCGAGGCAGATGCGGGCACGGTTGTCCAGTCGGCAAAACTGATCGTAAGTGCAAGCGTAAGCATCACCTTCGAGGCAGATTAAAACCGTTTGCCCGTGTTTTGCGCCACATTGCCCTTGTCGCCGCGAGAAGCCGCTCGGTTGAGGAACCCGGGCGGTTTTCTTCTTCATTTTTCAGGGGTTTCATGATATTATTTCAGCGCGATGATGGGAGAGGCCACCGCGCTCTAGCTTTTGATTTTGCTTTTCATCGGAGGACATCTATGGACATCAGGGAAATCCGGAAAGATTCTGAAGACCTGCCGATCCTGGAGGCAATAAACGAAGAAGCAATACCGGAAAATGAACGATGCGCTTTGAGCGACATGTTTGCAACCGGAGCAAAAGTCTGGTGTATTGATCATGATCAGGAACCTGTAGGCTTTATGGCTGTCAGGTATTACCGGAATCTGCTTTACCTTGCCTATTTTGCCATCAGGAAAGATCTGCGTTCGAAGGGAATCGGCGGCAGCGCCGTCAGGGAACTCATCAGGCAAAATCCGGACAAACAAGTCGTCGTGGAATATGAGGCGCCTGATCAACCGGATGTCTGCAATGATATCAAGCGTTTTTATCTCAGGAACGGTTTTTTTGAAACAGGATGGTATACCAACTACGACAAAACAGAGTTTGAAATCGGCTGCTCACAGCGGGATTTCAATTCAGATGAATTCGTTGCATTTGCGGAAGATATAGCGAAAGTTGTATCGGATCATATTCCTAATCCATTCCGGAAATAAACAGCTTATACGATGAAGAAAAGAAAACCCGGAAGTTATCTGCTCCAAGTCATTCATCTGAAGCCACTTTCGAACGTGAACACAATGCACGGAAAGTGGCTTCAGAGGAGGCTTCAGTAGGGGGCTTCAAAAGTGGCTTCAAAAAAACTGGAAGCCGTTGATAATGAACAACTTCCAGCGAAGTGGTGGTGACAGTTGGACTCGAACCAACGACCCCATCGATGTGAACGATGTGCTCTGACGAACCAAGCGTGCTCTCCGCCCACGGTAGCTTCGTGCAAGAAAAGCATGAACTTCCCGCAGGCCTCAAAAGCCCTTGAAATAAGGCGCTCCCAGCACGTGAAACCCGGTTTCAAGTGAAACCCTGAAACCCGGTTTCATTTGGCAGTTGAAACCGGGTTCAGTTCGGATGAAACCCATTTGAAACCGGGTTCACTTCAGACAACTCAGCAGCCCTTTCGTCCGCTCTTGTGCTCCTCAATGGAGCAAGCATCGGGCGAACCATACTCAATCAGTCCCGCATCCGCCGGGTCCACAGAAACCCGTCCGTCTTCAAACACGAATGCGGGCACCCCCACGTCACCAACTGCTTTCAGATGATCAAATACCGGGTTGGTATCCCGAAGACGCATAAAGGCGCTTAAATTGCGTATGTGGTCGCCAATGTTGATGTATTCAAATTCATCCTCCCTGCCCTTGACCTGTTCGTGAATGTAGTCGCAATAAGGGCATGTGGGCATTCCATAGATCTTAATCATGACTCGTCTCTCCGCGTGATGCAAATGAATCCTGATTACAGTAATTATCTTTTCTCCGCTTCAATGATTTATCCCAGGGTCACGTCCAGGATCATCATCAGCACAAAGCCGAGCGCGAAAGCGATGGTTCCCCAATTGGAGTGCTTGCCCTCGGACATCTCCGGGATCAGTTCCTCCACCACCACATACATCATCGCACCCGCAGCGAAGGCCAGTAAATAGGGCATCACTGGGACCACCGCACCGGCGGCGACAATCGTGACTGCAGCAGCAATGGGCTCCACCACA
>JAFXZS010000011.1 GCA_017541105.1 Clostridia bacterium
CGCGCCGGGCCTGCGCTGCTCCACGCTGTCCTTCACGAATTGCAGCAGCCGCAGCACAGTTTTATCCAAATCAGATTCATCCAGTGTTCCGGTCTTGACTGCTTCCACGATCTCCTCGCCGGTGGCGTTGGGACCGCCGGGCATTTCCAGGTCAAGGCCTGCGGCCACGCCCTTGGCCTGATCCTTGATGGCGCCCCAGTCGGTGACCACAAAGGCGTCGGACTTCCATTCGTCCCGCAGGATATCTGTGAGCAGCATTTTGTTTTCAGAGCAGAAGGTGCCGTTGATGGCGTTGTAGGCGCACATGAGGCTGCGGGTCCTGCCCTTTTTCACTACCACCTCAAAGGCGGGCAGGTAAATTTCGCGCAGCGTCCGTTCATCCAGGTTGCTGGAGCCGCTCATGCGCAGGGTTTCCTGATCGTTGCAGGCAAAGTGCTTGGCGCAGGCGGCAATGCCTTCCCCTTGCAGTGCCTGCACGTAGGCTGCGCCCATTTCGCCGGCCAGACAGGGGTCCTCGGAAAAGTATTCAAAGTTCCGGCCGCACAGAGGGCTGCGCTTGATGTTCAGTCCCGGCCCCAGCAGCATGGCCACATTTTCCGCCTGGCATTCCCGGCCCAGGGCTTCGCCCAGCATACGCATCACATCCCGGTCAAAGGAGGAGGCCAGGGCGGCGGCGGTGGGATAGCATACCGTTTCGATGCTCTTGTTGATGCCCAGGTGGTCGCCCTCGCCTTCCTGCTTGCGCAATCCGTGGGGGCCGTCGCACATCATCACAGAGGGAACACCCAGGCGGTCGATGGCCTTGGTATGCCAGAAATCATGGCCAGAGCAAAAAGCGGCTTTTTCTTCCAGTGTCATTTGTTTCAGGATTTCCTGCGGTTTCATGGCAAAACTCCTTTCTTCGATCAGAACGTGGGGATCTGCTGATCTTTACCATTCCCTGAGATCCTTCAATTCATTCCGGTAATCCTTATAGCAGAAGATCAGGGCAACGACCGCGGACAGAACGGTAGTTACCGTGGCAGAATAGATAATGCCGTACATACCGAATATCCAGCTCATCAGGAACAGAACCGGGATATAAAAGATCCCTTTCTCCAGCAGAGAAACGATTACTGCCCGGGTAGACTTGCCGGATGCCTGGAGATAAGTGGTGCAGATCTGGTAAAAGCCGAGGAAGGGGCCGATCACGATGGAGGCCAGCAGGCAGACCCGGCCGATCTCCAGAACTTCAGGATTGTCCAGGAAAGCGTTGAGCAGCGGATCCCGGAAAAGCAGGCACAGGAGCGACAAGACAGTGCCGGCGATTACAGCAAGGCCGGTTGTCTTCGCCAGAATCTCCGTCAGCCGCTTATGGTTCTTTGAACTGTAATTGAAGGAAATGGCGGGCTGCATACCCATGCAGATCCCCATGACGGTCATGGAGATCATCTGCGCGATACGTCCTGCCACGCTCTGCCCGGCCACTGCCACGGAACCGTACTGCATCATCAGATTGTTGACAATGGTGCCGGACACACTGCCAAGTACCGTGGCGCAGCTCATGGGAAGGCCCAGACTGATGACAGGCCGGATGACATCTTTCTTCAGGGAAAGGTCCTTTGGAGAGGCTGAATAAATCTTCCCCTTCGTGCGGAGGAAATATATATAGTAGCAGAGGCTGACCGCATTTGCTGCCACAGTGGCAATAGCCGCACCGGATACGCCCATGCCGAGCACGGAAATCAGCAGCGGGTCCAGAGCAATGTTCAGCACTGTTCCCAGCATGTTGCCGATCATTGAATCGGTGGTGGAACCGTCTGCCCGGATCAGAGCCGGCACAACATTGGTCAGCATGATTACCGGCGCACCGATGGCGATGACCCGCAGGTATTCAGCGGTGAACCCCCGGGTCTCTTCGTTGGCACCCAGCAGGGAACAGATCGGATTCATGAGGGGAAGTACCACGCCAAGGAAGACCAAGCCGATGACGATTGCTCCCCAGACGGAAAAAGCGCTGATTTTACGAATCCTGCCATACTCTCCTTTGCCCAGAGCCAGGGAGATCGCGGTACAGCCGCCGTTGCCCAGAAGCACGCCCAGGCCGGACAGAATGGAGAACATAGGGGAGGCCAGCGTGACGGCGGCAACTTTATTGGGGTCGCCGGTCTGACCGATAAAAAACACGTCCGCCATGTGATAGAGAACCATCACCAGCATGATCAGAACCGCCGGGACGCAGAGCCTGCCCACCAAGGTCCGGAACGGACCGGAGCGAAGCATTTCCTCATTTGTATTTGAAACTTTTTTCTCTTTTGCCATTTTTCTTCCTCCCGGGCTTGTCCGCTTTACGGATGAGTCTGTTTCAGCTTCTATTTTATTGATTTCCTTTTTCCCCGTCTTTTTCTCATCCGACAAATACTTCCACAAATCCGACATTTTACAGGAGCTTTCGGAAGAATGTCGGTTTTCTGTTATTTTTTGTCGGATAACACAAAGATTTTCGCTGAACGAATTGGTATTCTTTTTTCAGACAAGGCGGAGGAGGACCCTATATGCAAATATTCAATCCGGACAGTAAGTTCTCCCAGTTTATTTACGGTGCCGCGGATTATGTGAAACTTGGACTGGTTTTCCTGCTGTTCTCGATTCCCGGGATCACCGCCGGGGCCGCTGCGGCAGCCGTAATGACAGTGGGTATGCGCATCGAACGGAAGGAAGCACCGACGATCTTCCGGCCTTTCTGGCAGGCATTTAAGGACAATTTCAGGCAGGGAACGGTACTGACGCTGATTTTCATGCTTGTATTCGGCTTTCTGGCGGCGGACTGGTACGTGCTGATGCAGACCGAGCAGACGCTGCTGATCCGCCTGATCTGCGCTTTCATTTTCGTGCTTGCTCTGCTGACCGCGAGCCTGATGCTCTGGGTGTTTCCCACCCTGGCGCGGTTTGATCTCACCAACCGGCAGATCATCCACAACGCGGTAATCCACATGCTTTCCCGTTTTCCCCAGACGCTGCTGGCACTGGCCGCGGCAGTGGGCGGATTCATTCTGGCCGCTTTCTTTCCGCAGGTGCTGCCGGTTATTACCTTCTTCGTTCCGGCGTTCGTGGTTTGGTATATGTCCCGGACGTGTGTGAAGCGTTTCCGCAAGTTTGACAGAAGCTTGGAGGAGGAACAGGAAGGAGCGGCGCGGGAAAAGTCGTCTCAGGACAATTTACAGACGAATCAACTGAATTGACGCGCTGCACGGAACAGTCCCATGAGAGGTTTTGATAGGATGATCAGAAACGCTGTCATGCCTGCCTGGCAGGCAAAATGGATCGACCCGGAATTGCCCCATGAACCGGAAAAGAAGCAGCCCGCTTCCTATCTGCGCCGACGGTTCACCACAAAAACGCCCGGCAGCGCATGCCTGTATATTACCTGCCACGGCTTGTATGCCGCTTACCTGAACGGACAGCGGGTGAGCGATTTTGTGCTGGCTCCAGGCACCGGGGATTACAAACAGAGGCTGATGGTGCAGTGCTACGATGTGACCAAGCTGCTGAAAACCGGTGAAAATGAGCTGCTTGTTATTATGGGCGACGGCTGGTACCGGGGAGGCATTGGCGTCGACGGCCTGCGGAATTACTATGGCGATGATCTGGCACTGCTGTGTCAGCTGGAAGCGGACGGCTCGACCATCCTGTGCAGCGATGAAGGCTGGGAAGCCTCGCAGCAAGGCCCCATCCGGGAAAACGACCTGGAGGTGGGTGAAAGCTATGACGCCCGGATGGAAAAACTGGACAGCTGGCATACTGTGACTGTCCGCGATTTCGGCTATGACAAGCTGGCCCCCACAACAAGTGTTCCTGTTCTGGAGCAGGAGCGCTTTTCCGGCAGGCTCATCAAAACACCCAATGGGGAAACGGTCATCGACTTTGGACAGAACCTGGCGGGATATACGGAGCTGTGTGTAACGGCAAAGGCTGGACAGAAAATCACGATCTGGCATGGCGAGACCCTGGATGAAAACGGAAATTTCACACAGTCCAATTATAACCCTACTTGGCGCAGTCAGAATGGCGGCGTGCCTCAGCGGATCGATTATATTTGCAAGGACGGCCTGAATGAATACAAGCCCAGCTTTACGATCATGGGCTTCCGATATGCCAAGGTGGAGATCGACGCCGACCTGACAGATGCCAGGTTTACCGCCATTGCCGTGTATTCCTATATGCCGCAGGTGGGCTTCTTCGCCTGTGGCAGCGAGGATGTAAATCAGCTGTTCCATAACTGCTTGTGGAGCATGCGCTCCAACTTCTGCGATATTCCCACCGACTGCCCCACCCGGGAGCGTGCGGGCTGGACGGGGGATGCGGCACTGTTCGCGCCTACCGCTGTGATGCTGATGGACTGCGCGCCTGTTCTGCGAAAATGGCTGGAGGAATGCCGCCTGGCGCAGGACGAAAAGGGAGTCGTGCAAAATATCGCCCCCATCAATGATCCGCGGGATCAAATTGCCATGATGCTCCAGGGCTCCGCCGGCTGGGGCGACGCCTGCATCCTGGTGCCCTGGGCGCTTTATCAGGCTTCAGGCGACAAAACGATCCTGGAAGAAAACTATGACATGATGACCCGCTGGCTGGCTTTCTGCCAGGAGCGCGCCCGACAGACCCGTCCCCGGAACGAAACCAATCCCTGGAAGGATTTCCTGGTGGATACGGGGATTCACTTTGGCGAGTGGTGCGAGCCGGGCGCGGACAATGCGGAAACGATGCGCAAAAATGCGATGGAAGGTGTGCCGGAGGTGGCTACCGCCTATTATTTCCGTTCTGCCTCCCTGCTGTCCCGCATTGCGGGAATCCTGGGCCATTCGCAGGATGCTTCGCGTTTTGCCCAAATTGCCGAGAACGCGAAAAAGGCCTATCGCTTCTGCTGCCTGAAGGACGGCCGAATCACCTCTGACCGCCAGTGCGAATATGTGCGGCCCATCGCTTTTGGTTTGCTGGATGGGAAGGAAAACCAACAGGCGGCTGACGCCCTGAATGAGCTGGTGATCAAAAACGGTTATCACTTAAACACAGGCTTTCTGTCAACGCCCGATCTTTGCCGGGTTCTGGCCGAAAACGGGCATATCGATACCGCCTATCAGCTGCTTTTGCAGCAAGAATGCCCCAGCTGGCTTTATGCCGTCAAAAAAGGCGCTACCACCATTTGGGAAACCTGGGACGGCGTGCGTCCCGACGGCACGGTACACGATTCCCTCAATCATTACGCTTACGGGGCCATCTGCGGTTGGCTGATGAGCGGCGTGTGCGGCATCCGGCTGGAAGCGGGCAGCCTGACCCTTCGCCCCTATCCGCATCCCTCCCTGGGGCATGCGGAGGCGAAATGGCTGTCTCCTGTGGGCGAGATTCGCAGCGGATGGCGCTATGCCGGTCATCGGCTTTATTTTGAATTCACCGTTCCCTCTCCTGCCGAGATCATATTGCCGGACGGCGAAAAGCACCGGGTGAAGGCGGGCACATACAGCTATGACGTATCCCCGTGACAGCGTGAACCGACACAGAGAATATAAAACCACACGTTTTGAGGAGGAATGAACATGGCAAAGACGATCTATGACCCCAAACAGGACGCCCGCTTTCAGCATCCGGTGATCGACCAGGATGAATGGCGGGAGCGGCATCTGCCGGGCGGCGAAACCATTCCCTTCCGCTATCTGCACGGATATTTTGAGGGGACGGATGTGAAGTTTTCTTTCTGCTTCCCGCCGGCTGAACGCTATGAGGGCCGTTTCCAGCAGTACCTGTCCCCCTTCCCGGGGCCCGATGAGGAGGTGGCTTCCCTGGGCCATACCGGGCTGGAGGACCGCATCGGCTTCGCCCTCAAATGCGGGGCGTACTATGTAGAGACCAACATGGGCTCCAAGCAGCAGTTCGGCGGCAGCGGGGACGCCACTATGACCTGGAAATCCTCCGCCGCGGCGGCGGAATATTCCCGGGAAAAGGCGATGGAAATCTATGATACGAAACAACGGCCCTACGGCTACGTCTACGGCGGCAGCGGCGGCGGCTATAAAACCATGGCCTGCATTGAGAATACTTCCGCATGGGACGGAGCCGCGCCTTATGTCATTGGATCTCCTGTCAGCCTTCCCAATACCATCACCATGCACGTGCAGGGACAGCGGGTGCTGCGGAACGCTTTTCCCCAAATCCTGGATGCCCTGGACGCGGGCGGCAGCGGCGACCCTTATCAGGAGCTGAATCACGACGAAGCGGACATGCTGCAGGAGCTGACGAAGATGGGCTTTCCGCCCCTGGCCTGGTACATGGAAGCCAAGGGAGTCATCGATCCCGGTTCCCTGCCGGTGCTGATGCCGGGCGTAAAAAATATGGACCCGGACTATTTCATCGATTTTTGGACGAAACCCGGCTACGCAGGGGCAGACCCCAACAGTTCTTCCTCCAAAGACCGTATTCATTTCCGGACAAAAGTGAAAGCTCTGCATCAGGCGGACAAGACTGAAAAACGTTCTGCCGAAGACGGTCAGAATGGCGTGGACGACGCCTATAAAAAGCAAATGGTCAGCGGCAACGGTGCGTATCTTGAACTGGAAACGCTGCCCCAGGGGGAAAACCTGTACCAGGAGGGTCTGTATATGACCTTCCAAAGCGGCGATGCCAAGGATGCGACGCTGCTTATGGGGAAAATGATGCACTATACCGACGCGGGCGGCGGCATTGTGACCATCGGTGACTGCTACGGTATGAGCGACCTGAACGAGACGCTGAACAAAATCAAGCCAGGGGATGAAATCCTGCTGGACAATTCCGATTATATCGCCCTGCAAAGTTATTACCGTTATCAGGTGCCCAAAGATCTTTCCTTCCACGCCTGGGATCAGTTCCGTAACGAAGACGGTACGCCGAAGACTCCGCAGCGCCGGCCATTCCCGGTTCCCTTTACCGGCACAGGCGTATACCAGGACGGCGACATTCAGGGCAAGGTCATCAACATCCAGGCCCTGATGGATGAAAGCACCTGCCCCTGGTGCGCCGACTGGTGGCGGAACAAGATCATCGAAACCAAGGGCACCGACGAAAACCACCGCACCTATTTCATGGAGCGCTGCATGCACGGCGATATCAACGCCATCGGAAATTATATGGTGGTTAACTACGTAGGCGCCCTGCGCCAGGCGTTGATCGATCTTTCCGCCTGGGTGGAAAAGGGGACCGAGCCCCTGAAACGCACCGCCTATTACCTGGGCGAGGATGGGCAGATCCACACGGAGCAGGACGTCAGCAAACGCTTCGGCATTCAGGGCATTCCCACCCTGAAAGCCAACGGTGAAAAATGCGCCCATGTGAAGGTGGGCGAATGCGTGCGCTTCACTGTGGACGTGGAAGTGCCGGAGGGCGCTGGCGACGTGACAGAAATCCTTTTTGCCCAGCAGGAAAAGGATCTGTCCGCCAAGGATACGGATGTGAACGGTGTGGCCCGGCTCATGCTGGGGGAGGACATGTGGGATGCCGCGCTGACCTTTGAAAAGGGCGAAAAGAACGGCATCCATACCGCCCACGCGGAGACCGTCGGCTGTTATGACAAGCCCGGAACTTATTTTGCCACCGTGCGTATCGCTACCAACCGGGAGGGAGATCTGTCCCGGATATTCACCCAGGTGCTGAACCTGGACCGGGTACGGATCGTCGTTTCATAATGTCAGCGCTTCCGGGCAGGACGGTTCCGATCATGTCGGATTTACTGTATTTTTGGTCGGATTTCTCAAAGAAAATTCTTTATCGACTGAGTATGATGGTCATATCGGCAGGATACTTATGAATTCAATAACCTGAAGGATTCGGAAAGGAGACGGAAACAAAGATGTCCATTCGTGCAAAATGGATCGCGCTGATGGTGGCTGTGGTGGTACTGCTGGTCGGGATGCAGGTTTACTACGGCAATATCGGCGGCACAAGCGGCCAGAGCGCGTCCCCGGAAACCACCTTCGACTGGTGGATCTATTCCGGTACGTCCTCGGAATATTACGGAAACTATGCCGAAAACCCGGCGATCCAATATACGCTGAGAAAAGGCTGGGGCCCGGAGGAAAAGGGAATTGCCCTGAACTTCCTCCAGCCGCCGCCCGGATCTGAAGCAGATAACTACAGTACGATGATCGCCTCCGGTGACCTGCCGGATATCATTGATGCCGTGATCTGCGATCCGCCTGCCCTCATGGTGGAGAACGGCTACGCGATCGAGCTGACTGATTACGTGGAAGAATACATGCCGAATTACAAAGCGCTGGTGCATTCCAACCACGAGGTTTATATCAATACGGTTCATGTCGACGCTGACGGCAAGGAGCATTACTACAATATTGCCACGGTTTCAGACGGATACGGTACCGTGTTCCAGGGCTTTATGTACCGCCGGGACTGGATTGTGAAATATGGAACCAATCCTATTACCGGAGCGGCTTTCACCGGCGGTTATACCGACCCGAACGACGTGGACAGCTGGGCGGATGACGTGGTTTTCCCTTCCGGCGGTACGGATCCGAAGTACATCTCCGACTGGGAATGGATGTTTGAAATCTTCACCCGGGCTCAGGCGGACCTGGGCATTACCGGAAAGTACTGCATGAGCCTGTATTATCCCGGGTTTACCTGGTCCGGCGGCCTGCTGAGCTGCTTCGGAGGCGGCGTGAACGTGTGGTACCAGGACGCAGACAGCAAGGTTCATTTCGGCGGAAACGAGGAGCCCTTCAAGACCTATCTGCAGTGCATGCATTCCTGGTATGAGAAAGGCTGGCTGGATCATGATTTCAACCAGCGCACCTCCGATGCCTTTTACCAGATCGACTCCACCTCCGTCCGCCAGGGTATGATCGGCATGTGGAACGGGTAACAGAGTGAGCTGGGAGGCCGGCTGGACATGCACGACGGCGGATATACCGAAGGTATCTATGTTCAGGGTACGCCTTATCCGATCAACGACATGTACGGTCCGGAAAGCTGCCGGAATGTACCGCCGGACTGCGTGATGGGCAGCGGCCTGACCAAGGGAGGCATCCTGATCACTCCCAAAGCCAAGGACAAGGATCTTGCGACTCTGTGTAGCTATCTGGATTACTTCTTTACCACCGAAGGCGCACTGATCAAGACCCTGGGGCTGAACAAGGAGCAGGTGGAGGAATTTACGGAGAACACCTTCTATACTGACAACGGACTTGCTGACGGTGCCTATTATATCGGCGAGGACGGACGCTACCGCAAGAGCGATGTGCTGGTACACGACAGCGGTCAGCTGAATACCGCTGTAGGTTTCAACAAGTGCTGCGGCCTGGAACTGGTCCGGGCAGTGGATCTGGGATATGCCGATACGTATCAGGCTTCCCTCGACACATGGTCGCTGTATCCCAACACCGGATTCTTCCAGGGCAGCCGCACCACGAATGCCATGACCCAGGAAGACACCAAGGCCATGGGAGATATTCATTCCAAAGCACTGGAATACATGACCAAAAACTGCGCCGATTTCATTACCGGCAAGTCCAACTTCGAAAAAGACTGGGACAAATGGTGTACGGTGCTGAAGAAGTACAGGGTGGATCAGGTTTCCGAGCTTTTACAGAAGTATGTTGACGAGTATCCCTTCCGATAAGCGACAGGAGGTGTGACAAATGGCAAAGAAAAACGCTTACGATCTGGCCGCTTCCTCCCGCAGGAGCTGGAAGACGGAACTGAAACGCGACTGGGTAGTGTACCTGCTGTTCGTGCCGATTATCGTGTATGAAGTAGTGCTGCACTACCTGCCTATGTTCGGAATCGTGATGGCCTTCGAGGATTACAACGTGATCGACGGCTACTTCCGCAGCCCATGGGTCGGCCTGAAGCATTTCATCGACCTGTTCAGCGGAGAGGATTTCCTGCAGGCGATCCGCAACACGGTAGTGATCGGCGTACTGCGCGCCACAATCGGCTTTGTGGCCCCGATCATCTTCGCACTGATGCTGAGCCTGATCAACTCCAAAAAATTCAAGCGTACAGCGCAGACCATGAGCTACATGCCGAACTTTGTGGCAGCGGTCATTGTCTGTTCCCTGTTTACCCAGTTCCTGTCCAAGGACGGCCCCCTGTCCCTGTTCCTGACCAACGTATTCGGCGCAGAGAACCAGAACTGGTTTGCCAACGACAAACCTCCCGTCTTCTGGATTATCTATCTCCTGATGGGAATCTGGCAGGGCATCGGCTGGGGATCCATCATGTATGTTGCAGCCATCTCCCAGGTCAGCGGCGATCTGCATGAAGCCGCGGCACTGGACGGCGCGACCCGTCTGCAGCGGATGTTCAGAATCACCCTTCCTTCCATCATGCCCATGATCCTGATGATGTTTGTGATCAACATCGGCACAGCGCTGGCGGCAGGCTATGACAACATCCTGCTGCTGTACATGCCCAGCACCTACAGCGTGTCCGATACCGTGTACACCTATACCTACCGTCAGGCCTTCGGCGCGGGCAACAGCAACTATTCCCTGTCCGCGGCTTCCGGCCTGTTCCAGTCCGTTGTTTCCACGATCCTTCTGGTGGGTTCCAACGCCCTGTCGCGTAAAGCCGCCGGAAGCAGCCTGTTCTGAGAGGAGGGGTCACCATGGCAAGAAAGCAGCGGAAAAAGCAAGAATGGGAAAACAATATGGTCGAGACCAAGTCCGTGGCGGACAGGGTTGTGGATGTCGTCGTATATACCTGCGTGGCACTGGTGGCGCTGTGCAGCGTAATCCCTATGTGGCATGTGCTCATGTCCTCCTTCTCGGACGGTAAATCCCTGCTGGCGCATGTCGGCCTGGTGCTGTGGCCCGTGGGAGGTTTCACCCTGGACGGATATTCCATGATTTTCCAGAACTCCAGTATTGTAGGCGGCTACATCAACACCATCATTTATACCGTCGCTTTTGTCACCATCGGTTTCCTGCTCTCAGCCGTAACGGGTTACGCCCTGAGCAGAGATACCAAACTGAAAAAGCCGGTAACCATGGCCCTGATGATCACGATGCTTTTCGGCGGCGGCATGGTGCCCACCTACATGGTGATCCGTGCCCTGGGCTGGGTCGGCACCCCCTGGGCGCTGGTCATTCCCGGCTGCACCAACTCCATGTACTGCATCATGATGATGAACGCCTTCAATTCCATTCCCAAGGAAATGTATGAAGCCAGCCACATCGACGGAGCGGGGCACCTTTCCACCCTGTTTGAAATCACCCTGCCCCAGGCGATGAACATGGGCAGCGTGATCATCCTGAACCTGACCATCGGCCAGTGGAATTCGTGGCTGCCTGCCAGCATCTATGTGCCCAACAAGAAGGTTCTGTGGCCGCTGCAGCTGGTTATCCGCCAGATCACAAGCGAAAACGCAGACTTCCTGAATTCCTCCAATCCGAATTACAGCCGGTATCTGATCCAGTTCGCGGTGATCATCGCCGCCATTGCCCCCATCATCATCGCCTTCCCCTTCTTCCAGGACAAGATGGAGAAAGGCGTGATCCAGGGCGGGGTCAAAGGCTGAAGCCTTTTCCGGAAAGCAGTCCGTTCGCGGGCTGCTTTTTTTGCTTTGCAGGAAACCGGGATTCCAGGTATAATAAACATTGACAGTTCCCTGGATCAATCGGATGTTTACCACATGGGAGGATGCCTGCATGAAGGAGCATTCAGCCTTATATCAATGGTTCTGGTTCCGGCCTGTGTTCCGGCGGCTCCGCCCGCGGCTGATGACAATGATCATTGCGCTGGTCCTCCCGGTCAGCCTGGTCTGCCTGACACTTTCGGCGGTTTCCATCTACAAGTCCCGCGAAGCGGTTAACGGCATGAGCCAGAATGCTTTCAGCTTTTACCTGGACCAGGTGGCGCTTCGCCAGGAGCTGGGCGATATCGACGTGATGACGGATTTCCCCGCCGGTCTGGCACCCAGCCTGACACTGCTGCACTGGAACGCGACCCAGCCTGACGCCCGCGTGGATAACGGCAGCAGCGTGTATGTTTCCAAGGACGGAGAAAGGGCATTTCTGATCCTTCCGGATGGGACATGGCGGGATGAAGAACGCTCTTTTGCTTCCCTGAAGCAGGAGCGGAACAGCTTCCTGTGGGAAAAGGATGGTGAGCCTTTCCGGGTGCTGGTTGTTTTTCCCTATGATTTTTCCCTGCGGAATATTCCAGTCTGGTTCTGGATTGCTCTGGGAATAGCCTTGCTGACAATCCTGGTCAGTCCGGTTCTGTTCGGAAGACTGAAAAAGGATATCCTGGAGCCGATGGAAACAATGCATGACGCCATCTCCGCCTTCCAGGGAGACCGGTCCTACAGGATTCCGCAGGCCCCCCTGGCCGTGAGCGATGACTTCCGACGGCTCTTCGACCATTTCAACGTCATGGCCGCAGAAGTGCAGCAGGGATATGAGAAAGATGTGAAGCTGCTGGAATCAGAAATGGACAATCTGCGCCTGCAGGTGAACCCGCACATGCTTCTGAATTCTTACAATATGATTTACGCTCTGGCTGAATCGAAAAACTACACCACCATCCAGGATTACACCCTGTGCCTGGCGGATTATTTCCGCTACGTGCTGCGGAAGGGACAGCAGATGGTGACAGTACGGCAGGAACTGGAGTTCGTGGAGAACTTTATCCGCATCCAGCGCATCCGCTTCCCGGACCGGTTCTCTTACGTATACCAGGCGAAGGAGGACTGCCTGTCCGCCCTGATCCCGCCGCTGCTGATTGAAAACTTTGTGGAGAACGCCATCAAGTACGCGCTGAACCCCAAGGAACCCATTGAAGTTGTGGTGTCCGTTCACCGGGAGGAAAACGAGGACGGAAAGGATACCCTGCATATCGCCATCATGGATACGGGCAGCGGCATCCGTCCGGAGGTATTGGAAAAGCTGCAAAAGAAGGAACCCTACATTGATGAGGCGGGACAGAAACATATCGGCATTTATAACTGCCTGCGCCGGGTGGAACTGTTTTACGGTGATGAGGGCGATATTCATTTTTCCAGCGCAGTGGGCGGCGGCACGCAGGTTTATTTGATCATTCCATTTTCTCTCTCTGCTGATCTCAGCACAGGACGGGAGGCGCGCGCATGAATATTCTGATTGTTGACGATGAAGAACTGGCTGTTCAGGGCATCCTGGATGGGGTCAACTGGGAACAATTGAGCTTTGACAAGGTGCTCACGGCCCGGAGCTATGAGGACGCTGTAAGTCTCTTCAGCAATACTTATATTGACATTCTGGTCAGTGATATTGAAATGCCGGGCGAAAGCGGCCTGAAGCTGATCGAATATGTGAATGAGCACAGCCCAAATACGGAGTGCATCATCCTGAGCTGTCACGATGAATTTGATTACGCTCAGGCGGCCGTACGGCTCAACTGCATGGAGTATGTGCTCAAACCCATCCGCTATCAAAAGCTGACGGAGATCCTGATGCGCGCCAGGGAACGGTCTGCCCAACGGCGCAGAACGGAGCAGATCCAGCACTACGGGCAGCAATATATCGACGCTCTGGCGAAAGAATCCCGCAGTGATTCCGCCAACGCCCTGGATACAGCCGTGCAGTATATTGACAGCCACCTGACGGACGAGCTGTCCGTGCGGGAGCTGGCGGCCATCTGCTATATCAGCGCCGATCATCTGACGCGGCTGTTCAAAAAGAAGTTTGGCGTGTCGGTTTCCGAATACATCCAGGAGCGGCGCATCCGCCTGGCGGGAGAACTGATGCGCCATCAGGATATGACGATTTCCATGGTGGCCAACAAGGTAGGCTTCGGCAATTATTCCTACTTTACGGAGCAATTTAAAAAGTATTTCGGCGTTACGCCCAGGGAGTATCAAAAGAAGATGCAGGAATAAAACATGTCGGATTTATGGGATTTTATGTCGGATTTCGTACAGAATTCCAGGGCGGGAAATGGCATAATGCAGGCAGAAGGAAGGAAAGAGAATCGGGAATGCCTTCCCCAAAAAGGAAAAGGAGATTACGAAAATGATGAAAAAGATCGCTGCCCTGCTGCTCTGCACGATGCTGTGCCTGTCCGCTGTATCTTTCGCGGCGGCGGAGAACGTGCCAAACCTGGCCGGCACCTACTATTCCTACGGCTATGACGTCGGAACCATGTTCATGAACTACTACTTCCATTTCTATGATGAAATCCCCGGACTGGGCAAGGTTTTCCATGCCGGTATGTGCATGGACCAGATCTGCTTCGACGGTACCTACGAGGTACTGGCTGAAGAATGTGCTTATAATGTGGCGATGGACCGCGCTGCCAGCGAAGCAGGCACCCTGACCGAGGGCACCGCGCCTTACACCGTCGTCTTCTATGATTTTGCCGGCAATGAGCTGGATCGGTGCGCTATGGATGCTGAGCATATCTACAATGATATGGTGAATATCACCGGTGTCGGCGGCGGAAACTGTGCCATGAATCTGGATACCGATCCTGAGAACAGCAAGTTTGCCGCCCAGTATGCCAGCGAGCCCGCTGTCTCTTTCCTCTCCCTGGTCAATCCCGAGGACGATACTGCCACCCTGGAACTGAAAGTCAACGGCAAGTATGACGATCTGGTGGTGCTGTTTGTAGAAGGCACCTATGCCATGAACGAGGATCAGACTGTCATCACCCTGACCCCTGATTCCGAAGATGACTCCGGCGCTACTGTGACCAAGAACGAGGACGGCACCTACACCTACGTTTCCACTGACGGCGACGAAGTAACCCTGGCGGAAGTGAAGCCCGTGGAAGTGGCCTATGCGCTGAAAGGCGAAATCCCTGTACCCGGCATGGAAGGCACCAACGCCGACTTCATCTGCAACCTGCTGAGCGACAACACTGTGCAGTTGTATGCCGATTTCATGGGCAACAAAATGGATGTGGACAAGGGCACCTATGAGATCGACATGACTACTTATTCCTTCATCATTCACTTCGAAACTGCCGGCGATCTGACCACCGAAGGCTATGCCGCCGATATGGTGCTCAACTACAAGGTGGATGATGTGCAGCCCTTCGGCGCCATCGAACAGACCCTGAAGTTCGTGACGGAGTAATCATTTACAAATCATCAGAGGCTGCCTCTGATCAACTCAGTGCCGCCGCCCGTATTGGACGGCGGCCTTTTCAAAAAAGGAGATTCCTTCCATGCAGCGTGCGTTTTATCCCGGTCAGGAATGGCTGGATACCAACGGCAAGCCCATCCAGGCCCACGGCGGCAGCATTTTGACTGTGAACGGCATCCATTACTGGTACGGCGAAAACAAGGAAAAGACCAACGGAAAGAACGGCATCTGGCATTGGGGTGTGCGCTGCTACCGTTCCCGAGACCTCTATAACTGGGAGGACTGCGGGCTGATCATCCCGCCGGATGAAACAGACGAGCAATCCCCCCTGCACCCCGCCAGCATGATGGACCGGCCTCATATCCTGTACAACCAGCGGACAAAGCAATACGTCTGCTGGCTGAAAATCATGGAGAAAAACGGGGAACAGACCGAAACGGTGCTGACCGCAGAACGGATCACGGGGCCGTATACGATTGTCCGCAAGGGGCTGCGCCCGCTGGGCATGAGCGCCGGGGATTTCGACCTGGCTGCCGCGCCGGATGGGAAAGGCTACTATTTCTTTGAGCGGGTGCACAGTGAAACCATCATCGCCGATCTGACGGAGGATTATACCAATGTGACCGGCTATTACTCAACGCACTTCCCCCAGGCTCAGCCGCCCTTTGTGCGGGAAGCCACGGCGCATTTTGTGCGGCGCGGCAAGCACTATCTGGTTACCTCCGGTACCACAGGCTATCTGCCCAATCCTTCCCAAATCGCCGTAGCGGATACCTGGCACGGGCCGTATAGGGTGCTGGGCGACCCCCATCCCGGGGACGAAAGCCAAACCTCCTTCCATTCGCAGATCACTTCGGTATTCAAGGTGCCGGGCAAGCGGGATCTGTACATCGCCCTGGCGGATCGCTGGGCTCCAGCGTTGATGCACCTGCGCTATCAGGATTACGGCGAATGGTTTCGCCTGCGGTTTGCGGAAGAAAGAACGCCTGCAGAAGAAGCCCGCATGGCGGAATTGCAAAAGCTGCTGCCTCCGGACAGCGCGATGGATACCTCCAAAGCGCGCTATGTGTGGCTACCTTTCCGTTTCGAGGGAGAGATGGGTATTCTGGACTGGCGGGATCAATGGAGCCTGGACGAATTTGAGTAAGGGGTGTTGCCGCAATGAAGCAGTATGAAATGTTCGAGCTTGTTTTTCCCGGCGAAGCGCTGACGGACCGCTGGGCGCAGATCGATCTGACGACGGAATTTGCCTGCGGCGATACCGTCAAAACCGTCAAAGGCTTTTATGATGGCGACGGGCGATATATCGTCCGCTTCCTCCCGGAAATCGCCGGGGAATGGCATTGGCGCGTTACCGGCGCGGTGAACGCCGAAGGAACGGAAATCAGCGAAGCGGCGAACGGTGCGCACGGACTGGTTAAAGCCGTCGATACCCATTTTGAATACGAAGACGGCTCGCTGTTTATCCCCTTCGGCACCACGGTGTACGCCCTGGCTCACCAGGACGACGCGCTGGTAGAGCAGACCCTGCAGAGCCTGAAAGCCGCTCCCTTCAACAAGGTGCGCATGTGTGTGTTCCCCAAGCATTATGATTACAACCACAATGAACCACCTTATTATGCCTTTGAAAAAAAGGCCGATGGCTCCTGGGATGTGAACCGTCCCTGCATCGCTTTCTGGCATCGGTTTGAAAAAATATTGCAACGAATTGCGGAAATGGACATTCAGATTGATTTGATTCTGTTCCATCCCTATGACCGGTGGGGTTTTTCCAGGCTGCCGCAGCGGGACAACCTGATTTATCTGGATTACCTGCTGCGCCGCCTGGCCGCGTTCCCGAACATCTGGTGGAGCCTGGCCAACGAATACGATCTGAACATGGATGATAAATCCCTTATCGATTGGGAAGAAATCGAGGAATTTGTGGCGGGCAATGATCCGTACTGTCATCTGCTGTCCAACCACAACTGCATGTGCTTCTGGGACGTAACCCGGCCCAACATCACCCACGCAAGCCTGCAAACCAAGGGATTATCCGAAATTCCCCGGTGGATCCGGGAATACAAAAAGCCCGTGGTGATCGACGAATGCTGCTATGAGGGCAATCTTCCGCACTTCTGGGGCAGCATATCCGGGCAGGAAATGGTGCGACGCTTCTGGCGCTGCTATGCTTCCGGCGCGTACTGCACCCACGGAGAGACGTTCCTTTCCGATGACGAGATTCTCTGGTGGGCAAGGGGCGGAAAGCTTAAAGGCGAAAGCCCCGAGCGCATCGCTTTCCTGCGTCTGATTATGGAAAGCCTGCCTGGGCCGCTGACACCCAGGGAGGATAACATCTGGTCGGTTGTGCTCAAGGAGGGAGAAGAGCTGGATCAGGGCTTGTCCTCCGTGCCTGCGGAAATGCAAGGCTTTTGCCGGCTGCTCTCGGCCAGTATCCACCGGATGAGCGCGCAGGACCGCACAGCCCACCTGGGCGGAGAACACGCCTGGGAGGCTCATTGCGGCGAGGAAGCGTACCTGACTTATTTCGATCTGCAATGCTACGGCGAACAGACCGTGAAGTTGCCAGAGGACAAGCTTTATAAGGCCGAACTGATCGACGTGTGGAACATGACCCGGGAAGTGATCGCCCAAAACATCAGTGGCGAAACCAAGCTGACCTTGCCCGGGCGGGACAATCTGGCTTTGCTGATCACGCGAATCAAATAAAGGAGAAACGGCTATGAAGGAATACATGAACGCATCCCTGGCCCCCCGGAAGCGGGCGGAATTGCTTTTGCAGGAAATGAACCTGGACGAAAAGATGGCCCAGTTGGTGGGCGTGTTCGCCATCAAAGGGGCGGAGGACCGCATGGCGGCCTTCTTCAAAAACGGCATCGGCCAGATAAGCTCCCTGGAGTTCCGCTCCTGCGACAGCCTGGAGGAAGTGGCAGCCTGGCAGCGGCAATTGCAGA
>JAFXZS010000012.1 GCA_017541105.1 Clostridia bacterium
GCAGGTTCCGGGATACCGCCAGGTCAGCGTAATGACAAACGGCAATTCGACGGTGTTCACCAACGAGAAGATTGAGACGCCGAAGATTCCGGAAGAACAGCAGGAGGTTGTCAGAAGACCGCAGACGCCGGGCGTCACGCTGCAGGTGTTCGAGGAGTATAACACCGCACTGGGTGTGAATATCATCATCAACCATGTGGGTGACTGCTTCGACTAAGGAAAACGGGCTTTGGGGACTGGCTGAAAGGCCAGTCCCTTTTTCCCTGGGCGGAAGATCCTTCACTGTGTTCTTCAGGATGACACAGAACCTGGATTCCCGAGCAATTATAACGTGGTCTCAACATAAGGTGTCGGCGGGGTGACACCCAGATCCAGATACAGCTGGTTCTGCTTGGACAGTACTTCTCCGACCCGGAGCTTATCACCAGGATTCTCAAAGCATCCCAACGTGAAGGCAATGCTGAAACCGCGAAAAACCGACGGCTTGCGCGAATTCTATTTTTCTACGAACACTTCCTCCATGAGCGTCAAACAGTATCTGAACAATCCGAATGCCTGTATTTATTTCTGCCATAAGGGCCTGATCAGGTACACGGGCGTTATGCTGAAAGGCAAAATGGAAGTGCTGACAGACCAGGCGACGAAAGAGATGATCTGGCGCAGAGAGGATACCATGTTCTATAAGGGCGGGGTTACCGATCCAGACTATTGCGTCCTGAGGTTTACGGCAGAGGGTGGAAGATTCTACCGTGACTTCAAAACAGAGAGTTTTCCGGTCGGGAAAGAAGGTTGAACAGCGGTTTCGCTCTGCGGGGCTTTATTTTTCTTACCGGGGGATACTAAACAGCCGTATTTTTCGGTGATGATCCTGTATTCCGCCTTTGGGCGGTGATATGCTGTCATCACGGTGAAAGAATCACCGGAAACGGAGGAAAAGGAAAATGCTTCGGCTGCTGGGTATTCTGTCGTTGGGAAATCTGCTGCTCGGAAGACGGCATCATCGCCGCGCGCTGCGCAGGGGTGTGCTGCTGGGGGCGCTCCTGGGCTATCTCGCGAACAGGGATTTTGACATGAACCGTGTACAGGAAGACGTCCGGGAGACAGCGAGAAAGGCAAGAAAGATCGCCCGTGAAGCTGCCAGGGCTGTCCGGAAAGAAATCCATAACGCCCGGAAAGCGGAGCATGATCAGCGGATCGCGGAACGCCTGGAGGCCATTCACGCGGAGGCGGAAGCCCGGAGAGCTGAGCGGGAAGCCCGGAAAACGGCGCGGGAAGAGCAAAAGACAGAGACAGGCAGCCGGGAAGTTTATGCGCTGCCGGAATGCGATACCCGGGAAGCAAAGGAAATCCGGGACCTGGCGGAAGATCTGGAAAGGGACGCACGGACGGCCGCGATGGCTGCGGACGTGCCGGTGATTCAGTTCCCGGATGAGGATGAAAAATATCACGCGTCCCGGAAGTACGGGTACGTATAAAGGATGCTGCTGAAAACAACAGAACTGTCCGGAGTCATGAGGTGCGGAAACGCACCTCATGAACTGTTTGCGGACGGGCAGCCTTAAATTTGTGTTAAATAATGCCAAAACAACTGTTCAACGGCATCATACGGTGATACGATATCAGATAACAGCGCATTGATCTGCCTGCCGGAGGAGGATACAGACTCCCGGCAGCCGGAATGATGAAGCTGCAGGTTCGCATCGGATCAGTCCGGGCTTCGGAAACCGGTACACAGCGGAGGCTTTATGAATTTCTTTGATATCCTGTCGCTTCTCGGCGGCCTGGCGATGTTCCTTTACGGCATGCGCCTGATGGGAGATTCCCTGAAAGAAAACTCATCGGGAACATTTAAAGTCGTGATGGAGAAAGTGACCGACAGCGCGCTGAAAGCTTTCCTGCTGGGGATTGCCGTGACTGCGCTGATTCAGTCATCCACGGCGACGATTGTGATCACTTCCGGCCTTGTCGGAGCCGGGATCCTGTCACTGCGGCAGTCTTTTGGCATTATTGTCGGGGCGAACGTGGGCACGACCGTGACCGGACAGATCATCCGGCTGCTGGATATCAACGCGTCCGGTTCTTCATTCCTTCGTCTGTTTCAACCGTCCACCCTTGCTCCGATTGCCCTGATCATCGGAATTGTTCTGATCATGACCGGGATCCTCCGGAATTCCAAATCCATCGGCAATATCGCCATCGGATTCGGAATTCTTTTTTCCGGCCTGCTGAATATGACCAGCGCTGTCCGTGTGCTGCAGGAATCCGGCGCCGTGGATAACCTGTTTACGGGCCTTGGCGATAACCCCTTCCTGGGCTATTTGACCGGCGCGGGCGTGGCTTTCGCGCTGCAGAGTTCCTCCGCGACGATCGGTATCCTGCAGGCATTTTCCGCCAGCGGCTTGCTGACGTTCAAGGCGATTTATTCCGTGATTGTCGGCGTTTATCTGGGCGACTGCGTAACCACGGCCATCGTATGCTCCATCGGGGCAAACCGGGAAGCAAAACGGGTCGGCATCGTGAATATTCTGTACAACCTGTGTAAATCCGTGATGGTTCTGGTGGTCATCACCGTCATCCATCATCTCGGCCTGCTGGACGGGTTATGGGACGCCACGGTCAATTCCGGCATGATTGCCAATACCAATACCGTGTTTAACCTCGTCTGCGCGATCAGCCTGCTGCCGATGCTTCGCGTCTTTGAAAAACTGAGCGACAAGATTGTCCGTAAGAAGAAAGAAGAGGAAGACCCGCACGGAGAACTGATCAAGGCGCTGAATCCGGTGTTCTTTGCCACACCCGCGCTGGCGCTCCAGAGCTGCTATAATGTGCTGAGGACGATGTTCAGCCTTTCCAGAGAAAACCTTGAAAAAGCGCAGCTGCAGATGGAAGAATACAACGGGGCCAGGCAGGAGGAGATTGCAGCCAGGGAAATGCAGGTCGACCGGCTGACAGACCATCTGAGCCGCTACCTGGTGGAACTGCTTCCGCACCTTCAGGGTGAGCTCCATGTTTCGATGCTGAACCAGTATTACAAGGTGACCACAGAGTTTGAACGGCTGGGAGACCAGGCGGTCAATATTGCCGGGATCGCGGCAAAACTGTCCGACAATAACACCGGTTTTTCCGACACCTGTAAAAAAGAACTGGGAGTTCTCCAGGAACTGATCCGGGATCTTCTGGATGACGCGGAGAAAGCTTTTGCGGAACACAGCGAGGAAGCGGCGACTGTCATTGAACCGAAGGTTCATGTTGTGACCGACCTGATCAACGAAATGACGCGCAACCATTTCAACCGGATGAGCGCCGGGGAATGCTCCCTGCTGGCGGACGCGATCTTTTCCAACCTGATGGCGGAATACAAGCGGGTGGCGGGTACCTGTTCCAATACCGGTATGGCGACGCTGGTCCGCATCCATCCCGAACTTGCTTCCAGAGAACACCTGTTCCTGGAAACGCTGGACAAGAACGGGGACGCCGCTTACAGAAAAGTGCTGGAGGATACGCATAAGCAGTACTTTGACCGGCTGAAGAAAGCGGAGACCGATGAAGCGCAGATGACTTTTGCGATGCTGCTGGACCAGGCACCGGAAGAGAAAGCAGCGCCCGCTGATCATCAGATCAAACCGATATCATAAACTCATGGATCAAACGACCCGACTATTCTGAGGGCCGGATATTGGAGGACAAATCGATTGAAACCGTATCTGGAAGAAAAAGAAGCGGTGCTGGCTGAAGCCGGTTCCGGCATGGAAGGCCTGACCGACGAAGAAGCCGCCGCGCGGCTGACCCGCGACGGCCCCAACAAACTCAGGGAAGCCAAAAAGGACAGCCTGCTGAAGAAGTTCATCGGGGAACTGAAGGACCCGATGACCATCGTGCTGATCATCGCGGCAATCGTCAGCGCGGTGACTGCCGTATACGCCCATGAAAGCCTGACGGACACAGCGATTATCCTGGCTGTCGTACTGGTCAACGCCTGCCTGGGCGTATACCAGGAGAGCAAGGCGGAGGCCGCCATCGAGGCCCTGCAGCAGGTGGCGGCGGCAACGGCCAAGGTTATCC
>JAFXZS010000013.1 GCA_017541105.1 Clostridia bacterium
ACCGGGACGGCCATGCTCGTCGGGATCACGACGGAAAAGATCAAGGAACTGAATATTCCGGCAACAGTGTCTGCCAACGGACGGACCTACAAGGTAACGGAGATTGACGGGAAGGTCTGCCAGAAGCTGAAGAAGCTGAAGACGGTGGTGTTCGGGAAGTATGTGAAGATCATCGGGAGGAAGGCGTTCTATCAGTGCGCGAAGCTGAGGACCCTGATCTTCAAGGGGAAGAAACTGAAATCCGTCGGCGAGAAAGCCTTTGAAGGCATCCATAAAAAGGCGGAGGCCACCGTACCCGGCGGCAAGTACAGCCTGTACAAGAGACTGCTGCTGGACGCCGGGTTCCCGGAAAAGGGAGAAATCGGAAAATAAGCACCTTCAGAGGGAACGGGGGGAGGGAACGGGGGGACGACCCATTCGTTCCCTTTTTTTATGCCAAGGGTGAACGAAAAGGTCATCCCCCCGTTCCCCTACAAGGAGCAATCTCATGAACAATTTATCCGTTGAAACGCAGGAAGCCCTGAAGCGGGACTTCCTTTCTTCCCTGCACTGTGCGCTCCCGGGCAAGGTGGTTTCCTTCGATCCGGAAACCCAGACGGCGGAGATCCAGCCGGCGGTGAAGGCCGGCTCCCTGGCCTTCCCGCTGCTGACGGACGTGCCGGTCTATTTCCCGGGTCCGAAGGCGAGCGCGATCACCTGGCCGGTGTCCGCCGGGGACGAATGCCTGGTCATCCTGGCGGATATCGATATCGACGCCTGGTTTGCCTCCGGGGATCCGGAGGTGCCGCTCTCGGCCCGGAGGCATTCGCTGTCGGACGGCTTTGCCTTTGTGGGCTTCCGCAGCCGGCCGAACGCCCTGCCGGCCTTCCCGGACCATCCCAGCTTCTTCGGCGTGGACCCGGACGGGAAGAAGAACGTGCAGGAGGCGGTGGCGGACCCGGCGGCGGACGGAACGGGGATCTCATTTATCAATTCGATCTCCCAGGACGCCCAGGGGGTCATCTCCCCGCACAAGCAAACGGTACGCAGTGCTACCAATGCCCAGAGCGGCCTGATGTCCGCCGCGGACAAAAAGAAAGAGGACGAAATGGGCATGGTTTCCTTCGGGACCTGCAGCTCCGCCGCGGATGCGCAGGTTAAGGTGGTCACCCTGTCCAATACCAACTGGCAGCTGAAGACCGGCAGCGTCGTCGGCGTGAAATTCACTTACACGAACACGTTCTCCGCAGCGTCGGGCAGCCCGATCTCCCTGAACGTGAACGATACCGGCGCGAAGAATATCTATTACAATACGTCCAATCTTCCGACGGGTACAAGCAGTACAGTCTTCGGCTATGCGAACCGGATCCTCTACTACATGTACGACGGGACGTACTGGGTCTGGATGGGCATGTCGGCGGAACTCAACGACAACACGATCCCGTCGGCCTACTGTTCCACCGCCGCGGCGACGGCGGCGAAAACCGCCTCCTGCTCGGGCTATTCGCTGCTGTCCAAGTCCTATATCCATATCATCATCACAGCCTCGAACACGGCCGCGTCCGCCCTGACGCTGAATATCAACGGCAAGGGCGCGAAGCCGATTTATATCAACGGCACGGCGTCCAGTGCGACGAATTATACCCTGCCGTCCGGATCCTATATCGCCTACTACAGCGGAACCTACTACAACTTCCGCACAGACGGCTATATGCCGGGCCCGGTCCTGGCGATGAGCCTGGGCGGCAGCGGCATGACCGGCACCGGCGCCACGGCGACGATTGCGGATATCGCCACAGCGGCAACGGACTGCTCGATCACCACGGCGCAGTACGCGTACTGGGGGAAGGTGGCGATGGTCCGCCTGCAGATCAAAAAGACGACAGCGGTCACGTCAGCATCGACGACGACGAACCTGTGCACGATGGCTTCCGGCAAGCGCCCGAAGTACAATGCCTCGGCCCAGTGGCTGTGGAATAACGGCGCCTCGATTTCAACCGGAGGCGTGGTGCAGGTCACCGGCGCGATCTCCGCCGGCGCGACCCTGACGATTGTATCGACCTATGTGCTGGCGTAAAGGAGGAGCAGCATGAATCTGAGACCTGTGGATTCCGGCGGAGACATTCTCCCGGTGTTCTCCGTCAGCGAGCTGATTTCCGGGGCGGAGGCCGTTGGCCGGATGATTGAGTACCGACTGAACCTGCTCACCGGCGACTGGTGGGAGAACCCTGCCCTGGGCTGCCCGGTCCTGGAATGGATCCGGAACGGCCGCAGAACGGAATACGAGCATCAGGAACTGGCCAACCTGCTGACGGAGTTTATCCGGGAAACCCCCGGCGTCACCGAAATCGGGGAGGTCCGCACGGAGATCCAAGACCGCCGGGTGTCCTTCTCCTGCACCCTCCGGACCGCGTACGGGGAAACCGGGATCTCAACGGAGTTTTCCCTCGGATGAGACAACTTTCTGTATCTTCTTTCCCGTGGTCCCTGAATGTTGATGTCCTCACTGAACGCCCTCTGTCATCTCGACCAAGCGAAGCGCGTGGAGAGATCTCCCACGTCCTTTCCCCGCGACTCCTGAACACTCCCGTGTCATCCTTCCTCTATCCTGTCATCTCGACCAAGCGCAGCGCGTGGAGAGATAAACGAAAGGAGCCCCTATGTCCTACTTCGCTCCGTATATCGACGGGACCGGCATCCACATGCCGACCTACGACGATCGGCTGCAGGCCCTGGCCTCGTCTTACCAGTCCATCTTCGGCCTGGACACCGCCCTGGATCCGAACGTCCCGGACTACCAGCTGCTCTCGGTTTTCGCGAAGGCGCTGGACGATACGGCCGCGCTGGTGCTGCAGGCCTTCAACAGCCGGAACCCGGCCTACGCGACAGGGCAGGCCCTGGACCTGCTCCTGCCGCAGTACGGCCTGACGAGGCGGAGCGGGGAGACGGACGCCGCGGCCAGGGCGCGGATCGCCCACGCCCTGGCCTCCCGGGGCACATCGATCCCGGACGCCATCGTCGAGGCACTGTATAACGTGCCGGACGTGACGCACGTCATGCTGCGGGTGAACGATACGGATTCCACTGTGGACAGTATCCCGGCGCACTGCATCGCGGCCATCGTGGACGGCGGAAACGCCGGCGCCGTGGCAAAGACGATCTACGAAAAGAAGACGCCGGGGATCTCCACCTACGGATCCGTCTCCAGGTCCGTCACAGACGAGCATGGTGTCAGCCATACGATCAAATTCTCCAGGCCTACGTATCAGTCAATCTTCTTTTATATCTCCATCAAGAGCTATACCGGGTTCGTCGCGGCAGACGTGGAAGCCGCCATGAACGATCTGCTGATGAATTACGTAAATAACGTGATGGACATCGGGGAAAGCCTGATCATTCCGCAGCTGTACGGCAAGCTCTATCAGGCAGCTTCGTCCTACGCCAGCACGTTTGCGATCACGGACCTGTATGTGACCTGGAACGGCGGCACTGTAAGGGATAAGCTGACAGCCGCCTGGAACACAAAATGGAACCTGCACGCGCCGGAAGATTCCATCTTTTATACCGTGACCGTATCTTCCTGAACGTCTCTTTGTCATCTCGAGCGAAGTCGAGAGATCTCCCACGCCTCGCCCCGCATCCCCCTGAATGAAAGGATCTCTGCCTATGGACTACACAACCCTCTTCACACCGCACATGCGGGAAAAACCGAAATTCATGGCCCTGGCGTCCGCGGTCCTGGCACAGGTGTATGACCTGATCACCCTGATCCCGTCCCTGGGATCGGGGTTTTCCTTTGCCGCGGCCGAGGGCGTACAGCTGGACGCCCTCGCGGGGTCCGTGTCCCTCCCGCGCCGTCCGGGCTGGGACGACGAAACCCTCCGTGCCTTCCTCCTGAAGAAACTGGCCGTCTACAGCTGGAAGGGCACGAACGACACTGTGGACGAAGTGCTGGCAGGCCAGACAGGGGCCATGGTGTCGGATAACTGCGACGGAACCGTGAACATCAGCCCGGCGGACGGTGTCTTCCCGGTCCCCGCGGGCATCCGGGCAGTTGCATCCCCGTAACCGTATTCCAGTGCTGCAAAGGATCCTCTCCGCCATGTCATCCTGAACAAATGTGAAGGATCCTCCCGCGTTATCCGTCTTGCTTCGTGTCATCTCGACCAAGCGAAGCGCGTGGAGAGATCTCCCTCGTCCTCTCCCTGTCTCCTCCTAAGTGCAGGGAAGGATCCTATCCACCGAAATTCCGCGAAACGTCTGTGTATATTCCGATAGGAGATGATGAATATGAATAACTGCCACGAAGTGGATGAAATGATCGGGTCCTGGAAGGCCTCCGGCCTTTCTGCACCTGACCTCATCCGGAATACCGCCCGCGCCTGCCTGGGCTGGCCCTATGTCTTCGGCGCCTGGGGCGAGGTCTGTACCCCGTCTTCCCGGGGCCGGCGGAAGCGCGCCGACCATCCGACGATCGTATCAAAGTGCCCCGTCCTCTCCGGCAAGGCGTCCTCCTGCGGCAAATGTGCCTGGGGCATTGGCGTGCGGATGTACGACTGCCGGGGCTTTACCCGCTGGCTTCTGCAGCAGGCCGGCCTCGACCTGAAGGGTGCCGGCGCCACCTCCCAGTGGAACAACGATGCCAATTGGGCTCTGAAAGGGGAGAAGCAGGACCTGCCCCCGTCCATGGTGGCCTGCGTGTTTATGAAGGTCGGCTCAAAGATGAACCATACCGGCATGCACCTGGGCGGCGGGGAGATCGTCCACTGCGCCAGCGGCGTGCAGACCGGCAAGCTCTCCGCGAAAGGCTGGACGCACTTCGCGGTCCCGAAGGGGCTTTATCCCGCGGACATCCTTCCGGAGGCGCCTGTCCGCCGGCCGACGCTGCGCAAAGGCGCGAAGGGGGACGCCGTGAAGGAGCTGCAGGAGCGCCTGCTCGCCCTCGGCTACGACGTCGGCAAAACCGGCGCCGACGGGATCTTCGGCAAAAAGACCCTGGCCGCGGTGAAGGCTTTCCAGCGGGACCGGGGCCTGAAGGAAGACGGCATCTGCGGCATCCTCACCTGGGCAAAGCTGATCCCGGAAAACGGAAAGGAGTGAACAAACATGACCCTGTACAACTGGCTGACCCTGCTGGGCATCCCCGGCATGCTGGCGGCGATGGCCGCTTTTGTCCGGGTGCAGCTGCGGCAGAACCGCGCCGTGAAGGACGGCCTGCGAGCGATCCTGCGGGACCGCCTGCTGCAGTCCTTCCAGTTTTGTAACCGGCAGGGCTTTGCCGATTCGGACGACCGCCAGAACTTTGAGAACATGTATGTCCAGTACCATTCCCTCGGCGGGAACGGCGTCATGGACGATGTCCGGCGGAAATTTTTCGCCCTGCCGATAAACCACGACTGACAGAAGGTAAGGTTTCGGATGTTGATCAACGTTCGGTGTCATTCTGAACGCAGTGAAGAATCCTGCTTGCGCCCGTCTCATCCCTCATTATGAAAGGAGTTTTGCCCGATGAAAACCAACTGGAAACCCTGGGCCCGCGCGGCCCTGATCCGTGCCGTCCGCACCTTCGCAGAAGCTGCCCTGGCCTATATCGGCACCGGCGCCGTCGTCCTGGGCGACGTGAACTGGCTGGCCGCCCTTTCCGCCGGCGGCTTCGGTTTTGTGACCGCCATCCTGCTCGCGCTGACCGGCCTGCCGGAGGCGGAGGAAAACTGAATCGGAATTAATTCCAAACGAATGCCATGGGATCGAAGAACAACTTCGGTTCCATGGCTTTTTCTTTTTGTCCGGGTGGTGTATAATCATCCAAATGGGAAACGGCATATCTGTTTATGCTGTTGTTATTGTTGAACTGAACATCTCATGATTGATCTTTTTGAATGGAGGTTCGTTTGATGAAGCGGTTGCTTACACTTTTGCTTTGCATGATGCTGGCGCTGCCTGCCGGCGCCTGTTCCGAAACAGCTGATACGCCGTCACTGTCTTTTGACACGCTTCTTGATTTCGTTTTTGGAACCAAGACCTCGACAGGAACAACAGAACCGGAGATGGTTCAGAAGGCAGTGGAAACATTGAAGGATTTCTGGCTGAATGACAGCAAATCCGGATATAAATCCGAATATAATATGTCCCGGAGAGGATACCTGGAGATCCTGCATACGCAGCTTTCTTATATTTCAGACGAGGCAAATAAGGATGAGTCCTTATATTATGGTCAGTTTTATAACATATATTGCGTTATAGACTTTGTGCTGCTCTCAGATTATTATGGAACAGATCCGTATTATTCCTGTCCGGGCATGTATCAGACAGTGGCGGTATATACGGATGGGACGATGAAAGTTTTGCCCCACTCTCCTTTTTCATGGTATTCTGCACGGGCGTATATCTATGATTATTCAGGCATTATCAGTGAAGTGAAGAACCTGGGTGATCAGTATAACGGATCTTTCTTTTTGCTGGAAGGGGACTAAAACGGAGGGACGGTTCATTTCGTTTCGCATGAAAGGATTTTCTGTTGGGGAACGGCGGGATGACCTTTTCGTTCCCCCTGAACCTGTCGCGGAGACAGTCCCAGTACAGATCAGCGCTTCCGTTCTTCTGACATTGAATGGCCTGCCGGAAATGGGAGAAAACTGATTCAGACTGTACTCAAGATCTTGCCATGGGATCGAAATCTGGTTCCATGGCTTTTTCTTTTTGCCTGCGTGGTGTATAATTGTCATAGCAGTTGGTATTTGATCTGCCATAATCTTGCTTTACGGTTAAGGAGCATGTTATGGGACAGTTGATTGATTTGTGTGGAAAGGCTGTTCAGCTTGAAGATATTAAGAACTTTGAAAAAAGCATAAGGAAATATGTGTTTTGTCCATGCTTTGTTGAAACTGATTATTCCGGGTCGTGAGACCCGGCTATAGCCCTCCTTCAGACCCGCCCATCCGCCGATTGAGTCCAGTCGTCCACCATTCAGATCCGCTTGCGGATTATTTTTTCGTTTGCGGTTTGCTGGTGCTGCCGGGAAGAAGGGGGTCTGCCCCCGCGGCACAGGGGGAAGGAGGGAAAGTCCTTCCCCCTGGAGAGCGGCTTAGCGGCGGGGACGGAGCTGGAAAGTTCCGGCACCTATGCCGGCCGATTAAGCCTCGCCTCTCTTCTCGCCGTTCTTGAAGATGGCGCGCATATTCATATCGCCGGTATCGACGATGATGGAATCATGTGCGGCGTATCGTTCATAGATTGACTCAGCAAACGTTCCGCGTCCAAGACGTGGCATCCATTCTTCCTTCTTGTACAGCGTACAGAAGATAGTATGCTTGGCGAATATATCATCCTCAAAAACAAGAAGCTTCTATACTTTATAAGCTCAGGATTTTTTGCAATCTATCCTGATCTTCTATTATGATTAACGGTGGTTGATAAGATATTATGCTTTCAGATTCCAACCTTTTCAACTCTCTGTGAAGAGAGGGCCGGGAGACATTCATCATCATCGCCCATTTTGAAACCGATTCGGGAATCATGATCTGATTCTTCCCGGTCTGTCTTGCGCGTGTCAGCAGCCAGAACGCCGCCTTCTGCGCAATGCCGCTGTAAGAGAAAAGCTCCAGACGCTGCTGCAGCATGTAGGTGGCGGAGGCGATTTCTGTCATCAGATTCTCCAGGATGCGGATGTCCTTTTGCATCAGCACCAGCACATCCTCCCGCCGGAACATCATCACGGTGGCGGGATCAATCGCCACCACATCACAGGGGTATTTCCTGCTTGATGAAAATACAGCCGCAGGGCCGATCAATTCGCCGTGGCCGCGCACAGATACGTTCACCTGGCTCCCGTTGGGAAAGGTTTTCTGCGCCTGCACATGCCCTTCCAGCACGATGCCAATCCGTTCTGCGCTTTCCATCAGTTGGAAAACCGTCTCTCCTTTATCGTAGCATTGGATATGGTGCGGGATCTTTTCCAGATCGTCCCGCAGATCCTTCGCCGGGATTCGCTGAAAAAGGGAACTGCTTTCAAGTACAGAATAATCCATCATGGTGCTCCTTTCCTGGATGTCTTCTCTATTATACATCAAATTTTCTTTTGTGCTGTATCTCCAGATACAAACTTTTTGTTTTTCTTCGGGTATAATAAGGCCGTACCCGAGAGGAGGAAGGCACGATGATCAGGAAGATCATTCACATTGACGAGGAAAAGTGCAATGGCTGCGGGCTGTGCGCAGCAGCCTGCCATGAAGGAGCCATTGATATCGTGGACGGAAAAGCTAAGCTGGTGCGGGAAAACTTCTGCGACGGCTTTGGCGATTGCCTGCCGAACTGCCCAACAGGAGCCATTACCTTTGAAGAGAGAGAAGCGCCGGAATACGATGAAGCGGCGGTCAAAAAAGCGCAGGAGGCCAAGAAAATGAGCGAAATGAAGCATGAACACCCCGCAGGCGGATGCCCCGGTTCCCGGATGATGCAGTTCAGGCAGGACGAGACCGAGAGCATGCCCGTAAGTAACGGAAAACCCGTTTCCCGGCTGGCCCAGTGGCCCTGCCAGATCAAACTGGTGCCGACCCAGGCCCCCTTCTTTGACGGGGCGAAGCTGCTGATCGCTGCCGACTGCACAGCCTATGCCTATGCCAACCTGCACGAGGAATTCATGCGTGGCAAGGTCACGATCATCGGCTGCCCCAAGCTGGATGACGTGGATTATACGGACAAGCTGACAGCCATCATCCGGGATAACGATATCAGGAGCGTCACCATCGTCCGCATGGAAGTGCCCTGCTGCGGCGGATTGCAGCGGGCGGCACAGAACGCGCTGAAGGCCAGCGGCAAATTCATTCCCTGGCAGGTGGTCACCATTTCCCGGAACGGCAACATTTTGGACTGAAGAGGCATCATCATGGAGTGGAAAGACAAGATCAGCACATTCAAACAGATTGACGTGCGCGGCATTCAAGGCAATTTCTTTCAGGGCCTGAAAAAGCAGGCCATGCAGCTGCCTGCGGGAAGCGGGCTGGAGATCGTACAGAGCTTTGATCCCATCCCTCTGTACGAGGTGATGGAGGGACTGGGCTTTGAGCATTTCACGGAGCAGAAGGGTGAAGCGGAATTCCATGCTTACTTTTATCGCAAAGAAGTGAAGCAGGAAGAAAAGGACATCCCCATGCGCCCGGCAGCGCTGACCAATATGCCGCTGATCGACGAAAAGCTGGGTAATATCGCGGTGAATTTCTGGGATCTGACCTGGAATGACGAGCATCGCCACCTGCCCTATGAAATCCGACTGCTGCTCTCCCTGACCAATGCGGTCGGTGCGGGAAGGATGCGTCAGGCCACCCGCGAGCTGGTGAAGGCCTACATTCACGGTCTGGACAGTGCCGCGCTGGACGATGTGTTTGAGCTGCTGGCCTGGAACCAGGGCATCGGCTATTTCAGCAGTGAAATCGGGCCCTCCACGCTGTTTGCCGCCTATAAGACGATCAAGAGCATGGAAAAGCAGGGCAAAGAACGCAAGGAGATCTGTGAGACGCTCAAAGAGAAGTTCGGGGAAAAAAACCCGGATGTGAAGGTGTAAACGAGGAGGCAGGAAAATGACCAAGGTTGCTTTCTTTGATGCCAAGGCTTATGACAAGCCATCCTTTGAACACTATGGCAGCGAGCACGATATGCAGTTCAGATTTCTGGAAACGAAGCTGAACGAGGATACCGTGGAGCTGGCCAGGGGCTGTAATGCCGTTTGCGTGTTCGTCAACGACACGGTGAACGCGGCGGTCATTGACAGGCTGTACGCCATGGGCGTGAAGCTCATCGCCCTGCGCTCTGCCGGATACAACAATGTGGATGTGCAGGCCGCCTTTGGGAAAATCCATGTGGTGCACGTCCCTGCCTATTCTCCTTATGCGGTTGCCGAGCATGCCATGGCCCTGCTGCTGACCTCCGTACGGCGCATCCATAAGGCCTACAACCGGACGCGGGAGTTTAACTTCTCACTAAGTGGTTTGACGGGTTTTGATTTTCACGGAAAAACCGTGGGAGTGATCGGCACTGGCAAAATCGGCAGGATCTTCATTGATATTTGCCGGGGCTTCGGCATGAAGGTCATTGCCTATGACCGCTTCCCCGCGCCGGACAGCGGTATCGAATATGTGACGCTGGATGAACTGTTTGCCCGCAGCGATATCATCTCCCTCCATTGCCCACTGACCGATGAGACACGGCATATGATCAACGCCGCCGCCATCGAAAAGATGAAAAAGGGCGTGGTGATCGTCAACACCTCCCGGGGCGGGTTGATCGACGCCGAAGCGCTGCTGGAAGGCATCAAGGCCAGAAAGATCGGCGCGGCCTGCTTAGACGTCTATGAAGAAGAAGCAGACATCTTCTTTGAGGATCGCTCCGGGCATATCCTGAACGATGAGCTGCTTTCCCGTCTGATTTCCATGCCCAATGTGATCGTCACCTCCCATCAGGCGTTCCTGACGGAGGAAGCGCTGAACAACATCGCAGAAACAACGGTCGGCAATATCCTGTCCTGTTTTGAAAATGACGGTATCTGTGATAACGAACTGTGCTATCGCTGCGGCAATATCGAACGCTGCAAAAAAGAACGGAAAGAAAAGTGTTTTTGAGGAGTGAAACGGAGGGACGGTTCTTATCGTTTCACTTCGGAAACTGCAAGGGGGGAACGGCGGGACGACCTTTTCGTTCCCCCTGAACCTGTCGCGGAGGCAGTCCCGGCGCAGATTGGTACCG
>JAFXZS010000014.1 GCA_017541105.1 Clostridia bacterium
CGCTCTCCGCGTGCGATTCCTTTCCTTTGCGCGTTTCTTCTCTGTATCGTTTTCAAGGTTCGCTCCGCTCTTTCCCTCGCTTTCGTTCGGGCGAGCTTGTGTAGAATATCAAATCTGTTTCCGATTGTCAAGCACTTTTTTTTGCTTTTCTGAATCTTTTTTGATAATTTTCCATAAAGAAAAACACTGACTGGTTTTCCCTGCGTCCCGAGTCAGTGTTTCTGATGGAATTCTTGGTACTATCTGGCCTTTTCGGTCATTGAACGGATTTTCCATTGTCCGTTTTCCCGGACCAGCTGAACGCTGTATTCCGCTTCCGGCCATTCCGGCGGATATACGCTCCCTCCGCCGGCCAGCACTTCGTCTGCTTTCAGCCCTTTCACCCGCCCGTCAATTCTCGGAATCTGCTCCGAAATGTCTGCCCGTACGGAGTTGTCCCAGGGCCAGATCCACATAAATCCCATCTCAAGCCGGTGGTCAATTCCCCTGATATTGTAATCGGCATAAGGAGAATTGCCCTGCCCTGCGGCTGAAAGCATTTCATCCTCGTCAAGGCAGTTCGCCTGAAAATACTTCTCCAGGTCTGAAGGATCCTCTGTGATCCCCATGATGTATTTTGCCCGTCCGGCCATGCCGTCCTTCAGAACTATCTGAATATTGGTCAGATTCATGGCATAGTAGAACACGGTGATCATCAGTCCGAATATCAGGCAGATCACAAGAAGTCTGCCCGCTACATACCAGACTCCGCGCCGCAGATATTTCATGATTCTGCCCTCCTTTCCCTGAGATGGATGCTCCCTACAGCAGTTTGATCAGCATGGTGTTCTGCTCATCCATTTCCACGACCACCAGGCCGTCCTTTTCGAGCTGTTTCATCACATCGGAAAAGCGCTTGAATCCGATGGCACGCTCATTGAAATCCGGATAGGCTGTAATGATGTCCGCCTTCAGAATGGAAGGGTTCACCCGCTCAAAACCGCCGTCCTTATAAGCCTTCAGCTGTGCGGCAAAAGCGTCTCTCCAGTTTTCCCGGGTCAGCTGGGGAATAATGTCTCCGTTATCCCCGCTGTTGGTAAGCCCAACCATCACATCAAAATTGTCATTATGTACCCGCAGATCTCCGAACCGGTTGGCCAGTTTGAGCAGAAGTTTATAGAACGTAGCGCAGCCATAGGCCTTTTCATTGAAATCCGGCCGCAGGCGCAGCAGTGTCCCTTTCAGTTCACTGGCATAGATTTCATCCCGGTCCTGCTCTTCCAGGACTGTGGTCAGAAGCTTATTCAGCTCGCTTTCATCCGCCATTTCCTCGTTGCTGAAGGAGCTTTTTTGCTTCCTGGGTTTTTCCACATTTCGCTTGCCGACGCTTTCCAGAAACTGAAACTCGTTGCATGCGTTAATAAATATGTTGCTGGCTGCCTCGCTGCGGCTGATCCCCAGCACGAACTTCCCCATGCTCTTGAGCCGCCCGACCAGCGGAACATAGTCGCTGTCACCGGATACAATGCAGAAACTGTCTATCAGCTCGTTTTTGTACGCGACTTCCAGCGCGTCAATCACCAGCTGTATATCCGCATTGTTCTTCTGGCTGATTCCGTAGCGCAGGCTTGGCACAACAGTAAAAGTATTGCTCAGAAGCACTTCTTTCAGGTCGTCAAATTTGTCTGTATACCCATACACTTTGCCCAGTAAAATATCACCGCGGATCTTGACTTTTTCCAGAATGCTTTTCAGCGTTGCCACTTTGGCACCGCAGTTTTCCAAATCCACAAACACCGCAAATCTGCTCAGATTAAAAACCTTCTTCCCTTATTGTTCCGGCAGAATAATCTGCCTTATCTTTTAGTATATCATTCTCTGAACCATTTTGCCACTTTTTCTTTCGGGGCCTGCTCCGCTCTTTCCCTTTTTCCGGGAAGTATGGACAAAAGCGCATCGGCTCTGTACAATATGGAACAGAAGGTTCTGTTCCGGAAGGAGGCCTGTCTGATGGCGTCAGTTCTGTCTGCCTGCCTTGTGCTGTATCACTGCGGAGAAGAAATAGATTATGCCCTTCGGTGTATTCAGAATGCCGATATCGAGGTCACAGTCTATCTGTGTGATAATTCCCCGGAGGAGATTACTGCGGAAAGACTGACCTGGCTTTTCCCCGGTGTGATCGTTCTTCCTCAGCCGAAAAATGTAGGCTTCGGCCGCGCCAATAATGCTGTGCTTCCGATGCTGGAAAGCAAGTACCATCTGATAATGAATCCCGATGTTTCCTTTGATCCGGCGCTGCTTCGCCGGATGGTTGTGTATATGGATGAACACCCCAATATTGCGGTCCTGACGCCGCGGGTGCTCAATGAAGACGGTTCGGAACAATATCTCCCTAAGAAGCGTATTTCCGTACATTATCTTCTGGGGGGCCTGTTGGAAGGTTTCGGAGGCATTTTTGCCCGCTGGCGGAGAGATTTTACAATGGCGGACATGGATGTGCAGAAGCCGACACCCGTGGAATTTGCAACAGGCTGCTTCCTGTTGATCCGGACGGATGTTTTCCGCCATCTGCAGGGGTTCGATCCCCGTTTCTTCCTGTATCAGGAAGATTCGGATCTGAGCCGCCGCGTTCTGGAGCAGCGTCTCGGCAGTATCATCTATCATCCTGATTTTTGTATTACACACCGCTGGTCCCGTGAGAACACTCGTACATTCCGCGGGAGGATACGGCAGATTTGCTCTGTCTGCAAGTATTTTCTGAAATGGGGGATTTCCTGGTGAAAACAGCCGTGTTGCTGGCTGCATACAATGGAATCAAGAATCTTCCGGCTCTTCTGGAATCGCTCGAAGCCCAGACGGATTCAGACTTCAGTGTCCTCATGCAGGATGACGGCTCAGAGGATGGCACACAGCAGCTTCTGGAAAGCTGGCGGGAAAAGGATTCCCGTTTCGTTTTCGGCGGGTTTCAGGGCAGGCACTTTGGCCCTGCGGGAAACTTCCTGTCCCTTCTCCGGCAAACAGACGCGGATTATGCGCTGCTGTGCGATCAGGATGATCTATGGGCACCGGATAAAATCGGAACTCTGAAACACGCCATCATGGACGCTGCGTCTGTTTACGGGCCGCAGACACCGCTTCTTGTTCACTCCGACTGCAGCCTGATTGATGAAAAAGGCAGTATCATCGCTGACAGTTTTTTTCGCCATCAGGGATGGGATCCTGCTGCATTGTCTCTGAACCGTCTTCTGGTACAGAACAATGTCACAGGCTGCACCCTGATCATGAATCGGCCTCTGATTGATCTGGTATCCGCCTATGGCAAGGCAAAAGAGCTGTTCATGCATGACTGGTTCATCGCTCTGACAGCCGCTTCCTTCGGCCGGATTCTCTTTCTCCCCCAGCCGTTGACATTCTACCGGCAGCATGGGGACAATGCCGTCGGCGCCAGCAGGAAAGGGCTGGCCCGTCGGGGCCTTCAGGCCCTCAGCCGCCGGAAGGATGCCAGGCGTCGAATCCTCCTGACCTACACCCACACGATGGTTTTTCGGAAACTGTATAAAGAAAAGCTTCCCCCCGAAGCAGACCGGATCACTTCCGAATACCTGGCCACCCGGCAGATGCCAAAGATCCGCCGGATGGTTGCGGTACGCCGTCTGGGCTGCACCATGCAAAGCCCGGTCACCCGAATGGGTCAGCTTCTCTTCGGCTGAACCCTCATTCCATGCCTCTCTTTTTTCTTTCTTATTCTTTCAGTTCAAAGCTCTGTGTCAGTATCAGATGATCCGCGTATCCGGCAGAGATACGGAACTCCCCGGGTTCGGATACTTCCCGGCACTCCGCGTTTACCAGGCGGAGCTGTTTTTCTGTGATCACGAATTCCACTTCCGCACGCTCTCCGGGTTTCAGCGCCACCTTGCGATAATCAATCAGTTGCTGAACCGGGCGGACCACCGAAGCCACGGGATCCTGCAGGTACAGCTGGACCGCTTCCTTGCCGGCCCGCTGCCCCGCGTTCCGAAGAGTCACTGTCACGCGGATCTCCCCGTCCCTGTTCATGGATTTCTGATCCATGGTCAGGCTTTCATAGATGAAATCCGTGTAGCTCAGTCCGTACCCGAAGGAGTACAGGGGCAGGTTCGGCATATCCAGGTAACAGCTGGTAAAGGGGACGGAACGGCTGTCCGGCGGCGGTTTCGGCCTCCCTGTATTCGTTCGGTTGTATGGCATGGGATATTGTCCCACGCTTCTGGGCAGTCCGGCGGACAGTTTGCCGCAGGGATTGGCTTCTCCCCAGAGCAGTCTGGCCAGAGCGTTCCCGCCCTCTGTACCCGGATACCACATTTCCAGCAGTGCCGGGGCAATGTCTGAAAGTTCCGTCAGCACCAGCGGCCGCCCGTTAAAGAGAACCACCGCCGTATGCGGATTCGCTGCGATCACTCTCCGTGCAAGTTCCATCTGCGGCCCCGGAAGCGACAGTTCTGCCCGGCTTCTTCCTTCCCCGCTGTAATTCTCCGGTTCTCCGACCGCCAGGATAACTGCGTCCGCTTTGCGCGCTGCTTCCACGGCTGCGTCGATACGGCTCCTGTCCGTATCCTCGAAGCAGGCACCGCAGCCTCTTTCAATGTCCAGTCTGACCTCCGGCAGCAGGGCACGGATTCCCTCCGGGATCGTTACCGTATACTGTTCCGCACCGGGTCTCGACCAGAACCCGTTCAGCCTTTTTTCTTCCGCAAAAGGACCGATCAGCGCGATCCGTTTCACGTCACGGGAAAACGGAAGAATCCCCTCGTTTTTCAGCAATACCGCTGATTCCTCCGCCGCCCGGCGGGCTATCTCCCGATGTTCCCGGCAAAGGTACAGCTGTTTCTCCGCTTCTTCGTCTGCGCCGTGATAAGGGTTTTCAAACAGTCCCAGTTCATTTTTCAGATTCAGGACACGCAGGACAGCTTCGTTCAGTGCTTCCTCCGGCACGGTCCCTTCCCGCACAAGATCTGCCAGATGCAGATAATACGCATTCCGCACCATATCGATATCGCAGCCTGCTTCCATTGACATGCGCACTGCATCCCTGAGATCCGAAGCGACACCATGGCTGACAAGTTCACCTACCGCGTTATAATCGCTGATAACCACGCCGTCAAATCCCCATTCTTCCCGGAGCACCTGATTCATCAGCCATTTGTTCGCTACAGAAGGGATCCCGTTCAGCGAATTGAAGGATGGCATTACAAGCCGGACCCCCGCGTCCACACAGGCTTTATAGGCGGGAAAATACGTTTCCCGCAGCGTGCGTTCGGACAGTTCAACCGTATTGTAATCACGTCCGGCTTCCCCGGCTCCGTAAGCGGCATAGTGCTTGACACAGCAGGCAACATTCTCCTTCCGGGACAGATCCTGCCCCTGCGTAACCCGGACCAGAGCAGCTCCCATCCGGCTGTTGATCAGCGGCTCCTCTGAATTTGTTTCCAGAATCCGGCCCCACCGGGCGTCTCTGGCGGTGTCCACCATGGGGTTGAAGGTCACATGGACACCGCAGGCGGAAGACTCTTTCCGTGCCATATCCGCGCACTCCGCCAGCAATTCGTCGTCAAAAGTGCAGCCCATTGCCAGCGGGATCGGATATGTAGTACGCAGCCCGTGAATCACGTCCAGCATCAGCAGCAGGGGGATTTTGTTCGGATCCGCCGCCAGATGCATATCCTGCAGTTCTCTGGCCTGGCGGGCATCTTCAAAAGTCAGAAGGCTCCCCATCACCCTGCACAGCTCTTCTGCGGGCAGCAGTTCCCCATCCGGCCCTGTCATTTCCAGATTGTTCCGGATAAACTGGCTTGCATTGCATTGAACGAGCTGGCCGACCTTTTCCTCAATCGTCAGGCGCCCCAGAAGCTCCTGCAGTTCATGATCTGTCATGTTTTCCTCTTTGTCAAACTTTATTTCTATATACTATTGCCCGGCATGATACTCATTTTATTCTTCACAGACAATGAAAACCCTTTTTCAGCACGCTTTTTCCTTTCCCCGTCTTCTCCGGGATTCCGGGGCCTTCAAAAGCCATGAAAACCTTGCGAAAAAAAGCTTGCTTTTTCATATCATTTGTGATAGAGTAGACAAGCTTGATGTGTAACACTCCAGTAAGGAGGGGGATTTCCATGGGTAAGTACTGTGAGATTTGCGAAAAGGGCACGCTGAACGGCAACAACGTCAGCCATTCCAACCGCAAGAGCCATCGGATCTGGGCTCCCAATGTGCAGAGCGTTCGCGTGATGGTGAACGGAGCTGCCCGGCGGATGAATGTTTGCACCCGCTGCCTCCGCAGCGGCAACGTGCAGCGCGCTTTGCCCAAGATTCACGAAGAGGCCTGATTGCAGCCGAATGAATCGCGGCGTGAGAATTCACGCCGCTTTTCGTTTGTCTGCACACTGTTATGCGTTCCCCCGGAACTGGAGCTGGTACAGGTCGTAATAGGCGCCGTGCCTGGCCATCAGTTCCTCGTGTGTTCCCTGCTCGACAATCCGCCCGTCATCTACCACGGCAATCTCATCCGCGTTTTTGATGGTGCTCAGCCGATGGGCCACCACCAGCGTTGTCCGGCCGACGCACAGCTCATCCAGCGCGTTCTGAATCAGGATTTCCGTCGTATTGTCCAGCGCGCTTGTCGCCTCATCCAGGATCAGGATCGGCGGATTTTTCAGAAAAACCCGTGCGATGCTCAGGCGTTGTTTCTGTCCGCCGCTCAGCCGGACGCCCCGTTCACCGATCTGCGTATCGTATCCCTTTGGAAGGGACATGATATAATCGTGAATATTCGCGCGCCGGGCTGCTGCAACGATTTCCTCATCCGTTGCGTCCAGCTTGCCGTAACGGATGTTTTCCCGCATCGTATCGTTGAAGAGATAGATATCCTGCTGTACGATGCCGATATTCTTCCGCAGGCTTTCCAGCGTGAATGTGTGGATTTCTTTCCCGTCCAGCAGGATCTGGCCGCTGGCCACATCGTAGAAATGCGGTATCAGATGGCAGATCGTCGTTTTTCCTCCGCCGGAGGGGCCTACCAGCGCGAATTTCTTTCCTTTTTCAATATTCAGGTCCACATGCCGCAGGACGCGCTTATCCTCGTCATAGGCGTAATTTACATCCCGGAACTCAATATGCCCTTCCAGTTCTCCGGCATTCACGGCGCCTGCCTGGTCCCGCTCCGGTTCAGCGTCCATGATGGCGCAGAACCGCTCAAAGCCGGTAATCCCGTTTTCGAACTGCTCCGTAAAGTTGATCAGGGTCATGACGGGGCCGATGAACATATTTACGGATACGATGAACGCGGAATAGTCGCCGAAACGGATCTGCCCGTTATACAGAAACAGGCCGCCCGCAATCAGCACCACCACGTTGAAAATATCGGTCACAAACGTGTTCCCGCTGTGGAAACGGCCCATGGCGCTGTAGGAATCCCTGCGGGCCCGCTTGAACCGCTCATTGCCTTCCTCAAACTTTTCCTGTTCTTTGTCCGCGTTGGTAAAAGCCTTTGTCACCCGGATGCCGCTGATGCTGCTTTCCAGGCTCGCGTTGATATCCGCCATGGCGGAACGCGTATCCCTGAATGCCTTCCGCATCTTTTTCCGCAGGGTATAGGAAATAATCACCAGGAAAGGCACGCAGGCAAAGATAATCAGCGTCAGCCAGATATTGATGGAGCTGAGATAAATGAACGACACAATGATGCTCAGCACGGAAATCACCAGGTTTTCCGGGCCGTGGTGTGCCAGTTCCACGACGTCGAACAGGTCGTTCGTCATCCGGCTCATGATCTTCCCTGTCTCATGGGTATCATAAAAACTGTAGGGCAGCCGTTCCAGGTGCTCAAACATATCGCTGCGCATACGGGCCTGCATGTATACGCCCATCATATGCCCCTGATACTGAATAAAGTAGTTCAGCAGCATCTTTGCGATGTACAGGCATAGCAGCGTCAGGCCCAGAATCACGATCATCCGGTAATTCCGGTCCGGGATCAGGGTGTTCAGCATGGTCCGGGTAATGATGGGATAGACAATCCCGATCATCGCCACCAGCAGGGATGCACCCATATCCATGCAGAACAGCTTTCTGTGAGGTCTGTAATAGGCAGTAAAGCGCCTCAGAAGGCTCTGCGTTTCCTTCCGGCTCCGCTTTTCCGATTCCTCCCGCGGCGGCCGGTTTCTTCTCTCCGACATGATTTCTTACCCTCCCCCGGCTTCGCTTCCCAGTTTTTTCCTCAGCCATGCCCGGCCTTCCCCGCGCAGCGCATCCACCCCTTTTTCCCGGATGATCCGCTGAAAATGGTCTACCCGGCTGTTTTTGCTTTCCGGATCCTCCTCCCGGTATCGGCGCATCACTTCCGTCCGGACGTTCAGGATTGTTCCGAACACCAGGCCGTGAAAGCTGTCCGTACAGAAGCATGCCGCGTTCCGGATCGCTCCGAGAAATGCTTCCGGGCCGATCCCTTCCAGCAGCTCGAAGCCGGAACGGTACCCTTCCGCCGTAACAGGAATCTCAAGAATCCGCAGTCCTTCCTCCCGGCTGATCTGCCGGACCTTCTCCCGGTAGGTTTCATTGGTTCCGATAAAATAGCACAGGACATAGGGGGAACCCTCCGGCCCGGGAGCCGCGATTTCCTCCCATTCTTTCCGGCTCAGCAGGCACACGGGATCCGGCATCACATCCGGGCGCATTCCGGTCATCTGCTCCATCAGCTTCGCGCCTTCCTCTTCCCGGACGGAAACAGCGGAAAAGCCGCGCATCCACCGTCGGATTTTCCGGATTTTGCCGGCCGGCGGCATCGTCCGGATCCCAAGGCTCGGGGCGTAAGCAATCTTTTTCGTTTTTTCCGGTGCGAAATTCAGATAATATACCGGATTCAGCCACACCGGATTCCAGATCTGGTCGCTCCCGCAGACCAGCGCGTCATATCCCATGCTCTGTTCCCGCAGTTCCCGCGCGTTTCGGCATGCGGAAGACATCTTCATCCGCCGTGCGTAGAAAGCCGGAATGGCAATGCTTTTCTCCTTTGCGCCCTGTTGCCCGGCTTTCACGCTTTTCTTCCGGATGCCTTCCAGAATCAGTTTCGGGCTGTTGCCGCTCAGCAGCAGGTTCTTGATCTTTTCCTTCCGGTCCGGCTGATAATCCAGATGCTCGCAGTCGAATCCCATGTCCCGGATCGTTCGTTGCAGGGCATAGGCCTGGAGGGAAGATCCGTAGTTTTCGTTATGCAGAAAGGTAATAACGCCTACGCGAGCCATATGCCTCACTCCGTATCCGTTTTTTTGCCTGTCAGGATATCCGCGATGCGTTCACAGGCGCGGCCGTCTCCGTAAGGGTTTTCCGCGTGCGCCATGCGCTGGTAGATTTCCGGATTATCCAGCAGGAGCGTAAACTCCCGGACAATCGTCTCCTCATCCGTTCCCGTCAGCTTCAGGGTTCCTGCTTCCACGCCCTCCGGGCGTTCCGTGGTATCACGCATCACCAGGACAGGTTTCCCCAGGCTCGGCGCTTCCTCCTGAATCCCGCCGCTGTCCGTCAGGATCAGGTAACTGCGGGCCATCAGATTATGGCAGTCCAGCACATCCAGCGGTTCGATCAGCCGGATCCTGTCACATCCGTTCAACTCTGCCGCTGCGGCTTCCCGCACCTGCGGATTCATGTGGATCGGATACAGCACCTTGACATCGGGATGCGCCTCCGTGACCCTGCGGATCGCCCGAAACATGGCATGCATCGGAAGGCCGAGGTTCTCCCGCCGGTGCGCTGTCAGGAGGACAAGCCGGCTTCCCGATGCCCAGTCCAGCTCCGGATGGGTATAATCCTTCCGCACAGTCGTTTTCAGTGCGTCAATCACGGTATTCCCTGTCACAAAGATATGCTCCGGATTTTTCCCTTCCCGGATGAGATTGTCCCGGCTCAGCTTTGTTGGCGCGAAATTGTACCTGGCGATGATCGAAACCGCCTGCCGGTTGTATTCCTCCGGATAAGGAGAAAACAGATCGTAGGTCCGCAATCCGGCTTCCACATGGCCCACCGGAATCTGAAGGTAAAAGCAGCTCAGAGCGGCGGCAAAAGTTGTGCTGGTATCGCCGTGTACCAGAACCACATCCGGATGTTCCTTTTCCAGCACTGTGCGCATGCCTTCCAAAACATGGGTGGTAATGTCAAACAAAGTCTGCCGTTCTTTCATAATCGCCAGGTCATAATCCGGCTGTACGTCAAAAGCGTCCAGCACCTGCCGGAGCATATCCCGGTGCTGCCCTGTCACGCAGACCAGCGTTTCGGTTCCTTCCCGCTGTTTCAGTTCCTTTACCAGCGGGCACATTTTGATGGCTTCCGGCCGGGTGCCGAAAACGAGCATGATCTTCATGGTCTTCCTGTCTCCTCATGCATTCTCTCAGAATTTCACCGGAACGCATCCGGTGTGTGGCACACCGGAGCGGAATCAGGCATATCAGCCCCTGCCGGTTTTCTTTTCGTAAATCAGGGATCTGCTCACGCTGGGCGTTTCGCTTCCGTTTGGATAGAAGAGAATTTCCCCCTCGCGGATCATCAGGATGCCGGTAGATCCCTTCAGTTGCTTTTTCTCAAGCAGTAACGTCATAATCTTCGTCGTCAGCGCGGGTCCGCCTCCCCGCTGCAGGCAATCCTTCCAGATTGTGCATTTGCACCCCGATTCCGTGCATCCGAAAGCCAGCGCGGTTTCTCGCACTTTGCCCTTTCCGCACAACGGGCAGACCGTACCCTCCAGAACCGCGGAAGGGACGGATTTCTTTCCTTTTCCACGCCCGCGCCGGACATCCTCCGGAAAGTTCAGCGGCTTCGCCCGGTCCCGTGCATAATCCACCAGGAAGCTGCTCATCTTCCGGATTCCGTCCATAAAGCGCTCCGGATCCTGTTTCCCGTCCGTGATCTCATGCAGTGCCAGTTCCCAGCGGCCGGTCATTTCCGGGCTGGCAATCTCCTGGGGCATAACGTCAATCAGCATAACGCCTTTTTCCGTTGCGTTCAGCGTTTTCCCGCGCCGGGCTGCATATCCCACCTTCAGCAGCCGCTCGATGATTGCCGCCCGGGTGGCCGGCGTCCCGATCCCGCTTCCCTTCATCTGCCGGACCAGTTCCTCATCGTCCAGGTCCTTGCCGGCAGTCTCCATGGCGGCCAGCAGGCTGGCATCCGTATGCGGCGCCGGCGGTTTGGTCTGGTCTTCCCGGATGACGGTATCCCGCACCGTCCGCCGTTCACCGGCCTGCAGCGCCGGCAGCTGCCCCTGTTCCTCCTCTTCCGGAGAGGATGTCTTTTTCGGCTTCGGCGGTTTCTCCATCGGCGGCACATCATGCCATCCGTTATTCACGACAACACGCCCGTTGGTCCGGAAAGTGCGGTCTCCGACCGCTGTCACAATCCGGGTGGCATCATAGTCACAGGCCGGATGGAAGGCTGCCAGCATCCGCCGGGCCACCAGGTCGTACAGTTTTCGCTCATCCTCCGTAAAGCGGCTCATATCCGCCTTCTTTGCGGTCGGCAGAATGGCATGGTGATCCGTCACCTTGGACGCGTCGATTGTTCTCCGGGTAACCGGCAGTTTCCCGCCGGGCAGCGCGCCTGGCACAAACGACTGGTATGCCTCCGGCAGCAGTTTCATTGTCTGAACCACCCGGGGGATCATATCCGGCGGCAAATACCTGCTGTCCGTCCGCGGATAGGTCAGTGCTTTGTGTGTTTCGTATAGGCTCTGTGCTGTTTTCAGGGTTTTGTCCGCTGTGAAACCCAGCAGCCTGTTCGCATCCCGCTGCAGGCTGGTCAGATCGTAAAGCTGCGGCGGAAGCTCATGCTTCCGCACCGTCTCCGCCTGTGTCACCCGGCCTTCCCTGCCCATGACCTCCGCGGCCGCTGCCTCCGCGTCCTGCCTTGTTTTCAGGTGCGTATCCGGATCCAGTTTGTCGGAGAACAGAATGCCCCGGTAATCGCCGAAATCCGCCGTCAGCGTACAGTATCCTTCCGGTCTGAATTCCTCGATTTCCTTTTTTCTTTTGACCAGGATGGCCAGCGTCGGCGTCTGGACCCGGCCCACACTCAGCAGTGTATTGTATTTCAGCGTAAACGCTCGGCTGGCATTCATGCCCACCAGCCAGTCCGCCCTGCTGCGGCACCGGGCGCTTTCATACAGGCCGTCGTAATCCCCGCCCGGGCGGATTGCCTGAAAGCCCTCGCGGATCGCTTCATCCGTCATCGAGGAGATCCATAACCGGTCAAAGGGTTTTCTGCATCCTGCCTTCTCATAGATATAACGAAAAATCAGTTCGCCTTCCCGTCCGGCATCCGTGGCGCAGATCAGGGAATCCGTTTCCCTGTCGTTCATCAGTTTTTTTATCTTTGAGAACTGGGACCGTGTGGCGGAGATGACTTTCAGCGGAATCTCCTGCGGCAGAATCGGCAGCGTTGCAAAGGACCACTTTTTGTACTGTGGGTCCATCTCGTCCGGCTCCGCCAGCGTGACCAGGTGGCCGATCGCCCAGGTCACGATATACCGTTCGCCGATCAGGCATCCGTCTCCCGAAGTCCTGCATCCGATGACCCGGGCGATATCCCGCCCGACGCTGGGCTTTTCGGCCACAACCACGATCTTTCCCATCGCGCGCCTCCTGTCTGTGCGCCATCATCATATCAGATTTTCAGCCTTTTGTCTCCTTTTCCTGCTTTCTCTTTTTGCAGTCGGCGGCGCAGCCGCCGCAGCCGCAGGAACACCCTCCGCTGTTGTTTTTCCGGCGCAGCGTACGGATAGCCAGGACAGCCAGCCCCGCGACGGCGGCAAGAATCAGGATATCCCAGAAATTCATCCGATCACCCCGCTCCGAACAGCATGCCGATCAGCCGCACACACAGCGCCGCAATCCAGGCGATACCGCATTGCCAGAGCACGGTGAACAGCGCCCAGCCCCGGCCCATCTCCCGCCGGATGGACGCGACCGCCGCGACACAGGGCGTGTACAGCAGGCAGAACACCAGCATGGAAGACGCTGCAAGGGAACTGACCTGTGCCGTCAGCCCGGCTTCGTTCACGAACAGCACGCCCATCACGGAAACCACGCTCTCCTTCGCCATGAATCCGCTGACCAGGGACGTCACCATCCGCCAGTCCCCCAGGCCCAGCGGAGCAAAGATGGGAGCGATCGCTCCGGAAATGACCGCAAGCATACTGTCGTGCGAATTTTCCACCAGGTTCAGGTGGAAATTGAAGCTCTTCAGGAACCACACCACGATGGTTGCGATCAGAATCACCGTAAACGCCCGCTGCAGGAAATCCTTGGCCTTTTCCCACATCAGCAGCATGACGTTCCGCGGGCTCGGAATCCGGTAATTCGGCAGCTCCATGACAAAGGGAACGGCATTCCCCTTAAACAGGGTCTTTTTGTAAAACAGCGCCGCCAGAATCCCCATCACAATCCCGAACAGATACAGTCCTGTGATAATCAGCCAGCTGTACCGCGGGAAAAACGCCGCCACGAAAAAACTGTAGATCGGCAGCTTGGCCGTGCAGGACATAAAGGGCGTCAGCAGGATCGTCATCTTCCTGTCCCGGTCGCTGGGCAGTGTCCGGGTGGACATCACCGCCGGCACCGTACAGCCGAACCCGATCAGCATCGGCACGATGCTCCGGCCGCTCAGGCCGATCCTCCGCAGCAGCTTATCCATGACAAACGCCACCCGCGCGATGTATCCGCTGTCCTCCAGCAGCGACAGGAAGAAGAACAGAATCACAATCAGCGGCAGGAAGCTCAGCACGCTGCCCACCCCTTCGAAGATCCCGCCCAGTACCAGGCTCTGGATCACTTCATTTACATGCACCGCTTCCATTGCCCGCGCAGTCAGTTCTGCCAGAGATTCAATCCCCGAGGAAAGCAGGTCCTGCAGTTTCGGGCCGATCAGGAAAAACGTCAGGAAAAAGACAAGTGCCATGATTCCGATGAACAGCGGAATCGCGGTATACTTGCCGGTCAGTACCCGGTCGATCTTTCTGCTTCGGGCATGCTCCCGGCTTTCCCGCGGGCGGATCAGGCATTGTTCACATACGCGTTCAATATAATCGAACCGCATGTCCGCGATGGCGGCGCTGGCATCCAGCCCCCGCTCCTTTTCCATCTGCAGCACAATGTGTTCCAACATTTCCTTCTCGTTTTCATCCAGCTCCAGCAGGGAGGCAATCTGCGCGTCTCCCTCTATCAGCTTGGCCGAGGCAAACTCCACGGGAATCCCGTTCCGTTCCGCGTGATCTTCAATCAGGTGGCTCACTGCGTGCAGCGCCCGGTGCATGGAACCCTCATGATCCTCCGGGCTGCAGAAATCCTGCTCCAGCGGCTTTTCCTGATACTTTGCGATGTGGATCGCGTGGCGGACAAGCTCATCCACGCCCTCGTTTTTTGCCGCGGAAATCGGCACCACCGGGACGCCGAGCATCGCCTCCATTGCGTTAAGATCCACCGTGCCGCCGTTTCCCCGCAGCTCATCCATCATGTTCAGCGCGACAACCATCGGGATTTCCATCTTCAGCAGCTGCATCGTCAGATACAGGTTACGCTCCAGGTTCGTGGCATCCACGATATTGATGATGGCCTTTGGCTTCTGCTTCAGGACAAAGTCCCGGGAAACGAGTTCCTCGCTGGAATAGGGAGACATGGAATAAATACCGGGCAGATCCGTGATGGATGTATCCGCATGCCCGCGGATTGCGCCGTCCTTCCGGTCCACTGTTACGCCGGGAAAATTTCCGACGTGCTGGTTGGAGCCCGTCAGCTGGTTAAAAAGCGTCGTTTTCCCGCTGTTCTGGTTTCCGACCAGCGCAAAGGTCAGGATCGTTCCCTCCGGCAGCGGGTCCCCCGTTCCCTTTGGGTGAAAGATTCCTTCTTCACCCAGGCCGGGATGGTGGATTTTTTTCCGGTTCTCCCGATCCTTCCGGGTCTGTTCCGCCGCTTCCACCGGCGTGATACGGATCTTCCCCGCGTCCTCCAGGCGCAGCGTCAGTTCATAGCCGCGGATCATCAGCTCCATCGGATCCCCCATCGGAGCCAGCTTGACCATCGTGACGTCCACTCCGGGAATCAGCCCCATATCCAGAAAATGCTGCCGCAGGGCGCCTTCCCCGCCGACTTCCTCAATCCGCGCGGTCTTTCCGGGCTTCAGCTCATTCAGTTGCAAGGTGATTGCCTCCCCATGTCCGGTGTTCTCATTCCAGGCTGCTGTAATAGGCTTCCAGGGCAGGACGGGATTCCACATAATACTTCTCCAGCGAAGAATCAAACTGGGATCCCATTCCTTCCATCATAATGGCGTCTGCCTTCTCAAAGGACATTTTTTCTTTATATACCCGTTTGCTGACCAGGGCGTCGTATACATCCGCCACTGCCATGATCCGGGCCTCCAGCGGGATTTCTTCCCCCTTCAGTTTTTCGGGGTATCCGTTCCCGTCCCACCGCTCATGATGGTAATGCGCCACATTTTCCGCAATTTTCCGGAAAACATCGTCGTCTGTCCCCTTCAGAATCTCATGCACGATACGGAGGCCTTCCGGCGCGTGCTTTTTCATTTCCTCATATTCTTCAGGCGTAAAGCGCCCCGGCTTGCGCAGCACATCATCGTCCACGGCGATCTTCCCCAGATCGTGCATGGGCGCGGCTTTAATCAGATTGCGGCGGTACTCCTCGCCCAGCGCATTGTCCGGATCCCTCTGCATCGCGGCGGTCAGAATCCTGACGCCTTCACTGGTCCGTCGGATATGCCCGCCGGTGGAGTTGTCCCGGCTTTCCACCATGGTTGCCATGCTCATGATCAGCTGGTCGTGCATCTCCACGATATGCTCCGTCTTTCTGCGGACCTCTGCTTCCAGCTTGTCATTATAGTCGTTCAGAAGGCGGATATTCTCCTGGTTTTTCGTATCGTCGAGAATGGTCAGCTGATACCCCTTGCGGCGTTTTCCGTTGTACAGCCAGCTTGTGGTAATCAGATAAATCTTTCCGTTTTTCTCCTGCAGGTGCCTGTCATCGGCCGGGTTTTCCAGAAACTCCTCCATCCAGGGGGTCATCAGGCTCTGCAGCGTTCTGCTGCGCCGGATGGAAAGGTCCACGGTCAGATTGTTCAGTTCGGGAAAAACTTCCTTGGCGGTCTGATTGCTTCCCAGGTAATGATAATGAAAGTCAAAGGTGGCCAGCCCGGTGCTGCCGGTCTGCACCATGGTATCCACGGCCGTATCTTCCACATCGTACTGCCCGATTTTCAGAACGATTGTCAGGTACATGATCTGTCCGAACGCATATGCTACCGGCATCAGTTCAATATGGGGAACCAGTCTTCTTCCTCCGTAGTAGCAGATTACAGCCACCACAACCGGCAGAAACAGCAAAGCAAGTATTTTCCTGGAAATCTGCTTCTTTTTCCAGAAGCTGTACAGAATACACGCCAGGCTCATGGCAAAATAAACAGCCACCAGCCCACGGAACACAGAGTGAACCGGACCGTACTCCCGCTGCAGATAAGCTGCGTTTCCCTCCCGGACAAACTCCAGCGATTTGTAAAACAGCCCTCCGTCACGGATCGTCAGAGTAAAGGCATAAACCGTGGCACTGATGATCAGCATCCCGGTTTTAATCCATCGGCTGAGATGAATGTCGCACAGGCTGAAAACCATCAGCATGACCATCAGTTCAAGAAAACAGCCGCCCAGGAAGGTCATGTTAAACGCCACAATGGCTGCCTCCTGCGACTGTGCCCGGGCCATCATCCAAAATCCCATATTGGTCACCGGCGCGAGCACAAAAACCAGGGTGATGTGCACATCGAAATGCCTGTGCCAGATGAACATGTAAACACCCGTGAGCAAACATGACAGGGCAAACGCGATCAGATAATACAGTTCCATTCTCTATTCCTGTGTCTTCCGCATGCCGTATATGCGCATGGCATTTTCCGTGGTATACGCTGCGACTTCTTCCGGTGTTTCTCCCCGGATCTCGGCCAGCTTTATTCCCACATACCGTACGTTTGCCGGTTCGTTTCGGGTGCCGCGCACCGGTTCCGGCGCCATGTAGGGGCTGTCTGTTTCAATCAGCAGCCGGTCCCTGGGAATCAGCCGCGCCGCTTCCCGGAGCTTCGGTGCCTTCCGGAAGGTCAGCGGTCCCGCAAAGGAAATGGAATACCCGAGCTTCAGGTATTCTTTCGCGCTCTCCGCGCTGCCGGAGAAGCAATGGATGATTCCGCCTGTCAGCTTCTCTTTCATGCTTTTCATGATCTCCAGCATGTCTCCGTGCGCGTCCCGGATATGGTAAACCACAGGTGCGCCGATCTCCCAGGCCAGCTGCATCTGGCGGATGCAGACTTCCCGCTGTACGTCCCGGGGACTGAAATCATAGTAATAGTCGAGTCCGATTTCCCCGATGGCCCGGATTTTTCCGCTGCGCCACCAGGCCGCGATCTCTTCGCAGTCTTTTTCCCGGAAGCCTTTTGCTTCGTGAGGATGAATCCCCCCGGCTGCCACGGCGCCGGGGTGTTCCTCCGCGAAGGAAATGGCATGCCGTGAGGTTTCCATATCGCTGCCGATGACCGCAAAACGGGTAATACCGTGCTCACGCATGCGCGCCAGCACGGTATCCCTGTCCTCGTTAAATTTTTCCTCATCCACATGGCAGTGGCTGTCAAACCATTCGGTCATCCGATGATTGCACCGTCCTCCACGCCTTCTTCAACACTCATCAGCCGCAGATTTCCGTTCTCGTCCATCGCGCTCAGAATCATGCCCTGGCTTTCGATCCCTGCCAGTTTTGCCGTCTTCAGGTTGGTGATCACCGCGACCTGCCGCCCGACCAGCGTTTCCGGAGCATACCACTTCTGAATACCGCTGACGACGGTTCGCTCGCCGTCTTTTCCCAGTCCCAGGGTGAACTTCAGCAGCTTGCTGCTCTTTTCCACCTTCTCACAGGCAATGACTCGCGCTACCTGAATTTTGCATTTGAAGAAATCGTCAATGGCGATTTCCGGCGGATATTCCGGCTCATCTTGTTTCTTTTCGGCTTTTCCGGTTTTCTTGTCCTGTTTCTGCTCCGCCTTTTCCGCCTTCTTTTCTTCCTTTTCCGTATCCTTTCCGCTGAGCGCTTCCAGTTCCTTCATCACGTCAATGCGGGGGAACAGGGCGTCGCCCTTGCAAACCCGGGTTCCGCCGGTCAGCGCTCCGTAGTTCTTCAGGGAATCCCAGGTTTTCAGGTTCTCATCGGTAATTCCCAGCTGCGCGAAGATACGGGACGGTGTCGAGGGCATAAACGGCCCGATCAGGACCGCCGCGAACCGTACGCATTCCGCCAGGGTGCGCAGCACATTGCCCAGCAGGCCTTTCTTTTCCGGATCCTTGCACAGGATCCACGGCTGCGTCAGGTCAATGTACTTATTGCATTCGCCGATCACTTTCCAGATTTCTGTCAGTGCCTGTGAAAACTGGAGCTTGTCCATCTGCTCGTTCACAAGGTCCGGAAGCTCCGCGCAGTGTTTCCGCAGATCGTTGCCGACGGGTTCCTCTGCGGTTTCATCCCATGCCGGCACAATTCCGTCGAAGTATTTCTCAATCATCGCGACGGTTCTGCTGACCAGGTTGCCCAGATCGTTCGCCAGATCGGCGTTCATCCGCGTCAGAAAGGATTCATTGGTGTAATTCCCGTCCGCGCCGAAGGGCATTTCCCTCATGAGATAATACCGAAGCGGATCCACGCCGTAACGGGCGACAATGGGCTGCGGATAAACCACATTTCCCTTGGATTTGCTCATCTTGTCATTGCCGAAGAGCAGCCAGCCGTGGCCGAACACCTGCTTTGGCAGGGGCAGTCCCAGGGCATGCAGCATGATTGGCCAGTAGATCGTGTGGAACCGGACAATCTCCTTACCGACCAGGTGCACATCCGCCGGCCAGTATTTCCGGAACTTGTCATCCTGCTCTGTGCCGTAGCCCAGCGCGGTAATATAGTTGCTCAGCGCGTCAATCCAGACATAGACGGTGTGCTTCTCGTCGAAGTCCACCGGAACACCCCATTTCACACTCGTCCGGCTGACACACAGATCCTGCAGTCCCGGACGAAGGAAATTCGTCAGCATCTCGTTGGCCCGCTTCGCCGGCTGAATAAATTCGGGATGCGTCTCGATATAGTCGATCAGCCAATCCTGATACTTGCTCATCCTGAAGAAATAGCTTTCCTCCTGCATGGGCTTGCAGGGCCGGCCGCAGTCGGGACAGACCTTGACGCCTTCTTTCTCGGCGAGCTGCGTGGGTGTCCAGAAGCTTTCGCAGTCCGTACAGTACATCCCTTCATAGGTCGCCTTATAGATATCCCCCTGCTCATAGAACTGCCGGAAGATCTTCTGGACAATCTTCATGTGGCGCTCCTCCGTGGTGCGGATGAAGTCGTCATATTTGATATCCATCAGCTTCCACAGATCTTTCGTTGCCGCGACGATCTGATCCACATACTCGATCGGGGTTACGCCGGCTTCGGCGGCTTTCTTTTCAATCTTCTGCCCATGTTCGTCTGTCCCGGTCAGAAAATATGTATCGTACCCCTGCATCTTCCTGAAGCGCGCCATGGTATCCGCCGCGACCGTCGTATAGGTGTGGCCGATGGTCATGTTCCCGGAGGGATAGTAAATGGGTGTGGTGATGTAATAGGTGCTGCGCTTCTCTTCCATGGCGTCTTCCTCCTTTTATGTATGCAAAACGGGCTGTTGCGGCGCAACAGCCCATCTTCTTCCGTTCAGTCTATTACTGAGCTTCGGCCGCGGTCTCCACAGGATACACGGAAACCTGCTTGCGGTCCTTGCCCAGGCGCTCGAACCGGACGATCCCCGTCGTCTTGGCGAAGAGGGTATCATCCTTACCGATGCCGACATTGTGGCCGGGATGGATATGGGTGCCGCGCTGACGAACCAGAATGTTGCCCGCGAGGGCCATCTGTCCGTCCGCCCGCTTCGGCCCAAGGCGCTTGCTTTCGCTGTCGCGCCCGTTCCGGGTGGAGCCCATTCCCTTTTTATGGGCGAAAAACTGAAGATTAAGCTTCATCATGGTCGTTTCCTCCGTTCCTTAATGGGAAAGTGTTTGAATGCTCAGGCGAACATATTCCGGATAAGATGCTGCAAGATCGCTCAGCCCCTGCTTCAGGGACTTCATCAGGATCTGGGCTTTCTCGTTCTCGGCCTCTGTCCTTTCGGGAAGCTCGAATGCGAGAATTCCGCTCTTCTCGTTCTCCTCCGTGATCCGGGGAACAACATTGCAGATCTTCTCCAGTGAGTTGACACAGTTGCAGGTCAGCACAGATACCGCAGCGCAGATGATATCTCCGCCCGCGTCTGCCCATCCGCTGTGCCCTTTGGCTTTGTATCCGGTCAGGTTATCGCCTTCCCGGTACAGCGTCGCGGAAATCATTACGCGTTGATCGCCGTGATTTCCACCTTGGTGTAAGGCTGACGATGGCCGATCTTCCGGCTGGAATCCTTCTTGCTCTTGTACTTGTAAACGGTGATCTTCTCACCCTTTACCTGAGCCAGAACCTTGCCCTCAACCTTGGCACCTTCCAGAACGGGGTTTCCGACTTTCACGTCTCCGTCGCCGCCGATCATCAGCACGTCGAAGGAAATCGCGGAATCAGCTTCCTGGTTGACTTTGTCGATGTAGATCACATCACCCTGGGATACACGGTATTGCCTGCCGCCCGCTGCGATAATAGCATACATGGGACAGCACCTCCTGATTACATACTCGCCGGGATTTCGAGGTTGCGCAAGCGCATTTGGACAGACCTCTCCCGAGCGGCTTACCCGAGTAGAATATCACTCTTCCATTGCACTGTCAAGGTTTTTTTATTCTTCGCGGATCTTTCCGAAAGCAAGAACTTCAAAGGTGGCGCGGCCGTTTGGATCGCTCTTCTGAACCATGTTCAGCTGCTTCCCCATGAAGGCCATCACCGCGGTCTGTCCGCCGTCCAGATTCACTGCGATCCGGCATCCGCGGTCCTTCATGATCTGCGCGAGGTTTTCCATCATCACACCCGTGGATCCGTTGGTTTTCTTTAATCGTCCTTCGCAAATGACGTCGATGTAATGCCCCGGTTCCACCATGCCGAAGGCGTGCCGGGGGTTCAGCTTTCTGTTGGCATGCTTCGTGATAAACTCCGTCAGCTCGCCGTCCCGCACGAGGCAGGGGCCAAAGGTGTACACCTGCAGCGCGCCTTCGGCCAGATATTCCTTTGCTTTCTTTCCGGTGTTGGGATGGCTTTCCGCATGGCCGTCGGCAAACAGGGCCAGCGTATCGTAATTCGGCATACTCTTTTCCCGGTTTTTTACCGGGGAATCATACAGAATCTCTCCGTTCCGGATCACGATGCCCACAGGGCCCCCGTTTTTCTTCTTTTTGTCCACCCGGTATGTATAATAATCCGTGCTGGTGGCAAAAACCAGATTCTGTTCCGCGGCGATCTCGCGGATGATCTTCTGGGTATTCTTGCCCCGCGGATTCTCCGGATCGGACCAGACCGTCATCGGCAGTTCTCCCTGTTCAGTGTCGCACCAGATTTCTGCCGTAAAGCAGTAAAAGGACTGCGCGGCATCTGATTTCTTTACTTTTTCCGGTGTCTCCCATGTCCGTTCAATCTGTATGCGCAGTGTCGGGCTCACATACATCCAGTGCCCGTTTTCCTCATCCTCCAGCACATACTCTCCCGCATCCAGAAATCCCCGTTCATTCAGTGTCACTTCCGCCCATTCCGGTATGGACAGCATCTCCGCGGCTCCCGGAAAAGCCATCCCCCACAGCAGCACCGCTGTCATCAGCCAGATCCAGATCTTTTTCATTGTCCCTCATCCACCTCGCCGGTATTCTCCAGAAAATCGTCGTGTGCCGTATCCGGCCCGACCGTACTGATATACAATCCAAAGCAGTTGTTCGGATAGCGCTTGACACCGTATTCCTCCACGGAAAAGGGAACCAGCTTTCCGTTATACTTCTTTCCCATTCCTGCCTGCGTCACATGCATTTCGAACGCTTTCTGCGACAGTTCATTGGCCGTCAGTCCGCCAAACTCCGCCCGGGGAATGCTCCAGTCAAACCGGGTCTGATCCTCCTCGCCGCCGTACAGATGAAGATACAGTTTCTGTACCTGCCAGGTTCCGTAGGCCTGAGCGGATTCCGGATACTGTTCCGGCTCAGCGGCCAGTTCAAAACTGGCTGCGGCGGCATCTGCCAGCATTTTATGCTGCGGATGCCCGTATTCCCCGTTCAGGTCATGCGTCACCATCACTTTTGGCCTGTATTTCCGGATCATCTCCGTAACCCACCGCCGGACTTCTTTTTTTCCCCCTTTGATCATATCATAGGCATCCTGCAGCTTTCCGGTTTTTGCATACCGGTCGCTGTAGGGCCCGAATTCAGGATACCGGCGAAGCCCCAGTGTCCACAATCCGTTCAGCGCTTCGCTTCTGCGGGTGGTATTGCTGGGTGTCAGATAAGCCACCTGTACATTCCGATGGTCGACAAGCGCCGCGGTTGCAATCGCGCTTCCCATAAACAGCAGTTCATCGTCCGGATGGGCTGCGAGAAAAAGCAGATCCGTCTCTCCCTCCGGCTCCTCCCAGCGCTGCACCCACCCGGGAATATCTCCCTCGCCGAAGGCGAAGATTTCATTGAACCCCATAGTGATCTTCCCGTCTCCCAGCGCTTGAATCCTGAGATCCGTCTCTCCCTTCAGCGCATAGAACACATGATGATACCGTGTGTCTCCCGCAGCCAGGGTCGTACCGTTCTTTCCCTGTATTTCATAAGCGTCCGGTTTCTTCTGAAAGCACAGGTACAGGCCGTATATCGGACGTTCGCTGTGGATGGTCACATAGGGGCTTTTCATCTTGCCGCTTTCCCAGTATGTCCGGTAATCCTCGTCTGTGATCCGCTTTACCTGCTGTCCTTTTGCGCACAGTTTTATTTTGCATTCCGCCGTCAGGTTTTCGGCTTCCGTTGCGCCTGACGCGCAGGAAGCCAGGCAGAGGGCTGTCAGAAATATCAGAAAAAAAGCGGAAGCTTTCCATTTGTTTCCGTTCATGCTTGATCCTCCCGCTCCTCAAAATCCGGATCTGCGTCAGGCATTTGTTCACAGACCATCAGCCAGGCATCCTCCTGGTTGTCCTCATAGTAACGTTTCCTTTTCCCCACACGGATAAACCCCAGGCTTTCATACAGGCGCTGGGCTCTTTCATTGCTCACCCGCACCTCCAGGGTTGCGTAGCTTGCTCCGAGGTTGGACAGATACTGCAGCAGCGCGTATGTCAGTTGTCTGCCGATGCCCCGGCCGCGGCATTCTTCCCTGACAGCGATGTTGGTGATGTGGCTCTCATCCAGGATCACCCATGCGCCTGCGTAGCCGGCGACCTGTCCCTCTGTCTCTGCAACCAGGTACCGCGCTGCCACGTTTCTTTCCAGCTCCTGCCGGAAGCTTTCCCGGCTCCAGGGGATTGCGAAAGTCGCGTTTTCAATCTCCGTCACTGCGTCCAGATCCTTCAGCCGCATCCGTCGGATGGTTACAGGCTCTTTCGTCATTTCGGATTCATTCCCATCGCTTCCAGCAGTTTTTTATTCTTCTGTGCGTTCGGAGGCCGCAGATAGGAGGCCTGCAGGTTCAGGTAATCCGTGCGTTCTGCGGAATGCAGGGCAGCCCAGCCGGCAGCGGAAGGCCGCAGGTAACACAGGTACGCCGGTGCGAACTCCGCCTGTCCGCCCAGGAACTGCCGGATGCTTTCACGATGAACCGGCATTCCGTCCCCAAGAAAAAGAAAACGGTTTCCCATCGGCTTAATTCTTTCCAGAAATTCTTCCAGTTTCAGCGCTTCGTCCTTCATCAGCCGTTTCCCGTTCCGGAATGCCGCGCCGTACACCTGCCCCGCCCGGGCGTCCTGGATGGGACAGATCACCCCGTCAAACAGGCCGGCCGAGAGGCTCAATGCTTCCAGCGCGTCCACCGGAATGCAGGGAATGCCGGCCCCGTGCGCCAATCCTTTGGCTGTCGCCACTCCGATCCGCACCCCGGTAAAACTCCCCGGTCCGGTCACGGCGGCAACAGCGTCCAGTTCTTCCAGCGCAAGGCCTGCGGAAGTCAGTGCTGCTTCTGTCATCGGAAGCAGATTGGTGGAATGGGTATTCCTGTTCTGTGCGATGTATTCGCACAGAACACGTTCGTTATCCATAACCGCCGTACCGCAGACAGGTCCGGATGTATCAATCACCAGCAGTTTCATATTCTTTTGCTCCGTCCGGAATTATTCCGCATGATGAATGGTGATCCTCCTGCGGTTTTCCTCCCCGGTGTCCTCCAGCCGGATCCGCAGGGTTCTTTCCGGAATTGCCTCCGGGCATCGTTCCGGCCATTCCACTACGGCGATGCCGTCTCCGCCCAGATACTCATCCAGTCCCAGCTCGTAAAGCTCCTCCGCGCTTTCCAGCCTGTACCAGTCAAAATGGTACAGGGGGCATCGTCCGCTTTCATAAACATTCAGAATCGTAAAGCTCGGGCTGGTCACGGTCTCCGTCACGCCAAGCCCGCGGGCAATTCCGCGTGTCAGCTCGCTTTTCCCTGCGCCGAGATCCCCTTCCAGGAGTACCACATCCCCCGCCTGCAGTTCCGCAGCCAGCTGTTCTCCCAGATCGCGCGTTTCCGCTGCGCTGTTCGTTTCGGTCAGCCTCTCAGCCATGCGACTCCTTCCGGCCGGATGTTCAGCACCGTACAGGCTCCTGCGCCAAAGGCACTGTTCATTGTCTCCACAAATTCACCGGTCATCTCCAGCGGTACAAAGTTCAGCGTCGTACCTGCGAATCCTCCCCCATGAATGCGCCAGGCCCCCCGCCCTTTCAGCAGGCTTTCTGCCATGCACAGCGCCAGGCTCAGGCTTTGATCCGTACCGGGGGCATACACGTTCTGCAGGTACATGAAACTGCTTCGGCCGCTGTCGATAATCAGCTGAAGGAAATCCTTCATCCGGCCCTCTTCAAGCATCTTCACCTGTTCCGGTACCCGATCGTTTTCCGTAACAAAGTGAATGGCCCGCATCAGCGCACGGTCCCCTGCCTTCGCCCGGATTTCACCGGCTTTTGCCAGCAGCTGCGCTTCAGTCACTCCCCGCAGCGTATCCTGGCCGAACAGTGCTGCCGTTGCCTTCATTTCCGCGGGAATAGCCGCGTAATGCGGCGTCAGGTCCGCATGGCTTCCGCCGGTGGCAACCACCACCAGTGCGTACCCCTTCTTCGCGAAATCATACTGCAGTGCCCGGACTTTCGGTTTTTTCGTGTCCTGAAAGTCCACGGTCACCAATCCTCCGGCCGCGCTGGCCATCTGATCCAGCAATCCGGACGGTTTGCCGAAATACATATTCTCCGCCTGCTGGCTGATCTGTGCCCGAAGGATATAGGGCATGTCAAACCGGTTGTACAGTGCATCCAGCACACCGGTCAGCATCACTTCCAGTGCTGCGGAACTGCTCAGTCCGCTGCCGCCGGCCACGGTGGAGGTCACCGCCGCGTCGAATCCGCCGATCCTGTATCCGGCATCCTGCATACCGGCTGCTACCCCGCGGATCAGCGCACGCGTTGTTCCCTGTTCCTCCGGATGAATGCTTAAATCCTCCAGATCCATTTCAATGGCCGGATATCCTTCGCTGAAAAAGCGGACCTTCAGGTCTTCCCTGGGGGTCACCGCGCTCAGCGCATCCAGGTTGACGGCTGCTGCCAGAACTCTCCCGTTGTTATGATCCGTATGATTGCCGCCGATCTCCGTCCGCCCCGGCGCGCTGATCAGCGCAATTTCCCCGCGGTCGCCGAAAAGTTCTTCATGGCGGCGGATCAGTGCGGCATAACGGCGCTGCTGCTTTTCCGCCATTTCCCGCGACGGTCCGTAAAGATGCATCAGCTTCTGAACGTTTTCCCGGCCTTCGAGCCTCTGAATCATATGCTCTCCGCTGCTCATGGATTTCCTCCGAATTCATCGATGTACTTCTGCCAGATCGCGATCATGGCCTTCAGTCCTTTTTCGTTCACTGTCTCACAGAAAGCCTGCCAGTGGGCATCGTCCAGCGGCAGATCTCCCGTAACAAAGCGTGCCATGGTTTGCTCCGCGTAAGGCGCAAGTTCCTTCTGAATTTCCGCGGCAGCCTGTTCATCCTCCCGGGTCAGAACCACCTGCGGATACGGCAGCACAGCCAGCTTCTTGAGTTCCGTCATCTGCAGAATATTGCTCCGCGTATATTCATCCGCGTACTTTGTCTGAAAATCCACCGGGGAAATGCCGGGAATCGGCGCTCCGCTCGCGATGGTGCGCCCGGGCAGAATCTCTTCCGCCACCGTGGTCAGATCATCTTTCCACTCCCACAGGCCGTCCTCCCGCCAGCTGTATTCCTCCTCCTCCAGGCCGTACTGAGCCATCAGGGCTCCGTCTTCCGTATAGAGTCCGTTCACCCATTGAACCAGGCGTTCCGGTTCCTTGCAGCGGGAGGTGATGGCAAAAGTCCCCCGGATCAGGCTGCCGGTCAGATCACGGTACACCTGCTTCCCTTCGTATTTCAGGGGCATCAGCATCGTATACTGGTTCAGCGATGCTGATGGAATCACCGTCAGCGGGGTGGAACTTAAAATCATCCCGTAGGGAATATCCTGTTTTTCATCCGTGATCTGGCGCAGGCTCTCCGCAGTCGTGAATCCGTTGTGATCCAGCAGGTTTTCCTCCCAAAGTTCATGGAGCCAGGTCAGGAAAGCGCGCTGATTCTCTCCCGTCAGTGAGGAGATGACCTTTCCGTCCGTACAGGTGATATAGTAATCGTTGTCAATGATCCCGAAGGCATGTCCCAGAAAACGGAGTTCCCACATTCCGATGAATGCCAGCGGTACTTCATCTTTCTTTCCGTTCCCGTTGGGATCCCGGTCCCGGAACGCCCGCAGGACCTCAGTCAGCTCATCCGCGGTTTCTGGCGTTTCGAGTCCCAGCCGCTTCAGCCATTTCTCGTTGATCCACATGGCGTCGTTGTTTTGCAGTGAGTTGAAAGCCGGAAGGGCGGGAATGGCACCGTCCGGCATGGAAACAGCTGCCATCACGTCGGGATTCTCCTCCAGCAGCGTCCAGAGATCCGGGGCGTATTGCTCCAGGTAAGGCTTCAGGTCTGTCAGCACACCCGCCTCATACATCTCCCGCGTTTCCGACGTGGTCAGTTCTGCCTTGAACAGAAGATCCGGCAGGTTTTCCCCCGCAAGGATTTCATTTTTACGCTGCTGCCAGCTGGTATAGCTGGTAAATTCCCGGAACTGGAAAGAGATGCCTGTTTTTTCTTCCATCCTGGTAAAGAACAGGTTTGTTTCCCAGTTGCAGTTGCTCGATTCCCCGTCAAATCCCTCCAGGATATAATCCGGGGCCTTCTGCCCGTCTGCCGGAGCGCATCCGCATCCTGCCAGGAACACCGTCACCAGCAGCAGAGCTGTCATTTTTTTCATCGTTCAAATTCCTCCCTCAGCCTGATTTCAGATGGTTTGCCGGAATTCATACCCGATGGAGGCCGGAATCAGGATCCGCCGCGCATCATTCAATCAGGATCAGCAGGCTGTTGACGCCGAATGTGCACTGGTAGATCGTTTCCACAGCAAGATTTCGCACCATCTGGATTCCCATGAAGCGCTCATCGTCTTCATACTCCGGCGAAAGGGGGTTGAAATCAATGCCTCCGTATCGGATGCGTATACCGATGACTCCCTGGACAGAGAAAACCCGCACATCAAAGCTCAGGGCTGTATCGGGATTGAACTGTGTGATAAGCGTCATCATTTCTTCCAGCGCCAGGCTGACCCGCATTGTCTGTTTGGGAGCCATCTGGTTATCCGCACAGAAGGCGCCGATCCGCTCGCTCGCTTCACAGATGGCGTTCATTTCCGACGTGCTCGAAAAGTTAATGCTGTTCCCGCCGTCCTCCAGCGATCTGTCCATCAGCAGCCATCGGCTGAGGGGCTTATTCTTTTCCTTTCGCCGGATAAAGAACGTCAGGCCGGCCCAAAGCAGCAGCGTCAGCAGCGTCTCCGTAACCAGGAAGAGCCAGGGTGTCGCGCCGATCGCATACAATACCAGCAGGCTGACCACACAGAAGACGAAGGTTCTCGATATAATGAGAATATTGGACAGCATTTCCCGGCCGGAAACACGGTAGAATCCGGTAAGAATGTTGATCAGAAGCGTGGGGAACAGGCTGACGGCCAGCATCGCAAGGGGAAGTTCCATTCCGTTCACCTGGTACATCCCGCCGATTGCGGAAGAGCCAAAGAACAGAAGCAGCGCCAGCAGTGCGCAGCCGATCAGGCCGATCCGCAGCTGCTGCCGCAGCAGAATAAGGATACTCGGATTGTCCCGCTCACCGCTGTATACTCCCAGAATGGCTGTACCGGATTGCGGAACCCCCAGGGTAATACCCTCGGTCAGCGACGCCATGGCACTCACAACCGTAAACCGGGCGATCATAAACTGGGCAAGCATCATATTGCCGCTCAGCCGGAGCAGAATGCTGTTTACGACAAACACGCGCAGCGCCTGGAAAAGATTGCTGACAGCTTCCGGGCTGCCTGCCCCGGCCATATTCAGAAGCTCCTTCAGGCACGGCCGGACAAGCCGCAGGGAAAACGTATGCCTTCCGGTATGCAGCGAACACATGCCGAAGACCGAAGCAGCCCCGGCGGACAGAACACTGGCCAATGCCGCGCCGCGTACGCCCATGCGCAGAACATACAGGAACAGAATATCCAGCAGGATATTCCCGATGCCCATGATCAGCATCATGACGGATACAGAGGCGTTTTTCCCTTCCAGAGGCAGAAACCAGAAAGGCGGGAAGGTCAGCATAATCGCCGGAACCGCCAGCAGATAGATCTGCGTATATTCACAGACAAGTGAAATCAGCGACGGGTCATCACCGCAGAGTCCGCTCGCGATCGGTTCCATCAGGAACATCCCCGTTGCCATCAGGACGGCGGAAAAAATCAGAATCAATGTAAGATGAATGGAATACAGCCGCTGCGCCTGATCCCCGTGGTTTTCCCCCACCGCTCTGGCGCAAAGGGTTTCCGCCCCGCAGGAAAGGCAGGCGGCAATCATGTTGATCAGCAGGATGATGGGTGTGCTCAGGCTCACCGCGGCCAGCCCCTTCACACCTACATACTGGCCCACCAGGATTCCGTCGGCCAGAAGTGCCAGATTGCTGCTGAAGAAAGAGATGATTCCCGGAATCACCGCAGCCCGGTAGGCCGTGCGGAGAAAGGCTGTGGATTGTGTCAGGGAACCGGTGTTTTCCGTCATTGCTGAGCCTCTTCCGCCGCGGCAGACGGCCCGTAATACTGCAGGTTCAGCATGGTAATATCGTCAAACTGGGGCGCTTCTCCGACAAACTCGTCAATCGACTGCTTGACGGCGGGAAGGAGCTCGGCGGGCGTTGCGGACAGGCGGCTGTTGAGCGCACTGATCATCCGGTCCGTTCCGAAGAGCTCGTTATGGCTGTCCGTTGCTTCCGTCACGCCGTCCGTATAGACAAAGAGGCTGTCCCCGGGGTCAAGGTGGAATTCATGCTGGCGGAAACGCAGCCCTTCCATCACAGCCACTGCGGGGGAATGCTTGTAAACGATCATTTCGTAGGATCCGTTGGCTTTCCGGATCACAGGATTCTCATGGCCCGCGTTGGCAGCAAGGCCGCGGCCTGTGCTCAGCTCGATGACGGCCAGCCAGACTGTGACAAACAGCTGCGCTTCATTGCCTTCACAAAGCTGCTCGTTCACATGTGCAAGGGCCTCCTCGGGGCTGTCCCCCGCCATCACGCGGTTCTTGATCAGCGTCTTGGCGATAACCATGAACAGCGCGGCAGGCACCCCTTTGCCGGATACATCCGCCATGACAAGAGCCAGATGATCGTCATCCACCAGGAAAAAGTCATAGAAATCGCCGCCCACTTCCTTCGCCGGATCCATTGAGGCATAGATATCAAAATCCTTGCGCGACGGGAAAGCCGGGAAGATTCTCGGCAGCATATCCGCCTGGATCTGCGTGGCAACGTTCAGTTCCGCTCCGATGCGTTCCTTCTCCGCCGTGACCGCGGACAGTTCATGAATGTAACGGCGCAGGCCAAGATCCATCTGTTCGAAGGAGTTCGCGAGCGATTCCAGCTCGTCTCCCGTATGGATATCCGCGCTGAACGGCACATCCTGATCGATGTTTGTCACCAGGTCCTCAGCGGCATTTTCCAGTGTTTTGACCGGCCGGAGAACGTTGCGGTTGATCTTTGTATAGAACAGAACGCCGCCAAGCACCGTCACGACCAGAACGACGCCGATCACGCTCAGCAGGAAGATCATCATCATGCGAACGACGTTGGGCATATTCAGGTCGACACCGACCACCGCGACACCCTTTCCGGTCGAATCGTAGATCGGAACCCGGGCAGTTCCGATGAGCCCGAATTCAGGGTGCCACGCAACGATAAAGTCCTCGGGGGGATTCGGGGAGGTAAGCAGCTCCTCCACGGCGCCGCGCGCCCTGTCCATATACTCCTCATGATCTCCCAGAACGTTCATTTCCTCATCGGAATAAGCGTCCCAGACATAGATCAGATCGTCTCCGTTATGTACAAAAACATAGTAATACCATGCTCCGGAACGCTGCTTCAGGATATCCATGAAATGCTGGACCTGGTCATAATACTCGTCCGTCTGCATTGTGGTGACATAACCCGCGACGCGATCCCCGTCAATATAGTCCGAGGCCATTTTGCCCAGTGAGAAGGCGGTCTTGCTGTACTCCTTCATCTGGGAATCATAGTATATCAGGGTTACGATGACCCCAGTGCAAATACAGATGACCAATGCCATCACCACAAGAGATCCCAGGAATTTTTTGCTCAGTGTTTTCTTCTTTGGCTGTCCTGTTTCTTTCATGACAGTTTTCACTCCTTAATCCCGATCCAGATAGATCCAGGTATCGTCCCGTCTTCTTTCCCGAAAACCTGAGGCAATTGCGGAATACAGGGCACTTTTATTATCCGGGTTGTTCAGGCATCTGGCCCGGGTGTGCAGGCCCAGTTCTTCCTCCGCGTAACGGATCAGCACATTCCCGGCCTTGCTGATTCCCCTGCCGTGATACTCCGGCAGCAGGCGCATGCCCACTTCCGCGCTGCCCGCGTCGGTAAAGTTCCAGAGCAGCGCTTCCCCGATCATCGGGCCGTCCTCCCGTTCCCTGACAGCAAAGTTCATCGAATCTCCGACCGCCATATCGTACTGGACGGACCGGTAGAATGTCTCCGGATCCGGATATCGGGGCAGCGTGAAATCCTCTTCGTAATCGTAGCCCCACCAGTGATTGTTCTCCCGGTCGGTGTTCATCCGGTAATAGGCTTCCATATCCGTTTCCCGGAAAGCGGTGAGCACCGCGTTGTCCGCCTGAAGCACCGGATATTGCACCACTTTTGCCCCGGGCGCCCGTACATGCGCCTGGTATTTATGCACCTGCCGCAATGGATGATAGAGTTCCTTGGCTCTGCGGATCCCGGGATCCCCCGAATCATCCTCCCAGTTGAACCAGCGCAGCGGACCGTATCCCAGGTCCCGGACATACCGGATGAAGCCTCGGAGCATGACCGGATAGATATCCGTATAAGCCATCAGCGCTTTTTCCACATGGATCATCAGCGTCTGGCCAATCACTTCCCCGATGCAGATGGCCGCAAGCCTGCCCTGCACCCAAAGCCCGGCAGCCGGCAGGTCCAGCGCATGATAAACATCCAGCAGATCACGGCTGTGCCGAAGCTCCATTTCTTCCAGTTTGTCCATATCCGGGTGTTCCAGCGTATAGGCCTTCAGCAGTTCCAGCGCAGCAGGCATATGCTCCGGCAGCAGCGGACGGATATCCGGCTCACCGTAAAGGCGGATAAAGTGGTTGACCCTGTAACGGATTTTGCGCAGCTCACTTCCGCTCATGTCGGCATACGGTTCAAAATGATACAGGTAATCACTCCATCTGGCCTCATATCCCCACATCGTCTGCGGAAACCGGGGATCCCGAAGCAGTCGCTGAAGTGTGTCCTCATCCAGCGCAAAGAACCGGAGCGCGATATCCTCCTCCCGAACCTGCTCAGACAAGGCATCCAGCATCCCGTCCGCATCGGGGCCGGCCGGATAAGTGAAAGCGGGATATCCGTTCATCATCTGCCGGAGAACTATCGTGTCGTTCCGGAAACAGATCTGCGCCTCCTGTTCCTGGCGCCACATCCAGATCGTCCCCATGGACAGATCCGAACAGAGCGTGGGCAGATTGCGGAAATAGGGTTTCAGGCGCTTCAGAAGTTCAAGCGTACAGGGCTCAAATAGCAACATAAATCCTCCCGGACGGGCAATGGACGGCTCCACGCGGAAACGGTTTTCGCGGTTCCCTCAGGGGATCCGTGTACGATGACGGTCGCGGTGATCGTATATCATCCTCATTCCGTTTCCGGCAGCCGGAATTTAAAAGGCACCACGCATCATATTATTTTATCATACAGAATGCCCGTTTGTCTACCGGGGGAAAAACAACTTGTCCGAAGAGAACCGGGTGCCCGTGATTAACCATCATCTTTGGTTTTCTGTGAAGAATTTCCTGATTCTTCGTGGGATTTTCCGATTGACAAAACCATTGTTCTTGGTTTATTATGCTGATAACAGATGCGGAACATCAGGAGGTTGCCATGGATAAAGGGGGAGCCAAGCAGCGGAATCTGGAAAGTTTCGGCCTGAAAATCAAAAAGTACCGGAAGAATGCCCGCATGACGGCGGAGGCCCTGGCCCGTTCGCTGCAGGTCTCCGTCAGTTCGGTGAGAAACTGGGAATGCGGCCTTTCCCGTCCTGATCCGGAATCGCTTTTTAAACTTTTCACCGTTCTCCGCGTGGAGCCAAACGAGTTTTTCGGGATCCGGGGCATCGGTGCCGCCCTCTCTCCCGGCGAGCAGGCGCTGCTGGAAGACTACAGAATGATGGATTCCCGCGCCCGGGAGGATTTCCGGGCGATCGGGGAAGCCATGCGCCGTCAGTGCCGTCACCGCGCTCTGCGGGAAGTGCGCGGCCGGCTTCGTTCCGTACCGGATTACGGAAGGTGCGCGGCCGCCGGAAGCGAATCCGGCTGGGAGGTCCGTTCTGAGCCTTGCGAAGTGCTTCTGTATAACAGCGGCATCGTTTCCCAGGCAAACGAAATCATTACCGTCTCCGGGCACAGCATGGAACCTGGTTTTCACAATGGGGACCGGGTTCTTGTCCGGTATTGTACAGAAGCTGCGTGGGGGAAGGTTTGTGTATTCAGTCTCCGGGGTGTCGGCTGCGTGATCAAGGAGGCCGCGCCCGGCCGGCTGCATTCACAGAACCGGGCATACGGCGATATTGTTCCCTGGGAGGAAGACGGGGCGGAGCTGATTGGCTGCGTTCTGGGCGTTATTGAGGATCGCATGATCCCCTCTCCCGAAGAAGCCGTTCTTTATGAGGAAGCCGTTCGGATGGAAAAGGAAGAAGGAGATCCCGAATGACAGAGCGGGTGTACGTTCAGGTAAATTCTGACTTCGATGCCACCGGATTCATGCAGCCCCGGTCCATTACCTGGAAGGATGGGCGCACCTTCCGGATTGACGCGGTCAAGGATTTTCGCCCCGCGTCTTCCGTGGAAAAAGGGCTCCGCGGCGACTGCTATACGGTTGTGATCAAAGGAGAAATCCGGCATCTCTTCTTTGAGCGGGGCAGCAATCGCTTCGCCAGCCAGTTCGGCCGTTGGTTTGTGGAGACGGAATAACTCCGTTTTGCCGGAAAAGGAGGACGCGTTGGACAGAACCTACGTCGCGATCGATCTGAAATCGTTTTATGCCAGTGTGGAGCTTGCGGACAGAAAATATGATCCGCTGACGACCCATCTGGTCGTAGCGGATGACAGCCGGACAGACAAAACCATCTGCCTCGCTGTCTCCCCTTCCCTGAAGGCCTGCGGAATCCCGGGCAGGCCCCGGCTGTTTGAAGTCATCCGGCAGGTAAAAGAGCTTAACGAAGAACGATTCAGAAAAGCGTGCGCACTCGGCCTGCTGCCCAAGAATCCCGGCACCGGGCAGTACCATTTCAAATCCTTCTCCTTTGATGCGGAAGCCCTTGCCGCGGATCCCTCCCTCGGGCTTTCCTATATCATCGCGCCTCCGCGGATGAAACTGTATGAGAAAATCAGTTCCCGGATTGTCGGGATCTATCTGAAGTATGTTTCTTCCGAAGATATTCATGTGTACAGCATCGATGAGTGTTTTATGGACATTACGGGCTATCTGGAAACCTACGGCCTTTCTCCCCGTGAACTGACCGGCACCATGATCCGGAATGTTCTTCACGACACGGGAATTACCGCTACCGCAGGCATCGGCACCAATCTGTATCTGGCGAAAATTGCAATGGATATTGTTGCCAAGCATGTCCCTGCCGATAAGGATGGGGTGCGGATCGCGGAATTGAATGAAGCGCAGTACCGGGAACAGCTCTGGTGCCATACGCCGCTGACCGATTTCTGGCGTGTCGGGCCCGGAACCACCCGGCGCCTGGCGCTGCTCGGCTGCCATACCATGGGGGACATAGCCCGCCTGAGCCTCACCGGGGAAAGCCGGCTTTTTGCCGCGCTGGGCATCGGTGCGGAATTGTTGATTGATCACGCATGGGGATGGGAGCCCACCGAACTCAGCGCAATCCATTCCTGCCAGCCTGAAACAAAAAGCCTTTCTTCCGGCCAGGTACTGATGGAACCCTATGACTGGGGAAAGGCAAAGCTGATTGTTCGGGAGATGACAGATCAGCTTGTGCTGGATCTGGTCCGGAAGGGATATGTCACCCGTCAGGTGGTACTGACCGTCGGATATGACAAGAGCAGCATTGTTCCGCTCCGGGATTCCGGTTTTGCCGTTGCAAAAACGGGCCGGCCATATGCCGGCCATGTCAGGCTGGATCTCTATGGCAGGTCCATTCCCGCATATGCGCACGGCACCGGGAATCTGGATCAGTGGACCAATTCTGTCCGGCGCATTATGGATGTCATGATGGAACTGTACGATCGCATTGTGGATCCGGATCTGACCGTTCGTCGGATCAGCGTGGATGCCTGCAATCTGATCCCGGAAGATGAAATTCCCGCAGGCGATCCGGTACAGCTGGATTTCTTTACGGACTGGACCGCGCTGGAAAAGCGCCGGGCAAAAGAAACCCGCGCGGATGAAAAGGAAAGGCAGCTTCAGAAAGCAAGACTCGCTGTCCGTGGAAAATTCGGAAACAACGCTCTCCTGAAGGGCACAAGCCTGCAGAAGGGCGCAACCGCCCGGCAGCGGAATGAGCAGATCGGCGGCCACCGGGCCGGCATCACTTAAAAGTTTTTCCGGATCCGCAGAACATTCCGGCCATCCCGGTATTCATAGGAGACCGCATCCATGCTCTGCTTGACCATATAGATTCCGAGCCCGCCGATCTTCCTTTCCTCCGCGGAGAGGGTAACATCCGGATCCTCCTTGGCCAGCGGATTATAAGGGATCCCGCTGTCAATCAGCGTAATCGCCACGGCATGGTACGGTTCCTCCGTCTCCACGCGAATTGTCGCGGAGCCTGTTTCTTCGCCGTAGGCATAACTGGCGATATTGACAAACAGTTCCTCCACGGCGATGTCAATCTGCGTCTGTACTTTCTCCGGACAGTTCGCGGCTTCCAGATGGCCGTCCACAAAGTCCAGCACCCGCATCAGGTTGTCAACTCTGGCCTCCAGTGTCAGTTCGTTCATACGTCCTGTATTCCTCCGCATTCTGGAACTATGGCATCGTCATTCGTCCGGAAGTCCGCCGGGAATCCGGTTCAGCTTGTAATCTCCTGCAGATCGTATGGAGTGGTCTGGTAGACCATATAGTTCAGCCAGTTGGCGTACAGGAGGTTCGCGTGGCTGCGCCAGGTCACCATGGGCTCCCGTGAATCGTCATCGTCCGGATAATAGTTCACGGGAACCTGGATGGCAAGCCCGGCCTGCTTGTCCCGCAGGTATTCCCGCTCCAGTGTCCGCGGATCATACTCGCTGTGCCCCATGATAAATACCTGGCGCCCGTTCTCCGTGGCAGCCGCATAGACGCCCGCTTCTTCCGAGGAGGCCAGGATTTTCAGCGCTCCGCATTTCTCTAGATCCTCACGATACACCGTGGTGTGCCGGCTGTGGGGTGCCATAAACACATCGTCGAATCCCCGCAGCAGAATATAGTTCTTACGCTCTGCATGATGGGGAAACACGCCGAATATCTTCCGGTCCATTGTATGCTTCGGAATCCCAAAGTGATAATACAAAGCTGCCTGGGCGCCCCAGCAGATATGAAATGTGGAATGAACATGTTTCTTGCTCCACTCCATGATTCCGCACAGTTCGTCCCAGTATTCAACCTCTTCAAACTCCATCTGTTCCACCGGAGCGCCCGTGATGATCATCCCGTCGAAATTCTGGTCCCGCACTTCGGAAAACGTTTTGTAGAAAGTGGTCAGATGCTCCTGGGATGTGTTTTTCGATACATGGGAACTCATCTTGATCAGTTCCGTCTCAACCTGCAAAGCTGTGTTCCCCAGCAGCCGCAGCAACTGTGTTTCCGTATCGATTTTTGTGGGCATCAGATTAACAATCGCGATGCGCAGCGGACGAATGTCCTGTGTCATGGCCCGGGTCTCGGTCATGACGAAAATGTTCTCTTCTGTCAGCGTTTTAAACGCCGGAAGCTCATTCGGAATCTTAATCGGCAATCGGATTCATTCCCTTCCATCCCGCGGGGGATTTCTGTTCAAATCCGTTCCAGTTTATCATATCTGTCCGGAGAACTCAAGAACGGCCGGAGAATTGTCTTTTGCTCTCTCTGAAGGCGGAATCAAAACCACCGGCTGAGCCGGTGGTATGCACCACGCCTTCAAGGCGTTAATGCTAGCAGCGTCTCAAGACGCATCGAAAAGTTCGCCAACCGCGGATTTTTCTCAGGCCGCCGCTAAAGCGGCCTCTTTCTTATGCCTTAGAATTCTTGCTACCCGTAAACGGGTCTATGAATTCCTTAAACGATAACTGGTCATATGTAATATCTTCCTGTAACTGATTGCGGATGTATTCTGCAATTTTTTCTTTGTTCCGTCCGACTGTATCCA
>JAFXZS010000015.1 GCA_017541105.1 Clostridia bacterium
CAATCGAACTTATGGTCCCCACGATCGCGGGGCTCCGGATTGCGTGCTGCGAATCTGACCAAGAAAAAACAGGCCCGTGAAGGACCTGTCTTTTCTTGGTGGGATTAGTAGGACTCGAACCTATGACCCCCACGATGTCAACGTGGTGCTCTAACCAACTGAGCTATAATCCCATGCGGTTTCGAACGGGTTGCATTATATCACATTGCCGGATGCTTTGCAAGCTCTTTTTGGCGTGTTGATTTTTTTGTTTTTTTCTGCCGCGGAGCATATTTGGGAACAGCTATTGACACAAGTCTGCAATTCACGTACACTCCATATCGACAAAGACGGGAAGCGCCCATTGCAACAATTCAAACCGGTTATGCCCGTGCATGCTGCACGGAAACGGTATAACCCGATGAAGGTTTTTTCACAGAATTGTGCAACCGCAAAAATGGCTCAGAGGTGTGGAAGGGAATGAAACGTAACAGATCCAGGAGCGCACCCGATACGGAAGCCCCGGAAAAGATGATTGAAAAGGAAAACGAGCATCTGCGATCCGCCTTGGTGGAGATTGCAGCGGAGAACTGGCGTTTTGAGCATGCGCTGAAAAAGGTCCTTCAGGGGATGGATATTATGGAAGCGGAACGTTTCAGCCGCCAGTACAGCTATTTTTCCTCCCGCGTATCCCAGGCTATGTCCCTCGCGGGGCTGACCTGCCTTGACATGAGCGGCCAGCTCTATGATGTGGGCATGGCGGTTCAGGGGATGAACCTGGAGGAATTCGAAGAAGAGGAGTCCCTGATCATTACCCGGATGGTGGAGCCGGTCATTCTCTGGAACGGCAGGGTCGTCAGAAGCGGGATGGCTATGCTGGGAAGAGCGGCGCATCCTCAGGAAGCGGAGGAAGAACAAACATGAAGCATTATGTAGGGATTGACCTGGGGACCACCAACAGCGTGATCTGCACTTTCGACGGGCAGGATACCCGTGTCTGGAAAAGCCCGGAGATGAACGATGTTACGCCGTCCGTCATCTATATTGACAAGCGGGGCAACCGGTTCTATGGCCGCCGTGCCTACGACATGGCCCCGCTGAATGAAAAAAACGCCGCCTCCCTTTTCAAGCGCTATCTGGGAACCAATATGCGCTTTACCCTCCAGGGCGTGGAGATGACGCCGGAGGAGTGCAGCGCGGATATCCTGAAGGTGCTCTTTGGATATCTGCCGCCCGAAATCGCCAATGATCCCGAAACGGCCACGGTCATTACCGTTCCTGCCGCGTTTAACCAGATGAAGAAAGACGCTACCCTGGACGCCGCCCGGATGGCGGGCATTCAGCGGGTCACGCTGATGCAGGAGCCTGTCGCCGCGGTCATGAGCGTTATGAAAGCCGCTCCGGGCGAAAAAACCTTCCTGATTTACGACCTGGGCGGCGGCACGTTCGATGTTTCCGTCGCTGAAAGCGTGGGCAACCGGGTCAATCTGCTGGTTCAGGGCGGACGGGAGATGTGCGGTGGCCGGGACTGGGACCGCATGATTTTCCAGCAGGCAGCGCTGCCCTGGCTGCAGGAGCATTTCCGCCTTCCGGAAAACTGGATGACGGATCCCGCCTGGCGGGCCCTGTCACGGCTGACCATGTATGCCTGTGAACAGGCGAAAATCGAACTGTCCTCCCTGGAGCACACCGAGATCCGCATGGACGAGTTTCGCATGAACATGCAGGATCTGGACGGCGCGGAGATTTACCTCGATATTCCTCTTTCCCGCGAGACCATGAACAAGATCATTGACGAGACAGTGCAGGACACCGTTGATGTGACCCGCCAGACGCTGGAAAAGATCGGCCTGTCCGAAAAGGATGTGGATCAGATCGTTTTCGTAGGCGGCCCGACGAAATACTCTCCCCTGCGGGACCGGATTATGGAAGAACTGCATCTTCAGGGAGAAATCGTGGTAGACCAGATGACGGCCGTGGCGGAAGGCGCCAGCATTTTCGCGGAGTCCATCGACTGGTCAGACACCCAGCACCGCCGCAAGCAGACCCGCGAGGAGGTCAAAGCCACGCCGGAGATCACCCTGCGGTATGAGAAGCGCACCTCCGCCGCCTCCGCCAAGGTCGCATTTGTTACGGCTGAAGCCGTTGACTTCACCGTGGAAATCACCAGCACGCAGACCGGATGGACTTCGGGACGGATCCATCTGGAAAAGAGCATGATGCTTACCCTGCCGCTTTCCATCGCTGGGGAGAATATGTTCCGGGTGCAGGTTTGGGATCAGTCAGGCCATCAGGTGGAGCTGCCCGATGACAGTGTCTGCATCATCCGGACCATGGCGGTGATCGGCACCATCCCGGCCACCAGCCCCTTCGCCGTCAAGGCGCTGGACCGGATCGGCGGCAAGGCGGTGCCCGTTTATCTGGTGGAAGAAAATGATTCCCTGCCCAAGCAGGGCCAGGTCACGTTTGTAGCAGGCCAGACGCTTTATGCCGGCAGCGAGGATGCGCTTGTGTTTACGCTTTGGGAGGGAGATATCAAGGATCCCATTGAGGATAACCGCTATATCGGCACATACCGGATCTCCGGAAAATCCCTCCCCGAGGGAACCGTCCCTGTTGGCGCCGAAATCATCTGCGATTATGAGATGAGCGATGCCGGCGCCCTGCGGCTGGGTGTTTCCATTCCCTGCATTGGAGTCAACCTGCATGCGGCCAATTTCTATTCCCGCCAGGACGGCCAGACCGCCCTGGATGACCATCCCCGCCTTCTCCGGCAGATCGCGGCGCTGGAACAGCGCCTGGCCCTGATCGCGGGGCGGCTGCCTGATTCCGCGGAGGTGAAATCCCTGCAGAAGAAGACGGCTTCCATCCGGGACATGGCGGAGCATACCGATGACCCTGAAAGCCTGTTGCAGGCCAACAATGACCTGCTGGACTGCCTGCGGGCTCTGTCACGCGTAAGCCGTGCCCATCGCCGGGAAATCCGGATGCTGGATCTGGATCAGGTCACAGAGAAGTTTAACCATTTCAAGGCAGTTGCCACCGAACAGGAAATCACCGCGTTCCAGGTTGCCCGGGAAGCGGCTGTGCGTGCGATTGACCGGGATTCGGGCGCGTTTGAGGCCAATATGGATGAACTGCAGACCCGGGCGAATTCCCTGCTTTGGCGGCAGGATGAAATCATTGAGCTCAATCTGATGCGCCGGCTTGTCCAGCCGGACAACTTCGTCGACCGGGCGAAGTTCGACCAGCTGCGGGTCGCGGGGCTGACCGCCCAGCGCAGCAGAAATTTCCAGCAGATGCGCCAGGTGCTGGCGGAGCTTATGGCCATAGAAAAGCCGGATAATGTGAGTGCCGCCGGACAGATGATGGAGCAGGTCAACGTGATTCGGAAATAAGGAGAATTTACCATGGATGAGAACCGATGGCTGCCGGCAGACCATACGCTGGCGGACGGGAATCACATTCGCAGCCTGTATGTCCGGGGCACCTCCTGGCAGTTATACACAACCGGGGAGGACGGATATGCCCTGGCTGTATCGGATGAGCTGTATCACCGGTGGCTGTCGCTGGGATGGGTGGAAGCCGGCCTGTTTGAAACCACAGAGACCGCCGGAAAACCGGTTCATGTGCTGAACAGCCGGGCGGGAAGCCAGATCGCCAGCTTGGCATACGGCCCCTATCCTCATCAGCGGAGCCAGGCACTGTCCTTTGTCAAAGCCCTGCGCCGTTCCCTGGAACGTATGGGCCAGTTCCGGCTGGAAAGCGCGATTTATATTGAGCGTTTTTCCCTGGTTCTGGCAACCGCCTGGGAAGGAACCGGAAGCGCATCGGTCAACCAGGCAGCGGGAAAACACCTGACCGGCGGCCTGGATGTCCCCCTCAGTTCTGTTTCGCTCGTCCTGCAGTACGCGCCATACCTGACCGAGAGCGATGTCAACCAGTTCCTGGACCGGCTGCATCTGAGCAGGGATGAAGGCGCCGCCGGCATCCTGACAGACGGGGCTGCCGAGGCTGCAACCGTGAAGAGTCCCCGGGACAGGCAGCCCCGGAAGAACGGGCCGTTCTGCCTTCCGGGCCGGCCGGCGCTGGAAAAGTTTTTCCGGGAAGAGATCATCGAGATCGTGGACCATGAGGAAGAATACAAACGGCTGGGGGTTGGCTTTCCGGGAGGCACCGTGCTGTACGGGCCTCCGGGCTGCGGAAAAACCTATGCGGTGCAGCAGCTGACAGATTATCTCGGCTGGCCGGTGTACTACATCGATTCCGGAAGCATCGGCAGCAAATATATCCATGAAACCAGCCGGAAGATCAGCGAAATCTTCGACCAGGCGGCGGAGAACGCGCCGTCGGTTGTGGTCATTGACGAGTTTGAGGCCTTCCTCTCCAGCAGGGAGGGCAGCATGGGTTCCCGGGAAGTCCACTTGGAGGAAGTGGCAGAGTTCCTGCGGAAAATTCCACAGGCGCAGGAAAAGCGGGTGCTGGTTTTCGGGATGACCAATCTGCTGGACGTGGTGGATCATGCCATCCTGCGCCGCGGCCGCATCGACCATATGATTGAAGTGGGAATGCCTTCCGCGGAAGAGATCAAAGCCCTGCTGGAAAGCTTGCTGCAGAACATTCCGGCAAGCGATGACCTTCCCCTGGAACAGCTCAGCCATGAATTGACGGGGCGCCCCATTTCCGATATTTCCTTCCTTGTGCGGGATGCCGCGCGCCGGACTGTGCGGGCGGGAAAAGACCGGATCTGCGCAGAGGCGCTGCTGGAGTCCGCGAAGGCTCTGCCGCAGAAGGACAAAAAGGAAAGGCGCATCGGGTTCGGCGTGGGATGATTGCTTCATCAGGAAAAAGAAACTTGCACATCGGCGCGGGAAGGGAGAAGCAGGAAAATGGCCATCGTGAACGACTGGCAGAAACCGCTGGAAGAATCGTTGGAATCGGTCATGAACAGGAAAAGCATAACGGCGGAGGAACTGGACCGGATCAGAAACACGCTTGACATGCTGGATCCGGGAACGGAAGGCGCTGTTCATCTCCGCCATCACCTGGAGGAGTGCTGCCAAAAACTGGAAAAGAAATATCAGGAACTGGTTCAGAAAATTGACAGTGCCCGGAACAGCAGCGAAACGGAGCGTACGGTCGATGCCCTGAAGGCGCTGGGCCCCTATAAGGATTCCTCTGAAGTTATCGCCCGGGGGGAACAGCGGGCGGAGCAGCTTCGCCGCGAGGAAGCGGAGAAAGAGGCGCGGATGAAGGCCCGCGCAAAGAAGCGCAGGATCTTTGCTTGGGCCGCCGCCGCGGCACTTTTGTGCGTAGTGATTCTCATTATCATTTTAAGCGCACAGGCCCATCAGGAAAAAATCAAAACCGTCAAGGCGCAGATTCAAACCATGATTGATACGCGGCAGGAGGCTGAAACCGGCGATCCGCTGGAGGAGCTGGCATCCATGGGCATTCCCATGGAAGAACTGTATCCGCTGTCCGAAGCCGCATTGGAAAGCCTGGCACTGCGGGAAGGGCCCGATGCCGCGTATGCTTTGCTGGAGGAACTGAACGGGAGGAAGGTTTCCGTCGTCAAACCCACGACGTTTAACGAGTGGGTGCGCCAGCAGTTCCACGCGGAAAACCTGTCCGCTGAACAGCGCTGGGCGTTTGCCAGAGCTTATCCGAATGATTTCAATATCCAGTCAGCGGCCGATGACATTTGTGCTGTCTTTAACGAGTATCTGCTTTTCCTGGCTGAAAACGGGGAAGCCTGGGACGGGAGCAAATGGAACGCCTGGGCGGAGGAAACGCGCCCCTATACGGACGTTCTTCCGGCGGATCCGGAAACGGCCCTCCTCCTCTGCGGGCGGATGAACGATGCCGGCGCGGATCTTAAGAGCGCATTTCCGGACGGAATCCTGGTCAATGTGCCCGTTGCCGCTTCCGTCAGCGCGGCGAATGAATGGTTCGGCAGCGAAAACGAATCCTCTGTATGGCCAAGCCTGAAAAAACTGCTGCCCCTTCGCGTGACAGAGAAAGCTCCGGAAGAAATGTACACGAAAACATACGGTTCCATGACGAAACTTGAGTCGGGAATCAAAGAAATGCAGGCGGAAGATGACCATTACTCCGTATATCTTCTGTGCGGCTATCTGTCGGATATCCCAGAGGAAAGCAGAGCGAAAACCTTCGCGGAATGTACCGCGTACCTGACCATGCAACAATCCTATGTGCTGTCCGGGTATACCTATACCACCACAACCTATTCCAATACCACATACAACTACTTCAACCTGGATTCCGGCCTGACTTCGAATTACCGCGGTTACTACATCGCGCTGGATGCGGTCATGCTGTACAGCCCGGGGGATGCCGGTCAGTTTGCCGCGTACAATACCTCTTCCCACGAACCGGTGATCGCGGAAGAGGGATGGTACGACGAGAACAAGAACAGAAGCAACAGCACCGTTTTCACGCAGGAAAACACCCTGGGTGTTCACGACAGGCAGGCACTCGGGATCGCTTATGAAGACTCCCTGAAAAACCTGGAAACGCTGAAACTCCTGTCCCTGATCCTGTCTGCGGGCGCGGCAGAAGAGTAACGGAGGAAAAGAAAATGAACCTGCAAGAGAATCCTTTTGCTGTTTTAGGCGTCTCCCCGAGGGATAACCGCCACACGCTGCTGGAAAAAGCGGACGAAGCAGCCCTGCTGAACGGCGCTGCGGTGGAAGATGCGCTGGCGTCTCTTCTGAAAATGAATCAGCGCGTCGAGGCGGAGCTCAGCTGGTTTCCCGGAACCGATCCATCTGCTGCCGAAACCTTCCTTCGTTACGCGAAAGAACTTTCCGGCGGCGGCCGTGTGCCCATGCCCTCCCTGGAAGGACTGGGATGCCCCCTCGCGCAGGCCAACGCGCTTTCCGCTTTTTTCGCCGCCTGGCCGGATGATTACCCGGAGTATACCTTTGGGCTGTGCCGCAGCCTGGACCGGATTCTGTCGCAGGTCACGGCAGATGAAACCCTGAGCATGATCAACGAAGACCGCCAGGCGGGCGGCTGGGATCCGATTCAGGATGAGCTTGCGCTGGCCGATCCGCTGGAGGCCAGGCTCAGGGAGCTTGTCCAGGTGGTCCGAATCCGGATGGACCGTGCTGCGAACGAGAAAAACTTACTGGATACGCTGAACCGGATCATGAGCTCCGATATGGACAAACAGGGCACCGTTGCCCAGGCAGCGTCTGATGCCTATGTCTTCCGGATCCATGATCAGGAGGAAAGCCTCCGCACCCGGATCAATCAACAGCTGTCCGCGCTCCTGAAGGACAGGATCACCGCGACCCGGATCGCGGCCCTCAAGCCAAATGTTGAAAGCTGGTGCCGCCTCACCGGGCCACTCCGGCAGACGGCGGGGGCGTTCCGGAACCACGCGGAAAGCATCTGCCATGATCTGCGGGAGTGCATTGTCTCCTGCTTTAACAGCGCCCCGACATCCACGGAGAAACGTTCCAGAATTCTGCCGGTGGCCGGCGGAACCCAGACGCGGACCGTTACTTATGAGAGCAAGAAGAACGCCTGCCAGCAAGCAATTGATTTCTCCAAATGGCTGGCAGCGCTCTTTCCCGAACAAACCCGCTTCGTTGAAATGCTGAAAGAAGATCAGAAAAAACTGTCGGGGATCATCACGGATGAAGAACGCATGGTCGAAAGCAAGCTGATTCTCGGCCGGTGATTTCCGGATTCCGCCGGAGGCCGTGCTTCCGGAAACGCAATGGTTTGACTGCCATCTGTTTTTTCTGTATAATCCATTCATGCAGAAAATAAAGGAGACCGATCGCCATGAAACGTACCAGACACGTTGTTTTGCTTGCCTTCCTGCTCCTGGCCGCTGCCCTGCTTACCGCGTGCGGAGGAGGAACCAGCGGAACGGACAACAAAAAGGAAACGGAAAAAACCTACACTTGGAACGAGACGAGCTTTACGGTCAAGCGTATTGCGGAAGACAAAAGTGAAGCGCAGGATGAGGCTGATCCGACGAAAAAAAGGATTGCTGTTGTTCTTGACTTCGGAAAAGGAACCCTGGCACAGGATAAATTCGAGAAAGAAGTGAGCAGCGGCAAAATTCTGTTTGCCGGGAAAAAGCCGGAAAAGAGCTATACTTATTCGATGTCTTCGATGACTTTTTCACCAGGCAGCGGCGGATTTATCGCACAACTGACCGGGGAACTTACCCTGTTTTTCGAAGTCGACAAAGACTATGAAATCAAGGACAGCGATCTGGTCATCCAGGAATAATTATCGGGAATGACAGCAACCAGGAAGGGGTGTGTCCATGGCTTTTTTACAGATTCAGTTTTTCTCGGCAGCACTGCATGCCGCTTCCACGGTCAGCGTGATTCTTCCGGAAACCGATCAGGGCATCGGGATCGGCGCGTCCAAGGATGAGAGGCTGCCGAAGGTGCTTTATCTGCTGCACGGCTACAGCGATGACCATTCCGCCTGGGCGCGGCGGACTTCCGTGGAGCGGTACGCCGCGAATCATAACCTGGCGATCATTATGCCTGCGGTCAACCACAGCTTTTACTGCAACGAGACCTATGGCGAGAACTATTGGGACTATGTGAGCGATGAACTGCCGAGGACGATGCGCCGTTTCCTGCGGCTGAGCGACAGGCCAGAGGACACCTATGTGGCCGGCGCAAGCATGGGCGGCTACGGGGCCATGCGGCTGGCGCTGACCTACCCGGAGCATTTTGCGGGCGCGGCTTCCTTCAGCGGCACGGTCGACCTGGCCGCGATCCTGTATCAGCGCAGCCAAAGCGCGGAGGTCCACCGGGTTTTCGGAGACCTGGAAGAGATCAAGGGTTCAGAGTATGACACTTTTTCCCTGATGGAAAAGAACGCGAAAGCCGCGCGCAAACCCTGGCTGTATGTCAGCTGCGGCACGAAGGACTTTCTGTTCGACCAGCACAAGGCATTCGTCTCCGCGCTGCGAAAGAACGGATGGGACGTGATGGGGCATGAGGAACCGGATGGCATTCATGAATGGGGATTCTGGGATGATCAGATCAAGGCGTTTATCGAGCTGATCTTCGCAAAGGAATAACCGGCAGAGATCCATCGTTTTCCGATCCGGCCTTCTTCCGCCGGCTTCGGTAACGGAAACACAGAAAACGGAAAAAACCAGGAGGTGCTAACAATGAATCAACCCAGGAAAGAACTGCATCTGACCGCCAGACTGATCTGCCTGCTGCTCGCGCTGCTGCTGGCGATTCCCGCGGCATCGGCAGATTCGTCCTCCGGGATTCTGGAGACTCTGCTCGGGGATGTGGACGGGGACGGAAAGCCGGACCTGATCACGCTTTACAATGATTATTCCCTTACAGCCGACGCGATTACATCCGCGGGATATACCCGGATGAAACTGGACGAGGTACAGAGCGCCGCCGCGTATCTTCTGGCCGGGAACATGCTGAAGGAAAAATCGCCTGGAGACGCGACCATGTGCTTCCTCAAGGCATATACCCTGAACCCGACGAAAGAAACACAGGAGGCCTTGCTGGCGGACTACCGGCAGCAGGAAGGCTCCCAGCAGGGCATTCCCGGGGAACAGGACGAGGATGACGACGACGAAGACGATGAGGACGATTACGACGACGATGAGGAGGAAGACGACGAAGACGAGGAGGACGGCGAGGAAGCCGATACGGTGAAAGATATCGGGGGGAAAGGCGCGGAAGATACCCCGGAGGAGGATGACGAGGAAGAAGACGAGGAGGATGAAGAAGAGGACGACATCTCCTCGAAAACCATCACAGAAACGAAGACCTCAAGAAAGATCGATCCCGGATACCATTTCCGGTTCGGCAGTTTTGAGCAGGATACTTTCACGGCCAACGGAAAAGAACCCATCATCTGGCGGGTGCTGGATGTGGATGAAGCGGGCGGAAAGGCGCTGGTGCTTTCCGAGTATGGCCTGCAGGCGATGAGATACAACAGCCGGAACGAGCCCACCAAATGGAAAGACGCGGATGTCCAGCGCTGGCTGAACAACGACTTTATGGGATCCTTCACCCCGGAAGAAAGGGAATGGATTGTTCCGACGACGGTCAGCGGATCGAAGGATAAAGCGTTTTTGCTGGATGCCGACCAGATCCGGAAATATCTGAGCAGTCCTTACCAGTGCTTCGCTACCCCCTGGGCGATCTACCATGATCCGGACCATCCCGCGGATGTCCATCCGGATACCGGCGCCAGTTCCTGGCTGGTGCGCAGGGATAAGACGGAGAGCAGGATCACCTTTGTCGGCGGAAGCGGAAAGCTGTATGTGCCGGAAGAAGGCTCCAAGATGAAGGATACCATGAAGACCCAGAACAATGTGGTGCGCCCAGCAATGTGGGTCCGGCTGGAGGCCATCGGGGAAGAGGTTACGGATTACAGCCTGCCGCTCTTCGCGATGCCGCTGACGGCGAAGCTTCCCACCTGTTCCGGGCCGGCGAATGAATACCTGACAGTGGGGGAATACGAAACCAACGGGAAGCCGGTTCATGTGATCTCCAAGGCGCATGACGGCAACATCGTCCTGTGGATCCAGTACGAGTATGAAAAGAGCGGCAAAATGGTCCGCTGCTATGCGGGATCCCAGCGGTTTGATTTTGACACCGGCCGGCTGCCGGAAGATCCGAAAAAAGCGCTGGGGAAAGGAACCGTGCTTTCGGTTGATACGGTGCATCTCGGCCCCGGCACGCAATACAGGGAGGCGAAATTCCCGCCGACGGTCGGGATGAAGGGAGCGATCATCTTCGAGGAAGACGGGTGGTACTGCCTGGAGTACACCGTGGAAAGAAAAGGGGAGAAGCATCCGGTGCGCGCCTGGCTGCCGAAGGACGCCGTGAAAGTGAAAAAATGAGAACGGCATGAGCATGCAAAGCGCCATGCCGGGGACGCGCGCGGGGTGGACGGAATGAAGGCCATCGATCTGTCAGGAAACTGGGAATGTGTGATCCCGGGGCAGCGGGGAAGCATCCGCCTGCCCGGCACGCTGGACGAGGGAGGATTCGGGACGGAGGACGATCCGCGGCACCAGTGGAAGGCGGAGGAAGTCCGGCGCCTCGGGTTCTGGCAGGAAGGCGATCCCATCGTAACCCGGCTGACACGAAAAAAGGTTTATGAAGGAGAGGCGCGGTTCAGCCGGAGAATTTCCTGGAAGATGCCGGCCGGATGCCGGATCTTCGCGGAATACGAAAGGACACGGCAGCTGCGCCTGACAGTCAACGGCATCGAGGCGCCGGCGGTACAGCCGGCCTGCCTTTCGGCCCCCTGCGCCTTTGAGGTTACCGGCCTGGTCACAGGACAGGACGAGTTCACGATGATCTCAGATAACAGTTATCCGGGCTGGCCGCGGGAAGCGATTGTCTACGCGTCCGCCGCTTCGGATGAGACGCAGACCAACTGGAACGGCATCACCGGATTCATGCGGCTGCGGACAGAGCAGGCCGACTTCATCTCCGGCATCCGGGTGTATCCCCGGGGGGACCGGGCGGAGATCCGGGTGGAACTGGATCTTGCCGGAGACTGGGAAGGCTCGCTTCGGATCGCCTCTCCCGCGCTGCGGAACGAACAGGAAATCCGGGTCCGGGAGAAGGCCGGCGTCCGCGAAGTCCGGTGTGAAGCGCCGCTCCGCCCGGATGTGAAACGGTGGGACCTGGGAGAAGGAAACCTGTATACGCTGACGGTAAGCGCGGAGGGAATGGAAAGCCGGACCGCGCGCTTCGGCGTGCGGGATTTCGCGGCAGGCGGCGGCCGCCTGACGCTGAACGGACGGCACATTTTCCTGCGCGGGGAAACGAACTGCGCGGTCTTTCCGGAGACGGGCTATATACCCACGGAAGAGGAAACCTGGAAAGGGATTCTGGAACAATACAAAGCTTACGGTGTCAACTGCGTACGCTTTCACAGCCACTGTCCCCCGGAAGCGGCTTTTGCCGCGGCGGACGGGATCGGTATGCTGATGCAGCCGGAACTGCCGCAATGGGACCCGGAGGATGCATTCGGCACGGAGGAAGCGCGGAACTGCTACGCGGCGGAAGCACGGCAGATTCTTCGGCATCTGGCGAACCATCCTTCCTTTGTGATGCTCACGCTCGGGAATGAGCTGCAGTTCGGGGAGGAAAGCCGGGCGTTTGCGGACCGCCTGCTGCGGGAACTGCGGGATACGGATTCCACACGGCTGTATGCCGACGGATCCAATACTTTTTACGGCGCAAAAGGCCCCGATCCGCACAGCGATTTTTACACGTCGTCGGATGACAGGGGCCGGATGCTGCGGGGCACTTCCTCGGAGTTTCAGGGCTGGCTGAACCGGGGAGAAGCCAACGCCTGCAGGGATTACAGCGCGGAAATGGAAATCCTGCGGCAGGGGGCGGAGCAGCCGGTGTTCTCCTTTGAAGTCGGGCAGTACGAAGTGCTCCCGGATTTCGGGGAGATCCGGGAATACCGCGGCGTGACCGTGCCTGGCAATCTGGCACAGATGGAGAAAAAAACGCAGGATGCCGGGATCGGCAGGGATCTCTGGGAAAAGATGGTTAACGCCACGGGAGAAAACGCGCTGCAGTGCTATCGGGCGGAGATTGAGGCCGCGCTGCGGACAGAGGCTTTCAGCGGGATTTCGCTGCTGAGCCTGCAGGATTTCCCGGGCCAGGGCACCGCGCTGGTGGGCATGATGAACGCGCATATGGAGCCGAAGCCGTACGGGTTCGCGAAGCCAGAGCGGTTTGCCACGTTCTTCCGGGACGTCCTGCCGATGGCACTGCTGCCCCGGTACGTTTATACTGCCGGGGAGGAGATATGCTTTACCGCACGCGTTGCCAACTACGGAAAAACCGATCTGGAAGGCCCGCTTGCCTGGTCGCTTGAAGGAGAGCGGACCGTGCTTTCCGGGGCAGGAGGTTTTCCGCGGATCCCGGCCGGCACCCTGTCCCGGGGAGAAACGATCCGGATCCGGCTTCCGGAGGCGGAGGCAGCGGCCCGGCTGACGCTGACGATCCGGTACTGCGGCAGCGGCAATCAATACCCGCTGTGGGTCTATCCGGACCGGCAGCCGGCCTGCCCGGCGGATGTGCTGGAATGCCGCGCGCTGGACGGGGAAGCCATGGCAGTGCTGGCCTCCGGCGGGAAAGTGTTCCTTGCGCCGGACAGTACGGTGGAGGCGATTCCCAGGTCCGTACCGGCCCAGTTCAGCCCGGATTTCTGGTCGGTCTGCACGTTTCCTGCCCAGTCCGGATGCATGGGACAGCTGATCGACGCGGAGCATCCGCTGTTCCGGAGCTTTCCCACGGATTCCTTCAGCAGCTGGCAGTGGCATTCCATGGCCTGCCGGAGAGCTATGCTGCTGCCCCGCAGAATGAAGGCGATCATTACGGAAATGGATTCCTGCGCACTGCTCCGCCCCATGGCACAGCTGTTTGAATGCCGGTGCGGCGGCGGCAGGATGATGGTTTCTTCCCTGGGACTGCACCAGCTGAAGCAGGAACCGAACGTACGGACACTGCGGCAGGCCATTTACGAATACATGGATTCGGAGCTTTTCCGGCCGGAGGAGGAACTGACCCCGGAAACCGCGGCGTCCTTTCTGCCTGTCGGGTCCGGATGGGCGGGAAAAACATGATTTGTCCGGAGACGGGCTGAAAGCGAACAGAAGAGCGGTAAGGACGGAGGAAAGAATTGATGGCGCGCCCCAAGCATACGATGCTGGAATACCGGAACTATGAACTGCCGCCGGATTTTCCCATACTGGTGCTGACCGGGGAACGGTGGCATATCAGCCCGGTGCCCGGCATTGATGAGCACGTCCGCATCCCGGAGCGCACCGTTTTTCACATCATCAAAGCAGATGAAGCGCACACGGACCGGGAGGCCGGAGAGCGCTTCGCTGACATGGATCAGAGGATTCCAGTCCGTCTCATGAAAGTGCCCGGAAAGCGTCCAGGAGCGCAGCGCACCCCAGGCATGCAGCACGGCGACGGTCACGGGGAGCTCCGCCGGGGCGCCGAGGGCGTGCAGTTCCTTCAGATGCCGGAAAGCTTTGGCCATTCCGGCAACGGCCTCGTTGAAGGCGTCCTGCCCGACGGTCAGATGCAGGTAACCGCCCAGGCCGATCCGGTCCACACATTGGCGGGCCAGCGCCCGGCGCACATGCAGCCAGTACTCCTCCGCGTCCTTTTCCGGATGCCCGCCCTCTGAGAAGGTGGGCAGGCCGCCCAGGCCCACTGGAAACAGATAGGGATGGAACCGCAGCTCATGTACCGGCACCTCCGCGCCGGCGCACAGGCGGCATTCAAAGCCGGAGAACACGCATTTGATCAGCCCGTCAAACCCGATGGAGGAGAAGTATTTCCCGTAGGGTTCCATCCCGACCCAGCTGTCGTCATAGAACACATACGCTTCTTTTCCGAAGGAATGGATGATCTCCACCAGCGCCCGGGCTTTTTCCGCCACAAAGCGCTGGATGAAGTCCATATAATCCCGCTTGCGGGCGGTCGGCGGACGGTGCGTCGCCTGCAGCTTTCCCCGGTTGATAAAATCTTCCGCCGTCAGGGCGTATCCGTATTCCCGCTCAAAGGCCCGCAGCGCGGCGGGGCTGACCGTAAAGTCATAGCTGGCCCAGTCCACAAAGCGCGTGCGGCGGCGCAGATCACTTCCGAAAATCCAGACAAAATTATAGAACAAAGAAGTCAGCCGGACCACATTTGTGCCCGGATTTTTTTCGCACCAGGCACGCAGCCAGCCCTGCAGGTATTCCCAGGCCAGCGGGTGGCGCGGATCCAGCTGGCGAAGGTGCTCGCTCTGCCAGTGATTCGTCGTGTGGTTGTACATGTTGATCTCTTCCCGGATCCGCCAGGCCAGGAAGGAGCCCGCTTTCACGATTTCCGGAGAGAGCTTTGTCCCGTCGGAATCGCGGATTACGTCCGCGCCCCACTGCCGGGCTCTTTCCAGCGTCAGGGATTCATAGCCTGCCTCACCCGGCAGCGTAAATCCGCCTGAAGAATAATCGCTCATTGTGGATTCTCCTGTTCTGTTCAATTCGGGACCCCCAGCCTTTGTTCTGTTTCTATTCTAACAGATGGAAATGGCCGATTCTTCGCATTTTTTTCACGCATTATTGCAGTTTCGCCCATAAACACGCTCCGGAGATTGCTGACGGAATTCTGTCCGTGCGGGACACGGCGCATATTGACAACCGAAGGTCCGGCTGATATTGTGAGGGAGACCTTCGGAAACCGGCGGGATGCCGGAAGACAAGTAACTTGATTGGATACGGACGGACATGAATCGGAAAGCATTGCGTGGCAGCCTGCTGCTGCTGTTCGGCGCGGTGATCTGGGGCGCGGCCTTTGCGGCCCAGCGTATGGGAATGGATCATGTGGGGCCCTTTACCTTTTCCGGGGTACGGATGCTGCTGGCCGGGCTGGTGATGATTCCCGTGGCGGCGGCGGCCGGGCGGAAGGTTCCGGAAAAAACGGCGGAGGACCGGAAACGGCAGCGGACCGGCGGGCTGATCTGCGGCATCCTGCTTTTCGCGGCGACATCGCTGCAGCAGATCGGCCTGGTAGATACGGCGGCAGGGAAGGCCGGGTTTATCACGGCGCTGTATGTGGTGCTGGTGCCGGTGGCCGGATGGCTGATTCTGCGGAACAATCCCGGAAGAGTGATATGGATCGGCGTGGCTCTTGCCGTAGCGGCTCTGTATCTGCTGTGCGTACCGGACACGGGGTTTCAGGTGGAACGGGGAGACCTGCTGCTGCTGGGCTGTGCCGTATGCTTTACGGGACAGATCCTGTGCGTGGATCACTACGCGCCGCGGGTCAGCGGCGTGGCGCTGGCCAGGGATGAATTCCTGGTTACCGGCGGGCTGTCCATGATCACAGCCATCCTGACGGAGGAGATCCGGTGGGACGGCATTACGGAAGCGATGATTCCGATCCTGTACACCGGGATCTGCTCCGGAGCGCTGGGGTATACGCTGCAGATTATCGGGCAGAAGGAAGTGAACCCGACGCTTGCTTCCCTGATCATGTGCCTGGAATCGGTGTTTGCCGTGCTGACCGGCGCAGTGCTGCTGGGAGAACGGATGACCGGGCGGGAAGTGCTGGGCAGCGTGCTGATGTTCACGGCGGTGATCCTTGCACAGCTGTCTCCCGTGCTGGAAGGAAAGATGAAAACTTCACGAACCGAAAAGAAGGAGGACTGAAACATGAAAGCGTTGTTTATCGGCGGAACGGGAACCATCAGTATGGCCATTGTCAGGCGCCTGGCGGAAAAGACGGACTGGGAGGTCTGGCTGCTGAACCGCGGAAACCGGGCGGCGGAGGTTCCGCAGGGGGTTCGGACGATCACGGCGGATATCGGGGATGAAGCGGCGACGGCGGAAAAACTGAAGGGCATGACTTTTGACACCGTGTGCGAATTCATCGGCTTTACGCGGGAACAGGCAGAGCGGGACTGGCGCCTTTTCCGGGATAAAACCCGGCAGTATATCTACATCAGCTCCGCCTCCGCTTACCAGAAACCGGCGGCGTCGTATCTGATTACCGAGGGAACCACCCTGGCCAATCCTTACTGGGAGTATTCCCGGAACAAGATTGCCTGCGAGGAGTTCCTGATGCAGAAATACCGGGAGGAAGGTTTCCCGGTGACAATCGTCCGGCCCAGCCACACCTATGATGAACGGAGCATTCCGATCGGCGTGCACGGGCACAGGGGCTCGTGGCAGGTGATCCGGCGGATGCAGCAGGGCAAGCCGGTCATCATCCAGGGAGACGGTTCCTCCCTGTGGACGCTGACGTTCAATACGGATTTTGCCAGGGGCTTTATCGGCCTGATGGGCAACCGGCATGCCATCGGCGAAGCTTTCCAGATTACCGGCGACGAGACGCTGACCTGGGATCAGATTCACCGGACCATCGCGGATGCCCTGGGCGTGGAGCTGCATCCCTACCATGTGGCGGCTGACTTCCTGGCGGCGGCCGGCAGAAAAGCCGGATATGACTTCGAAGGCGGACTGACCGGGGACAAATCGGTCTCTGTGGTCTTCGACAATACGAAGCTGAAGCGCGCCGTTCCGGACATGAAGACGAAGGTGCCTTTCCATCTCGGCGTGCGGAAGGCGCTGAACCATATTCTGGCCCATCCCGAGCTGCAGGCCGAGGATCCGGAGTTTGACGCCTGGTGCGACAGCGTGATTGCGGCGCTGGAAAAGGCAAAGGAAAGCGTCTGAAAAAGAAAAGAACCCGTCCGGCTGGAACGCAGCCGGACGGGAAGGATTCCCGTATTACCGCGGATATGGGCGGAAGATTACACTTCCGCCTGTTTCAGCATGTTTTCCCACTGCCTGATGATTGAACGATCCTCAAAGTAATCGATCCGCATGGCTTTCCGGACGCGGGCCAGGGTGGCATTGGTGGTCTCCACCGCTTTCGCGGTTCCTGCCTGCAGGATATCATAAACGGCGCCGATATCATTTTCCCACTTTGCCCGTTCCGCGCGGATGGGGCTGAGGGTTTCTTCCAGAATATTGATCAGGAATTTCTTGCAGGTGCCGTCCCCCAGGCCGCCGCGGCAGTAGTGGGCCTTCATCTCGTCCAGGTTCGCGTAATCCGGCAGGAATTCCGCAAAGTGCGCGTCGGTACAGAAGGCATCCAGATAGGTAAAGACTACGTTGCCCTCGAGATGCCCGGGATCGGAGATCTGCAGATGCTGCGGATCGGTGAACATCTTGCCGTTTACCTGCTTTTTGACGGTTTTCGCAATGTCTGAGAGGTAAATGCAGTTTCCCAGCGATTTGCTCATTTTGGCTTTCCCGTCCACACCGGGAAGACGGCGCTGGGTCTCATTTTCGGGAATCATGGCCTTGGGCAGCACCAGGGTTTCTCCGTAAATCTTGTTGAACTTTTCCACGATTTCCCGGGCCTGCTCCAGCATGGGGAGCTGATCCTCCCCGACGGGAACGACGTTTGCGTCAAAGGCGGTGATATCCGCCGCCTGGGAAACCGGATAGGTAAAGAAGCCGGCCGGAAGCCCCTCATCCGCGAAGCCGCGCATCTGGATCTCCGCCTTGACGGTGGGATTGCGGGACAGGCGGGCGGTCGTGACCAGGTTCATGTAATAGAAGGTCAGAGCATGCAGCGCCGGCAGGGCTGACTGGACGCAGATCGTCGTCTTTGAGGGGTCGATGCCGACGGAGAGATAATCCAGCACAACATTGACAATATTATCCCGGATTTTGCAGGGGTTATCCGCGTTGTCCGTCAGCGCCTGATCGTCCGCGATGAGGATGTTGATCTCATCGTAAAGGCCTGAGTTCTGCAGCTCCACGCGGCGTTTCAGGGACCCGACATAGTGGCCCAGGTGAAGCCGCCCGGTGGGACGGTCCCCGGTCAGAATGATGTTCTTCATATCCATTCCTCCATTGCCTTTCCAATATCAAAACCGAAGAACAATATATCACGAAACGTGAACTTTCGAAAGGGGCAAATCGAAAAAAGCGGGAAGAGCGTGATTCCCATTTCGTGCCGGAAAGCGTACAGGCTGGACAATCGGAACAGATCGTGATAGAATCATCGCTGAAATATTAAGGGAGGAATTCAATCATGGCTACGACAAAGAAAACTGCTGAGACCAAAGCTGAAAAAGTGACCGCGAAAGCCGCCGCCAAGAAGGCACCGGCGGTGAAGAAAGTACTGGCCGAGAAGAAGGCACAGGTCGAGAAGAAGGCCGCCCGGAAGCCCGCCGCCAAAAAGGCTGCGGTGAAGGCTGCTGAAATCATCATCCAGAGCCCCATGGGCGGGAATATCACCCCGGATGAAATCCTCGCCAGGATCGGCAAGGCCGAGAAGGTCTATGTCCGCGTGGATGAGAACAAGGCATATTGGGTCAACGGCGAGGATACCGGCAGCGTGGATCTCTGGTAAGGCATCATTCTGTCAGAAACAGCGGGGAGAGGAAAAGCATGGCGAAGAAGCTCGAAGAATACGTCGTGACCATTCCGGATTTTCCGGAGCCCGGCATTCAGTTCCGGGACATTACCTCGGTGATTCAGGATCCGGAAGGGCTGAAGCTGGCGGTGGACGGGCTGGTGAACCTGGTCCGCGACATTGACTTTGACCTGGTGGTCGGGCCGGAATCCCGCGGCTTTATCTTTGGCGTTCCTGTGGCGTACCTGCTCGGGAAAGGATTTATCCCCGTACGGAAAAAGGGAAAGCTTCCCCGGAAGACCGTCAGCCAGAAGTATGATCTGGAGTACGGGCAGGCCGAAGTTGAAATTCATGAGGACGCGATCCGCCCCGGGCAGAAGGTCATCATTGTGGACGATCTTATGGCGACCGGCGGAAGCGCCGAAGCTGCCGCCAGGCTGGTTGAAAAGCTGGGCGGACAGGTGGTGAGGATGGCGTTCGTGATGGAACTCGCCGGGCTGCAGGGCCGGAAACGCCTGCAGAAGTATCTTCCGGAATCCCTGATTATCTATCCCGGAAAATAAGGCATGAAAAAACAGCGGTTCAAAAGAGCCGCTGTTTTTCACTGCGTTCAATCCAGCCACTCGAGCGAGGCAAGTATTTCCTCGATCACAGGCATGGCTTTGGAGGTTTTTCCGGTGTAGTGAAAGTCCAGGGTCACACCGTCCCTGCCGTTCATCCAGCAGCAGGTATAATAGGAGAAGTCCTCTCCGGTGCCGGCAATATACTGCACCTCCCGGCCGGAGAGGAGGCGGACACCCATGTCCGTTTCGTCCCCGGTCAGCACCTGGGGCAGGCTGTCGGAGGAGACATTGCCCACAAAGGTGACATAGAGCCAGACGGTCATTTTCCGGCTTTCCAGCAGCAGGCACAGGTCCGGATCCTCCTCTGGCAGAGGCGCCAGCGTAAAGGAATCCGGAACGGCCAGCAGAATGTCCGCCTCGGGACAGGATACGCTTTGCTCCGCCGCGGCCAGGACCGGCAGCCCCAACCATGCGGCGCACAGAACAATCAGGCATTTTTTCAGGATATGGCGCATATCAGACCGCGCTCCTTTCGGGGATTCATCCATTTAACGATAAGGCAGAGGAAAAGCTTCCCGGAAAAGGAGAAAAAGTGGATTTTTTCTTTTGCGGCTGTTATAATACCGGATGACAGACCATCCGTTTTTTCCGGCAGCAGACATGAACGATCTCATGAGGTGAGCGGGATGAAAAGACATTCTCTGGCGACAATCAGAAAGAGAGGGGCGGTACTGCTTCTGGCGGTATGCTGCCTGATCGCGATGTCCGTGGCGGCGGAGGAGACGGTCTACGTAGAGAACGAATGGAACTATGTGGACGGGAGCATAAATGTGAGCGGCGGCATTCCGGAAAATGCCGGCGGCGTGCTGGGCACGATCCGGGAACGGGGCGTGCTGCGGGTGGCTACGGAGCCTTATTTCGCTCCCCAGGAGTTTATTGACCCGGATCTGGACGGGCAGGATACCTACGCGGGGGCAGATATGGAATTTGCCCGGCTGCTGGCGGAACGGATGGGCGTGGAACTGCTGATCGTTCCGATGGATTTTACGAAAGTGCTGCAGGCAGTTGCTTCCGACGAATGCGACCTGGCGATTTCCGCCCTGTCCTTTGTCCCGAGCCGCGCGCAGACCAACGCGCTGAGCAAGGGTTACTTTTTCGCGGACTCCACAGCGGCCTGCACCATGATCATCCGCGCGGAAGACGCGGAAGAGATTCAGTCGATCGAGGATCTGAACCGGAAGGTCATCGCGGCCCAGCAGGGCAGCCTGCAGGAATCGATGGCGGTGGAGCACGTCTTCAGCTACCGGGAATTCAGGCGGCTGCCGCAGGTGCAGAACGTGCATGACGCCGTGAGCAGCGGAGAAGCGGACGCGGGATTTGTGGACATGGAAACCGCAGATTACTATATCCGGAACAATCCGGAGTGCGAACTGGTTCTGGTGGAAGCGGTCCAGTTCAGGCTGGAAGCTCAGTACACCGGGGACCGGGTTGCCGCCAAGAAGGGTGAAAACGAACTGCTGTATTTCGTGAACGGGGTTATCGACGAGATGATCGCCGGGGATTTGTATACGCAATGGTACGCGGAAGCGGAAAAGCGGGCGAAAGAGCTCGGACTGTAAGGAGGAGAAGGATTCATGAAGAAAGGGAAGATGACTGCCTTCTGCCTGATGATTGTTCTGAGTTTACTGCTGAACTTCTACGGGCGGCAGCTCTCCGCCAGCTACAGCCTGCCGATGTGGCTGGACTCGATCGGAACCATGCTGAGCGCGTATCTGGGCGGGCCGATTGTCGGCGGGATTGTCGGCCTGACGTCCAACCTGATCTACTGCATTGCCTATGACGCCAGCTGGATGTACGCGCTGGTCAGCGTGGTGATCGGCCTGGTGATGGGACTGGCTTCCCGCCGGCACAGTATCGAAACGCTGTTCGGCACCCTGACCACCTGCGCCATGGTGGCCATCAGCGCCTCGCTCGTTTCCATCCCGCTGAATATCCTGCTGAACAACGGGAGCACCGGCAACATCTGGGGGGACGCGGTGATCGGCTTTATGCGGGAACGGGGTGCTCCGGAGTTTCTCTGCCTGCCGACGGGACAGGTGTATGTGGAACTGCTGGACAAGCTGGTTTCCCTGCTCCTGCTGTACGCGATCATCAAACTGCTCCGGCTGGGGATGAGACTGGCCCGGAAGGAGCAGGATCCGCCGCAGGAGGAGAAGGATGAGCAGGCTGAAGCCAGCCTTTCCAACGCGTCCAACGCGGCAAAGATGACGGCAGTGCTTCTGGCGGCAGGTTTGCTGGCGGCAGGGGGAATGACAGGCGCACGGGCTGACGCGAAAACGTCCGATGAAGTGAACTACGGCGATTATGTGCAGACGATCTATTCCAGCCAGAACGGCCTGCCCTGCGGCGAAGCCAACGACATTGCCATGACCAACGACGGGATTCTGTGGATCGGCACGTATGCCGGCCTGTACCGCTATAACGGTCGGGAATTCAAGTGGATGGACCGGTACGACTCCGTCCGCAATGTGAACTGCCTGTATGTGGACGAAGAAGGCCGCCTGTGGATCGGTACGAATGATAACGGCCTGTCCATCGTCATCAACGAACAGGTGGTCAATGTGCTGGACCAGAGCACAGGGCTGCCTGCCAACTCCGTCAAATCCATTATCCGCAGTTCGGACGGATACTATTATATCGGCACGACGAGCAGCATGCAGGTGCTGAGCCTGAACTACGGCCTGCGAAAGATTACCACGCTGCCGGAAATCTACTACGCGCAGGACAGCGCGGCGGATAATCGCGGACATGTGGCCGCGGTGACAAACAGCGGCACCCTGTACCTGCTTCGGGAAGGGAAAATCCTCAGTTCCCTGCAGACCATGGACGAGGGGGATGTTTTCAAAAGCTGCGCTTTTGACGAGGATGGACACCTGATTGCCGGTACTACAGGCAACAAGATCTATCACTTTGACATTACGAAGGACTATTTCGAGCAAACCAACACATTTGACTGCGAAGACCTGAAGACCATCAAGGATCTGTCACGGCTGGAAACCGGGGAGATCTTTGTCTGCGCAGATAACGGCGTGGGCTTTTTCCGGGAGGACGGGGCGTTTGTCCGGGTCAATACCAACGAGTTCAACAATTCCATCGACAACATGATCGTGGATTACCAGGGGAACCTGTGGTTCACTTCGTCCAGGCTGGGACTGCTGCGCCTGGCTCCCTCCGATTTCCGGGACGTGTATGCCACGGCAGGGATGGAAAACCGGGTGGTCAACACGGTAGCCGAATGGCAGGGCGTTTACTATATCGGTACGGACAAGGGACTGGACGCGGTGAACCTGACCTGTGACCGCCGGGTGGAAAACGAGCTGACAAATCAGATGGCCGGCGTCAGGATCCGGTGCATGGCGGTGGACAGCCAAAACCACCTGTGGATCTGTACCTACAGCCAGGGACTGCTGGAAGTGGATCCGGACGGCAGGCAGTATGAGTACAACAAGAACCATGGGACTTTCGGGAACCGGGCGCGTGTGGTGACGGAGCTGTCCGACGGTTCGATCATGGCGACCGGAGACACGGGGATTACATTTATCCGGGATCACCGGGTGGAGAGCACCATCCTTTATCAGGAGGGACAGATTACATCCATGGTGCTGACAGCCACGGAAATGGGAGACGGCAGGATCCTGGCCGGGACAGACGGAAACGGGATTGCCGTGCTGGAGGACCGGCAGGTGATCCGGATGCTGACCCGCAAGGACGGGCTGAGCTCCGAAGTTATCCTGCGGACCGTACCGGATCCGAATACCGGCGGTGTCTTCGTGGTGACCAGCAACGGCCTGTGCTATATGAATCCGGATGAAACGATCCGGAAACTGGATAATTTCCCGTATTTCAACAACTACGATGTCTGGATCCGGGGAACGGATGACCTGTTCGTCATGTCCAGCGCCGGGATTTATATCACGGACCGGGGTGAACTGCTTTCCGGCAGGCAGGATCTGAACTATGAGCTGCTGGACACCCGGCGGGGCCTGAACAGCAGCCTGACAGCCAACAGCTGGAACTGGTTCAGCAAGGATACGGGCGAGCTTTTCCTGCCCTGTGATACAGGTGTGTTCGTGATTAACACCAACCGCTTTTCCAGCGGCGCCAAGGTATACCGGATGAGCGTTCCTTCCGTCCGCATGGACGGGGAATACCACCGGGTGAACCGGAATTCCGCCATTCAGATTGCCCGGGGCACCAGCCGCATCGAGCTGAGCCCGGAGGTCATCAACTATACGATTCAGGAGCCCTATGTAGGCTACCGGCTGGAAGGGTTCGACAGCGGCTGGACCATCGTTCCCCAGGACAACCTGAATACCATTGTCTACACAAACCTGCCTTCCGGGCAGTACACTTTCCACCTGGCGGTATTTGACAATACGCAGGAGACCATTCTGGAAGAACGGACCTACACCCTGGTCAAGGAAAAAGAACTGTACGACAATTCCTGGTTCGTGCTGTACATCATGACCGTACCGATGTTTACGGTGGGATGGATCGTATGGATGATGGTCAAGCGGCGTGAACAGCGAATGCAGCGGGAGCTGGAACAGGCCAACCGCATGGTGGAGATGGGCACGCAGACGGTGAGGGCCATTGCCCGGGCTGTGGACGCGAAGGATCCACGAACCGGCGGCCACAGCCGCCGCGTGGCGCTGTATTCCAAGCAGATGGCGAAGGAATACGGCATGAGCGACAAGGACTGCCAGGAAATTGAATGGGCCGCGAACATGCATGATATCGGCAAGATCGGGATTCCGGATTCAATCCTGAACAAGGACTCCCGCCTGACGGATGAGGAGTATGCGACAATGAAGTCCCATACAACCAAAGGCGCGGAAATCCTGAACGATTTTACCCTGCTGGACCATGTGGTGGAAGGTGCGGAATTTCATCACGAGCGGTATGACGGGCGGGGGTACCCGAAAGGTCTGGCCGGGGAGGGGATCCCGATTTTCGCGCGGATTATCGGCGTGGCGGACGCCTTTGACGCCATGACCGCAAACCGTGTATACCGCAAGCAGATGGATTTCGGATATGTGCTCAATGAACTGGAAAAAGGGCGGGGAACACAGTTTGATCCCCAGTTCGTGGATATTCTGCTGAAGCTGATCCGGAACGGCGTGATCGACCTGAACAAGCTGTACGGTGTGAACCCGGAGGCCTCCGCGGAAGCGGCAGCCGGGCCTGAAAAAGCCTGACGGGAAGGGAGCGAACAGGGCATGGAGAAGAAAAGGATGATCCTCGCGACCGTCATTATCTGCGCCGTTGCACTGGCGGCATGCAGCTTTATTTATGATTTCTGGAACCGAACTCCGCACAACACCAGCCTGAAAGTGGGCTTCGTCTATTCCGAGGATGAGAGCACACCCTATACCTACAACTTTGTGCAGGGGCAGTACGCGCTGACGGAGAAGTATGGGGACAAGGTGGAAATCATCGCCCGCAGCAATGTGCCAGTCAGGGAGGCGGAAAGCCCCCTGCGCGACCTGGCACGGAGCGGCTGCAAGATCATTTTTATCAACGAGGATACACAGGCGGCCGCGGACATCGCTCCGGAATATCCGGATGTGCAGTTCTGCCAGATTTCCATGCCGACCATTAGCATGGAAGGACGGAGCAAGAACTATCATACCTTTAACGGGGAGATCTATCAGGCACGCTATGTATCCGGCGTAGCGGCCGGCATGAAGCTGAAAAGCATGGCGGACAACGGCGTCATTCTGCCGGAGGATGCCAAAGTGGGTTATGTCGCAGCCAACAACAGCGCGGAGGTCATCAGCGGATACACCGCCTTTATCCTGGGCGTGCGAAGCGTGATGCCGGAAGCGGTCCTGCGGGTGCGTTACACCGGCACCTGGAGCAATTATACACTGGAAAAGAAGTGTGCCAACGAACTGATCAACGAAGGCTGCGTACTGATTGCCCAGCATACCAATACCATGGCTCCCGCCATTGCCTGCGAGGAAGCCTATCAGGCAGGCCGCAAAGTCTTTTATGTCGGATACCACCAGAGCATGGTGGATGTGGCACCGGCCACGACGCTGGTCAGCATCCGGACGAACTGGGTTCCGTATATTCTGGGGGCCACAGAGGCTGTCCTGCGCAATCAGGTCATCGAGGAGACCGTACCGGGCCATGTTCACGGGAACGACATCAGCGCGGGGTTTGACCAGGACTGGGTTGAGCTGCTGGAGCTGAACAAGCATGCCGCCGTGGAAGGGACGGAAGAGCGGATAAACCAGCTGATCGAGGCTTTCCGGAAGGAAAAGATTGAAGTGTTCAAGGGCAACTATACCGGCGTGAATCCGGATGATCCGTCCGATACCATTGATCTGAACCTGGGTTATAAAGAGACAAGGGACTCTTCCTCTCCCAGCTTCCGGTATATTCTGCAGGAATGCGTCATTGAGGAGTCCGAAAACAACTGAACAGGGCGATGCCGGGAAAGGGGGATCCCTTTCCCGGTTTTCACACTTCGGCGCTTTTTTTCACACGGGATGTTTCAATTTGAAACAAATTTGTTATTTTATGTTGACAATTAAAACATACCGTGATACAATCCCCTGTGAAAGAGGGTGAGCAGGGTGAGCTTCGGAGAGAGAATCCGCAACCGCAGGGTTGCGCTGGGATACAGCCAGGCCCAGCTTGCCGAGCGCGTCGGCGTCAGCCGGAATACTGTCGCGGGCTGGGAAACAGATCATTCCCGTCCCGATCTGAGTACGCTGCCGGCCCTGTGCACGGCGCTGAAGATGTCGCTGAACGCTTTTTTCGGCGTGGAACGCAGACGCTCCGCGGAAGAGGCCCGGGTGCTGGAGCTGTTCTTTTCCCTTGAAGAAGGGGACCGGGAAAGCATCTCCTGGCAGATGGAAGCCCTGCGGGACCGCCGGGCGGATCAGCGCAGGCAGGCTCGGGAGGCAGCGGTCTCCGTACCCCGCACAGTCACGCTGTTCCGGAATGAGCTCGGCGCCGCGGCCGGCTTCGGAGCCGCCCTGGGAGAGGCGCAGGGGGAGGAGGTCGTTCTCCTGGCCGACCGGGATACCGAGCGGGCGGACGAGATCATTACCGTCTGCGGCCGCAGTATGGAACCCACCTTTCTGGACGGGGATCAGGTGCTGGTTCAGCATACCAAAGAGCTGCGGGAAGGGGAAATCGGGATTTTCCTGGTGGATAACGAAGGGTATATCAAGGAATACCGGAAGGACGGGCTGCATTCCCACAACCCGGAATACAGAACCATGACTTTTCGGGAAGACCAGAGCATCCGCTGCCTGGGGCGCGTGATCGGAAAGGTGAGGGAAGAGCAGATCCCCACCCGGGAGCAGCTGAACATGATTGCACAGGCCGGAGAGGCCGGGGAGGAGAAACTATGAGCGGCAGAATGAACGAGGACACCATCCGGGCGATTAACAGCGCGCTGCTTTTCACCCTGCAGGATCCGTATGAGGAACCGGAAATCCGGCCCTGGCAGTATGTGGATATGGAGTATAAGCGTGTCGGGCTGACAGTTCCGTCAGAGACACCCCGGTTCCGGACCGTGGAGGACGCACAGATCTGGATGTGCCTGGACAGCCGGTACAACACGCGGCTGCGGGAGATCTCCTGGGAACAGGCGGTATGACGGGGAACAAAAGCCCGTAGGAACTGCATACACAAAGCCCCCGCGTGAAAGCGGGGGCTTTGTGTATGCAATGTGCTGCGTTGTCCGCTCCCGTTACGGAAGCAGATAGAAATGCGAGAGAACTTCTTCTGTCTGGTCCTCCAGAATAGTGGTTGCGGTAAGATAAACCAGGAAGTCTCCGCGCAGGATCCACAGCTGCATAAAATATATCGGGTAGGAGCTGAGGGTGTAGCTGCCGCCGATACCCGGAATGTCCTCTCCGCTGATGTTCACAGAGTCCAAATGGGTGTCCACATCATTCATTCCGCTGGCTTCAAGGGACTCCTTGAACTGGTCAAGTGAACTCTGCGCAATAGAAACAAGTCCGACTTCATTGTAAACAGATGTATATTGCGCTACATTCCGGAGCTGGATGTTCACATTCTGCAGTGAGTCGGCTGTTTCTGCCACCATAACCGCGATGTTCTCGCTGGCCAGTTTCCTGATTTCCGCGGCCAAGTTTTCCATTGTGATCTGGTTGGTCTCTTCAATCTCTTCGTCCGTATAGTAGTGCCAGCCTTCCAGCCGGCAGCCTATGCCCAAAAAACTGTTTTCATAGGTTTCGCCCGTAATGGTACCCAACAGATCAGCGGTTTCGATCGTGTCAGCCTGCACCGGCATCATCATCAGAACAAGAGTGATGACCAGCAGTACAGCCGCGGGTTTCCGGAATTTGCTGAACATCTGCAGGATCCTCCCTGTGTTTTTTGCTTCGTACGCCTGTACTTTTGATTCATTGCATTTTTACTTGCTTCATCGCCCGAAGAAGCCAGCCCAAACAGTTCTTTTCAGGAATCCCTGACCTGAACCGCTTTTGCCAGACCGCTTTTTTCGGGCAATCAGGATCCGGAGCTGTCTTTCTTCTCACGGATCAGGCTGATGATCAGGGAAATCAGGAAGGTGGGGAAACCGATAATTCCGGCAGGCAGCCAGAAGTTCACACAGAAGGCACAGAACTGTTCCAGGGAGTAATCGTAGCGGTATTTCTGCCGGAAAATATCGGGATTCTTCGAACACGCGAGGCCGACGGCGAAGATGATGATCAGCAGCGCTCCGATGAAGATCGCGACAGCACTCGATTTTCTGGCTTTCATGGATGCCTCCCGGATTACTTCTGCTTCTTCAGATATTTCAGCATGACATATCCTTCAATCCCATCCACCCGGACCTTTGCCCAGGACGCGGGATACTTTGTACCCAGGGCGATGACCTCCACCGTCGTGCCGGGCTCCAGCCGGGCCAGATGGGTGTATCCCTTGCCTTCACCGGAACGGACATTTACCTTTTCACCTTCGGCGCAGGTGACCACGGCGGTATAGGGAGAGAAGGGAGCCGGGGTCACAGCGGGTTCGGGCGTCGGGGTGGGATCGGGAACCGGGACGGGATCCGGGGCGGTCAGCTGGATGTACTGTTTCTCCACATAACCGGTGCGGTTATTATAGCGGATTTTATACCAGCTTCCTTCTCCCAGAACGGTGACCTGGGCGCCGTAAGGAACCGCCAGCACTGTGGCATAGCCCTTGCCGGCCTTTTTCCTCATATTGACGCTCTTTTTATTGGTGCTGGTGATATAAGCGGTATAGGACTGGAACGGTGCCGGCGCCGGCGCGACGGTAGGCGTAGGCGCAGGCTCATCCTTCGAAAGGAACTTATTCTTCACATAGCCGTACACGGAACCGATCAGCACATAATCCCAGACGGGATTGTGCTCCAGCACGGTGACCACTGTCCCGGAAGGATATGAATCGATGACGTTGGCAGAATCGGAAGGACCGACCCGCAGCTTGACGGAAAGGCCGTTGTTCATGAGCCACGCGGTATAATTGACAACGGAAGACGCCGGGACGGACTGCTTGCCGGAGGGTTTGACGTATTTCTTGCTCAGGCGGGAGTTCACAACATATCCGGTGCCGACGGCGGTCCTGACATAGTCATATTTCTGGCCGTGGGACAGAACGGTAACCTTTGCGCCGCGGGCCAGGGTGCCCACATCGGAGAAGGTATAATTCGGGCCGGAACGGAGATGCGTGTTATCCCCGGTCACATAAGCCTTGTAGCTCTTGGATTTGGCGATATAGCTGTTGAAGACATAACCTTCCGAGCCGTTGGAGAAGGTCACGTAGGACCAGTCGCCAACCTTTCTCTGCACGGTCAGGGCAAAATCCTGCCGGAAGCTGTCCAGCACCTGAGCTTTCTCCTGGGGCAGCACCCGCAGCTTCAGGGCGGACGTGTTGACACGGTAGTAGGTAACCGCGGCGGCAACGGCAGCGGGAACCACAAGCACCAGGATCAGCAAAAGCGCGACCAGACGTTTCTTCATAAATATACCCTCCCTGTAAGACCTTCGTAACGAAGATTTCATACCAGTTCATATTATAGATAAATACAGAAGGTTTGAAAAGCCACGAGATATATCATTGCCGGGGGGAGTCTGCCACTACATGTGGGAGGTTTCAGGGAAATTTTATTCATCATGTGCGGTTTTGCTGATTTTCCTGTTGACTTTATCACGGTAAAGTGATAACATGATGAAGCGTTCCGGAAGAACGAAAAAAGGCCTGGATGCCGGAACGGAATCGTGTATAATGAATCAATCAGATGGAAAGGCGGACAGTGTATGCAGATCAACGACCGGGTGATGGATCCGCAGGAACGGATCGGGTTCCGGCTGCGGTCCCTTTATTCCGACGCAGGGTATTGCCGGTACCGGATGAGCAAGTTTGAGGAATATGACCTGTACAGCAGAAACAAGGACTTTCTTTTTTCCGAGGGAGTCATTACGTTTACGGATACGAACGGACGGCTGATGGCCCTGAAGCCGGATGTAACGCTTTCCATTATCAAAAACGGGCGGGACATCCCGGGGGCTCTCCGCCGGGTGTACTACCATGAAAACGTGTACCGTGTCGCATCGGCGGAGGACGGATTCCGGGAGCAGACGCAGGTCGGCGTGGAATGCATGGGCGACGTGGACAGCAGCTGTGTGGCCGAGGTGCTGAAGCTGGCGGCGAAGAGCCTGGAGCTTTGCTCCGCGGACTATGTGCTGGAAATCAGCCATCTGGGCATCCTCGGGACGCTGACGGACGCCGTGGCCTCCGGAGAGCGGATGCGCGAGGCATTGCTCCAGTGCGCCGGGGAAAAGAACCTGCACGGCATTTCCCGGATCTGCCAGGAAAACGGACTGGCCAAGGGCGCGGAGGAACCGCTGAAACAGCTGCTGAACCTGTACGGGCCTCCCCGGACGGTCATGCCGAAGATCCGGAAGCTGGCGGAGGAAAACGGCGCCGCAGAATACGCGGACGAACTGGGGCAGGCTGCGGCCGCTTTTGCCGGGAGCGATATGGAAAACCGGATCCGGATTGATTTTTCCGCGTCCGGGGATACGAAGTATTACAACGGGATCGTGTTCAAGGGATTCATCAGCGGGATTCCGGGCAGCGTCCTGAGCGGCGGGCAGTACGACCGGCTGATGCGCCGGATGGGGCGGAAGGACCGGGCGGTCGGGTTCGCGGTATTCCTGAACATGCTGGAAAGACTGACAGAAGGAGGACAGGCGGATGCTTAATATCGCGCTTCCCAAGGGAAGGCTGGGAGAAAAGGTTTACACCATGTTTGAAAAAGCCGGCTTTCCCTGCCCCGCGCTGATGGAGAACAGCCGGAAGCTGATTTTTGACAACGAAGAAGCCGGCGTCCGGTATTTCTGGGTCAAACCTTCGGATGTGGCGATCTATGTGGAACGCGGCGCAGCGGACATCGGCGTGGCCGGGAAGGACATCCTGCTGGAATACCAGCCCGAAGTCTATGAGCTGCTGGATCTGGACGTTGGGAAATGCCGCATGGCGGTAGCCGCGCCGGAAGGCTTTCAGGACAACCTGAGCCGGACGCTGCGGGTCGCGACGAAGTTCAGCCGGATCGCCCGGGATTACTATACGACCCTGGGGCGGGACATTGATATCATCCACCTGAACGGAAGCATTGAGATCGCGCCGATTCTGGGACTGTCGGACGTTATTGTCGATATCGTGGAAACAGGGACGACGCTGCGGGAGAACCATCTTGAGGTGATCGAAACCATCGTTCCGATTTCCGCGCGGCTGATTGCCAACAAATCAGGCTTCAAGTTCAAAACAGAGCAGGTGGAAAGGCTTCTGGAGGAAATGAGAAAGGAAGTGGAGAAAGCATGATCCGGATTCTGCAGTCAGGAGAGGTTTCCAGCAGGGAAATTTTCGACCGGAACATCCCCACGGTGAACGTGGCGGATACGGTGGCGGAGATTCTGCGCAACGTACGGGAGCGGGGAGACGAGGCCCTGCGCGAATACACGGAGAAGTTTGACCACGCGAAGCCGGAAAGCCTGACGGTGACGCCGGAGGAGATGGCGGAAGCGCTGGAACAGGCGGAGCCGGAGTTTCTGCGGATTCTGGAGGAGGCCGCGGAGAATATCCGGAAGTTCCATTCCAGGCAGGTGCGCAATTCTTTCCTTATCAACGAGGAAAACGGAATCCTGATGGGGCAGAAGGTGATACCGGTGGACCGGGCCGGGCTGTATGTGCCCGGGGGCAAGGCGGTGTATCCGTCCACGGTGCTGATGGACGTGATTCCCGCGAAAATCGCCGGGGTGAAAGAAGTCATCCTGGCGACCCCTCCGGGACCGGACGGGAAGGTGAACCCGGCCATTCTCGCGGCGGCGAAGGTTGCGGGAGCGGACCGGATCGTCAAGGCAGGCGGTGCCCAGGCCATCGCGGCGCTTGCGTACGGAACGGCATCCGTACCGAAGGCGGACAAGATTGTCGGGCCGGGGAATGCCTTTGTGGCGGAAGCGAAACGCCAGGTATACGGAATGGTCTCCATCGATATGATCGCAGGGCCGAGCGAAATCCTGGTGGTGGCGGACGGGAATTCGAACCCGGCCTGGCTGGCAGCGGATCTGCTGAGCCAGGCGGAGCATGACCAGACGGCCAGTGCGGTGCTGGTGACGGATTCGAAAGAACTGGCCGAACAGGTCAGCGCAGAAATCGAGAAACAGATTCCGCAGCTGGAGCGCAGCGCCATCGCACGGGAGTCCATCGACCGGAACGGGAAGATCATCATCGCGGAGGACCTGAGAGCGGCCGTGGAGATCGCCAACGAGATCGCGCCGGAGCATCTGGAACTGTGCGTGGACAATCCTTTCGACTATCTGGACAGCATCCGGCACGCCGGATCCGTCTTCCTGGGACGGCACTGCCCGGAGGCGCTGGGGGATTATCTTGCCGGACCCAACCACACCCTGCCCACACAGGGAACCGCACGGTTCTCCAGCCCGCTGAGCGTGGATGACTTTGTAAAGAAAACGCAGTATACTTATTTTACCCGGGAAGCGCTGGCCCGTGTGGCACAGGATGTGGCGTTCTTTGCCCGGAAGGAAGGACTGACCGGACACGCGCGGAGCGCGGTGATCCGCACGGAGACTGAATCGCCGGAATAACATCAGGCAGGAAAGGCGGGAAAGACGATGAGCCGGTTCTATTCCGAAAAGTTCTCGGAGCTGGAAGCATACGTTCCCGGGGAACAGCCAAAGGATCAACAGTACATCAAGCTGAACACCAATGAGAATGCCTATCCGCCGCATCCGTCGGTGGCGGAGGCCGCCGCGGCGGAAAGCGCACGGCTGCATCTGTATCCGGATCCGGAATGCCGGGAACTGCGGGAAAAACTGGCTGAGCGGCTGGGACTGACACCGGAGGAGCTCATCCTGACCAACGGATCGGACGAGATTCTGAATTTCGCCTTCATGGCGTTCTGCGACAGCCATATTCCGGCGGTTTTCCCGGATATTACCTACGGGTTCTATCCCGTGTTTGCCCGGGTGGATCAGGTGCCCTTCCGCGTGATTCCGCTGCAGGAGGACCTGACTGTCCGGAAGGAAGACTACCTGCACGCGGCAGGCACTATCTTCCTGGCAAACCCGAACGCGCCGACCGGCATCGCGCTGAGCCGGGCGGAGATTGAGGAAATTCTGCAGGCCAATCCCTACAACGCGGTGATCGTGGACGAGGCGTATGTGGATTTCGGCGCGGAGAGCTGCCTGCCCCTGATCAGGGAGTATGACAACCTTCTGGTGGTCCAGACCTTTTCCAAATCCAGATCCATGGCCGGAGGACGGCTTGGCTTCGGAGCGGCGAACCCGGAGATCATCCGGGACCTGGATACGGTGCGGTATTCCACGAACCCGTATAACCTGGACCGCCTGACCCTGGCCGCGGGCATTGCCTGCATCGAAAACGACGAATACAATGTCCGGAACTGCCGGAAGATTATCCGGACCCGGGAATGGACCCGGAAGGAACTGGAACGCCTGGGGTTCGAGATGACGCCGTCCAGGGCCAATTTCCTCTTTGCAAGGCATCCCGGCATGAGAGGAGAGGAAATCTACCTGAAGCTGAAGGCAAAGGGTATTCTTGTGCGGCACTTCGGAACGGAGCGGATCCGTGACTATAACCGGATCTCGATCGGGACGGAGGAACAGATGGAGGCACTCATTCAGGCCCTGGAAAAAATCCTGAAGAAGGGGCAGAAAACGGGAGGAACGGAAAAATGAGACAGGCGGAGATCAACCGGAAAACCGGTGAAACGGATGTCCGGATCACACTGAACCTGGATGGGACCGGGAAGGCTGAAATCGATACAGGGGTCGGATTCCTGAATCACATGCTGGAGCTTTTCGCCCGCCACGGGCGGTTTGACCTGACCGTTTCCTGCAAAGGGGACACATGGGTGGATGACCATCATTCCACGGAGGATATCGGGATTGCTCTGGGGCAGGCGTTTGACAAAGCCCTGGGAGACCGGGCCGGCATTACGCGATACGGCCAGATGATCCTGCCGATGGACGAGAGCCTGATCCTTACCGCGGCGGATCTGAGCAGCAGGGGCTTTCTGGCCTATGAGATGCAGATCCCCGCGGCGAAGGTCGGGACCTTTGACACCGAGCTGGCGGAGGAGTTTTTCCGGGCACTGGCGTGGAATGCCCGGATGACGCTGCACATCCGCCGGATTGCGGGAACCAACAGCCATCACTTGCTGGAAGGCGCCTTCAAGAGCACGGCGCGGTCGCTGCGGGCGGCGGTGAAACCGGATCCCGACTGCGAGGGCGAGATTCCCTCCACGAAAGGAGTTCTCTGATGGTCGCAATCATTGATTACGGAGTCGGAAACCTGTTTTCCCTCCGGTCCTCCTTTGCCGCCATCGGCCAGGAAGCGGAGGTGACCTCGGATCCGGATGCGCTGCGGCGCGCGGAACGGATCATTCTGCCGGGCGTCGGCGCCTTCGGGGACGCGGCGGAAAAGCTTCGGAAAAGCGGCCTGGACCAGGCAGTCCGCGAAGCGGCGGCACAGGGGAAACCGCTGATGGGCATCTGCCTGGGGATGCAGCTGCTGTTTGAAAAGAGCTATGAGTACGGAGAACATCAGGGGCTGGGCCTGCTGAAGGGGGAGATCCGCCCCATCGCGGAGCGGATCCCGGCGGGGCTGAAGATTCCGCAGATGGGATGGAACGCGCTGAAGATTGTGCGGAAAGCACCGATCCTGAAATACACGGAGGAGGGGGAATACGTCTACTTTGTCCACTCCTACAGCGCGGTGAAATGCGAGGACTCCCTGCTGGCGGCAACGGAGTACGGAGCGGAACTGACCGCCTGCGCCGGAAAGGACAATGTAACCGGATGCCAGTTTCATCCGGAAAAGAGCGGGAAGGTTGGGCTGAAAATCCTGAAGGCCTTCTGTGAAACGGAGGCGGGCGCATGATTCTGTTTCCGGCGATCGATCTGTTTGAAGGGAAGGCGGTCCGCCTGTACAAGGGGGACTACAATCAGATGACGGTCTACCATGAGCACCCGGAGGAGGTCGCAAAGGATTTCGCAGCCTGCGGGGCTTCGGCCATCCATCTGGTGGATCTGGAGGGCGCCCGGAGCGGGGATACGCCGAATCTGGATACGGTGCTGAAGATCCGGGAAAGCACGGGGCTTTTCTGCGAGATCGGCGGGGGGATCCGGAACATGGAGACCGTGGACAGGTATCTGCAGGCCGGGCTGGACCGGGTTATTCTGGGGACGGCCGCGGCGGAGAACGAAGCATTCCTGCGGGCGGCGGTGGAAAAGTACGGCGGAAGGATTGCGGCCGGCGCGGATATCCGGGACGGATATGTCGCCGTGAAGGGATGGACCGAACAGTCCGCGCTGACGCTGACGGATTTCTGCGGGAAGATGGTGGAAATCGGCGTACAGACGCTGATCTGCACCGATATCAGCCGGGACGGCGCCATGCGCGGTACCAACCGGGAAATGTACCGCATGCTGTCGGAACGCTACCGTGTACAGATTACGGCGTCCGGCGGGGTTTCCTCCCTGGAGGATGTCCGGAGCCTGCGGGAAATGAACCTGTACGGCGCCATTATCGGCAAGGCTTATTACACAGGAGAACTGAATCTGAAAGAAGCAATCGAGGTGGCCCGGTGATTACGAAACGAATTATCCCATGCCTGGACGTGAAAGACGGACGGGTGGTCAAGGGAGTGAATTTTCAGCGGCTGGGGGATGTGGCATCCCCGGTGGAGCTGGCGCGCTTTTACAGCGAAAACGGCGCGGACGAACTGGTGTTCTATGATATTACCGCTTCCGCGGAGGGACGGGCGTTGTTCACGGATATTCTGACGGAGACGGCCCGGACGGTTTTCATTCCGCTGACGGTGGGCGGGGGGATCAACACGACGGAGGACTTTGACCGGGTGCTGAAGTGCGGCGCGGACAAGGTTTCCGTCAACAGCGGCGCGATCCGGGATCCATCGCTGGTTGGGAAAGCCGCAAAGCTTTACGGCGACCAGTGCGTCGTGCTGAGCGTCGATGTGAAGCGGGTGGACGGCGTGTTCCGCATTTTCGCAAAGGGAGGACGCGAGAACACGGGCATGGAAGCTGTGGAATGGATCCGCCGGTGCGTGGGGGACGGCGCCGGGGAGGTCGTCGTCAATTCCATGGACACGGACGGCGTGAAGCAGGGGTTTGACCTGGAACTGCTGGAAAAGGTCTGCGCGGTAGTGAAAGTGCCGGTGATCGCCTCAGGCGGGGCCGGGAAGATCGAGGATTTCATCACGCTGTTCCGGACGCTGCCGGGCGTGGACGCGGGGCTGGCCGCCTCGATTTTCCACTTCGGAGAAGTGCAGATTCCGGACCTGAAAAGAGCGATGCGGGAAAACGGTATTCCGGCGCGGGAAGAAAAAACGGAGGGAAAAACATGCTGAACATTGACGAACTGAAGTTTGATGAAAAGGGACTGATTCCTGCAATTGTGACGGACGCAGAGAACGGAAAGGTCCTGATGATGGCCTATATGAACAGGGAAAGCCTGCAGATCTCCATGAAGAGGGGACTGACCTGTTTCTGGAGCCGGAGCCGGCAGGAACTGTGGCTGAAGGGCGAGACCAGCGGGAACTATCAGCATATCGTTTCCATTACGGCGGACTGCGACCGGGATACCCTGCTGATCAAGGTGGAGAAAGACGGCCCCGCATGCCATCTGGGCACGGAAAGCTGTTTCAACGATACAGTGTGGGAGAGCGACGAACGGCACGAATTCACGCTGGAGGGCCTGATGACGCTGATCCGCGGCCGGAAGACGGAAAAGAAGGAAGGTTCCTACACCACCTACCTGTTTGAAAAAGGACTGGACAAAATCCTGAAGAAAGTGGGAGAGGAATCCACCGAGGTCATTATCGCCGCGAAGGACCGGGACCGGAAAAACACGATTTACGAGATCGCGGATCTCACGTATCACGTGATGGTGCTGATGATTGAAGCGGGGATATCCCTGGAGGATATTCACCGGGAGCTGGCAAGCCGGCATGTGATCGATCATAAAGTGAAACAGGAGAAGATGACCTGATGTTTGACCTGCACATGCATACGACCTTTTCCGACGGGAAAAACACACCGGAGGAGATGGTGGAGGAAGCGCTGCGGCGGGGACTGGACACGGTGGGCATTTCCGACCACAGTTCCGGGGACCCCTGCGGCATGACACTGGAGGAAAGTGCGGCCTACCGGGCGGAAATTGCCCGGCTGAAGGAAAAATACGCGGGCAGGATCCGGGTGCTGTGCGGCCTGGAACGGGATTTTCTGACGGACGATTTCGGCCCCTACGACTATACGATCGGCTCCGTTCACTGGCTGGCGATGCCGGACGACCGCCATGTGTCCATTGACTGGACGGCGGAGAAGCTGCGGGAGGGCACACAGAAGTATTTCGGCGGAGACTGGTACGCCCTGGCGGAGGCGTATTACGCGGCGGAAGCCCAAGTTGTTGAAGTGACGAAGTGCGACATCATCGGACACTTTGACCTGATGACAAAGTTTATTGAGCAGGATCCGGCTTTTGACACGGCACATCCCCGGTATGTGAAGGCGTGGCGGCAGGCATGCGAGGCGCTGCTGAAGACCGGGAAACCTTTCGAGGTGAATACGGGCGCCATGAGCCGGGGATACCGGACGCAGCCGTATCCGGCCCGGGAAATCCGGCAGTATATTCTTTCCCGCGGGGGGAAGCTGATCCTTTCCAGCGACGCCCACGCCAGGGAATTCATCGCCTATGGATTCGAAGAGCCGGAAGACCGGGCGTCTTACCTGGCGCAGTGCCCTGTCTGACCGCGCTGTCCGGAAAAAATGAAAAAAGCAGCTGAAAAAGTTTCGCGCGAAGCGGAACTTTTTTCTTTCCGGGGCGTCAGACAGAGTGAGACCGGGAGAACCGGGAACGGAAAGGAGAACAGAACAATGATGAAGCGTTTGACTGCCCTGCTGCTGGCGGTGCTGATGGGAATCGCGGCGGTATCCGCGGTATTCGGAGAAGAAGCGGAGCATATCTGGAGGAAAGGCGATACCGGAGAGAAAGTCAGCTGGATTCAGCAGCGCCTGATTGACCTGGGATACCTGGAAGGGGAAAGCACAGGCGTGTTTGACGAGGCGACGGAAGCGGCGGTGCTGTGGTTCCAGCAGACGCACAACCTGCTGGAGACCGGCATGGCGGACGCGGTAACCTGCCGGCTGCTGGAAGAAGAACAGGAACCTGTGCAGAAGGAGAACAGCGGCGGATACGGATGGGATCTGTTCGGGCTGAACAAGTCGGCAAGCTACGCGGCGGCCAGCTCGACGGCGGTATGCTATGAGGAAACGGAAGAGGACGGGTATTATTCCTACGAGGCCTATCCGAGCATTGACGGAATTCCGTTCAGCACGGATGAGTACAAACGGATCGAAAGCAACCGCTTTCTGAGCACGCTGACCTCCCCGCTGTCCACCTTCGCGGCAGACGTGGACACCTCTTCCTACGCCCAGCTGCGGCGCAGAATCCTGAACGGGGACAGCGTTCCCGCGGACAGCGTACGGATCGAGGAGATGCTGAACTATTTCCGGTATGACTACCGGCAGCCCACGGGCGGCGATCCCTTCGGCGTTACGGTGGAATACGCGGACTGTCCCTGGAACGAACAGACGAAGCTTCTCCAGATCGGCCTGCAGGCCCGGAAAACGGAGGAAGCAAACCGGCCCGGCCATAATCTGGTGTTCCTGATCGATACCTCCGGAAGCATGGAAGGGGAGGACCGGCTGGATCTGGTGAAGCGGGCGTTTCTGATGCTGCTGGAAGAGCTGAAGCCGGAGGATACGGTGTCCATCGTGGCATACGCCAGCCAGGACCGGGTTGTGCTGGAAGGCGCACGGGCCGGAGAGAAAACACGGATCATGGAGGCCATCTCCGAACTGGAGGCTTACGGATCCACCAACGGTTCGGCGGGGATCCTGCGGGCATACGAAATTGCCGGGAAATACTATGTGCCGGGCGGCGTGAACCGGATTCTGCTGGCAACGGACGGAGACCTGAACGTGGGCGTCACCAGTGAGGGCGAACTGGTCCGGATGGTGGAGGAAAAGCGGCAGAGCGGCATCAGCCTGACCTGCATGGGATTCGGCATGGGCAACTATAAGGATAATAAGATGGAAGCCCTGGCAGACTACGGCAACGGCAACTGCTGGTATATCGACACGATTCACGAAGCGCGCAAGGCGCTTGTCACCGAGGGCGGCGGCACGTTCATCACCGTGGCGAAGGACGTGAAAATCCAGGTGGATTTCAATCCGGCGCTGGTGAAGGGCTACCGGCTGATCGGCTATGAAGACCGGGTGATGGCGGCGGAAGATTTCGCGGACGACACGAAGGACGGAGGAGAAATCGGCAGCGGACACCGGATGACCGCGCTGTACGAGATTGTTCCCATCGATTCCGAATTCGATTTCGGCGGAACGGAAAGCCGGTACCAGAATCCGGGAAGCGCGGACGCGAACGGAGAACTGCTGACCGTGAGCATCCGGGCGAAGGAACCGGAAGGCACGGAAAGCCGGCTGTATGAATACCCGGTGCAGAACATGCCGGCGGAAACGCTGAGCGACAACATGAAGTTTGCCGCAGCGGTTGCGGAAACCGGAATGCTCCTGCGGGACAGCGAATGGAAGGGGACCTCCAGCTATGAGGAAGCCCTGAAGCTGCTGCGGGACTGCGGAAGCGTGACCGGGGACGCTTGCAAGGAAGAGTTCCTTTACCTGGTAACGCTGCTGCAGCGGGAAGCGGACATCCGCTGATCAATCAAGGATCCCACGGGGCCGCCTGAAAAGGGCAGGCCCCTTTTTCCGCGTTTTTTTTCCGCGGGGAAACGCTTGAATTCATAAAATGAAACGGGTAATATAATAAATCTGAGAGAAGGAGGATGCCGGAATATGGGCTATTTATACGAAACACATCTGCATACCTGCACCGCCAGCAAGTGCGGGAAGAGCACCGGAAAGGAACACGCCCGGTTTTACAAGGAGATCGGGTACACCGGGATCATCATGACGGACCACTTTTTCGGGGGGAATACCGCGGTGGACCGGGAACTGCCCTGGGAGGACCGGATCGACTGGTTCTGGCGCGGCTATGAGGAAGCGAAAGAGGAAGGGGACCGGATCGGGCTGGACGTGTTCTTCGGGTTGGAGCAGAATTACGGATGGGATGAATACCTGATCTACGGGCTGACAAAGGAATACATGAAAAACCATCCGGAAATGGAGCACTGGACCCGGAAACAGCAGCTGGAAGAAGTCCATAAGGCCGGAGGATGCGTGATTCAGGCGCATCCTTTCAGGATACGGGGATACATGCTGGATATCAAGCTGGGGTACCTGTACTGTGACGGAATCGAGGCGGCCAACGCGGGGAACGAAGCACTGGACGATGCCCGGGCGATGATCCTGGGGCGGGAACGGAACATGGTGATGACGGCAGGGAGCGACAACCACTGCTCTCCGGCGCATACAGTGTACGGGATCGAGCTGGAAAAAAGATTGACAAGCATACAGGATTATGTCAAAATAATCATGGAAAGAGGGACAATTCATCTGCATGTGCCAGAAGCGCGCTTCCAACTGGCTGAAAGGCCGGTGCTGGATGAGCGCCACAAGGCGTTTCTGCTGAACGAACAGGAGCAGGTGGTTCCCGCGCAGAAGGAATGGATTGACTGACAACCGCAGACAATAGGAAGGAATACAGTGATGAACCCCATACTGATTCTGAGGGAAGAAATTGTCTGTCTGATTATTCTGATCTATATGGCCTTTCTCTCCAGATCATTCCGGATGGGAAAGGAAGGCAAGGTCTTTCACCGGATCATGCTGTTCGCGCTGGCCCACGTGGTTCTGGACGCGGTCACCATCTGGACCGTGAACCATCCGGAATCCGTATCAAGGCCGGTGAACGACATCGCGCATATTCTGTTTTTCCTGACGGCCATTTTTTTCTCCGGCGAAATCATGATCTACGTGTTCAGCCTGTGCCGTCCGAAACGGGTAAGGGACTTCCGGATCGCGGTGGAAGCGGTCATCGCTGTATATGCCATGCTGGTATGCTTCCGGGTTCTGACAATCGAATATGAACAGTTTAACGGAACGAAATCCAGTGTCGGCCCTGCGCCGACAGCGGGATTCGCTCTGTGTTTTGTTTTCTTTGTCAGTTCGATCGCCATGATTGTCCGCAACCGGCAGCAGATCGGGAAGCATATCCGGCTGATGCTGCTGCCGACGCTACTGCTGCTGATTGTAGTGGAACTGATTCAGATGAACGTCAAGGAGTTCCTGTTTACGGGAGCAACGATCACAGCGATTACGGTGGGCCTCTTTTTCTCCCTGGAAAACCCGGCCGCGGTGCTGGAGAGAAAGATCATGATGGACGCGCTGAGCGGGCTGGGATCCCGGTCCAGCTATGAGCACGACATCGAACAGTATGATGCGGAATTCCGGGCAGACCGGGCGGTTCCGTTTACTTTCGTCTTTATCGATATCAATAATCTCCGCTCGGTGAACGGGCTGTTCGGGCATCAGGAAGGCGACGCCTATATCAGCGAAATGGCGGTGCTGCTGATTTCGAACATGCGGAATGCTACCCATATCTACCGCATGGGCGGAGACGAGTTTCTGGCACTGTACCGGAAAATAGACGAAAAAACCGTTGTGAAAGATATCAAACGGGTGCACGATGCATGCCGGAAGGAAGGAGAAAAGAAAGACTATACGCCGGAGCTGGCGATCGGCTACGCGGTATCGAACGCCAAGTACAATACCCTGCGGGATGTGCTGCGCGTGGCGGATTACATGATGTACCGCAACAAGGCGGAGATCAAGCGGGAGGTCGCGGAAGGCATCCGGCACGAAAACGGAACCCGCATGAACCTTTACGGCCTGACAGACCGCGTGTTTGATGCCATGTGCCTGACCAGTGAAGAGTTTTATCCTTACATATCCAATCTGGAAACAGACGTTACCCGCGTGGCACCGGGGATGGCTGAATTCTTCGGCCTGGAGGGAGAGTTTATCCAGGACTTCATGAGTGTCTGGATGGAACGGATTCATCCGGCGGACCGGGACGGATACGAATCAGACCTCCGGCAGGCCATGAAGGGGCAGAAGGACTATCACTATTACAGATACCGGGCGCGGGGGAAAGACGGGCAGTACGTGGAATTGACCTGCCGCGGCGGCTTATACCACGGGCGGGACGGAGAACCGGATATCTTCTCCGGATATATCGTGAACCACGGGCTGCCGCAAACCCGGGATGACCTGACCGGGCTGCAGAACGTCAACGTGCTGATGGACCGGATCGAAGACGCGGTAAACAGCCGGGGCAGCGCAATCATCATGCGGCTGGAGCCCAAAGGGATCAACCGGACAAGAATGCTTTACGGCGCCAATATGACGGCGAAATCCACACGCGCCCTGGCAAACCTGTGCCGGGAAACCGTGAAAGGCCAGGGAGAGGTTTTCGGATCTGCCGGACGGTATTATACATTCTATCTGCCGGACTGCAAGCAGAGCAAGGCAGAGGAAATCTTCAGCCGGATCCGGGAAATCTGTGCCGGGGGGCTTCTGGTGGACGATGTGGCGGTGCCGATGGATGTCTGTGCCGGCGCGGTTCAGTTGCCGGCCATCAACCTGACGGATGTGGAATCGGTGCGCTCCGCCATACTGTTCGCGACGGAAGAGGCCGCCTACAGCCAGCGTGAAGGGGTTGTGTTCTACCGCCAGGATGCGGCAGGCTTCAAGGGAGGGGAAATGCAGCTGCTTCGGACGATTCATCATGACTGCGTGATGAACCGGGCGAATTTCTTCCTGCGCTTCCAGCCCATCATCAGTTCCGAAACGGAAACGGTGACCGGCGCAGAGGCATTGCTCCGGTACCGGAACCCTGAATTCGGCGAAGTGGCGCCGGGACGGTTCATCTCCTTCCTCGAGAGCGATCCGGGATATACGGAGCTCGGCTTTGACATTATCCGCTACTCCGCGCTGTATGCGGGCAGGATTCGGAAAACGCTGCCCGAGTTCAATGTCAATGTGAATATTACCGCGCTGCAGCTGTACGCGGAAGATTTCATTCCGCGGGTTCTTCAGATCCTGGAGGAAGAAAAGTACCCGCCGGAGCATCTGATTCTGGAACTGACGGAACGATGCAAGGAAATGGATTTTAACTTCCTGAAACAGCGCGTGGAGGAACTCCGCGCGACCGGAATCCGGGTAGCCCTGGATGATATGGGCACTGGCTTTTCCACGATCGATCTGCTCCTGCATCTGCCGGTAAATGAAATCAAGGTGGATATGGAGTTTACACGGCATATGCAGGAGAACGACAAAGATATCCGCTTCGCGGAGCTTCTGGCGCATATCGCGGAGGAGAACCAGATGCTGCTGTGCTTTGAGGGCGTGGAGGACAGGGAACTGCGGGATTATCTGCGCAGGTTCGGCAAGGTGATTCTGCAGGGCTACTATTTTGACAAGCCGCTGATGATTGAGGAGTTCGAAAAGAAGTACTGCGCAGGGTAATATGCGGCATGATCCGCGGCCACCCTGCCTGCCCCAAAAGCCAGCCGGTTTGCTCATTCAAACCGGCTGGCTTTTTCCATGAGACGGAGTCCGCGGCGAGTGGGTTCCTTTCGGTCCGGCGTCTCCGGCAGATCAAACACATAAGAGTTGGAGGCATTAATGACCGGAATTCCGTGGTATTCTCTCTCCCGCTTGAAAAAAGCGGTATAGGACTGGTGCATATGGCCATGTACCATGACGGCGGGCCGGTACCGGTCCAACAGGGGACCAAAGCATTCGAAACCGCGATGGGACATCGTGTCCTGATCACCGACCCCCCGGATCGGAGCATGGGTCAGAAGAATATCAAATCCGCCAGTGGCACGCAGCTTTCTCCGGAGAGAAGAAATCCGGGAGGCCATCTCCGACTCGGAATACATATGCACCGCGTCGGGGCGGTACCGTACGCTGCCGCCGAGGCCGAGGATTCTAACCCCCTGAATCTGCAGGATTTTTCCGTCGGAACACAGGCAGCCTTCCGGCGGCTTTTTTGCATAATGATCATCGTGGTTTCCGTGAACATAGACAACAGGCGCATTCGTAAAGCAGGTCAGAAAAGACAGATAGGCGGAAGGAAGATCTCCGGCGGAGAGAATCAGATCAATTCCGCGGAGCATCTCCCGGCACCGGTCTCCCCAGAGCCGGTCGGAGGGTTCGTCTGAAATTGCCAGAATGCGCATCTTCCTGCCCTCACTTTCTGTTCCAGCTGAAAGAAGAAAGCTCGGGCAGCAGCTCGCCGTGGATGCCCTGAAGGCGGACCAGCGGACGGGCTGATTCGATCATTTCCTGCTCAGAGGGGAAGGAACCCACGATATTATCCACCAGATAGTCCATACAGAGGATTTCTGCCGGGGTCAGCATCCGGTCCGCCTCACAGCGGAGGGTTCCGCTCTGATCCCTGATTTCCCCCTCAAAGGGAGAAAAGGTTCCTTCCTTCAGTTCCTGGCGGAAATGGTTGATGATCCGGGCAGCATAGGGATCAAACCTGGCGGAGAAGACCACGTCCACAATATGCGACCCGAGGCCCCACCAATAGTTGGTGACGCTCTGACGGTTTTCCGACGGATTGAAGGTGCCGTTCAGAATCATCTCAGAGCAGAGGCGGTAGAAGAGGCCCCAGCGGGGTACCATGGCGGCCATATGGATAATGCTGTCCCCGTCCCGCACGTAAAGCCCGTAGTCCCGGGCATCATGCTTCGGCGCCGTGATATCCCGGTTGCAGACAACCCTGATTTCCGGGTCCTCAAACGGGAGCCTGTCATTGTACCAGGAGGCGGAGAACCAGTTCATATAAACGGTCGCTTTGGGATTGACCATCCGGGCTCCCAGCGCGAAGGCATTGGCCGCGGAAGGAGAACCGTAGATGGGGAAATCGGCAATGTAGCCGATTTTCCCGTTTTCCGAAAGAATACCGGCGGCAAGGCCCAGCAGGAATTTCGCTTCATAGAAGCGGATGTAATAGCTGCGGATATTGGTATAGCTGGACAACAGCGAACAGCACATGAACCGGGCTTCCGGATGAGTCAGGGCAGGCTCGATGGTGCTGTTCAGCATGACAGGGGAGGTGGCAAAGAAGGCGGTGTACCCCTCCGAAATGAGCCGATCCACTTCCTTTTCAAAGTCTGCCCGGGAGGGCACCACGCAAGCGGCGGTTTCCAATTTGCCGCCCAGTTTTTCCTCCGCTTCCAGGCGGCCGAGGTTGTGCCAGTAATTCCAGGCGGAATCCTCCACGGGACGGTTGAAAAGGAAGGCCGCCTTTAATTTGGAGGGCCGGAAAAGGGTGCCCAGAATCGGGACCGGAGGGGCGGGATTGGCCCGGTCCATCACCAGATTCATTTTCCCGTCGTGGATTTCAAAGTCATGGGCGATGAGGCGAACCCGCTCCCGGGTTTTTTCCAGATCCTCATCCCGCACATCCTGATAGCCGAAAGCAGTAAGGTATTTCAGGAAAGCGTCTCCCACGGAGAGCGCTTTGGTATCGTGGATGACTGCCTCGTAAGATTCGGAAAAATAATGGTAGATTTTCCGAAGGGAGAGGATTTCATCCTCCGTCCATGTCTCCCCGGCACGCATGCCGGGGAGGGAGACAAGTTTCTGGTATGATCCGGGACGGGAAAAGAGAATGCTGTACAGCCCGGTTTCCTTAGTAAAATCCACATACTCATAATAGGCAACGATTTCCGGATCCCCGGTGCGGGGCGGATAAACGCGGGTCACGTCCGCTTCCAGCTCCCGCGCTCCCATGGCCTTCATGACGGAGACCCGCTTGTTCCCTTCAACGACATAATAATATCCGAGATATTCCAGGGCGGTAATGGGCTGATTCACCCCTTCCGCCTCCACGCTTTCATAAAGCCGGTCCCACTTGGAGGCGAACTCGCTGCCGCCGTCCAGGATCGGGAGAAAATTCTCCGTAAACGCATAGGAGCGCCCCTGGGAGACGGAGCCCACCACCCGGGCGAGCGGGATCGAAATTACCCCAAGGGAAAGGCGGGAAAGCTGGGCCAGGTCGGGCACCTTCTTTTCCAGCACAGGGAGATAGGGATCGGCATTGGCCTGAATGGCGGCCGTATAGATGCGCAGCCCGTCCCTCCGGGCTTTTCCGTAATGATCCATTTCAATAACAATCCTTCCGAATAATCGCGATGGACGCCAGGAGGCGCCGGCATTATTTTACCTTTTTCGCAACCGGGATGCAAGACCGGAGAGACGAACGATCCGAGCGTGAAAAGAATAAACGTCCGGGAAATGTTCTTTTTGGGTCATGAAAGGAACAGATTAGACGTCTTGAGAAAAAAGGCCGAAGATGTTAAAATACAGCTGTTAAGCAAGGAACGGAGGAACGCCGGATGCCTGATATCGGGATGCTTTTGCGTGAAGGAAAAGGCAAGAAGGTTTACGCGACGGATGATCCGGACAAGGCAATCGTATATTTTAAGGACGAGGCCATGGCTTTTCACGGCCTGAAACGCGGCCGGATTCTGGGAAAGGGCGAAGTCAACAACGCGGTCTGCGAACATCTTTTCTCCCTGTTGGAGGAGAACGGGATCGAAAGCCATTTCCTGGAGCGGATTGACGCGCGGCACAGCCTGGTAAAGCGATGCGATATGCTGCCTTTCTCCGTGAAGATCCGGAACCGGGTTGCCGGTCAGCTGGCAGCCCGCACAGGGCTGCCGGTCGGACAGAAGCTGGAACCTCCGGTGGTGGAATACGTCATGCGGGACACGGAGATGGACGTGGATCCGATGATCAATCATACACATATCTACGCGATGAAGGCTGCCACACCGGAAGAGATGGAGCAGATTGACCGGATTTGCCTGAAGGTGAACGATGTGCTGATGGCCTACCTGAAGGAGATCAATATCGAGCTGATCGATTTCAAGCTGGAATTCGGGAGATATCACGGGCGGATTCTCGTGGCAGACGAGATTACACCGGACACCGCCCGTTTCTGGGACAGCAGCACGCACGAACCGCTGGACAAAGACCGCTTCCGCAGGGATATGGATCATGTGGCAGAAGCGTATCAGGAAGTGCTCCACCGGATGATGGGCGCCAGCTGAACAAACCGGGAAGAAACTGTTGCAAAGCTCAATAAATTATGTTAGTATAACATTCGGCGTATTTTGCGCCGAGGTTTTTTATCTGACAAGATTCAGGAGGAAGAGGATTCATGAGCCATACCTATGAGAAGGTTTCCGGAAATAAAGCAAAGCTGACATTTACGATTCCCGCCGAGCAGTTTGACGAAGCGCTGCAGAAGACTTTTCTGAAGATGCGCGGCCGTATCAACGTTCCCGGATTCCGTAAGGGCAAGGCCCCCAGAAAGATGATTGAAACGATGTACGGCGAGAGCGTCTTCTATGATGACGCATTTGAGGCGGTGGCGCAGGAAGCGTATGACGCCGCTGTGAAGGAACTGGATCTGCATCCGGTGGACAGGCCTGACGTCCAGGTGGACGAGATCGGCGCCGGAAAGGATCTTCAGTTCCATCTGGAAGTGTTTGTCCGTCCCGATGTGACGCTGGGAGACTATAAGAACCTGACCGTTGAGGCGGAACAGCGGAAGCTGACGGATGAGATGGTGGACGCCCGCATCAGCCAGGACCAGGACAAGGCCAGCCGTACAATCGACGTGGACGACCGCCCTGTTCAGGAGGGGGACACCGTAAACCTGGACTATGCCGGCACGGTGGACGGCGTGGCGTTTGACGGCGGCACAGCCTCGGGACAAACCCTGAAGATCGGCAGCCATCAGTTCATCGAAGGCTTTGAGGAGCAGATGATCGGCATGAACATCGGCGAGGAAAAGGACCTGCAGGTCCGGTTCCCCGAAAAGTACCATTCCGAAGCGCTGCAGGGCAAGGACGCAGTGTTCCATGTGAAGGTCAACGGCATCCAGGTGACGGAGAAGCCCGAGCTGGATGACGACTTTGCCGCGGACATCAGCGAGTACAACACGTTTGCCGAGTACCGGGAAGCCATTGTCAAGGAGCTGACGGAACAGATTGCCCGGAGCAACGACGCCGCCGCGGAAAACGCGCTGGTGGAGAAGGCTGTGGAGAATGCCCAGGTGGATATTCCCCAGGCCATGATTGACGACCAGGCAAGCTACATGGTGCGCGAAATGGCCATGCGGATGAGCTACCAGGGCATGAAGATGGAGGATTACCTGAAGTATACGGGCCAGACGCCGGAAGACCTGGTGAATATGTACAAGCCAGAGGCTGAAAAGCGCGTGAAGACCGATCTGGTGATCGACGCGATCCGCAAGGCAGAGAAGATTGAGCCTACGGAAGAAGACGTGGAGAAGGCCACGCTGGATCAGGCGGAACGTTCCGGCATGGATGCGGAAGAGTTTAAGAAGAACCTGACGGATGAGCAGAAGGAATACCTGAAGGACAATGCCGCCATCCGGAAAGTGCTGGATCTGCTGAAGGACGGAGCCGAAATCCTGGAGAAGAAGGAACAAGAACAGACCGAGAAGACGGAAGAATAATTCTTTCCGAAAGATTCCAACCATTCGGCGGCCCGGCCGGGCCGCCGTTCCTGTCCATAAAACCCGCAGAAGGAGGATGACTGAAATGCCGCTGGTACCGATGGTCATTGAACAAACCAACCGTGGAGAACGCTCCTACGACATCTATTCCCGCCTGCTGAAGGATCGGATTGTTTTCCTGGGCGGGGAAATCACCGACGATACGGCCAACCTGGTGGTGGCGCAGCTGCTGTTCCTGGAGATGGAAGATCCCGACAGCGATATCAGCCTGTACATCAACAGCCCGGGCGGATCCGTGACCGCGGGGATGGCTATTTATGACACGATGCAGTATATTAAGCCGCAGGTTCGTACCGTATGTGTGGGGATGGCAGCCAGCATGGGCGCGTTCCTGCTGATGGCAGGAGAAAAGGGGAAACGCCTGGCGCTTCCCAACGCGGAGGTCATGATTCACCAGCCCCTCGGCGGAGCCCAGGGACAGGCGACAGATGTGGCCATCCGGGCGGAATGGCTGATGAAGACGAAGAAAAAGATGATTTCCATGATGGCGGAAATGACCGGGCAGCCTCTGAAGAAGGTGCAGGCGGACGTGGAACGGGACTACTTTATGAGCGCCGAGGAAGCCCTGGAATACCATATCATCGACGAGATTTACCAGCCGAGAGAACAACAGGCAAAGTGAGGACCAGAGCATGGCGAACAATATGAACCGCCAGGGACCCCGGTGTTCCTTCTGCGGAAAGTCCCAGAACATGGTGGAGCGGCTGGTGGCCGGTCCGAATGTCTATATCTGCAATGAATGCATCGGGCTTTGCAATGACATTCTGCGCGATGAGGATTTCATGAGCGGGAACGGCGGGGACAGCGCCTCTGAGATGAAGAAGCTGCCGACGCCCGCGGAAATGAAACGGACACTGGACGAATATGTCATCGGCCAGGAACGGGCGAAGCGCGCCCTGAGCGTGGCGGTGTACAACCACTATAAGCGGATCAACCGGAAGCAGAAGAAAGGCGATGTGGAACTGCAGAAGAGCAACATTCTTCTGCTTGGCCCCACAGGAAGCGGCAAGACCTATCTGGCCCAGACGCTGGCGAAGATTCTGGAAGTTCCCTTTGCCATCGCGGACGCGACAAGTGTGACTGAAGCCGGCTACGTGGGCGACGATGTGGAGACCATTCTGCTGCGGTTAATTCAGGCGGCGGACTGGGATATCGAAAAAGCCCAGCGGGGGATCGTATATATCGATGAAATTGACAAGATCGCCCGGAAGGGGGAGAACATGTCCATTACCCGGGACGTCAGCGGTGAAGGCGTACAGCAGGCGCTGCTGAAGATTCTGGAGGGGACGGAAGCCGCCGTGCCGCCTCAGGGCGGGCGGAAGCATCCCCACCAGGAGATGGTCCGGATTGATACAACGAATATTCTGTTTATCTGCGGGGGTGCCTTTGACGGACTGGTTCCGATCATTGAAAACCGCATCGGCAAAAAGGTGCTCGGCTTCGGCGCGGAAGTGCTGAGCCAGCGGGATCCGAACCGGACGGATGCCCTGAAGGAGGTCCGGCCGGAGGATCTGACCAAGTACGGATTGATTCCGGAATTTGTCGGCCGGCTGCCGGTGGTGGTGACCCTGGACGGACTGGACGAGGATGCCCTGATCCGCATCCTGACTGAGCCGAGGAACGCTCTGTGCAAGCAGTATGAAGTACTGCTGGATATGGACGGCGTGAAACTGACATTCGAAGAAGAGGCGGTCCGCGAAATCGCGAAGCAGGCGATCGCACGGAAATGCGGCGCCAGAGGCCTGCGGGCCATCATCGAGGATGCCATGCTGGATACGATGTTCGACCTGCCCGGGCAGACGGACATCAACGAATGCGTGATTACCCGGGAAGCCGTGACCGGCGGAAAACCGACATTGATTACCGGTGTTCGCAGAAGAAGCACCAAGCGTTCCGGCGGCACGGTTCAGAGTGACGAAGCAAAAGAAATCAGCTGAGAGAGGAACCTATGAGAAAACCGCAAACCATCCAACTGCCGGTACTGCCGCTGCGCGGGCTGATGATATTCCCGAACATGGTGCTCCACTTTGACGTGGGGCGCCGGAAATCCGTTATGGCCCTGGAGCAGGGAATGACAGACCGGCAGAAGGTTTTTCTGGTCAGCCAGAAGGACGAGGATACAGAGGATCCGGGCTGGGAAGACCTGTGCAAGGTCGGTACCGTGGCAGAGATCCGCCAGGTGATGAACCTGCCCGGAGAGAATATCCGTGTACTGGTTGAAGGCAAAAGCCGCGGCGTGGTGGAAGAACCGCTGAACGATGATCCGTGCATGACCGCCAGAATCCGGGTGTATGAGGATAAGAATCCCCGCGGCGCAGAAGCGAAAGCCCTGCTGCGCACCTGCCAGGACCTGTTTGCTGAATATGCCAGGACTTCCCAGCGGGTCAGCCAGGAAGCCGTGGATTCCGTCCGCTCGGTGGAAAAGCCGGGAGAGGCGGCGGACCTGCTGGCAGCCAACGTGCTGACCAAGCAGGAGGACCGGCAGGAAATCCTGAACGAGCTGGATGCCGTCAAGCGGCTGGAAAAAGTCTGTGCTATTCTGATGCGGGAAACAGACATGGCCGATACGGAAAAGCAGATTCAGGCCAGAATCCGGAAACAGGTGGAAAAAAACCAGAAGGATTACTATCTGCGGGAACAGATCAAAGCCATACAGAACGAGCTGGGCGAGCAGGACGATTCCGAAACGGCGGAACTGCGGAAGCGGATGGAGGCAACGCCTCTCAACGAAGAAGCCAGAACCCGCTGCGAAAAGGAACTGGACCGGCTGAGCCATATGGCTCCCGGATCTCCGGAAGCCTCTGTCAGCCAGACCTATATAGAATGGATTCTGGATCTTCCCTGGGGTAAAGAAACGGAGGACAATCTGGACCTGAACCGGGCCCGGGACATTCTGAACCGGGACCACTACGGCATGGAAGATGTCAAGGAACGGATTGTTGAGTACCTGGCGGTTCTGAAACTGAAGAAGGATATGAAAGGCCCGATCCTCTGCTTTGTCGGGCCGCCCGGTGTGGGTAAAACGAGCATTGTCCGGGCAATCGCCGAGGCTGTAGGCCGCAAGTTCGTCCAGATGAGCCTGGGAGGCGTACGGGATGAGGCGGAGATCCGCGGACACCGCCGCACGTATATCGGATCGATTCCGGGGCGGATCATTTCCGGCCTGCGCCAGGCAGGTACGATGAATCCCGTTTTCCTTTTTGACGAGATTGACAAGATGAGCGGCGACTTCCGCGGGGATCCCGCTTCCGCCATGCTTGAAGTGCTGGACGCGGAACAGAACAACGCGTTCCGGGATCATTACCTGGAACTGCCTGTTGACCTGAGCAAGGTGATGTTTATCACCACCGCCAACAGTATGGAATCCATTCCGGCACCGCTGCTGGACCGGATGGAGCTGATCGAAGTGCCCAGCTATACCGAAGAGGAAAAGCTTCAGATTCTTAAGCGCCATCTGATGCCGAAGCAGATCCGGGAGCATGGGATGCGGCCTGCCGCCCTGAAGGTCAGCGAGGACGCCATGAAGGCCATGATCGAGGGATATACCCGGGAGGCCGGTGTCCGGACGCTGGAGAGAACCGCGGCCCGGGTTTGCCGGAAGGCGGCGGTGCGAATGCTTGACAACGGGAAACGCACCTTCACGGTCAATGCGAAGACCCTTCGGGAGCTTCTCGGCGCGCCCAGATATCTGCGGGAAGACCTGGAGAAGGAACCCCGGATCGGCGTGGTCAACGGACTGGCATACACCTCTGTCGGGGGCGAGATGCTGGAGGTTGAGTGCACCCTGATGCCCGGTAAGGGAAGCCTGAAGATGACAGGACAGCTGGGAGATGTCATGAAAGAATCCGCGGAAGCGGCATTCAGCTGGGTACGCGCACACAGCGAGGAACTGGGGCTGGACACGGATTTTTACCAGACAAGGGATATCCATATCCATGTTCCGGAAGGCGCGGTGCCCAAGGACGGGCCGTCCGCAGGTGTGACGATGACCACCGCCCTGGTAAGTGCGCTGACGGGAGAACCCGTGCGGCAGGACGTTGCCATGACCGGAGAAATTACGCTCCGGGGCCGGGTTCTGCCTATCGGCGGGCTGAAGGAGAAGACACTGGCAGCGTACCGGGCAGGGATTCATACGCTGATTATTCCGGAGGAGAACCAGAAGGATCTGGAGAAGATTCCGGAATATGTGCTGGAGAGATTCCGGATTGTCCCGGTGCGTGATATCCATGAGGTCCTTGAAACGGCCCTGATCCGGAAACAGAGGAAAACAACAGATGGAAATCAAGTCGGCTGAATTTGTCACGTCCATGGCGGAGTATGGGAAGTTTCCCGGCAAGGGCCTTCCGCAGATTGCCGTGGCCGGAAAGAGCAACGTGGGGAAGAGCACCCTGATCAACAAGCTCTGCCGGAGGAACAAGCTGGCCCGGACCAGCTCCACACCCGGGAAAACGCGCCTGCTGAATATCTTCCTGCTGAACGGCAGCTTCCATCTGGTGGATTTGCCGGGGTACGGCTTCGCAAAAGTGGACAAGCAGGAAAAGCTTCGCTGGGGCAAGATGATGCAGGATTATTTTTCCACGGCGGAGGAGCTGAAACACGTGCTGTGCCTGGTGGATATCCGCCATGAACCTACCGAGGACGACCTGACCATGAACAGGTTCCTGCGGGAAAGCGGGATTCCCTTTTCCGTAATCGCCACCAAGGCAGACAAGATCAGCCGCGGCGCACGGATGAAATACCTTGCACCGATCTGCCGGATGCTGTGCGTGCAGCCCTGGGAGGTTCTGTGCTTCAGCGGAGAAGACGGTACAGGACGGGAGGAACTGCTGAAGCTGCTCGAGACAGTTCTGTCCTCATAGGAAGAGCGGAAAAACCGGATTCATACAAAATTCCAGAAATTCCCTATTGCATATGCAGGGGGAAAAGAGTATAATCACGAGCCGTGAATAAGGGACGTTCATAGCAGGAACATGCGGTGGGGCAGATTGCGTGAAAAGTGGTTTTGATGCCCACCTGTAGCCATGTACACAAACACGAAGTGGGATGATCCGCTGGAAAACGGCCATTAATCACAATCCGGGTGGGAGGCAATCCCTAAACCTGTCTGATTCGAGGAGGAGTCGGGATGAATCTGGTAAAGTGTCCGCGCTGTGATCTGAACTATATCCGGGAAGATGAGAAATACTGCAAGGTCTGCCTGCGGGAGATGAAGGGTGACAGCGGCGACGATGAAGTGGAGCTGTGCAGCATCTGCAATGAGGAACCCGCGCTGCCGGGGCGGGATGTATGCCTGTTCTGCTTGAAAGAAATGAACAAGAGCAATAACACGCCGGATGACGAAAATGAATCTGACGGGACAGAGAATGTGGATACCAGCAATATCGGCGATATGGACTCTGTCAGCGGAATGGACGAAATTATTCCCGAAGTGGAAGAGAATGAGGAGATTCCGAGCCAGGAGTTCGGTGAAATCGAGGAAGAACTGAGCCTGGAGGATGTCCGGGAGGACGAGGAAAGGGAAGCGGAAGAAGACGAGGAGGACGAGGACCGTTAATCTTCTGCGGCGGAAAGGAATCATCATGCGCCTGTTTGCCATTGGAGACCTGCACATGCCCGGGGGAGACGATAAACCCATGGATGTGTTCGGCCCTCAATGGGACAGGCATTTTTTACGTATTTCCGAAAACTGGCGGAACCTGGTGAAAGAAGAGGATACGGTTCTGATTCCCGGGGATATCAGCTGGGCGATGCAGCTTGAAAACGCAATTCCGGATCTGGAGAGCCTTGGAGCCCTGCCGGGACGAAAAATCCTGTGCAAGGGGAACCACGAATACTGGTGGTCTTCCGTAACCAGGGTGCGGAGCGCGCTTCCCGCCGGGATGTACGCATTGCAGTTTGACGCGATGGATCTTGGACCCTGCGTGGTTTGCGGAACCAGAGGGTGGAACTATCCAACGGAGAAAAACCCGCTTGCTCCCGAGGACGGGAAAATATTCCGGAGAGAGCTGCAGCGTCTGTCCATGGCGCTGGAACGGGCCAGACAGGCGGCGCCGGAAAAGCCGGTCCTGGTGATGATGCATTTTCCCCCATGCATGAAGGAGGACGCGGAGACACCTTTCACCCGGATGCTGGAGGAACATGGAAGCGTACAATGCGTGGTTTACGGTCATTTGCACGGGGAAGCCTTTGCGGGGGGCGTTTCCGGAATCCGGAACGGCATCCTGTACCGGCCTGCCTCCTGCGATGGAATCGGGTTCTGCCCGGTAGAAATCCCCTGGCCGAAACCGGCTGAATTATAAAATTTTCGTAACAATTCAATCCCTGCCAGCCATGAACCGGACCCTTGCACAGGGCCCGGTTCTTTTATGCATACAAAATGTAGTGAACGATCTGTAAAGCATCTACAATGGTATACATAAATATTGCAATTATATTACAAAAATATTAAGTTTATAAGAAATCTTCTGTAAAAAACGGCTGTAAACCTTTGAAATTCATGCTTGCGCAGGAGAAAAATGTATGCTAAATTTGTGGGGAAAAAGGGAATTTCCGCCCAAAAATATACATAAAAGTGGTAGAAAGGGGTGAAGGTGTCCATGGGTGACAGGAGCCTGAGATTTATCGGCTCGTTCAATCACAGCCTGGACACCAAGGGCCGGCTGGTGATTCCCCAGAACTTCCGCGAAAAACTCGGGGAAAAATTCTGTGTGGCCCCTTCCTACGATTTTCAGTCCATTGCCGTATATCCCACAGAAAAATGGGAAGAGAGAAATGAAGCATATGAACAGCTGGGAAAACTGAATCCGGCTGTCAACAGATATCTGGAGCAGTTTTACGCCCTGAGCTATGACGAACAAACCTGCGATGCCCAGGGACGCGTCCTGCTGCCGGCCAATATCCGGCAAAAGATTCTGGGAGAAGAACGGGATGTTGAAATCACGGGCGCCAATGACCATATCCGCGTGGTGGCAGAGACGGTCAGCAGAAACAGCTGGGCACAGTTCGGCGACGAGCTGCCTGCGCTCCTGGAAATGATCGCGGGCCTGGAGCGAAAAGAGACACCCGGAACCTAAAATAAAACCTGGAGTGACAGAACATGATGGAGATGCCGATTCGCACCGGAAGAAGATTCCAGGATGCGGCAATCAGGGTGCGTGAAGGGATTACAGAGCGGAAGGACCTCCGGCAGCAGCAGAACAGCCTGCACCGGCAGCGGATGACCTGCGCCTCCTCCCTGCGCAATGTGTCGCAGACACAGGACTGGACAGACGGAATGAACATCAGCCCCAGCGGCCGCTTTCAGATCGTGGAACAGGCGAAGCCCCACACCCGGATTATCAGCCGGGAGGGCATCCGATGGGACGTGGCATGGATCGTTCTGGCCGCGGTGACCGTGCTGTGCATCGCGACCCTGCTGGCAGATCTGGCAGGCATCGGCATCGGATCCAGATCCATTTCCCGCCTGCAGGCGAGAATCGAAGACTACACGAGAAAGAACGATGTGCTGAAAGCGGAATGGACGGCCAGCACAGGGGATACCAATATTGTGACAAGAGCGGTGGATTACCACCTGATTGCCGGAAGCGCAGCGCCGACAATCCGGCTGACCCTGCCGGAAGAACTGAGCACCAACGCAATCACCGCTGAGACGCGCAACAATGGATCCGGAAAGAGCAACACATACTGACAAGCTGGGGGGTAGACCGGATGAAACTGTGTGAACTGCTGACAGAACTGCCCTATGTGGCGGAAACCCGGGGAAACATGGATACCGAAATACGGGAGATCACTTCTTCCAGCCGGGATAAAACAGACTGCGGTCTGTTTTTCTGCATTGTCGGGGCACGGTTTGACGCTCACGACTATGCCTGGGAAGCGGTTGAAAACGGCTGTGTGGCACTGATTGTGGAGCATTTTGTGGAACTGAACGTTCCGCAGGTACTGGTGACCAACGGCCGTGCGGCCATGGCCCGGATCGCGGATGCGTTTTTCGGGCATCCTTCCCGCCGGATGCGGATGATCGGCATTACCGGCACAAAAGGAAAGACCACGACCACCTATCTGCTGAAGAGCATCTGCGAGAGGGCAGGGCTGAAGTGCGGGATTATCGGCTCCACCGGCACCCTGGTGGAGAATCAGCACCTGGACAGCAAGCTGACCACACCGGATCCCATCGATCTCCAGAAGACACTGAAAATGATGGCGGACGAGGGAGTTCAGGTCTGCTGCATGGAGGTGTCTGCCCATGCCATCGACATGAACAGGCTGGACGGTATGGTTTTTGAGGTGGGATGCTACACCAATCTGAGCCAGGACCATCTGGATTATTTCTACACCATGGAGCGCTATTTTGAAACCAAGAAACAGTTTTTTACCAGCGGGATGGTGCAGAACGCGGCGGTGAACGCGGACGATGAAACCTCGGGCAGGCTGACCGGAGATATGCCTGTACCCTACATTACCTACGGAATCTGTGTCAACGCGGATGTCTTTGCCAGGGATATTGAGATTACGGAGGAAGGCGTGCATTTCACGGTGCGGATGCAAGGCCTGGACGAGATCGGTATCCATATGCATATGACGGGCATGTTTAACGTATACAATGCCCTGGCCGCATCAAGCTGCGCACTGATTATGGGGATTGCACCGGAGAAGATCCGGGAAGGACTGGAGACCGTGATCCGGGTTCCCGGCCGTATTGAGGTCCTGCCGACCGGCACACCCTATAAAGTGATTCTAGATTACAGCCACTCTCCGGACGCGCTGGAAAATATCCTGAAGACCGTACGCCAGTTTACCCGGAACCGCCTGATTGCCGTTTTCGGCTGCGGAGGGGACCGGGACAAAGGCAAGCGGCCCATGATGGGAGAAATCGGCGGACGGCTGGCAGACCATTGTATCCTGACGTCAGACAATCCGCGGACAGAGAACCCGATGGTGATCCTGGCCGCGATCGAGAAAGGGATGAAAACCACAAAAGGCAGCTATGAAGTGATCGAAAACCGCCGGGAAGCAATCCGTAAGTCGCTGACCATGGCGGAAGACGGGGACATTATCGTGCTGGCCGGCAAAGGACATGAGACGTATCAGGAGATTATGGGCATCAAGCGGCCGTTTGATGAGAAAGTGATTGTCAGCGAATTGCTGACAGAGATGCGGGAAAAGCAGGAAAACCTTCCCTGAAAGGCGAATAAATACAAGATCAGTATGCCTCAGGGAAAGGAAGTCGTCACGAACGTATGTACAGGATGATCGGCGCGTTGCTTTTGTCAACAGGGATCGCACTGGCGATCGGGCCGAAATTGATCGCTTATCTGAAAAAACTGCATTTCGGGCAGACAATCTATGAGCTGGGCCCTGCCCATCAGCAGAAGCAGGGTACTCCGGTGATGGGCGGTCTGATGATGGCGGCCGGTATTGTGGCCGCCAGCCTGGTATTTCATCCGGCGAAATGGAGCGGGAGATGGGACTTTATCTTTCCGCTGCTTGCCGTATCCCTGCTGAGCATGGCTGTCGGGTTCGCGGACGATTATATCAAGGCGGTCAAAAAACGGCATGACGGCCTCTCTCCATGGCAGAAAATCGCGGGGCAGGTGCTGATCGCCGCCGGATTCAGCGCCTATTGCTATTTTTCCCCCGCGGTGGGAAGCCGGATCCGGGTCCCCTTTACCGGTACGGAATGGGATCTCGGGATCTTTTATCTTCCTGTGATGATGCTGCTGATTATTTTTATCGTGAACAGCAGCAACCTGCAGGACGGGCTGGACGGACTTCTGGGATCCGTTACGGCGGTCAGCTCATCCGCATGGGCGGTTATCGGCCTCCTGATCCTGCTGGTTCCCTCCATGGGCACGATCATGAACCGGAACGGAACGGCCGTCGTGTGCACGTTTGCCCTGTCGATGGCAGGGGCATGCATCGGTTATCTGCGGTATAACCGGTATCCCGCCCGAACCTTCATGGGAGACACCGGCAGCATGCTGCTGGGGGGCGGTACGGTGGCCATGGCCATGCTGCTTCGGCTGCCGCTGCTGCTGATTCTGATCTACTTCACACCGGTGATGAGCAGCGTCAGCGTGATCCTGCAGCGGTATTATTTCAAACTGACGCACGGCAAGCGTATTTTCCTGATGAGTCCGATTCACCATCACTTTGAGAAGAAAGGGTACAGCGAAACGCAGATTGTAAGCATGTATACGGGAGTGACGGCGGTGCTGAGCCTGATCGCTATTCTCAGCCTGACATAACCGGCACAAGGAAGGAATCAGCATGGATTTTGAGCATAAGAAGATTCTCGTGGTCGGAATGGCCCGCAGCGGTGTCGCGGCGGCCCAGCTGCTGCGCGCAAGCGGAGCGGACGTGACGGTCAACGACAGCAAGAGTGAGGAGGAACTGGGAGCTCAGCTGAAATCCCTGGAAGGGCTGCAGCTGACCCGCAGGTTCGGCTGCGGGGCTATGGACCTTCTGGAGGGAATGGACTGCGTCGTGATTTCCCCCGGCATTCCAGACACCGCGCCTTTCGTGGTGAAAGCCCGGGAGATGGGCATCTACGTGATCGGAGAGCTCGAGCTGGCGGCCCAGCTGTCGCGCGGAACGCTGACAGCCGTAAGCGGCACGAACGGCAAGACCACAACGGTATCCCTGCTGGGCGAGATCTTCGCCAACAGCGGGAAGGTGACCCATGTAGTGGGCAACATCGGCTATCCTTTTTCACTGGCCGCCCTTGTCAGCCGCAAGGAGGATGTGATCGTCTGCGAGGTTTCTTCCTTTCAGATGGAAACGGCGGATACGTTCCATCCGCACGTGGCGCTGCTGACCAACATTACAGAGGATCACCTGAACCGCCATGGCACCATGGAGGTTTACACGGCGCTGAAGATGCGCATGTTCAAAAATCAAACCGCAGAGGATTACGCCGTATTTAACGCGGATGATCCCGGGCTTGCCGGCCTTTCATCCCAGGTGCACAGCCGGGTGCTGAAATTCAGCCGGAAGGAAGAGGTGCGGGAAGGGGCTTTTGTCCGGGACGACACGATTATCCTGAGGCTGGACGGAAGCGAAAGAAAGGTTTGCAAAACGGAGGAAATCTATATTCCGGGGCCGCACAACCTGGAGAATGCCCTCGGCGCGGTCTGCGTGGCCGGCGCGATGAAAGTGCCTGTGCCGGTGATCCGCCATACGCTGAAAACTTTCAGGGGTGTGGAGCATCGGATTGAACGGGTCCGGGAGCTGGACGGGATTACCTATATCAACGACAGCAAGGGGACCAACACGGATTCCACCATCAAAGCGGTGCAGACCATGACGGATCCCACCGTGATCATTCTGGGCGGATATGACAAGCATACCTCCTTTGATCTTCTTTCCCGGGAAATCGCAAACAGTCCCATGATCCGGCGGGCTGTACTGATCGGAGAGACAGCGATGCTGATCCGGACCAGCCTGGAGAGAGCGGGATTTACCGCCATTGAAGAGGCGGAAAGCATGGGCCAGGCTGTGGAAAAGGCCCGGAACGCCGCGGGAAAAGGATGGAATGTGCTCTTAAGCCCTGCCTGCGCGAGCTTTGACATGTTCCGGGATTATGAAGAACGCGGTCGGGTTTTCAAGGAAATCGTAAAGCATCTGGAACCGAGAACATAAAAACAGACCATAGTCTAGTACAAATGAATGGGAGGTGAATCGGATGCAGGACCCCATGAACCCACAGTCCACAAGGCGCGCAGGGGAATCTGCAAGAAGATCCGATTCACCGGACGGACATCTGAGCGACTGGCAGAGACATACGGCGTGGATCGGGCCGGTTCCGTCCAATCCGGATCCTTTTGACGAGCCCGCGGATTCTCCGGAAATCGGAGAAATCCGGTCCGATGATGTCCGGAACCGCACGGGTGATTTCTGGAAAGATCCGGACGATATGAGAGAACCCAGCGGCCTGATGGCAGATCCGTATTCGGTCCGAAAACACGCGGAGGAAGAGCAGAGAAAGCAGGACCGCAGGATTCGGATCCGGATTTTCTGGACCTTTCTCGGCCTCCTGACGGCGGCGGCGCTGATCCTGTATTTCGGGGTATTCCGGATCACGGAGATCCGGGTGAGAGGCAATCATGACATTTCCGCCTCGGAGATTATCCGGCTGAGCGGAATCCGGCGGGGCTCCAGCATCCTGCGGCTGAGCGAGAAGGAAACGGAACAGCGGCTGAATGAGGCAGCCGTATCCGCGGCAGCGTCAGAGAACCGGCTGGAATTTTACCGGATTCAGTTCCAGTACCTGGAAAAGGAGATGCCGGGGACCGTGATCCTTTCCATCCGTGAGCGGGAATACTGCTGCTGGCTGAGCTGGTGCGGCATTATTTACGTCATGGACAAGAGCGGCCTGGTGCTGTATGAATCAGAAAACCCTGCCAACAGGCCGTCGGAACTGGTTGAGGTCAAAGGCCTGGAAATCCGGGCGGGCGCCATGGCCGGGCAACGGATTGTGCTGTCTTCCGACAAGCAGGAAGAAGTTTTCAACGACCTGTTTATGCAGATGAAGGTGCTGGGATGCACCGATATTATCCGGGAAGCGGATCTGAGCAATACTGCTTCCATTCTGCTGACGACGAAGGAAGGTTATACCGTCTCCCTGGGGAACCGGAAATCCATGCACGCCAAATTGCGCAGCATGATGATGGTGCGGGAGAAACTGATCGAAATGGGCGAATCCGGCGGCTCCATCAATGTCTCAAATCCGGAAAGCCCGATCTATTCTCCGCCCGCCGCACAGTAGCACAGAAATGTAACAAAACACACCGAAATTGTAATAAACAGCGCCAAACACTTGCATTTAAACAGCGGATTGACTATAATACTTTTCGTACGCATTTATTAGTAGGGATTTCACAGATCCTTCCCGGCGATATGCTGAAACAGGGGGAATGAGAAAGTATGAAAACGACGGTTGCGGCCATCGACTTCGGAACGAGCAAAATTGTCACGCTTGTTGCCGAGAACAGCGGCAGCCAGCGCTGCGACATTGTCGCGGCCGGTGTCGCGAAATATGATGGCTATCTGGAAGAGGGATGGAACAACCCGGGCCTGCTGGACGAGGCGATCCGCCGCTCCATCAGCGACGCGGAGGAGCAGGCCGGTTCCAAGATCCGGGAGATCAATGTGGGAGTTCCCGGCGCCTTCACCCATGTATATGCCACCAAGGTGACCGTTGCCCTGAAGGGAACGGATCCGCGGGTCACCTCTTCGGACGTGAAGGCGGCTTTTAACCGCGCCGCGGAGAATCTTGCGGATGTTCCCGGCGTCGTGGTGCATTCCAGCCCTGCCTGGTTTATGGTGGACAGCGGGAAGAAAACCCTGGAGCCCGTCGGAATGAAAGGGCGCGAGATGACCGCGTTCATCAGTTTTGTGGTCGGCAACCGCTTTTTTGTGGATGACGTGACCAACCGAATGGCGGATCTGGGGATCGTGGTGGCCGGATTCTATTCCACCTCCGCGGGAGAGGCGATGCTGTATCTGAACGAGCAGGAGCGCGACAGAACCTCCGCCCTCATCGATATGGGCTACCTGAACACAGAGATTATCGGCGTGGAAGGGGATGCCATTATTTACCACAAGATGCTGGACCTGGGCGGCGGGGACATTGCCGTTGCCCTGGCAGAGGAACTGGATATTTCCCTCAGTGCAGCAGAGGATATCAAACGGAAGTTTGTCTATGGCATAGAGACCTCGGGAGAGACGTATGAGGTTCCCGGGACGGATGGGCAGAAGAGCATTTCCTTTACCCGGGATCAGATCAAACCCATTATCTGCCGGACAGTGGATGAGATCTGCGACAAGATCAAGGAATGCATCGACGAGGATTTCGGTTCCCTGGGCAGCTGGAGCAGTGTGTTTCTTACCGGCGGCGGCCTTGGATTCAACCGGGGCGGGAAGGAATACCTGGCAGGACGGCTCGGCCGCCCCGTGCAGGAGACGCCCAGGAGAACCACAAAGCTCAACAGCCACAGCTTCTCCAGCTCGCTGGGGCTGATGGACCTTATTATCGATACGATTGAGCAGCAGCATCAGCCTGCAGCCGGTGCGGGCGGCAGGATCAAAGAATTTTTCCGTAGTCTGTTGGGAGGGTAAGCAAATGATCGAATTCCAGAACGAAGAACAGAGCACCTTTGCTTCCATCAAGGTTGTAGGCTGCGGCGGAGGCGGAAACAACGCGGTGAACCGGATGGTAGCCGCCGGGCTTCGCGGTGTAGAGTTTATCTCCATCAATACCGACAGGCAGGCTTTGGGCCAGTCCAATGCCCAGGTCAAGATCCAGATCGGCGAGAAGCTGACAAAGGGACTGGGCGCCGGCGCGATTCCTGAGGTGGGCCGCCGGGCTGCCGAAGAGAGCCGGGAGGAAATCGCTTCTGCCCTGAAAGGCGCGGACCTTGTCTTTATCACCGCCGGGATGGGCGGCGGTACCGGAACCGGCGCAGCGCCGATTGTAGCGGAAATTGCCCGGGACCTCGGCACGCTGACCATCGCCGTCGTTACCAAGCCCTTCAACTTCGAAGGCAAACAGCGGATGAAGAACGCGGAGGCCGGCATCGCGGAACTGAAGCAGCATGTGGATACCCTGGTGGTCATTCCGAATGACCGGCTGCTGCAGGTGGTGAACAAAGGCACTACCATGATTCAGGCTTTCGAGATCGCGGATGATGTGCTGCGCCAGGGCATCCAGGGCATCAGTGACCTGATTGCCGTTCCCGCCATGATTAATCTGGACTTCGCAGATGTCAAGACGGTAATGGAATCCGGAGGAATGGCCCACATGGGCATCGGTACGGGTACGGGTGAGAACCGACTGGTGGAAGCCGCCAAGAGCGCCATCGAGTCTCCGCTGCTGGAGACCACCATCGACGGAGCCCGCGCTGTCCTGATCAACATTACCGGCGGGACAGACATTTCCATTGTGGATATCAATGAGGCCGCCAACCTCATTATGGAATCCGCCGATCCGGACGCCAATATCATTTTCGGTGCCGGTATCGATGAAACCATGCGCGACGAAGTGCGCATCACCGTCATTGCCACCGGTTTCGAGAAGACGCCTTTCCCGGCAAAGGAGCCGGCGCGCAAACCCCGGGAGATCGAGCACGACAGGCTGTTCGGCACATTCGGGACGAACTTCTCCAAGCCGGAAACCCCGGCAACGCGTGACCTGTTTGATTCCTCCGCTCCCGTTTCCTCCGCTTTCTCCGCCGGCAATCCGGGGGATATCCCCACATATATGAGCTCCAGCCGTCCCAGCATGGGGGTGCCCGGCATGGTGAATTCCGGATCCTTCCAGACCGGATTCAGCTATCAGCAAACGGCGCCGCAACAGATCCAGCAGCCCCAGCAGCCCCAGCAGGCGACCCGCCCCTTCCAGTCCATGGGGAACGCGCAAACCGGCGGGAACATCCCGATGAGCAATCCGCAGTTCACGGCGCAGCCCCAGAACTACCAGCCCCTGTTCAACAGCAACGGGCAGGTGACCAGACAGACCGGCAGCTTCCAGCCTATTCCGCAGAACCAGGCCATGACAACGGATGACCACGGGGTTCCCGGATTCCTGAAACGCAGACGGTAAGCAGAGTACAGACAGACCCGGGACCCGGAAAAGGGTCCCGGGCTTTTCGGAGGAATGAGACAAGCGCATGCTGTTTTCCAGTCTTGAATTTCTGCTGCTGTTTTTCCCCGTGACCTTTGGCATTCATTTTCTTCTGCCGAAAAAAGCACGGAATTTCTGGCTGCTGCTGGCCAGCCTGTTTTTTTATGCCTGGGGAGAGCCGGAATTTGTCCTGATCATGATCGGCTCCATCTGCATCAATTATGCGCTGGCGCTGGCGATCAGCCGGGCGGAAAAGCCCGCCGGAAAAAGAGCGATCCTGTGCGCGGATATCGTACTGAACCTCGCCGTGCTTTTTGTATTCAAATATCTGAATTTTGTCACGAGGACCCTGCACGCAATCCTTCCGGCGACGCAGGGCCTCTTCGGGGAAACATCCATCGCGCTGCCGGTGGGGATTTCCTTTTTTACATTTCAGGCCATCAGCTATGTGGCGGATGTATACCGGGGCTATGCCAGCGCACAGCGCAATCTCTTCTCTGTCGGCCTGTATATCTCCCTGTTTCCGCAACTGATCGCCGGACCCATTGTCCGGTATACCACCGTCATGGATCAGATCCGGGAACGAACGATTACCGTGTCTTCCTTTTCGGAAGGCATGCTTCGCTTTATGGCAGGGTTCAACAAAAAAATCCTCCTGGCAAACGTACTGGCGGAGGCGGCAGACGCGGCTTTCGCAGCCCGGGGAGGCAGCGCCGGGATGGCCTGGTTCGGGGCACTGTGCTATTCCCTGCAGATCTATTTTGATTTCAGCGGTTATTCGGACATGGCGATCGGCCTGGGACGGATGCTGGGTTTCCGCTTTCCGGAAAACTTCGATACGCCGTATATCTCAAAAAGCGTGACTGAATTCTGGAGAAGATGGCATATTTCCCTGGGCACCTGGTTCAGGGACTATGTGTATTTTCCCATGGGCGGATCCCGGGTCTCTTCCCGGCGGAAGCTGATACGCAATCTGCTGACAGTCTGGATCCTGACTGGCATCTGGCACGGCGCCAACTGGACTTTCCTTCTGTGGGGGCTGATGTACGGCGTGCTGATTCTTTTTGAAAAACGGACAGACCTGCCCCGAAAGGCGGAAACAGGCTCCCGGCTTCTCCGGGCAGGGCTGCGGACAATGACGCTGCTGACGGTGATGATGGGGTGGATCCTTTTCCGGTCGGACAGCATTGGAGCTGCGTGGGACTATATCCGTGCCATGTTCGGCGGAAACGGAACGGGCATCCTGGGCGGAGATGTCCTTCTGTATGCCAGGGAATACGCGGTATTCTGGATTGCCGGCATTCTCTTGTCCATGCCCGCAGGCAGGTGGCTGCTGAAAAAAGCCGGCGAGGGCAGCCGGTGGGAAGCGCTGCTTCGGGGCGCGGGATACGCGGCACAGCTTATCCTCTTTGCCGTCAGTATTACCATGCTGGTGATGAACTCCCACAACCCGTTTATCTATTTCAATTTTTAACAATGATTCAGTCAGCGGTCCCTGAAACCGCTGATGTTTTTTTCCTGAAGGGCATCAAAGAGCCTGCCGCCGGCTGAGCAGATGGCTGATCTTTGTTCGCACGAGATCGAAGGCCACATCATTCAGGCCGCTGTTGATCACGATGTCCGCCGTGGCCTTGGTAGGCTCGACAAAGAGGTAGTGCATGGGCTTCACGGTGGTCAGGTACTGCCGGGCAATCCCTTCCACATCCCGGCCGCGCTCCTTGACATCCCGGATGACGCGGCGGAGAATCCGCTCATCGGCATCCGCCTCCACATAGATCCGGATATCCAGGAGATTCCGCAGTTCCTCATTCTGCAGCACCATAATCCCCTCGATGAGGATGACATCCGCCGGGTCGACCCGTACGGTTTCGGAGGACCGGTTATGCACCGTATAGTCATATACCGGGCAAAGGATCGATTTTCCTTCCCGCAGCTGGCGGACATCCCGGATCAGAAGATCCGTCTCGAAGGCATCGGGATGATCGTAGTTCAGCAGCCTGCGCTTCTCCAGAGGCATATCGTCATGCGCTTTGTAATAATTATCATAATAGATGACGGTTACACGGTCCCCGAATTCAGCTTTGAGGCGCTTGGTAAAGGTGGATTTTCCGGAGCCGGTTCCGCCGGCGATTCCGATGATATACGGTCTCATATGATCCCCTCCATGCGATGCACCGAGTTGCCATTTCCCAGTAAAGCTATTATACCCGGAAGTATCCCGCATGACAATTCCAAGATCCCGGTTTCTCTTGAAAAAAAGCCACCGCGCAGGTATAATTTCAGGTGCCGCAGGAACAAAAACCCATCGGAATGAAAATCAGGAGTGAAGGTATGGACTGGCAGAAAAAGCAGGCGGGAGAAGAAGTCTGGGATCCGGAAAAAGCGTATGCGCGGGAGCGGCGGGGGCGGCTCAGGCTGCTGCTGTTCATTCTGCTGGTGATTGCCGCCGGCGCGGTTTGGATCCTGAGCGTTCAGCAGGATACCGGCTCCATGGGAGATGTGCCCCTGAAGGGGAGCATGACCTTCGAAGAGGCGGATCAGAAGATGCGGGAAGCAGGTTATGAGCCCTATGGCGCTGCCCGGTACCAGGGGAATATACAGTCCCAGGAATACGGGGAACGCGAGGTCTGCGGCTGTTCCTCGTTTCTCAGCGTGCTGGAAGCGGAGGAGGGAGAGGACGGCGGGCTGCGGATCGGCCATGCCTTTCTGGAGCAGGCAGGCCATTCTTCCGAGAATCCCGGGGAGATTTATAACCGGCTGAAAAAGGAACTGACGAAACGGATGGGAACACCGAAAACAGTCGAGGAAGCCGGGACGAGTTACTGCCAATGGAACCGAAGCGACCGTTCCTGCGCAATCCTCGGATATCTGTGGGAATCCTATCCGGTTCTGTTCTTCATTTATCCGAGGTAATCCCTTGAGATCCTTCCGGCGATCTGGTATAATTCAGACGCGGACAGACCATCCGATCAGGGTGAATACAGGATTGATATATCAAAGTGAGGTGTGAAGAATGAAAAGAATTTTATCTCTTCTTCTGACGATCATGCTGGTGGCCGGAATGACCGCCGCAGGCGCAGAAACCGCAGCCGGCGGGGATTTTGCGGCCGGGTTCATGGGATGGCTCAGCAGCATTGACCTGTCGGGTTCCGACTATGCTGCGACTGTGCAGACGCCGTCAGAAACGGAGCGGGCGGTGCTCCGGCAGGACGGCGCGGTGACCGAAATTGAGCTTGAGGGCCAGGGGCGCGTCCAGCTGTCACAAAACGCCATTGCGCTGGAAATACAGGGCCAGCGGTATTATATCGACCTGGAATCCATTCTGGGCATGATGCAGCCGATGCTTACATCCGGGGATATGGAGAGCGAGATGGAAATGCTTACTCCCTGGCTGCAGAAGGCCCTGATGCAGATCCTGCTTCCAAGCGCAAAGCTGTCCATCCGCCCGGAGGGAACCATGATTCACTTTGAGGCGACAGCGCAGGAACTGCAGGAAAGGCTGTATGCTTTTATTGACGAGATGATGGCGGAGCGGACCACGCTGGAAACGCTGCTGAAGCATTACGGAGCGGCTGTGCAGATGTCTGTCCAGGGTTTTCCGGCAGACTTTGAAACGCTGAAGTCCCTGTGGGAAGCGGAGAAGGCCCAGCCTGCACAATGGCCGGATTTCGCGTTAAGCGCGGATATTACCACCGCGTCCGCCTATGGCAAGCCCGCGGAGTTCTCCTGCGCGGCGGACATTACGATGGAAGGCAGACAGATCTGTTCGCTCCGGCTGGAATTCGAAGAGACACGGGAAGGCATTCAGGCACATTTTGCGCTGAATGCCGGGGAAAACCGCGCGTCCGCCGCTTCCGTGGATCTGGAAATGCGGCTGGGAGACGGAGATGTTTATTTCCGGCTGATCAGCGGGAACCGGTATACGGAAACCTATACGCTGCACATCTTCCGCAGCAGCGGCGAGGAGATTGAACCGCGGATCCGCTGGACCGCGATCCTGACCGTGGAAGGCAGCAACATGCATTCCGCCCGTGAATACACGCTGGATGTGGAACTGGATCCGGACCAGAAAACGCTGTACGCGGTGCTGAATGAGAACGATGAGTCGGAAACCGGGCAGCTTGCCCGGCTGGATGCGGCCTGGTCAGACACCGGTATTGACGGAACGCTCCAGGTTCAGGAGGACAAACTCTATTTCCGGGCCGCGCAGGGCGTGATGTATACCCGCGTAAAAGTTGATTATGTTCCGAAGGACACGTATTCGGCATTTTCCTTCGATCTGTGGGTTTACCGGCAGACAGGGGATGCCCGGAAAATCCGGGCGGAAGTCAAGGCCGCAAGAGGCTTCCACAGAATCTATACGCTTGAGACCGATCCGAACCGGATCGAGTTTGACGCGACGGATCCCCTCTACGGCCGGATGGCGTACTGCAAGCTGTACAGGAAACTGTCGGCGAAGGGATTCGAGGCCGGGCTGGAGTACCAGAACCTGTTCAGCAACGACAAACTTTACACCGGCAGGATTCCCCTGACTGTCACCATCCGGAAGGACGGCAATCTGTACCGGGCGGATATCCAGCTGCCGAGCCGGGACAGCGAAGAAGAACCCCAGACCTATCAGATTGCCATGACGGAGAACTCCGAAAATGCCCTGACAATCCTCGCGACGAGGAACGAAACCGAGGAGCTCGGAAAACTGGAGCTCCGGATTGAAGACGGGACCGTGCTGACCGGAAACCTCTCTGCGGCGGGCACGGAACAGGTTACCCTGAAAGTGGAACCGGCGGAAAAGCAGGGCTTCGAAGTCATCGACCAGCAGAAAGCGTTCGTGATCAACGCAAAAACGCTTCCGCTGTTCCTGAAGATGATGAGCATGGGAAGGTAAAAATCGAAAACAAAAATCCGCGGGTTTCAGAATTGAAGCCCGCGGATTCTTTTACAGCGAACCGTTTATTCCGCATCCGGGTCCCAGGTCCAGGGGATGTAGGAAGCTCCTTCTTCCGCACAGGTGAAGGACAGATGCGTGTCGGTCATGCTCATTCCATAGGTTCTGACGCTGCCGTTGCCATACATCAGGGTGATTTCAAACGGCGGCTCATCCCAGTACAGATTCATCGAAGGATCATACCGTGTCACAAACCACGTGCCGGAATGCGCGCCGGGAATGATGAGCTCTTCCTCTTCCTCCTCTTCGGTGTCCGCATCCGTATCTTCCTCTTCGTATTCACCGGCATCCGCTTCATCCTCTTCCCCGAAGCCTTCGGAGAAGGTACCGTCCGCACGGAGCTGCAGCAGATCCTCCGTCAGGGATCCGCCTGATTCCAGGTACCAGTCCCCGGCGACCTGCGCCATGCACTCCGCCAGCGGTTCCAGGTCCGCGGGAATCAGGTCCCGCGCAGGGACAAAACCCCAGACTACGGAACCTTTGTCCGCCGGCCTGCCGTTGTTGACTTTCGCACTGACATAGGCGTAATAATCATTGTACAGGCCCAGGCAGGTCACCCGTGTACCTGCGGGAACGGACAGCTGCCGGAACTGGCTGACATCCGGATCGTCCGTCAGATACGTATCCACGGAAGCTTCCATTTCCACAGCCGCGAAGGGCGCGTTCGCCTCATCCTCTTCAACGGAAAGGCCGAGATCCCCGCATAACGCATATCCGATGCGCTGGGTACGCTCGCTGACATCATACCGGATGCAGGCATAGGGCGTGCCGCCCGCATCGGTGAAAAGGGAAAGCAGATACATGGAACCGTTCAGCCCGACCGCCGCTTTGCCTTTTCCGGCGCGCCAGGCAGCGGTGCCGTACGGCGCGCTGTACACCGCCGCGGTTCCTTTTTTCTTCGGCTGCAGCAGTTCACCGGGATCATCCGGGCTGTAAGCGCCGCCCTCTTCAGACCCCGTACCGAGAATGCGCTGCCGGCTGTCAAACCGGGCCTGCAGCGCGTTCAGACGCCGGACCTCCTCCACAGAGCGGGGAAAGAGGTCGATATTGAAGGACGCAAGGGTGATTTTCACCGGGAAGACAGCGATCCCCTCCGCATCCTGCGCGGCGTAATGCCAGAGCAAACCGTCCTCATCCGCCAGAGCAATCAGGCGAAAAAGCCCGATGACGGCCTCTGTCAGCTCGTAACCCTCATCGGTATCCCAGAACCGGTAGTACTCATCTTCCCCGTAACGGATTGTCAGTTCCCTGTCGTCCAGGGAAAGCTTCGGCGCTTTTCGCTTTGCTTCCGGCTGGTAGACTGCCGTGGTGTAGACATGAAGCTCCCGATCCTCATCCGCAAAGAACAGCGCGTGATGATAGCGGGATTTCATTACGGCGAAGGGACCTGCCTGATTGCTCAGCGCAGAATAGTTCTTCCATAAGCCGGAAGACTCCACTGCCTGATACAGCGATCCGGACAATCCCCAGCTGTTTGCCGACGCACCGGCGCAGAAAAGAACCAGGGACAGGAGAAGAAGAGCCGCCAGTATTTTTTTCATGATCCAAAACAGCCTTTCCGAATGAATGCCGGTCCGTCTCCGCAGGGCACCATACTTTCCTGTTTATTTCCGTCCCATTTTACCGGATCTTCAGAGGAAATTCAAGAAAGCGCGCGAAGGAGAAAACATCTGCCGGACAGAATCATTACAGGAGAAGAGCAAGGATGCGGCAACACGGAAGCGGAGGAGGATGGCGTTGAAGACAGGATCCCGCCGGCAGAACGGTGCCATACAGCTATTTTCAGCGGAGGAACTGCAGATTTACGCGCTGATTTCGCGGCAGGACGGGATCAAAGCGCGTGAAATCGGCCGTGAACTCGGGATGGATAAAACGGAGGTCAGCAGACTGCTTTCCTCCTCAGCGCTGATGCGGGAACTGTGTTATCAGGACAGGGAATACATGTGGCACGCGCTGGTGCGCCAGGCGCCGCCATATGAAGGCCTTTATGAGTTTTCCGGCTGGTACGGAACGGTCGGGGAGTTCCTGCGGGAATCGGAGGGCACCTGGCTGGAGGAGCTGGAAAACGGATGCAGAAGGATCGGCCGGAACCTGAACGATCAGCGGGGGCTGATCCATTCCTTTACCGACTGCAGGAAAACCATGCGCGCGCTTTTCGAAGACCTGCGGAACATGTCGGAGCTCCCCGCGAGCTCCTGGGAGATCGTGTTTGAACTGCGGCTGAACCTGAGGCGGTTTATCCGGATCTACGCGGACGTTCTCGTGATTACCCCCGGGAAGGTGTTTTCCCTGGAGTTTAAAATGAAAAACGGTATCGATCCGGAGGAAGTGCTGCAGGCGGCGAAATATACACCGTATCTGGAGATTCTCTTCGGACGGGATAACGATGTGATTCCCGCGCTGGTGCTGACCGGCGCGAAGGAATTGTTCCGCTATGAAAACATCGGCAAAACGGACGCGGTGCTTCCGGTCTGCTCGGGCGACATGCTGTTCAACGTGTTCAACGAATATATGGGCTTCCTCAGATAAAACCGTTACAGGGCCGCGGCAATCCGCGCGCCCAGGCGCGCATTGTTATAGACCAGCTGAATATTCGCCTTCAGGGAATCACCGCCGGTCAGTTTCTGTATCTTATCCAGAAGGTAAGGCGTGGTCCGCTTGCCACGGATTCCCAGCCGTTCGCATTCCGCAACGGCCTCATCAATGTTTTTCCGGATGTATTCCGGATCCATGGAGTATTCTTCCGGAATGGGATTGGTTACAAGCATTCCGCCCCGCAGGCCGCAGGCCAGCTTGGTCCGGAAGGCATCGGCGATTTCTTCCGGGGTATCCAGCCGGTAATCCACCCGGAAGCCGGAGGTACGGGTATAGAAGGCGGGGAGCTCTTCCGTCTGATAGCCGATGACGGGAACCCCGCGGGTTTCCAGGTATTCCAGGGTCAGCCCCAGATCCAGGATGCTCTTGGCACCGGCACAGACCACCAGCACAGGTGTCTCCGCGAGTTCCTCAAGATCCGCTGAGATATCCATCGTGGTTTCCGCACCGCGGTGCACACCGCCGATTCCGCCTGTCGCAAAGACCCGGATACCGGCCATTGCCGCGCCGATCATCGTCGTGGTCACCGTGGTGGCGCCGTCCTCCCCGCGGGATAGGAGTACGGGCAGATCCCGGCGGCTGGCTTTGGTCACCGCAAGGCCTTTTTTTCCGAGGTACTCAATCTGCTCCGGCGAACAGCCGACGGTCAGCTTGCCGCCCAGAATGGCAACGGTGGCAGGCACCGCTCCGTTTTCGCGAATGATCTTTTCCACGTTCATGGCGGTTTCCACGTTCTGGGGATACGGCATGCCATGTGAGATAATGGTGGACTCCAGCGCGACGACGGGGCGGCCGTCCTCCAGCGCCTGTTGCACACCGGCGGATACGGACAGACAGGGATTCAGCATGTTTTTCATCTTGTGTTCTCCTTTTTAAAGTCCTTTCCGGACGATTCAGATACCGGTTCATACCGGCAGAAGCCCGGCCTTTACGGCAAAAGGCTGAGGCGCAGGTCAATTGCCTCCGGGGAAAGGCGGGAGCTGACCGGCGCAGGATCTTCCGCGCAGATGGAGGCGGCTGCCAGGCCGCGGCGGGCGGAAGCTTCCGTGTCCAGGCCCCGGAGGAATGCATCCGCAGCTGCGGCCACAAAAGCATCCCCGCAGCCGGAAGTGTTCACGATCGGACCGGGGATGCAGGGGAGCAGCATACCGCCGCGGCAGTCGTCCGCCCAGACTCCCCGGGACCCCAGGGAGAGATAAACCCGTTCCACACCCTGCCGGTGCAGCGCATCGGCCAGGAAGGTATAGGAACCGCCCTCTCCGGGATGCAGCCCGGTCAGCTCTTCTGCCTCGGCGAGGTTGGGTTTGACCAGGGACAACCGGGAAAGCAGCGGCTTCAGGCGGTGCGCCTTGGCGGCGGACACGGGATCCGCTGCCAGAGGGACCTTCACGTTTTCCGCGATCCAGGCCAGCGTTTTCTCCGGCAGATTGGCATCTGCCAGCACCATGCTGCCCTGATTGAGAACGGGGAGAAGCGGCGAAAGCCGGTCCGGGGTCAGCTGCTCACAGATTGCCATATCGGATATGGCAGCATGAAGGTTGCCGTTCTGTTCATTCAGGCAGAGATAGGTGGAGGTGTGCCCGAGGGGATCTGTGAAAGAATAGCGCAGATCCATCCCGGCATTGCGGCAGTTCTCCCGGATGATCCCGGCATAGGCATCCTCGCCCGTCACGGTAATCAGGAATACCCGGCGGCCCAGCCGGCAGAGGTTTTCAGCGATGTTCCGCCCGACGCCGCCGGGGGACAGGGACACGCGGCCGGGATTGGAATCCGCCGGACAAAGCGGGGCATCAGGCGTACCGATGATATCCATATTGACAGCCCCGATCACAAAGACCGGCGCGTCCGGATTCTGGACAGATGTTCCCGGATTCAAATCGATTCCCTCCTCAGCTGCCGGAATACCGTTCCTTCCAGTGTTTTCCAAAGAAACATGCCGTCCTCCAGCAGCAGAAAGCTGTGAGGCGAGTCCGCCTTGGGGATGGAGACGGAGCCCGGATTCAGGCAGAGGATGCTTCCGCGCGTTTCAGCGGCAGGGATATGCGTGTGGCCGTACAGCAGGATATCCCCTTCCTGCAGGGGCGGCAGCCGGTCCGGATGAAAGATATGGCCGTGGGTCGCATACAGGCGGAGCCCTCCGGCGCAAACCAGGGCATAATCCGCCAGGATCGGGAACTGCAGGACCATCTGGTCCACTTCCGTATCACAGTTGCCCCGGACGCACAGGAGATCCTGCTTCCTCCCGTTCAGCATCGCAATGACCCGCGGAGGATCATATGCCTCGGGAAGGGCGTTGCGGGGACCGTGATAGAGAAGGTCGCCAAGCAGCAGCAGCCGGTCCGCCTGTTCGCGGCCGAAAGCTTCCAGCAGCGCGCCGCAGTATCGGGCGGAACCGTGGATATCCGCAGCAATCATCAGTTTCAAGCGTTCCAGCTCCTTTTCCTTGTTGCTTCAGGCACGTACGGAGGTCAGTCTTCCCCGGTCAGGTGCACGGTTTCAGGGACGTGCCCGGTCGCGGGAAGAAAGGTATCGATGATATCCGCAGTGCGGAGCTTCAGGCTGGAGGTACAGACGCAGGGGTGGCAGCCGATATATTCACCTTTCAGCACATCCTCGTCTATCAGCAGCTGTACGATATGATTGCGGTCGTTCATGAGCCCCATGATACTGACCGCGCCGGGCTCGATATCCAGAAAGCGGAGCATGTCTTCCGCGGAGGCAAAGGACAGCCGGGCAGACTGAATCTGGGCGGAAAGCTCCTTTGTTTTGAACTTTTTGTCACCGGGCATCATCAGCAGGTAATACTTTGTGCCCTGGCGGTTGCAGAGGAAAAGATTCTTGCAGATCAGCACGCCGAGCACCGCATCGATCTCGTTGCAGGCTTCCATATGATCCGCCCGTTCATGGTCCGTCCGTTCATAGGCGATGCCCAGGCGATCCAGAAAATCATATGTACGGATCTCCCGCGGCAGCCGGCCGTCATCGCTCCGCGGCCTTCCGTGGTATAATTCCATATGCGCCCCTCCCGCGTAAGAACTCGTGCCAAAGTATACCATCAGTCCCCGTTTTTTTCAATTCCGCCGGTTTTGCCATCTCTCCGGATCTGTGGTATGATAACCGCAACAGAAGAAAAGCGGCGAAAGCTGCCGGACCGTACAGAGGAGGACGCACATATGGAATTCGGTATGGAACAGGCACAGGAAGTATTGAACAAAGCGATTCCGGAGGCGGAGGAAGTGCTTCGGAGCCCTTCCCGGGTGGATGAGATTCTGCAGGAGCTGGAACAAAAACTGAAGAAAGTGCCGGTCATCGGTTCCACGCTGTCTGATCTGCCCCTGATGATCGCGATGATCAAGGCGTGGGTCAAGAAAGAGTACACGGTGGTTTCCCCGAAGGTGATTGCCTGCCTCGTCGGCGCCATTCTGTATCTGATCAAGAAAAAGGATCTGATTTCCGACTCGATTCCGATCGTCGGCCATGTGGATGACCTGGCAGTCATGGGCCTGGCGCTGAAGCTCTCCCGGAAAGAACTGGAAGCGTTCGCCCAGTGGAGAGACGCCCGGTAACGGTTTCCGGAGTTTTCATCACGGAGGAATGCCCGTCCGCTTCAGGGAAACGGCTGCCGGCCGGCAATAAAGATACGGTGTCCCTTTACACCTTTCCGTTCCGCTTAAAAAATTTCATCATATCATTCGTAAGGCTCAAATCCGTCGGCTGCAGGACGATCTCCTCCCGGCTGACCCATTCAGCATATTTCAGTTCGCGCGGATCCATGCGGATCTCGGCAGGTTCCTCCGCTTCGCAGAAGAACCCCACGAGCAGATCCTGTGCGATTCCCCAGGGCTGGGACCTGTAATACCGGATGTTTTTCACCCGGATGCCGGTTTCTTCCATGACCTCCCGCTGTACGGTCTGTTCCAGTGTTTCTCCGATTTCAGCGAAACCGGCCACAAGCGCGTTATGCGCATAACCTGTCCGATAGCGGGTGATCAGCAGGCAGTCCCCTCTGATGACGCCGACAATCACAGCCGGATTGATTCTCGGATAAATGACATGCCCGCACTGCCTGCACCGAAGGGCCCTTTCGGCAGGATGAGGTTCGTTGCCGCCGCCGCACCGGCCGCAGCGGCAGTTATCCCTGTACCACTTCCACAGATGGTAAGCCGTGAATGCGGCGAAAAGGTTCCTTCCGGCGGCAAGCTCCCTCAGCTCCCGCAGGGTTTTGTATTCATATCCGGGCAGACGCACTTCTGTTCCCTGCGGCGCAAGAAAGAAGCGGACATGATCCACGGAGAACAGATACGTCATGCCGCCATCCGGCATGGGAATATCCCGGCTTGCGGGAAAAGAAAGGGCTCCGCCCTGTATGCGTACACAGAGCCGGCCGGTTTCATCGAACAGCAGGACCGTGTCTTCCGCGCAGGGGATTTCCGGCGCATAGGCAATATTCAGCCGGCTTGGCGCAATGTCCTGGATCATAAAAAACAACTCCCATCCTCTGTATACGGATCAGAAACATTATAGCATTCCCGCCCTTGCAAATGGAACGGATACAACAAAAAAACCGCAGGCGCTTATATCTCAACGCCTGCGGAGCTGTATGCCCGGCAGGATTCGAACCTGTGACCTTCAGAGTCGGAGTCTGACACTCTATCCAGCTGAGCTACGGGCACTCAACGGAAGGTATCATATCACAGGGGGACAGGAAAGTCAAATGAAATTCAGCGGAAGCGGGAAGACCGAAGGGCGCGGAGAGCTGACAAACCGCCCGGAGGAGGATTGACACGCATAGGGATCTTTGATAACATAAAGTTTAATATATGAATATGAGGAGGAAGACGAAATGCTGCAGGATCGAATCAGAGAGGGCCTGACATTTGACGATGTGCTGCTGGTACCTGCAAAGAGTGAAGTGCTTCCGCGCGACGTGGATCTGTCCGTTGAACTGACGAAGAATATCAAGCTGAATATTCCGATTCTTTCAGCTGCCATGGATACGGTGACGGACAGCCGGATGGCGATCGCCATGGCCCGTGAAGGCGGACTGGGCATTATTCACAAGAACATGTCGATTGAGGAACAGGCCGCGCAGGTTGACAAGGTCAAGCGCAGCGAGCACGGCGTCATTACCGACCCGTTCTTCCTGAGCCCGGAAAATCTGATCAGCGACGCGGAAGAACTGATGAGCCGTTACCGCATCAGCGGTGTTCCGATTACCCGGGAAGGGAAGCTGGTCGGCATCCTGACCAACCGGGATCTACGGTTTGAAACAGACTATTCAAGGCCTATCGGCGAAGTGATGACCAGCGAGAACCTGATTACCGCGCCGGAGGGCACAACCCTGGAGGCAGCCAAGGAAATCCTGGCGAAGCATCGGATCGAGAAGCTTCCCATTGTGGACAAGGACGGGTATCTGCGCGGGCTGATTACCATCAAGGATATTGAGAAGACGTCCAAGTATCCCAACAGCGCGAAGGATGCCAACGGCCGCCTGCTGTGCGGCGCGGCGGTAGGCGTTACAAATGATGTTTTCGACCGGATAGACGCACTGCTGGAAGCCAAGGTGGATGTGATCAACATCGACACAGCCCACGGGCACAGCATGGGTGTGCTCAGGCAGGTGGAGAACATCCGGAAACGCTATCCGGACATTACGCTGTTTGCCGGGAATATCGCCACGGCAGCTGCGACCCACGACCTGATTTCCGCAGGCGTGGACGCCGTAAAGGTCGGCATCGGCCCCGGCTCCATCTGCACCACGCGCGTGGTGGCCGGTATCGGTGTTCCGCAGATCACCGCCATCGCGGACTGCGCGGAGGAAGCGGATAAGTACGGGATCCGTGTCATTGCGGACGGCGGCATCAAATACTCCGGGGATATCACAAAAGCGCTGGCAGCCGGAGGCAGCTGTGTCATGCTGGGCAGCCTGCTGGCGGGTACGGAGGAGTCCCCGGGAGCCATGGAAATCTATCAGGGACGTTCCTTCAAGGTATACCGCGGCATGGGCAGCCTGAGCGCCATGGCAGTCGGTTCCAAGGACCGCTATTTCCAGGAAGGCGCGAAAAAGCTGGTGCCGGAAGGCGTGGAAGGCCGGGTGCCTTACAAAGGCACTCTTGCGGATACGATATTCCAGATGGTCGGCGGACTGAGGAGCGGAATGGGATACTGCGGCGCAAAGACCCTGGATGACCTGCGCAAAAACAGTGAGTTTATCCGGATCACAGGCGCCGGCCTGGCGGAAAGCCATCCGCATGACATTTCCATTACAAAGGAAGCCCCGAACTATTCCAGGAGTAATTAAGGAGAGGCGGCAAGGCAATCTCCTTTGCTCCGGTCAGGATGATACTCAGGAGATAAGAGGAAGGCTGGGAGAAGAATGGGAAAGCGGTTTTACCGGATTGCCTCCGGACTGATCCGGGTTTTTTCCAGATCGATGACAACGGAATGGGTAGTTCCTTATGAAAAAGGGCCCTGTGTCTTTGTGGTGAATCACGCCGGCGCCATCGGCCCGGTGGACATGATGGCCAAGTTCCCGCTGCGGGACATCTGCCATCCGTGGATCAATGACGGTGTGCTGGAAGCCAAAAAAGTTCCGGCCTATGTGCGCCAGGACTACTGGTGGAAACCGGGAAACTTCTTCGAGCCTCTGCTGAACGTTACCGTGCCGTATCTGGCTGCGGCAATCCTGCCGCCGGTGCTGCGGAGCGTACCCTATGTACCGGTGTACCATGATCAGCGGATTATGCTCACGCTGCGGCAGAGCGTACGCGTTCTGCAGAAGGAGGAAGCATTGATTGTTTTCCCCGAACAGCCCAGCGGGTGGCTGAGCCATCACGAATGGATCAATACCGGGTGGCTGCGGCTGGGCGAGCTGTGGTATCGGAGCAGCGGCAGGGCACTGAAGCTGTATCCGGTGCATATCGACCGGGAGAAGCATCAGTTCCGGGTGGCGGCACCGGTCTGGTACGACCCGGCAAAGCGCTTTGCTGAACAGGAGAAAGAACTGGCGGAAGCGCTTGCGAAAGGCCTGCGGGGAGAATAAACCAAAGTTGGCCGTATACTCTCCCCGGTACGCATTGATCCTATCGCTGCCGCCCGAAAAAACAGATAAGCATCGCAGACGAACTGTTCCGGGATCACACGCAGGGATCCGGCCTGCATCTCCAATATCCTTTCAATTCCGTATTCTTTCAGCGTTTGCCGCAGGACACGGATATATATGTATCTCATGCTGCTGCCCTGACGATCCGCCAGACAGGCGAGCAGCTCTTTGTATTTAGCCATCCTGAACCTGACAGGTTTATCATCCACAAATATGTCAAACAAGCCAAAGGTTTTGACGATGAAACAGACGCTGCCATCTTGGACATTTATTGGACATGGCCGGATATAATTTAATAAATTCAGGGAAAGGAGAAACCTGATGAACAACCACCAGCGGGAAAAAGAGATTTCAATCCCTGACATTTTTCCGGTTTTGTGCCGGCGAAGAAACCTGAAATCATCGCATAACGTCTTTGAAATAAACAGGAGGTTGGAACTATGGTGAAAAGGCTGATTTCCCTGGCGCTCTTTGCCGTCCTGACGGCAATGTTCATCTTCCCGCTGGCTGCCGCCGATTCCTACTATGGCACCCAGTATGTCTACACGGATAACGGCAAAAGCCTGAACGTTCGCAGCACCCCCAGCACGGGGGACAACATCATCGGTTCCCTGCAATACGGCGCAGAGGTGACGGTGATCGATATGTACTCCAACGGATGGGCGCAAATCCTGTGGGAGCAGAAAGACAACGGCGAATTCGGCGCAGCCTATGTGCAAAGGCGGTTCCTGGTGAATCATATGCCCGCGTCCCAGCCCTCTGCCCCCGCTTCCGGCGCTGCTTCCGACGTCCCGGATTACGCGAAGGAGTTCACCTCCATGAATACGGAGTTCAGGAGCGCCAGGAAGGTTGCCGCCCCCTATACCGTGGCCGCCCGTCCTTCCCGCGCTTCCGGCTGGGTAAATCTGCGCTGGGCTCCCAGCACGGAGGCAGAACGCATTGCCACCTGCAGGCAGGGGAAAGAACTGACTGTGCTGGCAGAGATGAAAAACTGGTATCAGGTACAGGATCCTGAAACCGGTATGATCGGTTTTATCAGCCGCCAGTATGTAACGAGGAAGTAAAACGATGAGAAAATGTCCATCGTTTCAAAATTAAAAGAAGGAGACAGAAAAATGAAAAAAACGCTTGCGATCCTGTTGTGCCTGGCACTGCTGCTGGGCTGCGCCGCCGCTGCCGGGGAAACCGCAGAAAAGACATATCTGGCGACCGTGGATATGAATGGCGCGTTCCAGCTGCAGTGCGCCCTGCCGGAAGGCTACGAAATTGAGGAAATCGAATCTACTGGCGCGACATATATTGCCCAGTTCAATGCGGACGGGGACCGTCCCATGCTGGCTCTGTCCATCGCTTACAACGAGCTGTATTCCGGTGTGCAGCGGATGAACGAACTGGACGCGGAAACCCTGGCCATGATTGAAGATTCCTTCAGGGCGGAAGATGATGTGGACATTTCCTATACGGAAACCGCCTACGGCACCAAGCTCATGATGATCAAGGAAGTGGAAGGCCCGGTAAACTATGTGGACTTCTACTCTGTCTATCTGGGCTATGAAATCGAAATCGTAGTCATCTCCCAGAATGAAACGGGCCTGTCGGACGAACAGATCCGGATGGCTGTTGATTTCCTGAGCGAGCTGGACTTTGCGGCCCCTGAAGCCGAAACTGTTTCCCTGCCCGAAGGCGGCAAAAAGTTTGAGAGAGACTGGGCCATTATCGGCGGCCTGGCTGAAATCTACTATGAAGAAGAAGGTTACCGGGTTACGCTGACCGTTGACAACCATGACGGGACTGGCGCCCTCTGGCAATATTCCTGCTATTATATGGAGAATACGGACTCCCTGCTTTCCGTGTCCTCCAGCCGGACTGATTTCACCATCAACCCGGATACCGGTGATACGGTGTACGGAGATACGGTGTACGAAGGAATCGACGAAGAAGGGCAAAACACGGAATTCACCATCGACGCTGACGGCTGCCTGATCTGGAAGGACGGCCATGACGACGCCGGCGCGGGCCTGAAGTTCGCCGATATCGGACGGTTTGAAGGCGTATGGCGGAATGAAGCGGAAGAAGTGGAAGCCCAGTTTATGTGGAACGGCCTTTCTGAGGACGAAATGTTCTACACCGTGTATATCACACGCGGAAAGACCGACGGGGATCATTATACGGTCTTCCTGATGAACGGCACTTTTGATCCGGCCACCGGCAAGCTGGCGGCAATGGGCACCTGCACACTGTTTACCAGGAACGCCTCCGGAGAATATGAATCCAGCGAAGACGGCGAGACCTACGACGCGTTCTTCTCCATGATGGAAGACGGCAGGCTGCTCTTTGAAACGGCGAACGGTATTGAACTGGAATATGACCTCATGGGTGCCCAGTCATGACTGTATGTGACAGCGGACCTGGTTTATTTTCAACAACAGGCTGCCGCCTCAGCGGCAGGAAAGAAATACGGAACAGGAGGATCATTATGATGAAGAAAGTTTTATTGGCCGTGCTGGCACTGATCATGCTGACAAGTATCGTTTTCGCTGAAGAAGAATTCGCACCCATGCCTGATGCGGCAGAAGCGTTTGAAGGTGTCTGGCTGTGTGACAGGGCAACGATCTCCATGTATTGGGAAGAAGAAGGTTTTAAGGTTCTGATTACCTGGGGCAGCAGTGCCTGGGAGCAGTCAGAATGGCAGTACAGCTGCTATTATCACGATGAGGACAACACGCTGGTTGCGGTTCCCTTCGGGACCCGCACGGAATATGTGTATAATGATGACGGTGAGCTTGCTTCCGCCACAGAGGCGTACAATGACGGAGCAGCTGTTTTCCTGCTGGATGAAAAAGGTTACATGATCTGGCAGGATGAAAAAGAAAACGCAGGCGACGGCATGCGTTTTGAGAAGCTTCCTGAAGAGCCGGCTGCGCTTTCCTTTGCAACCATCGGGGACGCGATGGCATCGGAAGGATTTACGGGTATTGCCGCCTGCGATGATGAACACTATATCGTGGCTGTTGAACTGGACGGCGCATTTCTCCGCGTGGTGGCCGACATGGATGATGAAGCCCGCAGGCTGAACAATGCCTTCCAGGAATATGTGGATATAGATACGCTGGAAGACTTATTTGCGGAGTATTACGCATATATCAAAACCCTGCCCGTCGCCTATGAGGAGGAAATCACCGCGCAGCCCAAACCCCAGGAGGAATTGGATGCCCTGGCAGGCAAAACACTGCTGGAAGTGGAAGAAATGGGCTATGAATCCAGTTCGTCCGAATCGGGCGAAGGCGATGCAGCCATCTATACCGTAAGCAATGGCCTGTATGAATACAATCTGCTGCTGAATGTCACCTATACCGAATACATGGAGCACAACGACAACGGCTATATCGGCGATCTGACGGTAAAGAGCGCCGGTTTTGCCGGTTTGTCCCGCAATGCCACGGAGCTGCGCTACCACGCGGACGGTACTGTCGATGAGGCAAACGATGCCTGGGCTGAATTCAATGGAATCATGGAACAGATCGCCGGCGCGCTATCAAGCGAAAACCCGGAAGGGGCCATTCAGGCGATTATAGATGCGATGCCGGAACAGGCCGAAGAGATCCAGATGCTCGTGGAACTCTTCTCCAACATAAGCGAACAGGGCGGAGAATGACAGGGTGAATCCGGGCGAATCCTGCTTTTCTTTGCCTGACATACTCACAACCCGCTGATCGGTTATCCGCCTGATGATGGGTTAATCAGGCGGATACCTTTGAGAGGAGATGCATTCTTGTGAAAAAGAAAATGACTGTTCTGCTGGCAGTTGTGCTGCTTTGCACAGCATGCGGTTCAATCGCCGAAGAAAAAGCGCAGCCCGAAAGCCTGGCTGTCTATCCGAAGGAGGATCCGTCCTTCCGGATTTCTGAAATCACGGATGAAATCTTTGAAAGGATTCGGGGAAAATCCTTTAAGGAAGACTGCACACTGCCCCGGGAAGACCTGCGGTATCTGCATGTGCTGCATGTGGATCTGAACGGAGAAACCCAGGAAGGCGAGATGATCGTCAACTACCATATTGCGGAGGACGTACTGGATATTCTCCGGCAGCTGTATGAGGCGGGGTATCCGATTGAAAAGATCCGCCTGGTGGATGAATATGACGCGGATGACGAGCTTTCCATGGAGGACAACAATTCCTCGGCCTTCAATTTCCGCTTCATTTCCCACACCACCCGGGTTTCCAAGCACGGCCTGGGCCTGGCAGTGGATATCAATACGCTCTACAATCCCTATACAAAGATCGTGGACGGCGTGCGCATCGTGGAACCGATTACCGGGGAACCCTATCTGGACCGGGAAGCAGATTTCCCCTGCAAGATCGATCATGACGATCTGTGTTACCGCCTTTTCACCGAGCATGGCTTTGAATGGGGCGGAGACTGGGAAGACCGGAAGGATTACCAGCATTTTGAGATCCCGACCAGCGTGATCGCAGAGTGGTATCCCGGGAATCAATAAGGGCCGGTCAACAGCTGCTTTTTGAATTCGCAGCCCGGTCAAGGATCGGATGCAGTCAATACGCTTCAGACCGGAGGAACCATGGATGAAGAGGGAAATAACCGCTGTACTATGTGCCCTGATAATGCTGGCCTTCTGTGCCGGATGCCCGGATCAAACTGCTCAGGCCGAAGAACATGAAGTGGTTTTCGGAACACTGACCTATTCTTCAGCTGTCTCAGGCAGCGGCATCGGTGACAGTTTCTATTATTCGGACACATGGCTTTCGGGCAGCCCGGAAGAACGCAACGATCATCAGGCTTTGATCTCTGCGCAGCTCTGCGCCGCTTCAGACAGCACGGAAACAACTGCCCTGCTGGAGAAACTTGGCTTCTCAAATGCGGAAAGCAGACGGTTTGACAGTGAAGACAGCAGGGACTGCGCTTATGTCACCGGCACGAAAAGCATTCCCACGGATTCCGGAATCCGTACCGTAAGGGCGGTCGTGTTTCAGAGCCACAGTTACGGAGAAAAAGGGTGGCTGCAGAATGTGACCGTCAATCCGGAGGAAGGCATTTCAGAGGAACACGCCGCATATTCCGCTGCGGCCCGGATCTTCCTGAATGACTACGACCAGATGCCGCAGGAAGATCATACGATGCTGTGGATCTGCGGTATGAGCCGGGGCGGCGCAGTCGCTAACGTCGTTTCCGCGTATTTGCTGGAGCGGGAGGATGCTCCGGAACTCGTCTGCTTCACTTTTGAAGCACCGGCGACCACGCAGCGCGAAGAAGCCCATGCCGGGGTCTACCGGTGTATATACAATTATCTCAGCGATGACGATCCGGTGACGATGATTCCCATGTGGGGGATGACCCGTTTCGGAACCGATATCCGGATCAATACCGAAGCACCTGAGCAGCTGAAAGCGATGCTGGAAACCATGAATCCAGATGCTGCGGAATACAATGAAAAGGGAGATATCAACGCATTGGGCGGTGATGCCAGGGCGTTCGTAACCTCCCTGATCGAAAAACTGCTGCTCATTGTTCCTGAAAGAGACAGCTATTCGGCTGTTCAAACAATATCCCTTCCGGAAGGCGGTACGGCTGAATACTCTTTCCAGAACGGCTTAAAAGCCCTCTGCCGGATTCTGTTCGGCGAAAACAAACCCGCCGGCGACAGCCTGTATGATCTGATGAACCAGGTTCCCGACGTCGTCTGGGCTTATCTGGCGGAAACCTGGGTGGCTGAAAACAATCCTGAAAGCAGCGGCGAATTGCTTCAGGAAGCAGCGCAAAAAAGGTGGGAAGCTGCCGGCGCGTGTATGGAAATCATGCCGGAAGAAATCAGGGAAAGCATTTCCGGAGAAGACTTTTACGCGCTTCTCCGGCTGATTTCACCGCTGCTGGCCGACCACAGCCTGATGTCGGCCGGCTGGCGGCTCCCGGAGAGAACAGAACTGGAAGATGCCGGGTTTGTTGATTGTTCGGAACTGATTGCCGCAGGCGAAAACAGTGCCCTCCTGATCCGGTCCCATCAGCCGGACCTGATCCTTGCACGGATGAAACTTCTTGCACCGGCACCCGCGTTCGCAGCGTATGCGCTGGATATTCCGGCTCCGGCAGCGGGGGACAGCAAAGACAAGGCTCCCGCCGAAATCCTCGCACAGGCCGACGCTTCTCCTGAATCCTGGATGCGTATTGAAAAAGCTGTCTGGCTTTCCGCCGGTGAAGAATTCCTGTCAGATCAACGCGTTCATTATCTGGAAGTGTCCGTCTCCTCTGTCGGGCATCTGGTTCCGGAAGATTTCCGCTTCACGATCAACGGGGCGGAGCCGGTTGCCCGGGAGATCCGGTATGAGAACGGCGCAGCCATGATTGACGGCATCTGGGCTTTCCGCCTGGGGGATCCGGTACCGGCAGCCGTCTGCTTTGAGATGGCCGGCCACGGGGAAGCACCTGAATCCTATACCGTGGAATCCGGCACCATTCTGCGCTATGCCCGGCCGAAACCTGCTGATCCCGGGATGGTGCAGGACGGCCAGGGAACCTGGGAGTTCAGAGGATGGACGGATGAACACGGGGGAAGCTGGGAAGATGTCGTCGCGGTCAGCAATGTGACCCTTTTCGCATCCTGGACCCGGGTGATTGACGATATCGAGCTGACCTATGCGATCCCCCGCAGGGGAGACGCCGCGGAAGACGTTCTGACGTCTGTTGCTTTGCCGGACGGCCTGCCCGTGGAAATTGCAGGGGCCGCCCTCGTTGAACCGGACACCTGGGAGTACATTGATAAAATCGGTGACAGCGGCACGTACATCCTGTCAGTGTTTATCAAACCGGAAGAAGGAAGCCGTTTCCTTTCCGAACCCACGGAGGACGGTGAAGCCGTATATACGGGAAATGTTACCGTCAACGGGCAGCAACCGGAAAATGTGATTCTGACCAGCAATACAGACAACGGAATCACCCAGTGGGAGCTGGGGATCGAATACAGTTTCCGGCCTGAAGAGCCTTGACGGCTGAAAAGCTTTCAGCGTGTGAATCTGAGGCAGCCAATCTGTTGCCGGGAAGACTGAGGCATGGTAGTATGTAATACGAACGCCAAAGGATAAAAAGGAGGAATTCCCAATGAAAAAACTGATCTGCATGATGACTGCCCTTGCGCTGATGCTTGCAATGTGCTGCACCGCTTCCGCGGAGACAATCCATGCCAAGCCCGTGACCATTGATATCAACCGTCTGGGAGGGCGCATGGTAAAGACTGACATTAACTATAAGGAAGGGAATATCATGACCCTGACCCTGTATGAGAACGAACGCTTTGACGCGGAGGCCATCAAAGCCGTCAAGGTCGGCGATGTGATCGTGACAGACGGGGATGAAATCACCATTGAATCCATTGATGCGGACGGGCCCGATATCATCTTCAACATGGGAACCGAAAATGAGATGCTTTTTTGCGACGCGGGAAACGATGAGTTTGAGCATGTGATGGAAAGCGACTATGTCCCGTGGATCACACTCGGCTCGATGGATATGGAAATCCTGGAATATTATCCGATCCTGGACGCGATCGATCCCATCACGGGCGATCTTCTGGAGGAATACGCCCTCTACCGCGGCGATAAGCTGAAGGAGCTGCTGCAGAATCCGGACGCGATTGGCTTCAACTGCAAGAATGTGGATGTTGTGTATGACCGCAACAACCAGCCCGTGATGATGAAGCGGGAGTTCTCTTCAGCGCAGTAAAGGAATCAACGGGCAAATACACTTCATAAGGCCTGGCCTTTTCAGGATGATAGGCAGTCATGGGCTTTTGATTTCACAGGGAACAGACACTGATGAACGGACAGGAATCCATTGGATTCAGAAAGGACCGGGCATGAGACGAGCGGCAAAACAGATTGCCCTGGGCACTGCTGCCCTGGTGCTTCTCTGTGTTGCCGCCCGTTTTGGCTTCTTTAACAGTTTTTCCCTGTACATTCCCATCGCGCATGGTACGGATGAAAACGCGGAGCAGTGGGCAGCGCGGATCAGTATCGATCATCCTGAAGTGCTGAGCACAGGGACTGCGGTCATCCATGACGGTTTTGTGCAGATTCCGGTTTATGCGCTGAATTCCGGGGAAGCGGCCGTTACGGTCAGCACGGATGATGAAACCGTATCATTTTACAATGCGCTGAAAGTGGGCCGTTTCCGGGCGGTCTATGATTTCAGAACCGGGAATTTCACAGGGGACACGGTTGTCGTGATCGGTATTACACTGTTCTGGCTGCTGGTCAGTGCAATTATGGTGTGGAATTTCTTTCAGGCAGAGGGAGCTGCCTTTTATGATTACAGTACGATTTATTACGCCGGCTTTTCCCTGTTTGCCTTGGCAAGCGGCCTCGTGATGCTGAGCGTGACAGCCTCCCATCTGGTTCACCCGGAAAACTACAGCATGTATTCAGCATATTCCGCGGTCAGCGGTGCCAGCGTCCGGTATATGATGCTGACCACCCCGGCTATGCTCTTCTTCGCTGCCGCGATGGCAGTCAGCAATATCGCTTTGCTGAAGCACGAACGTCCACGGCCGCAGAACGCGCTTGGCCTGCTGCTGAGCGTCCTGCTGCTGATCGGGGAAGGCATCGGCTGGTACCTGTTTACCCGGGACAGCATGGGATCAGACTGGCAGGGCCGGATTGACAATGCTTTGCAGAATACCTATGCAACGCTGTTCATTTACTGCCAGTGCATGCTGACCGGCGCGGTGATATGCGGAATCAAGGCGGCAAGGCATGTCCCGGAAGCGGATAAGGATTTCATCATCATTTTGGGATGCTGGTTCCGGCCGGACGGCACGCTTCCTCCTCTGCTGCGGGGACGGGCAGATCTGGCGCTTGCTTTCTGGCGCAGGCAGAAGGAGAAGAACGGAAAGGAAGCCCGCTTTATCCCTTCCGGCGGACAGGGCAGCAATGAGCCGATGCCCGAAGCGGAAGCGATCCGGAACTACCTGCGGTCCCGGGGTGTTAACGAACGGCTGATCCTGACGGAGCCCAAATCTGTCAACACACTCCAGAACATGGATTTTTCACGGGAAATCATCCGGAATACGGATCCGGAAGGGAAAGCGGTTTTTGCGACAAGCAGTTACCATGTGTTCCGCAGCGGCCTGTGGGCAAAACAGGCAGGACTGCCCGCCGAAGGCATCGGCAGCAAAACAAAGTGGTGGTTCTGGCCCAATGCGTTTGTGAGGGAAACAGCGGGCCTGCTGCAGAAACGATGGAAGCAGGAAACCCTTTTCCTGGTTATGCTCGTCGCTTTTTTCGGGGTGCTTTCCATGGTGCTTGGATGAGGACCCTGCCGAACCGGAGATACAACGAAGAATGGAGGTTCAGACCATGAAAAAGTATTTGTCGCTGTTCCTGCTGTTTTTGACGGCGTTTGGCGTGCATATGGCCGCAGCGGAGGAAGTTCTCCCTTCTTCAGGAGACGCTTTATCCGATCAGGTCGAAGGCCTGCATGTGAATATCCAGCATGCGGCGGATTCACCGGCGTGGGTAACGAATCTGCCTGCTGCGCAGGAGGCCGGTCAGCTGTTCATTGTGGCTGCCATGGGGATGGATAAAACCACAGCCTATATCACCATGCACCAAAAGGATGACGGCGGTGCCTGGAAGCAAATCCTCTCTACCCCCGGCTTTGTGGGCCGGAACGGACTGTGCTTAGACGCGGATCGTGCGGAAGGCTGCGGCCAGACGCCTGTCGGTGTTTATCATTTCAACAAGGCATTCGGCATTGCCGAAGATCCAGGATGCGCACTGCCCTATATCCAGGTGGATGATTATATCTACTGGTCCGGCGATCCCGACCGGCAGTATAACGAGATGGTGGATATCCGGAACGTACCGGACCTGGTGATGGACGACAGTGAACACATTGTCGATTACGAATACCAGTATCAATACTGCCTCAATATCAGCTTCAACGAGGAAGGCACGCCCGGGCGCGGTTCCGCCATCTTTCTGCATTGCTTTGGCCCGGCCAAGCCATATACCGGCGGCTGTGTTGCGGTACCTGAAAACATCATGCGGATGATCATGCAGCAGGTGTCTCCCGAATGCGTGGTGATCATTGATACCTTTGAGAACCTGGGAGGCAGCTTCTGATCAGAAGAGTATAAACGGGGAGAGACGGAAGAAAATGATGAAACGGCTTGTTCCAATGATTCTCAGTATCATCCTGATAGCTGTACCTTCACTGGCAGAAGAGATGCCGGTTCAGGACCGCTGCGCGCAGGAGATTATAGAAGAACTGGCAGTCTGTTACGGAACCTACGGCAGCGAAGCGGAAGAAAGGACCGCAGAGCTGCTGGAAGAACTGTATGCTGCCGATGCTGCAGCAGGCGCAAAGTGGGAGCGTATCATGCAGCTGTGGAAAACAGCGAATGAGAATCCTGAAATCCATGAAAACATCGTTCCGGACGGATTGCCGAATACCGATGAACTATGCATGATTGTACTTGGCTTTCAGCTGAATCCGGACGGCAGCATGAAGGATGAACTGATTGAAAGGCTGACGGTTGCAAAGGCCGGCACCGAAAAGTATCCCAATGCCCTGATCGTCTGTACCGGCGGCGGAACCGCATCCGATAATCCGGATGCGACGGAAGCCGGGGAAATGGCAAAATGGCTGATCGAAAACGGTGTGGACCCGCAGCGGGTGATTGTGGAAGACACGTCCGTGACAACCGCCCAGAACGCAATCTATACATATAAGATCCTGGCGGAACAGCATCCGCAGGTGAAACAGCTGGTGATCATTTCCAGCGATTATCATATTGCAACCGGTATCCTGCTCTTTGGCGCGGAGGCAATTCTGCAGGCAGAAGAAGCAGGAAAAGAGACCATGACAGTGGTTTCCAATGCGGCCTGGCATGCACCTTCCGGTACACTCTCCACAATGTTCCAGGCGGGAGCTCTGATCGAGCTTTCCGGTGATGTCGAAACAGCCTTCGATATCTATTATGAAACCTATGATATCCATAAGCTTCCGGCATTGAAAACGGATTCCGGCGCACAGGCTCTGGACCGGATTCGAAAGGCAGGCGTGCTCAGGATCGGGACCGCCGGCGACTATAAGCCGATGTCTTTCCTGGATCCGGAAACCGGATCTTACTGGGGCTTTGACACGGACCTGGCGGAAGACCTGGCAGCGTCCCTGGGCGTCAAGACCGTGTATGTTCCCACTTCCTGGCCAACCCTGATGGAAGATACACTGGCGGGGAAATTTGACCTGGCCATCTGCGGGATCACCATTACAGACGCCCGGAAGGAACAGGCCCTGATGTCTGACGGATACCTTCAGAACGGGAAAACTGTCCTGTGCCGGGCGGAGGATGCGGAACGGTATATTTCTCTGGAGGCGATCAACCGGCCTGAGGTTCGGGTCATGGAAAATCCGGGCGGGCTGAACGAGAAGTTCGCACGGGAAAACCTGCCGGACGCCACCCTGCTGATTCACGATGTCAACCAGGAGATTCCGGGACTTATTGCTTCCGGTGAGGCAGACGTCATGATTACGGAGATTATGGAAGCCGGATACTATGCGGGACAGGACAGCCGCCTTGCCGCACCGTTGATTTATCAGCCTTTCACAGACGGGTGGCTTGGGGTGATGATGCCGAAGGGATCCGGGGATCTGCTGGATTATGTGAATCAGTTTCTGGCCGAGGAAAAGGAAACCGGCAGACTGGATGAACTGGCTGAGCAGTATATTTACCGCTATACTGTGACTGAGGAAGGACAGCGGCCCGCCGCATAAGCCGGGAACGGATGCGTTTTCAGCCGCCATAATGGCTGCATGAAGGCACAACCTGTATTATACCCTGCCTGGCAGAGAACGGAGGAATACACAGTGGAACAGACAGTTCAAACCCTGATCGCCGTGGACAATCACTGGGCGCTGCTGGCCGTGCTTTTTGCAGCCACGGCGGCCGCCATCTGGCTGGAACAGAAATACAAGTGGGCGTCGAAGATTTCCGGAGCAATTATCACGCTGGTGATCGCGCTGGTACTGGTTAACCTGAATGTGATACCGGACAGCGCACCTGTGTTTGACGACATCGTCTGGGGCTACGCAGTTCCGCTGGCGATTCCGCTGCTGCTTCTGCAGACAAATATCCGGAAGATCTGGAAGGAGACCGGGCGGTTCCTCCTGATCTTCATGATCGGCGCCGCCGGTACGGTGGCCGGTACGGTGCTTGCCACCTTCCTGCTGGGCGGCGCGGTGAAAGGACTGCCCGGCGCTGCGGCGATGATGACCGGTTCGTATATCGGCGGAGGCGTGAATTTTACAGCGATTGCGGACGCCTTCCATGTGGACGGCAGCTTGATTTCGGCCACCACCGTGGCGGACAACCTGAATATGGCGCTGTATTTCCTGGTACTGCTCGGGATTGCCGGAAGCGCGTTTTTCAGGAACCGGTACAGCCATCCCCATATCGACGAAGTGGCTTCCAAAGGGAAAGGCGATACGGAAACGCTGGCAAAGCAGTACTGGACCCGAAAGGATGTGTCCCTGAAGGATATCGCTGCCGACCTTGCCTATGCAGCGGTCATCGTGTTCCTTTCCAGGCTGATCGGCAATTTCTTTGCCGGGCTGATCCCGAAGGACAACTGGTTCACCCAGATGCTGAATACCTTCTTCGGCAGCCAGTATGTATGGATCACCAACTTCTCAGTGATCTTCGCCACCTTCTTCCATAAACAGGCAGATGAGATGCACGGCGCGCAGGAGCTCGGCACCTGGCTGATTTATCTGTTCTTCTTTGTGATCGGCGTGCCTGCGTCCATCGGTGTGCTGATCCGGAACGCGCCGATTCTGCTGCTGTTCTGCATGATCATCGTGCTGGTCAATATGGCTTTCTGCTTCCTGGGCGGAAAACTGCTGAAATTTGACCTGGAGGATATCATCCTCGCTTCCAACGCGAATATCGGCGGGCCGACCACCGCGGCGGGCATGGCGATCTCCCAGGGATGGGCGAAGCTGATCGGGCCCTGCATGCTGGTGGGCACCTTCGGATATGTGATCGGCACCTGGCTGGGAATTCTGGTGGGATCCCTGCTGGGCGCGTAAGGAGAGGGCGGAGGTATGCATTTTTCGAACGATGCTTCCGGTTTTGTCAGCATCGGAGAGACAATCCCGGATGTGCTGCTGGATATCCGGTATTATTCCTCATTTAATTTTATCGGCGAGCGGATCGACGGGTATGAGGAACCGATCGCCCTGCTGACCAGGGAAACGGCAGAAGCGCTGAAAGCGGTCAGTGATGAGGCGATGGGCATGGGGTACCGACTGAAAATCTTTGACGCCTACCGCCCGCAGAAGGCTGTGGATCATTTTGTGCGCTGGGCGAAGGACCCGGCGGATATCCGGATGAAACCATATTTTTATCCGAACCTGGAGAAAAAGGATATTATCCCGCAGCACTACATCGCAGAGCACTCCGGACACAGCCGCGGCAGTACCGTGGACCTGACGCTGTTCGATATGGCAGCGCAGCAGGATATAGACATGGGCGGCACTTTTGACTGGTTCGGCGAAAAGAGCCATCCGGATTATACCTGCGCCAGTGAAGCGCAACACACAAACCGCATGCTCCTGCAGGGGCTCATGCTGCGGCACGGCTTCCGTCCATTGGATTCGGAATGGTGGCATTTTACGCTGGAAAATGAACCATGGCCGGAAACATATTTCACCTTTCCGGTCAGAAGTGATTTTAAACCATCAGGAATCGCCGGATGAGGCATTCAGCATATCCCGGCAGAGGATCCGGATAAAACGGAGGGCGTTTTCAGTGTTTCCGCTGATCAGCACGCAGAGGAAACCGTCACCGGCCACGCAATAGGAAGACAAACCGGGAAGAAAGGATTCCGGAATACCGACCAGATGGGTTTCCCCCTCTTTATCCGTACGCCAGCCGCGCTTCAGGTCCACGCCGGCGCTGTTGAAAATCGACATGAGTTCCTCATCGTCTTCCAGCGGGAGAAACGCGCCGTCGGAGGACATGGAAAGGAACTGTTCCCGCGGGAGCAGATACAGATCGCCTTCACCGGCGGCCATATAGGTAACCAGCTGCATGGCCCCGTAGGTGTCATCCAGAACGATGTTCAGCGCTTTCATTTCTTCCATTTCAGGCATTTCTTCCTGACGGACATGCTCCATATAGGCAGAGAGCAGTTCCTGATCCCCGTATCCGTAGAAGTAGAAATCTATTTTTTTCTCACGGGGAACACGGTACGCGGTGACCGTGAAAAGCAGATCCACAAGGAAAATCCCGGCAATGATGACCAGGAGATATTTCCACCAGCTGTATGTCAGGTGCTGCTTCAGGGATTTCGAACTGACCGATGTATTCATATACCCTCCGGAACCCCGTTCCAGGCAGAACGGGGAAATACTTCTGAAGGATACCACGAAAGGGGCAGAAAGACAAGGACGGAAAGCAGGAAAACGAACGGGGGATGACGAAATAAAACAGCAGACAGACAGCAGCAACACAGTGCCGGAAGTACCGCAGAGAGAAAGGAAGGTTCCCATGAAGCTGAACCCGATTATCACCGTTGGCAGACAGTATGGAAGCGGCGGCCGGGAAGTGGCCAAAAAGCTGGCGCAGACCATGAACATCTCCTTTTATGACAAAGAATTGCTGGCGGAGGCTTCCAAGGACAGCGGGATCTGTCAGGAAGTCATTGAGACGTACGACGAGAAGCAGGAAAAAAGATCCTTTTTTTCCATGTTCGGCGCACAGGGACGGATGGATCCTGCCAACATGTATCTGGAAATGCCGATGAACCAGCGTATTTTCCTGGCACAGTTTGACACAATCCGCAGAATCGCGGACGAAGGTTCCTGCGTGATCGTGGGGCGCTGCGCAGACTATGTGCTGAGGGATCATCCCAATGTGCTGAACGTATTCATCAAAGCGGACATGGAGAACCGGATTCAGCGGATCATCAAGCTGTACCAGATGGATCCCATGAAGGCGGAGGAGACCATCCGAAAGGCCGACAAACAGCGGGCGACCTACTATAACTACTACGCCACAGGCACCTGGGGGGACGTGAACAACTACCATCTGTGCGTGGATACAGGGGTGCTGGGCGTGGACGGCGCGGTGGAACTGATTCGGCGGGCTGTGGAATTGCAGGAAGAGAAAGCGGAGGACGACAAGATCGAATGGTAAGACGCTGGACGGCGGTTTTGCTGGTGCTGACGGTGCTTTCCGCCGCCGCGCTGGCAGAACCGCAGTGGCCGCAGGACACGGAGGGACAGAAGACCCTCCGGGAATACACAGAGCGATTGAACCAGCGGCTGACGGAGGCGGGCGAAATGCCCGTGAACAGCCTGTTTGAGATCTACCAGGGGTTTGCGGTCATGGGCATCACCCGGGAGCCGGATGCGGAAACGCCGGAGGGGGTAGAGATTACCGTAAAGCTGTCCCCGGAGACGATTCGGAGCATCGAGCTGCGCGTCAGCGATCCGGACCGGTTTCCCCGGATCGCGGCCAGCATCCTGCTGGCGCTCTACGGGGATGCCATGGACGCGCGGGAAGCGATCCGGATTCCCCAGGACCGTGCCGATCGGGCCAAGGACAAGCCGGCGAATTCCTTCGAGGAGCCGGTGGAAGAAATGAACGGAACCGTCCCCCGGGTGTATTACGCATATTATCCGGATCAGTATCACGACGGAACCAACTGGCTGCAGATGACCCTGATTTTCCCCATGGCGGGGACCTGGGACGGGAACGGCCTGATTCTCGGAGAAGAGGAAGCGCAGACAAAGCCCATGACTCCGGAGGATGAAGGGGATCCGGACTACGAAGGATACTTCTCCAGGGACGACTACGAGCATTTTGAGGTTTTTCTGACACCTACTCCGGAGCCGGATTCCGCTGCGGCGGAATATGACTTTCGATGAGGAAGGACAACGGCTGAAGGATGTTTCTGTGTTGTTTTTGTGCATAAATATGGAAAATGATCACCGCAGAGGGTACAATCCTCTGTGGTGATTTTTTTTTCGGGAGGTTCCTGCATTATGAGCAGAATACAGATGGCGACACCGCTTGTGGAGATGGACGGAGATGAAATGACCCGAATCCTGTGGGGCTGGATCAAGAGCATGCTGATTGAGCCCTACGTGGACCTGAAAACGGAATACTATGACCTGGGGCTGAAGCACCGGGACGAGACGAACGACCGGGTGACCGTGGACAGCGCCAATGCCGCGAAGAAATACGGCGTGGCGGTGAAATGCGCCACGATCACGCCCAACGCGCAGCGGGTGGAGGAATACGGCCTGAAGGAAATGTGGAAGAGTCCGAACGGGACAATCCGCGCCATTCTGGACGGGACGGTGTTCCGGGCGCCCATTCTGGTGAAAGGCGTACATCCGACCGTGAGAACATGGCAGAAACCGATTACCATCGCGCGCCATGCCTACGGAGACGTATACCGGAATACGGAGATCCGGGTGCCCGGCGCCGGGAAGGCAGAGCTGGTTTTTACCGGAGAAGACGGGCAGGAAATCCGGCAGACCGTTTTCGACTTTAAAGGCCCGGGCGTGGTGCAGGGGATGCACAATCTGGACCAGTCCATTCTTTCCTTTGCCCGCAGCTGCTTCCAGTACGCACTGAGCGTCAGGCAGGATCTGTGGTTCTCCACAAAGGATACCATCAGCAAGACCTACGACCACCGCTTCAAGGATCTTTTCGCGGAGCTGTATGAGCAGGAGTACCGGGAGGCCTTTGAACGCGCCGGAATTACGTATTTTTATACCCTGATCGATGATGCGGTGGCACGGGTGATCCGATCGGAAGGCGGATTTATCTGGGCCTGCAAGAATTATGACGGGGACGTCATGAGCGATATGATCGCCACGGCCTTCGGATCCCTGGCGATGATGACCTCCGTGCTGGTCAGCCCGCAGGGGCAGTTCGAATACGAGGCAGCGCACGGTACCGTAACGCGCCATTATTACCGGTACCTGAAAGGAGAGGAGACCAGTACCAACCCGGTGGCTACGATCTTCGCCTGGAGCGGCGCACTGCGGAAACGGGGCGAGCTGGACGCGCTTCCGGAGCTTCAGAGCTTTGCAGACCGGCTGGAAAAAGCGACGCTGGATACCATCAACAGCGGCGTCATGACAAAGGATCTGGCCTTGCTGTACGAAGGTGAAGCCCAGGCGGTTTCCAGCCGCGAATTCCTTGAAGCCATTCGGAAAAGATTGGAAGGAAATGCTTGACGATCCGCCGGGATATCGATATAATAATAGCAGATCTCCTGGGGTTCGCGACAGTCTCTCGGTTTTCCCCACATTTCAAAAAATGGAGCCCGGGTCCAAGGAGCGATATGTCATGCCCCCGTTTTATACGCCAGGGGACGGCAGAGTCGTTCGGCAGGGCACCAGCCTGCTTTACAGAGCGGGTGAAAAAACGAGGGCATCGGCTCCCTGGGGTCCAGATAAAAACACACCGGCGCATCCGGTGTGTTTTTATCTGTTGATATACAGGCTGACTGTGTATTCCACCCGCCTGCGCTGCCTGCCGCAGCTCAGTGACCGTTCCCGAACAGGGCAAGCTCGAGGATCTGGTACAGCAGGATCTCTCTTTCCGGCATACTGGCGTACGGGCTCAGGTCAAGCTCCTTCGACCGGCCCGCAATGCTTGAAATGCTTTCCCCCGCAATGGTTTCGACCAGCTTTTTCTGGTTTTCATTGCCGTTTGCCATAGAGTGGGCGATATTATGCGCAATCCACTGGGCCTTCATGAAAGGGATGGTTCCGTACTCATCGGCATCATATCCTTCGCTTTCCGCAATCACCTCAAGCACAGCCTCCATTTCAGCCTCATCGGTGATCTGCAGGGATTCCCGGATGTTGATAATGATATACGGTTGCTGCTCCGCGGGATAGAAACAGACATTGATCTTTCCGCGCTGATACTTTCCGTGCCCCTTCGCAAAGACGTTGACGGTATTCTTGTTGTATTTTCTCCGCGCCTGTTCCAGGCGTTCCTCCCACGAAGCGCTGTCGCCCTTTCCGGCGGCAGAAACGATGACCAGCAGAATCGCAATCAGGCCGGAACAGAGGCGGAGAATGCCTGTGATCCGCGCGAAACCACCCGATGTCCGTCCGCGGTTCCCCGCAGCTGCCATTTCTTTCATTATCCGCAAAACCTCCCCAGAACGGTGTGTTTATTTTCCAAGTGTCAGGCGCGTCGAGAAGGGAATGCCCCAGACATACCAGGACACAGTCGCTTCCCGCACGTTGTGCATGGTTCTTGCCGTCAGCATGGTGACAGACAGGTCGCCTTCACTGCGCCGGGGCAGGGAATGCTCCGCTGTGTCACCGATGCAGAGCACATCCCCCGACATGGGGGTAATCTGAATTTCGATGATGCTGACAGGGAGAAAAGAAGTGTTTTCCAGATGGACGGTCCAGGTGTAAAAGAGATAATCCTCCGGGGAGGACAGCTCTGCGTCGGTGTAGACCGTGCCGACGAAAGATCCTGACTCAAGGCTGTTTTTTACGCTGTCGTAGACATCCTGGCGGAGAACGGGATCATCGGCGACACAGCCGGAAAAAGTGACGGACAGGTTACTCTGAAAGTATAGGAAACCGACGCCCACACAGGCGGCAAGCACCAGAATAATGAGAAAAACAGCCAGGGGTTTCATCTTCTATCCTCTGATTCATCATGCGTGACGCATGGTACTAATCCTCCGCATCGGAAAGAATCCGGTTCATTTCTTCGATCATTTCCGAATCCTTCAGGCTGAACTTGAATTCGACGCGGCGGGAGGCGTCCTTGTCCTCGACACCGTTTACATATACCGGATCGGATTCGCTGCGGCCGGTAGCGGTCATGATCTCCTGCAGCTTGGCTTTCTGGGCAGCGGTCAGGGAGGACATGTTCAGACAGTACAGCGCTACCTGCAGGGCGCGGTTCTGGCTCAGTTTCAGGTTGGATTCATAGGTGCCGTCGGTGTCCGTATGGCCTTCAATGATGATTTCGCCGAGGTAATCGGCATATTCGGGCCGAAGCAGTACGTCCAGGTAGACCGGAATGAAGCTGTTCAGCAGCTCCTGGCCTTCCAGGCGGATGGTAGCGCTGCCGGTTTCAAACAGCACGGAGCTGTCCAGTTTGATATCGCCGCTGTTCGGGTCCACCGCTGCTTTCAGGTTCGCGGCAGACAGCGTGCCGGACAGATCCTGAATCATGGTGGTCCGAATGCCGATCAGCTTATCGATCCGCTCCGCCTGGGTGGCGAGCAGGTCCTTCTGTTCCTGCAGTCTGAGGGTGGCGGCTTCCAGATCTGCTTCCTTCGAGGAAAGCACGATCTTCAGCTCGTCCAGGCTCTTTTCCTGCTCATCCAGCTTGACCTTCAGGTCGTCCAGGTTGCCCTGGATGATGACGAGGGTTGCTTCTTTTTCATCCAGTTCGTCCCGAGCCAGGCGCAGGTCGATGGCCTGCTGGTCCAGTACGAGCTGCTGATCGTTCAGCTCCTTTGTTTTCGTCTCCAGCATGGTGAAATACTGATACAGGCTGTACGCCAGAATCAGCACGAAAATCAACAGCAGGGCAGCCATCATATCGGAATAGCTGATCCAGCTTGCACCGCCCTGAGTGCCCCGGGAGGCGCGCCGGTTATGAATCCGTTGGCGAGCCATGATTATTCCTCCTCCGCAAGAGCGGTGAGCGTGGATGAAATCGTACCGATGCTGCTTTCCATCGAGGAAAGCACCGCGTGGATCTCCTTCAGGGAAGCATCGCCCGCATCCGCCGTCAAAGCGCTGACCTTTCCGCCCAGATCCGCCAGAAGGGCGGAAAGCTCCCTGTTTTCCTGCTGCATTTGGTTCATGAGCTCCGCAGCGCGCTTTTCAAAGCTTTCGTCCCTTTCCCGGACGATGTTGATCTGACTCATATAGGTATCAAACTTATCCAGGATATGGCCGGTCATTTCCTGCAGCGTCCGGGCGTTGTCCACGATGCCCTGGGCGGAGGAGACCGTCTCTCCGGTCTGACGGGCAGCAATAATCTGATTCTGCGTTACGGCATCCATCGCGGAGGCCATGGCAGTAAACTGGTTCCCCATACTGCGGTCCATCTCATCCAGGAAACGGCCCACGATCCGGTTGACGCCGTCGATCTGGTTGCGGGTGGCACCGATGATAAAGCGGTCCATGGAATCAGAGACGGGAGTCATGGCCCGGGTGATGCTGCGGCCGACATTCTCGGCCAGGCGGTCCGCCAGGGTTTCGTTGATTCCCTGGAGCATAAAATTCCGGTCCTGATTCTGGCAGATGAGCTGTACGTCGTTATCCAGGGGGCGGGACATGGCCAGCTGCGTGAAGGAGATGACAAAATCATCAATCGCCCGGTAGCTTGAGCCCTGGGAAATCCGGTTGAGCATGTTGAAAACAATACTGCAGCTGATACCGGCGACGGAGGTGCCGAAGGCAAAACGCATGCCTTCCAGCAGGTTCGGAATGCCTTCCACCAGCTGGGCTGAATCCGCGAAGTTCAGGGAGGAAAGCCCCCGGGAAAGCCCCATGAAAGTTCCCAGAATGCCCAGGGAGGTCAGCAGGTTCGGGATCAGCTCCGCCAGCGTCGCATTGCCGGGGCCGTGGGTCACGGTATCGTCATTGATATAATCTTCCACATTTGTGGGAAGGCCGCGGCGATCTAGCTGCTCCGCGTTCTGCAGGAAACGCAGCCAGGTGCCGCGCAGGCGCTTGCCCACGAAGGAGGACTGCTGCCAGACGGGTTTTTCCGTGGTCTGGCCGGCTTCCGCCTGGAGGCGGGAAATGGCCCTGCGCAGGGAGGAAGTGGTCCGCCAAAGCGGAAAAAGGCATTTGAACAGGCCGATCAGCGTCACGATCGCAATGGCTGTGTATACAAGATAATCGGCAAGATCCGGAAGAATAGCCGTAACTTTTGACAAGTCAGGCATTGTCTGCGCCTCCTTGATTGAATCAGTCTCCTCATTATAGCATTATAATATTGAAATGTAAATGAAACATACTGTTAACAAATATCACGCCAGGGAACCGAGGACCTCACCGACCTTGTCGTGGATGACAAGGTCGCATTCCCTGTCCATCGGGGTGGCATCCCGGTTGATCAGGACAAGATGCTTTCCGCGGAAATAGTGGATCAGCCCGGCTGCGGGATAGACGGTGAGGCTGGTTCCGGCAACGATCATCAGATCGGCAGAGGCAATGGCACGGATGGCGCCGGAAACCACATCATTGTCCAGGCCTTCCTCGTAGAGGACAACATCCGGTTTGATGCGCCCGCCGCAGCTGCAGCGAGGCACCGCGTCACGGCTGTCCCGGATATATTCCGGGGGATAGAATTTCCGGCATTTCATACAGTAGTTCCGGTGAATGCTGCCATGGAGCTCAAAAACCTTCCGGGAACCTGCCGCCTGATGCAGCCCGTCAATATTCTGGGTGACCACACCGGTCATCCTGCCCGCAGCTTCCCATTCCGCCAGCTTCAGATGGGCAGCATTGGGCTTTGCGTCCAGGGGCAGCATCTTGTCCCGGTAGAAACGGAAGAACTCCTCCGGATAATGCTCAAAGAAAGTGTGGGACAGGATCTGTTCCGGGGGATAGTCATACTTCTGGTTGTAGAGGCCGTCCACACTGCGGAAGTCGGGGATACCGCTCTCCGTGGAGACGCCGGCCCCACCGAAAAAAACGATTTTGCGGGCATCGCTGACAAATTGCTGTAATGTTTCGTGTTTCATTCAGACACCTCCTGAGCAGGGGCGGGATGATCCGCCGGGGTTGCGGGTGCTTCGGGCGGCAGGGGATCGGGGACGGGAACAGGCGCCGGGGCCGGTTCCAGGTCCGGCGGCGGAACCGGGGCCTGCGCATCCGTGAGCTTCTTCAGCCCGGAACGGATGAGCAGGAACGTCGCGACATCGAGCACCGCCTCGACCAGCATCATGATTCCGATAATCAGGTTCTTGTTCTCACCGAAGAAAGCAGGGCGCAGGAAGGCCAGTATTCCGATCAGCAGCGAGAAGGCCGCGAAGATCAGCATGATCCACCATCGGCTGACCCGGATGCTTTTTTCATCAAAGGCGTACTGCACTTTCAGGAATCCACCGAAGATCAGCGAAAGCCCCCAGATGGACGGGAAGATGCTGTCCAGCTCATGAGGATTAAAAGCGATGAGCACACCGACGAGCAGGCAGATCAGCCCAAGCGCCAGATCCATTCCGGCAATGCGGCGCGGCACATCGGAGCGGAAATAGCATACCAGTTTCCAGATCCCGCCGCCGGCAAGCAGCGCTGCCAGTATATAGGAGGCGATGGAGAGCACCAGCGCGTCCAGCCAGATCAGAAGGACGCCGCAGACCAGAAAAAACAGCACGAGGGGCAGAACAAAGCGCAGGCTCATCTTATCCGGCTCCCTCGCCGCAGCGGGGGACAAAGGCTGTTTCGTTTTTCTTTTCATTTGCTTTCCCTCCAGAAAGACCGTTTCACGGGGAAAAACCCATATACTTTTTTCCACAAAGCAGGAACGGAATCCTGCATTCCCCGAAATCAAGGCCGGAAAAGGCTTGCAAGTTGACATGGAGTGCAGATCGTGCTAAACTGCATCAAGCACAGCGGAAACCCGCCTGCCGCTTTCCGGAGGCGGCTTTTTGCTTACATGGGAGGAGAAGATGATGCAGCAGTACCGAGTCGGGATTATCGGCGCCACCGGCATGGTGGGACAGCGCTTTGTTTCTTTGCTGAAGGACCACCCCTGGTTCAGGGTGACCTGTCTGGCAGCTTCCTCACGCAGCGCCGGAAAAACCTACCGCGAAGCGGTCGGTGAGCGCTGGGCGTTTGACTGGCCGATACCGGATTATGCCGCGGATCTGACCGTTGTGGACGCGGCTGACATCGGGGCGGTCGGTGAAAAAGCGGATTTTGTGTTCTGCGCCGTGGACATGAAAAAGGACGAGATCCGCGCCCTGGAAGAGAATTACGCAAAGCATGAGATCCCTGTCGTCAGCAATAACAGCGCCTGCCGCGGACTTGAAGACGTCCCCATGGTGGTACCGGAAATCAATGCCGCGCACCTGGAAGTCATTGATACCCAGCGGAAACGGCTGGGCAGCAAATACGGTTTTATCGCTGTGAAGCCCAACTGCTCCATCCAGAGCTATGTTCCGGCCCTGACGCCCCTGCTGGACTTTGAGCCTACGCAGGTCAGCGTATGTACCTACCAGGCGATCAGCGGCGCCGGAAAGACTTTCCGGACCTGGCCGGAGATGGTTGACAACGTTATCCCGTATATCAGCGGAGAAGATGAGAAGAGCGAGAATGAACCCCTGAAGCTGTGGGGGAAAGTCGAGGATTCCGGAAACGGAAAAGTCATTGTGAACGCCAAAACTCCGGTGATCAGCGCCCAGTGCCTGCGGGTGGCGGCCAGTGACGGCCATATGGCCGCGGTATCCGTGAACTTCGCAAAGAAGGTTACGAAGGAGGAAATTCTGGACCGCTGGGCGCATTACGAGACGGAAGCCCAGCGCCTGGAACTGCCCAGCGCACCTAAGCCTTTCCTGCAGTATTTCGAGGATCCCTCCCGGCCGCAGACCCGGCTGGACCGGGACTTCCAGAACGGCTTCGGCGTGAGCATCGGCCGTCTGCGGGAGGACAGGATTTTTGACTGGAGGTTTGTCTGCCTGAGCCACAATACCATCCGCGGCGCCGCAGGCGGCGGCATACTGACGGCGGAACTTCTGTGCAGAAAGGGATATATCCAGGCAAAATAATGTCGTACGATCCGGGCACGGTGCTCCGGATGTCAGATTCGTGAAGGCAGAGTAGCGTTTTCCGCGTTAAGTGTTCATGGACGGGGAGTTGCCATGGAACGAAACGGTAAAGGCCGTGCGGTGGAAAACGCGCATCCCGCTGCTTTTCCGGCAGGAAGCCTCTGCGAATCACTTACAGTGGATTTCAAAGTGATCGGAAGGAGGCTTTTTCTTATGCAGAGGACCGTACTCAACCGGAAGTATTTCAGCACCCCTTTCAGCAGGGATTACTGGCACCAGGCGTTCTCCGAACTGAAAAACACGCGGACGCTGGTATTCGCCGCGCTGATTCTGGCGCTGCGGATTGCCATGAAACCGCTGAAAATACCGATCGCTGCTGATGTGAACATCACCTTCGGGTTTATTGTCAACGCGCTCGGCTCGATGGTTTACGGCCCCGTTGTCGCGCTGCTTTCCGGCGCGGTTTCCGATACACTGGGATACCTGGTCGCGCCGAGCGGGGTGTATTATTTTCCGTTTATCGTGCTGGAAATGGCCGGCTCCCTGATTTTTGCCCTGTTCCTGTACAGTACGGATATTACCCCCGGCCGGCTGATCCTGTCCAAATTCTGCGTCAATCTGTTTGTGAATATTCTGCTGAATGAACCGATCATGGTCAGGTATTACCAGCTGTTTTTCACGAGCGCGTACCAGCCGTTTGTCTGGATCCGCATTGTGAAAAATATCGTCATGCTTCCGATCGAGTCCCTGATCCTGATCATCGTCTTCCGGAGCATCATTCCGGCGCTTTCAAAAATCGGCTTCCCTGTTCCCGGGAAAATGCAGCTGGATTATACGAAAAAGCACATTCTTCTGCTTGCCGCGCTGTTCGTGATCGGCGCGGGAGCTGTCACCGGCTATGTGATTTATGACTACAACACTAAATCCTTCAGCGCATCCTATACATCTGCAGAACGCCTGCAGAAAAACACAGAAATGAATGCCTGGGTCGTGGAGCAAAATCCCGGACTGAAGGCGGAGGAGACCGTGACCATTATTGAGAGCGCACGCTCAACGGTCGGGAACCGGGAGATGACCTATGAGCTTGCGATTTACCGGATCGACGCGGAAAAATACCGGCAGAAGCATGAGGAAGCGGAAAAAGCGATTGCCGAAGGCAATACAGAGGTAAAAGCCTACACGGCCGACACGCTGAACGGTTATTCCAAATCGAAGGCCGCAAAGGACGAAGCGCTGATCCGCATCGGCACGGGCACGGCCGTTACGGACAAGCATACCGGTGAAAAGATATCACTTTCAGTCAGCATGACCTGGAATGAGGAAGAAAATCCATGAACAGAGCACAGAAAAACATGATCCTGGCGAAACTGGAAGAACTGTATCCGGAGGCCAGGGCGGAGCTTGTTTTTTCCAACCCCTACGAGATGCTTGTGGCAACGATCCTGAGCGCGCAATGCACGGATAAACAGGTGAACAAAGTAACGCCCGCGGTGTTCGCGCGTTATCCCGATGCGTCAGCCATGGCCGCGGCGGAGGAAGAGGACCTGCATCCCATGGTCAGGAGCTGCGGCTTCAGGGCCAAGGCGGGGAATATTATCGCTGCCTGCCGGATGATCCGGGACTGCCACGGCGGGGAAGTCCCTCATACCATGGAGGAACTTACAAAGCTGCCCGGTGTGGGCAGGAAGACTGCCAATGTGGTGCTGTTCAATGCGTTCGGGATTCCGGCGTTCGCGGTGGATACGCATGTGTTCCGTGTCAGCAACCGGCTCGGGCTGTGCAAAGCCGAAACGGTTGAAGAAACCGAGAAGCAGATGACACGCCTGATTCCGAAGGAAAAATGGGGGCAGGCGCATCACTGGCTGATCTGGCACGGGCGGAGAGTATGCAAAGCACAGCGGCCGCAGTGTGAAACCTGCGGCCTCCGGGAATTATGCGCATATGCAAACAGAAAGCCGGCTTCGAAATGAAGCCGGCTTTCGCGTGAAATCCTTTATTCCCAGAGCAGCAGATCACAGGCCGGATAGGAAACGATGTCTTCTTCGGACTGAATCTGATAGGAGCCGATACAGGTCCCATAGAGGAGATGCTGCTCCCCAACGGCGAACTCCGGTTCATCCTCGGACATGAAGATGATGAAGTTCCGATAGACTTCTCCGCTTTTCGCGCCCGCGGCGGTGATAATCCATTCCTTCCCATTCTGCCGGATGTCCGTCACGGTCAGGCTGTATCCGAGGATTTTGCCGATGTATTGATCCAGATTTTTCACGAGCGTATTGTAACCGGGACGGACGGCCCGGGATTTCATCTGGGCCCGGCGCTCCTCTTCAGAAAGGCTCCGCAACGTACGGAAGGTGAACCGCCTGGTGTCAAAGTTGCGCTTGGAAAAGACAACGGTGATATCATACTCAGCTTCCGCAGCGGTGGGAATCTTGAAGGTGAAACGGCCGGTTCCGTTGGGCCGTACGGTCTTGTCATAGGTCGTGGTGCCGTTGAGGACGATGCACTGTACGGTCACGCCACGCTCCGTGGTGCCGCTGAGAACCAGTTCATCCGAGGTCAGAATTTCGGGCACCGCGGCATCAAAGGATATGGGCAGGAGGGATTTCTTATACGTGGTCGTGTTGAAGACTTTCTCCGTAACGATCTTGTCATTGATTTCGACATTCAGCGTCATAAGCCAGACGTTCTCTTCGGGAATGGTGACTTTCATGCGGAAACTGCCTGTTTTCACATTTGCGTCCGCATAGAATTTCAGAGGCGTGGCGGAGTTGATCCGCATCAGGACGCCAATCAGATGCGCACCGGGAACGGTTTGCCCTTCTACATAGAAAGTGTCCTGATTGGTTTCCAGCGGAGGTTCAGAGGTGATCTGCAGGTAGGCGCCGGCCCCGGCACCATTGCCCGCAGGCGCCGCGGCAGCCCCTTCTCCGCCGGCGGACCCGGCCTCCGGGGCCGCGGCGGCATCCGTGAAGAGGAGCGTATTGGCCGCACGGGCCAGGTCATTCTTGTCCCCGGAACGGAGACCGCGGTTGTAAACCTGATAATCCAGCGTTACCGTATATCCACGGGCGACAGTCTTTGCCATGTATCCCCAGTACACAACAGAATCCAATGTACGCTTATACTTGATGACCACAACGTAGTTTTTGTTTTTATACTGCTTTTTGTCCACCTCGTCAAAGCGGTAGCCATCCTCCGCGTAAGAAGCGTAACTCTTGTGAGAGGAGAGGAAGAGCTTCCATCCCGGATCCTGAGGATGATTGACCAGATCATAATACTGGGCCGCATCCTCATCCTGACGGACGGTGATTTCCAGGCAGGCGTCCTTCTTTTCCATCCAGGCCTGCAGGACAACGCCGCGCTCCTCCCAGTCCTCAAGAATCGAATCCCTGGTCCTGCCCAGGCTGGTGATGAAATCCGTGTGCTGATCCAGGTTTTCCCGGGTCAGAACAATTTTGTTGTCCCGAAGGCTGACGGTGCCGGGACAGGGGGAAAGGGAATATTCTGTATCGGCGGCCGCAAGGACACAGACAGCCATAAGCACCGCCAGGATGAACCAGAACGCGGCTTTACGCACAATTGACACCGACCTTTCAAGCGGGGCCGAAAGGAGGGAAGCCCACCGCTTCAGCCCGGAATACAGATGGAGGTCATCAACCCGATATTCCTGTAAAGTATATCACAGAGCAGGAAAAAATGGCAAGCGCAGCGATCAGGTACGGGCAGCCGGGCGGTCGATCAGGGCCTTACGGCGCTTCAGAAAGGTTTCCCGATCCATCATGACAAGATGACCGCAGGTGTTGCAGCGGATTTTGATGTCAGCGCCGGTACGGATGACGGTCCACTCGCTGCCGCCGCAGGGATGAGGCTTGCGGGTCGTGATGACATCGCCGATGAGAATGGTTTCGGTCATGGCTTCCTCCGGTTTGTCCATTGGTTTCCCCGCAGGCGGGGGAGACGAACAACAGCTATTATAGCGCAGGCAGGATGGGAAAGACAACGCCTGTGTCCTCCGGACCGTTCCGGCACGTTTCTTTACAGATGCGGGGAAGTCTGATAGAATGCCTGCAGAATACGATCCCATTCGGGCAGAGAACAGGGAGCGGGATATGAGCCAGGCAATGGATCCGATCGGAGTATTTGACAGCGGCGTGGGGGGAATCAGTGCCCTGCAGGCCATGATTCGCATACTCCCGCAGGAGCACTTCATCTACTACGGCGATCGCGCAAACGCGCCGTACGGCACCCGGAGCACGGAGGAAGTCATCCACCTGGTGCGGCAGGTGACGGCGAAGCTGATGGACCGGCACATCAAGGCACTGGTCATCGCCTGCAACACGGCAACCGGCGCAGCGGCACAGACGCTGCGGCGGGAGCTGACCATCCCCGTGATCGGAATGGAACCGGCCCTGAAGCCCGCCTCCGAAATACGCAGAGACGGAGGAATCCTGGTTCTTGCAACCCCCCTGACACTGCGGCAGGAAAAGTTTGAAAGGCTCATGGAAAAATACGGTACAGGCGCGGTAAAGGTTCCCTGCGTCGGACTGATGGAGCTGGTGGAGCGGGAAGACTGGGACGGAGCCGGAAAGTATCTGGAGCAGCTGTTTGCCGGATATGATCTGCAGAAGACGGACGCGGTCGTGCTGGGATGCACGCATTATGTATTCCTGAAGGATATGATCCGGGAGATGCTGCCGGAACGGACGGCGATCACCGAGGGGAGCATGGGAACGGCAAAACAGCTGAAGCGTGTGCTGGCGCGCAACCGGCTGCTGAATGAAACCGGCGCAGGAAAGGTCGACCTGGAAACCAGCGGCACACCGGAAGAACTTGATACGATGAAAAGGCTGCTGCAGCGGCACATTTCATTCTGAGAGGGATTCTTCCGGAAGGAACCTATCGGTTCCGCCCTGAAAATTCCCGGAAAACACAAATTTTCGCTTTTCAAGACTTGCAGGATGTGATATAATAAAATTTGACATGGCATATGATTCCCCTCCTTCGCGAGGCGAATCAGGGGATGCACTTATGATAAAAATGGAGGAATCTACAATGGCTGAATTCGCAACCGGAAACATCCGCAATATTGCCCTCATGGGGCATGGCAGCGAGGGCAAAACCACGCTGACCGAGGCGATGCTCTTCGCTGCCGGAATGATTGACCGTCAGGGCAAGGTGGAGGACGGGAGCACCGTTTCCGACTTTGATCCCGAAGAAAAGAAGCGCGGCTTTTCCATCAGCGCTTCCTACGCTCCGATCCCCTGGGCGGGAAAAGTAATCAACGTGATCGATGTTCCCGGATACTTTGATTTTATCGGCGAACAGATGGGGCCCCTGCGTGTGATCGAGACCGCGGTGATCGTAGTCGGCGGTGTGAACGGGCTGAGCGTCGGCGCCGAGAAGGCATGGGACAACGCGGGCAAGGCCAACCTCGGCCGCATGTTCATCGTGAACCAGATGGACCGCGAGCACGCGAATTTTGAGAAGGTTGTCGCGCAGCTGCGTGAAAAGTACGGCCCCAGCGTGGTGCCGATCCTGCTGCCCCTGGGGCAGGGCACAGGTTTCAAAGGCGTTGTGAACGTCCTTGAAAAGAAGGCCTATGAAGGCTCCTACAAGAAGAGCACGGAAGTGCCCATGCCCGCCGATCTCGAAAGCGAAATCAACGAGGCCTATGAAAACCTGACGGAGCAGGCCGCTTCCGCTGACGAAGAATTGATGGAGAAGTATTTCGAGAACGGAGAACTGAGCCACGAGGATGTTATGGCCGGTTTTGTCAAGGGAATGAAGGACGGCAGCATTGTTCCCGTCGTGGCGTGTTCCGCCCTGACCGGCGTGGGAATTGCCCGTACGCTGGATCTGATTGCCAAGTATCTTCCTTCCCCCGACCATGAAGGCCAGACCCAGAAAGGCAAGAATCCGAAGACCGGCGATGAGATTGAACGTGCCTGCAAGGACGACCAGCCTTTCTCCGCGCTTGTGTTCAAAACGATCGCCGACCCGTTTGTCGGCAAGCTGAGCCTGTTCCGGATTTTCTCCGGTGTGCTGACCCCTTCCACGCCCCTGTACAACGCGAACAAGGAAAAGGCTGAGAAGGCCGGCGGCCTCTTCTCCATGAAGGGCAACAAACAGACCAATGTGGAAAAGCTTCACGCGGGCGACATCGGCGCGCTTGCCAAGCTGCAGATCACCTCTACCGGCGACACCCTTTGCGATCCGAACAATCCCATTGTGTATCCTGCCATCGAATTCCCGGCTCCCTGTATTTCCAAGGCAGTCTTTGCCGCAAAGCAGGGTGAGGAAGACAAGGTCTTCAGCGGCCTGAACCGGCTGGCGGAAGAAGATCCCTCCATTAAGATCGAAAAGAATGCCGAGACAACAGAGACCGAGCTCAGCGGCCAGGGCGAAATGCACCTGGATGTTATCAAGAACAAGCTGGCCTCCAAGTTCGGAGCCAACGCCGTGCTGCAGGATCCCAAGATTCCGTATCGTGAGACCATCCGGAAAACCGTCAAGGTGCAGGGACGCCATAAGAAGCAGACCGGCGGCCACGGCCAGTTCGGCGATGTATGGATTGAGTTCAGCCCGATCACCGACAGTGATGCAGAATTCGAGTTTGAAGATGCTGTGGTGGGCGGCGTGGTTCCGCGGAACTTTATCCCCAGCGTCGAAAAGGGACTGCGGGAGAACATCGTAAAGGGCGTTCTGGCCGGCTATCCCATGGTTCATCTGCACGCGAAGCTGTACGACGGATCCTACCATCCGGTCGACTCTTCCGAAATGGCCTTCAAGACCGCGGCACGCATCGCCTATAAGAAGGGCTGCATGGATGCCAGCCCGGTGCTGCTGGAGCCGATCATGCACGTGGAAGTGCTGGTGCCCAATGAGTACATGGGCGATATCATGGGCGACATGAACAAGCGCCGCGGCCGGATTATGGGTATGAATCAGGTCAACGGCATGCAGCAGCTGGAAGCGGAAGCTCCTCTGGCGGAAATGTTCAAGTATGCCACGGATCTGCGCAGCATGACGCAGGCAAGAGGTTCCTTCTCCATGAAGTTTGAACGCTATGAAGAAGTACCCCAGGCCGAAGCGCAGAAGATTATCGCGAACGCGAAGATCGAAGACGACGACGAGGAATAATCAGAGGAAACCAGAAAGCAGACGGCGTGACATCCATCACGCTGTCTGCTTTTTTCCGCCGGAGAGGAGGGAAAAGGATGAACCTGTTTAAGCGAAAAGCGGTGCCGCAGCAGACCTACGATACGGAGAAGTGGACACCGGTGATCCGGTCAAGCATCTGCACAGGTGAGAAGACCGCGGGTTTTCTGGAGAAAGACACGGGAAAATTCCGGGATGTCATGCTGATCCGGAGCGGGGAAGATCTGGAGGATTTTAAAGCACGATACGGTATTTCGGGAGAAATCGGGACGATCTACTGATCCGCTGATCCCGCGCGGCATCCCGGAGCGGGTCGGCCGCGATTCCGCAAGTGTTCAGGCTTGTTCCTCGGAAAGCAGAAAACGGCCGCGAATCTCGCCGAGATGCTCGGAGGGCAGGCAGCCGACCTCTTTCAGAAAGGCGCGGCGGAAGGTTCTCATATTGGAATAACCGCAGGCGCCGCAGACAGCGGTCAGCGTGAGCCCGGGATCCCGCATCAGGAGGCGGGCACGGGCAATCCGGTTGGCGTTGATATACTGGCGAAAATTGATATGCAGCTTTTCCGAGAAAAAGTGAGAAAGATGGGAGGCGCTGATGCCCAGGGCATGGGACGCGCTTTCCAGCGTGATCTCCTCGCAGGCATGATCGGAGATGTACTGCATGATCCGATAGCCGAGGCCGCGGTCGCTGTAATCGTAGACGGGGTGATAGGAGAGGCGGTGCAGCGTTCCGGCCAGAAGCACATGGAGCCAGGCAATGCACAAAGGCAGGTCATTTTCCATCTGCAGCCTGCTCAGGCGAAGAACCGCCTGGCGGGTGTCCTCCCCCAGAGCGGACGCACGCAGTACAGGATTTTCCGGCGCAAGCCCGTGAAAGGTGCCGTTATATTCCGGAATGATATCCGGCGGGAAAATGGCCGCCAGGCCCTCCGCGTCCTCACTGACCAGATCGAAACTGTGCGGCGTGAGAGGAAAGACAACCGCTACATCCCCGGGATCAAGCGCATAGGAGATTCCATCGATGTTCAGGCGGATGTTCCCTGCTGTGACGGCGACCATTTCGGTGACCTCATGCACATGAAGCGGAAAGGGAAAACGGGTCATCCCACCGATGAATAAGCTTTCCGGCCTCTGCTCATAGAAAGTACTCATAGCCTGCGCCTCCGGAACGGCCGGTTTTGTCTCTTTCCGAAAGGAGAAAAAGGCCGTTCTGACAAATTATATCCCATATTAAACAAAAAAGGAATCGTTTGCAGAAACAAAAAAGATATTTTTGTCCCATATTCCTGCGAAAAAAGCATTGTAGGCAGGGCCGGTTCCTGATATAAATAGAAAGGATATAACGGTCAAAATATCGCGCAGCGGAATGCTTCCGAAGCGTCGTAAAGGATGTGATACGGTGAGTAAAAAGACCCGGTCTTATATCGAATTCCTATACATCCTGCCGCTGCTGATCCTGGTTGGCCTGATTTCTTATTATCCGCTGTACGGCTGGATTTACGCTTTTCACGACTATATGCCGCCCAAGCCGATCTCCTCGGAAACCTTTGTGGGGCTGAAGTGGTTTGAATATATTATTTCAAATCCGGTCCGCCTGGCGGATGTGGGGCGGGTGCTGGTCAACACCTTCGCGATGAGCGGCATTTCCCTGGCGTTCAGCTGGTTCCCTATGATGTTCGCGGTATTTCTCAATGAAATCCGGTGCAAGCCGTATAAAAAGTTTGTACAGACGGTTACCACCCTGCCGAACTTTATCAGCTGGGTTCTGGTGTTCTCCGTGGCTTTCAATGTGCTGAGCTCCACCGGCGCGGTCAATTCTGTGCTGGTGTCGCTGGGATGGATCGAGAAACCGATCGCTTTCCTGAGCTCGAAGGAGAATGTCTGGTTCCGGATGTGGCTGTGGCTGACCTGGAAGAATGCCGGCTGGGCGGCCATTATGTACCTGGCTGCGATCAGCGCCATTGACGAGCAGATGATCGAGGCGGCGAAGGTGGACGGCGCGACCCGGATGCAGATCATCTGGCGCATTACAATTCCATGCCTGCTGCCGACCTATTTTGTCATCGTCATGCTGAACCTGGCGAACTTTCTGTCCAACGGCATGGAACAGTACTTTGTGTTTATGAACAACTTCAATAAAAAGTCCATCGAAGTGCTGGACCTGTACGTATATAATATTGCCACCACCGGGCGCGGCAATTATCCGCTCTCCACGGCGATCAGCATGCTGAAAAGCATTGTAAGCGTCGCCCTGCTCTTTATTACGAATACCGTTTCCCGCCTTGTCCGCGGGGAAGGCTTCGTGTGACCGGAAGGGAGGAGCAGAGGATGACAACGAAAAAAGTTATCTTACAGAAAAAGCACATCAACCCCATGGACCGGCAGAGCGCGGGAGACAAGATTATCAGCGTCATCACATATATTGTGTACGCGTTCTTCGCCTTTGTCTGCGCATACCCGTTCTACTATATCATCATCAACTCCATCAGCGCGAATAACCTGTCCGAGCGCGGCAAAGTGCTGTTCTACCCGATGGAGATTCATTTCAAGAACTACGAGCGCATGGCCAACATCCCGGGCCTGCTGGACGCGGCAAAGATTTCCGTCCTGCGCACGGTGATCGGAACGATTCTGACGGTGCTGATCGCGGCCTTCCTGGGATACATGTTTACCCGGGAAACCATGTGGAAACGGAAACTCTGGTTCCGCTTCGTGGCGGTCACCATGTATTTCAACGCCGGCATCATTCCGTGGGTGCTGTGCATGCGGAACCTGGGGCTGAACAACAACTTCTGGGGATATATCTTCCCGATGATCGTGCAGCCGTTCTACATCATCCTGTGCAAGACGTACTGCGAGTCAGTTCCCCGGGAGCTGCAGGAGGCTGCCGAGATCGACGGGGCCGGTACGCTGCGGGTGTTCGTTCAGATCATGCTGCCGGTCATCAAGCCGATTCTGGCGACAATCGCGATCTTCGCGGCGGTGAACCAGTGGAATTCCTTCCAGGACAACCTGCTGCTGATGACGAACCGCCCGGATCTGAACACCCTTCAGTACGTGCTTTATCAGTACATTACCCAGGCGAACAGCCTGAAGGCGCTGCTCAGCAACACGACCAACTCCAGCGCGATTATAGCGGGGCTGCAGACGGCCGCGACAGCGACGTCCATCCGCATGTCCGTCACGGTGGTTGTGGTGCTGCCCGTCATGCTGATTTATCCTTTCTTCCAGCGCTACTTTACAAAGGGTATTATGATCGGCGCGGTTAAAGGTTGAGATGAAGGCGCGTTTGCCTTACATCATAAAAAAAGGAGGGTTTCAAGTATGAAACGGTTTCTGTCTGTTCTGCTGACGCTCGCCATGCTTCTGAGCCTGGTGTCCATCAGCGCGGTGGCTGAGGAGCCCGAACTCCTGACCATCGACTTCTACGATGATGCTGCCAACTACAACGGCATCCAGTCCGGCTGGTTTGCCAAGGTAGTCAAGGACAAGTTCAACATTGAACTGAACATCATCGCTTCTCAGGTCGTAGGCAACACGATCTACGCGACCCGCTCCGAAGAAGGCAACCTGGGCGATGTGATCATCGTGGACAAGGCTAAGTTCTCCGAGATCGTGGACGCTGGCCTCGCCAAGGACATCAGCGACAAGATCGTTGACTGCGAGAACATCATGAAGTTCAAGACCCAGATTGACGTATACAACAAGGGCCTGACCGGTGAAGACGGAAAGTACTACGGCATCCCCTGCGAGATGACCGATACTTCCCCCAGCACCCTGACCGATGACGTCATCTATTCCAGCCCGATGCTCCGCTGGGATCTGTACAAAGAGATCGGCGCTCCCAAGCTCGAGAACCTGGATGACCTGCTGGCCGCCCTGGAGAAGATCCATGAGATCCATCCCACCAATGAAGACGGCGATCCCGCCTATCCCTTCTCCCTGTGGCCCGACTGGGACGGCAACGACAACATGGTCGGTATCGCGAACGTTGTGCAGCTGACCACCTGGTACGGCGAGAAGCTGAAGGGCAGCGCCATGCTGAAGCCCGACAACACCTTCTCCAAGCTGTATGAGCGCGACAATGCCTACTACAAGATCACGAAGTTCCTGAACCAGGCGAATCAGAAGGGCCTGGTGGATCCGGATTCCGGCGCCCAGAACTGGGACAATGCCTGCGCCAAGATGTCCTCCGGCCGTGTGGACGTGTTCTGGTACAGCTGGCAGGTCGGTTTCTGGAACAGCCTTGACCGGCAGGCCAACGGCACCGCCATGCGGTTCGTTCCCGTGGGCGACATGAACTTCTATGCGGATGCTGACCGTTACTACGGTTCCGACCGTATGATCGGTGTCGGCGCCGGCGTCGAAGGCGAGAAGTATGACCGCATCATGGCCTTCCTCGACTGGTATGCCAGCCCCGAAGGAGCGACCATCCAGCACACCGGTCTGAAGGACTTCAACTACAGCGTGAACGAAGATGGTACCTTCACCGTTATGAACGACAACGCGCTGATGGACAACCTGCCCGTGCCGGAAGAATACGGCGGCGGCGGATACAATGACGGTTACAACGCCATCAACCAGTGGATCGTTTCCTCCCTGTGCATCAACCCCATCACCGGTGAGCGCTATGCCCAGAAGTTCTGGAAGTCCTACAAGGAACAGACCATGACCGAAATGAAGAAGGAATGGTCCGAAATGTTCGATGCTGAGGACGATGTGGACTGGATGAAGAAGAACGGCAAGCTGCTGGCCAGCCCGAGCGTTGACTTCACGCCGGCTGCGGACAACAACGATATGATCGCCCTGCGTTCCCAGATCAACAGCACCTTGTGTGAATACACATGGAACCTGATCATGACCTGCGCGACGGATGACGAGTTCGAAGCGATGTGGGACGAGATGATCGAGCAGCTGAACGGCTTCGGCTACGAAGAGCTGTACGAGTATGACTGCAGCGTATGGCAGCCCGAAATCGACGCGAAGGTCGCCGCTGCTGCTGCTGCACAGTAATTATTCAGGTAAACCCCATCGGGGGCGCTCCTCACGGGGCGCCCCCATTCATTCACAATGCATTCCGGAAGAGAAATGATCAAACAGGCAAAGGAGAGTGTTTCCATGCGACAGGATTCTTCCGCCCTGCTGCCGGACGGCCGGAGCTTTGATTTTTGGGAAAAGGAAACCGCGTGGACGCAGGAACTGCATGTGGCGGCAAGCGATCCCGCGGCCTCAGACGAGAACGATGGAAGCGCCGGCGCGCCTTTCCGGACCATCGGCCGCGCGGCCGCGGAAGCGGTGCCGGGTACGCGGGTACTGATCCACGCGGGACTGTACCGGGAGTGCGTGAAACCGGCAAGGGGCGGAACGGATCCGGAACATATGATCTCCTATGAGGCCTTCGGCGACGGAGATGTGACCATCCGCGCGTCGGAAGAGGTTACGGAATTCATCCCCAGCGAAGGATGGATGCTGTTTCGCGGCCCGGCCCCGGACGCGCATGCGGAAGAGGAGCCCCGAATCTGGGAATACGACCTGGATCCGGATCTGTTCCGGGGATACAATCCCTTCTGTGCGGTAAACATCCTGCATGACAGGCTGTTCATCGAATACGACAAGACCGATATGACGACCTACCTGAACAGGCGGGGCTGCCTGTTCTGCGACGGAAAACCGCTGAAGCAGGTGCCGCTGTACAACGGCATGGGCCGGGAAGACAATACTTATTGGGTGGAAGCGAACGGACAGAAGGTTCATTTCCGGCTGGCCGGAGACGCAGATCCCCGGGAACACAGGATTGAGGTGACGGTTCGGGAACAGTGCTTTGTTCCGGCCAAACCTTTCCAGAATTACATCCGGGTCAAAGGCCTGATCTGTGAACACGCTGCCACCGGGGCACCGGTACCGCAGCGCGGAGCGATTTCGGCATGGCGGGGACATCACTGGATCATTGAGGGCTGTGAAGTCAACTGGTCCAACGGCGTAGCAATGGATGTGGGCCACGAATGCTGGCACCATACGCATACTCCCGGGGAAATCATCGGATACAGCGTGATCCGCAACTGCCGCATCCGGGACGCCGGCGTCTGCGGCATTGCCGGGATGTTTGCGGAACGGATGCTGATTGAGGACAACGTGATTGAAGGAACCGGCTGGCAGAAGATGGAGCTGAGCTGGGAAGCCGGTGCCATCAAGCTGCATAACAGCATCGACGGACTGATCCGGCACAACACATTCCGGAATACCATCCGGGCGGATCACCTGTGGCTGGACTGCGGCAATGAAAACAACCGGATTACCGGCAACCTTTTTCTGAACGGCATTGAGCAGCGGGAAGCGATCTTTATCGAGTGCACCCGGGACGGGATCAATTCCATTGACCACAACATCATCTGGAATGTGGAAGGGCGGTTTGATGCCGCAAAGATTCCGCAGGAACCCGGATCGTCCGGATGGTACAAGACCCGGGAACATGACATCATTAACGGATATGGAATTTACGGCGAGGGAACAGACCGTTTATATATCGCAAACAACCTGATCGGACGCTGCCGCCACAGCGGCTATTACCTGAAACCCGTGCCTTTCCGGATGCACGGGCTGGAGCGGGGCGGCACATCGCGGGATGCAAAGATATTCAACAATATCTTCTACAGCTGCGGGGAAGCGGCCATTGTCTTCCCCACAAAGGACAACGAAGCGGAGGGCAATCTGTACGTTCGGATGAGCGGCGGGTATCTGCGGATCATGTATCCTGAACCGGAGGTCTGCCTTCATCTCCCGGCCTGGCAGGAGTTCTTCGGCTTTGACCTGAAAGGGCATCACGGCTGGTTTGATATCCTTCTGAATGAGGAAAGCGGTACGGTCACTTTCCGGCAGGCAGCGGACCGGCCGTTTGGGTTCGGAAACCAGCTGGAACGCATGAAGCTGATTCTGGATCCCGGGGATCCGGCGCTTATTTGCGTAGACCCCGCGGGAGAGGGAAGGCCAGGTCCGTGGACGGAATGGAAACAGACAGGAACCGGAGAATACCAGGCAACAATTTCAGAGATGGGATAAAGGGAGGACAGGGCAATGCTGAGACAGGTCAAAACGGAGAATGGATGGGTCCGGGGCATTGAAGCAGCGGATCCGCGGATTACAGCGTTTAAGGGAGTTCCTTTTGCCGCGCCCCCTGTAGGGAAAAACCGCTGGAGGGCGCCGCAGCCCTGTGAAAGCTGGGCAGGCGTCAGAGACTGCTCCCGGTTTGCCCCGATTTCCATGCAGTGGATTCCGGGCCTGGGAGACGATATATACTGCAGGGAATGGCACGTGGATCCGGATATTCCCATGGGAGAAGACTGCCTGTATCTGAACATCTGGACCAACGCGAAAAAAGCGAATGAGAAGCAGCCGGTCCTGGTCTGGTTCTTCGGCGGCGGTTTGCAGTGCGGCTATCCGGCGGAGATGGAATTTGACGGGGAGCGGATTGCCCGGCGCGGTATCGTGGTGGTAACGGTGAATTACCGGGTTGGCGCACTGGGATTTCTGACACATCCGGAGATCACCCGGGAACAGCCGGACGCACCGGCCAACTTCGGGAACCTGGACCAGCAGGCCGGGCTGCGCTGGGTGCAGCGGAATATCGCCGCCTTCGGCGGCGACCCCTGCCGGGTTACCATCGCGGGACAATCTGCCGGCGGCGGCAGCGTCCTGTCCCAGCTGGCCTGTCCGGCCAACGGGGGACTGTTTTCGCGTGCCGTTGTCATGAGTGCCATGATCTTTGATCCTTACCGGCGACGGGAAATCGGCCGGCCGGAACTCCTGGCGGATGCGGAGAAGAAAGGAGAGGAGTTTTTTGCTTTCCTCGGCGTCAAAAACCTGAAGGAAGCGAGATCCATGGACGCGGTGAAACTGCAGCGCAGCTATGAGAAATACATGGAGACGCATATCCCGTTTTTCACTGTGCAGGACGATCTGTTTTGCATCGGGGATCCCATTGCCCTGTACAGGGCAGGGAAGTGCGTGGATGCCGTCATGATGGCCGGCAATACCGGGGATGAGTTTCTGAACACCATCGAAGCGAAGGATGAACAGGAACTGGAAACGGAAGCTGTTCGCCTGTTCGGCGACCTGGCAGGGGAATTCCTGGCGCTCCCCGGAAGCCGGGAAAAAGCAGGGGAGAAGGAATGGGCACCGGTCAGCGGCATCGAATGCACCGTCAAAGCAGTCCTGGGGGACAAGGCAAAGGCAGGGAAAAAGGGTTACTGCTACCGCTTTGATCCGGACATTCCCGGATGGGACCATCCAGGTACTTTTCATTCCTCGGATCTGTGGTTCTGGTTTGAAACACTGGCAAAATGCTGGCGGCCTTTTACGGGGCGGCACTATGACCTGGCCCGCCAGATGTGCGACTATTTCTGCAACTTTATCCGCAGCGGCAATCCAAACGGGAAGGACCTGAACGGAGAAGACCTCCCGAAATGGGAGGCCTGGTCAGACGCGGCGCCCTGCACCATGATGTTCACGGGGCAAGGCGCTGTGTTGTCAGCGGAAGCGCTGCCCCCGCTGAAAAAGTTCCTTTCCGACCGGATTGCGGACCGGATCAGAAGCCTGTAAATATCAGTCTTCCGTTTCCGGACCTTCCGGATAATCTGTGTGATAGATGAGCACCGGAGCATCATTCAGGAAACCGATTGCGGTATTATACTGGGTGATCTCCGGTGCTTTTTCCGGATCGGTCATGAGAGAGACAAACTGTTCCGCATTATAATCCGTTTCACTGCCGTCCCCGCCGAACCAGGCGAACTGGAACAGGTTCTGCAGGGGCAGCGTGACCTTATAATCCGTCAGAAATGTGGAGGGGGACCAGTCATTCACCAGCGCGGTATAGACGCCTTCCCCCTTCATAAAGGCAATGTAGCCGTCAAAATCCTCCTCCACATAGATTTCCAGAGATCCGTCCTCATGGGGAACGACGGTTTTTACGGTGTAGACGGTACCGGCGACCTGAACCCGATGACCGGGCTGCAGCGCCTCCACCCGTGCGGAATCATACTCATCCTGCACATACAGGGCCGCGGTAAAATACCCGCCATCCATGATCTTTTCCGTATCTTTCAGGCGGACCCGATAGATTCCGCCGTTTGTATTCACGGGTTCCCCTGAATAATCCGCAGGGCGAAGGACACCGTCGTTTGCGGCGGAGGTTTCCGTATCCGTCTCCCGGAAGTACCTGACGGCCGTATCCAGCGCGGCCAGGGTGGCCTCGTCTTTCCCGTCGACATACTTTGCGGTGTATTCCACGTCTCCGGCATCCCGGATTTCGATCAGCTGCAGCTGGACGACGGTATATTCCCCCACCTTAAACATATAACGGGCGCCGAGGAGCTCCTTGCCGCCGATTTCCCAGGTTTTGGCGGGATTCATGCCCAGAAAGCCGTCCCCGTATTTATTTTCAATGTATTCCCGATAGACATTGTTCAGATAATTGACGGGGTCATTGAATTTTTTCCCGGCAGAACGGCGGTGCACGATGACATAAGGGATATAGCCGGAAGCATCCGTATAGATGACAAGGCCGTTATTCTCCTCATAGCCGGCGGTCGCGGCAGCCGGGACCCTGGTGGAAAAACGCTCCTCGGCACAGAAGAAATCCGCCAGGGTGCTTTCCGCGGAGGAACTTACGGCTTCGCAGCCCATGAGCAGCACCATTGCCAAAAAGAGACAGATACATTTTCTCATACAGGACCCCTCCTTTTTGGTATGATTATACCGCAGACGCCTCGGAAAGACAATCTTTCCGCGCGCTGCATATCCGTCCGGAAAAACCGGAGGAGGCCCGGGAACTGGCGGGGAAACTGCCGGGGTACTGAACGCCCGAAAACAAGCAAAAGCAATCCGCTTCAGAGCAGATTGCTTTTTTCAATGGAAGCGCGGGCGGCGGCGATCCCGTCGATTGCGGAGGAAACGATACCGCCGGAATAACCGCTGCCCTCGCCGACCGGGAAGAGCCCCGAAAGATCTTCCGCCTCATACCTGCCATCCCGCAGGAGGCGCACCGGAGAAGAGGAGCGTGTTTCCGGCGCGGTGAGCACCGCGTCCGGCATGGCGAACCCGGAGAGCTGCGTATTCATGGCACGGAGCCCCTTCCGCAGGTCTTCTGTGATCCAGACGGGCAGTATTGCCCGCAGATCCACGGGTACGACGCCGGGCCGGTAGGAAGGCTGTACATTCCCGAAGCCCCGGGAGGGCCGGCCGGCCAGGAAATCCTCCACCCGCTGCGCCGGGGCCTTGAATCCGCCGCCGGCCGCGTCAAAGGCAGCCTTTTCGATTTGCCGCTGCAAGACAAAACCGGCCAGCGGATGGCTGTCCCCGAAGTCTTCCGTACGGACGCCGACCAGAAGCGCGGAATTGCTGTTTTCAGCATCCCGGGCATGAAAGCTCATGCCGTTGACCGCCACACCGCCGGGGTGCGAGGCCGCGGCGATGACATGGCCGCCGGGACACATACAAAAGGTATAGACGCCCCGGCCGTCCGGCGTGTGGCATACCAGCTTGTAGGAAGCGGCTCCCAGGGCCGGATGGCCGGCGAAAGAGCCGTATTGCGCGCGATCGATAAAAGTCCGGGGATGTTCGATCCGAACCCCTACAGCAAAGGGCTTCTGTGCCATGCGCACACCCTGGGAAAACAGGTGCTGCATCGTATCCCGGGCAGAATGGCCGGTACACAGGAGAACGGTATCCGTCAGGAATTCACGTTTTTCCCCGGCGTGGGAGAGGACAGCCCCTTCGACCCGGCAGCCGCGGAGAATCAGCTCTTCCAGGCGCGTCTCAAAAAGAACCGTTCCGCCCAGCGAACGAATTTCCTCCCGGAGGGAGGCAACGACGCCGCGAAGCCGGTCGGTACCGATATGCGGCAAGCGGTCGACAAGAATCTCTTCCGGGGCTCCGTGCGCCACGAAGGTTTCCAGAACGGAACGAAGATACGGAGACTTGACGCCGCATGTCAGTTTTCCGTCAGAAAACGCGCCGGCACCGCCTTCACCGAACTGGATGTTGGATTCCGGAACCAGCAGGCCTTCAGCGGCCATTTTTTCCACATCCCTGGCGCGCTCATCCACAGGGCGTCCGCGTTCAATCAGCACAGGATTCGCGCCGGCACGGGCCAGCGTCAGGGCGGCGAAAAGGCCTGCGGGACCGGCACCGACGACCAGAGGCGGGCGGGAAAAACGCGCTGCCGGAAGCGCCGGCGTAACCGGCCGGGAGACGGCAGAAAGAAAACGTTTTTTCACAAGTGCCTGTTCATTCTTCACCTTCAGATCCAGAGACAGCACAAAATGCACGTTCTGCCTGTCCCGGGCATCCACGGAACGGTGAACGACGGAGAAGGCCAGGAGCTGATCCGGAGCAAGGCCGCATTTTTTTTCGATCAGGGTACGAAGCGAGGCTTCCGTATAATCCACCGGAACGGATAAATTGGTCAGTCTGAGCATGGAGAAGCCTCCTCGTGCCAGCGAAGGGCAGCAGGATCGGTAAACGCTTTTTCGGGATAGCGGACTTCTGTCAGTTCCAGTCCGCAGGGGGGAGCGGTCAGGCCCAGATCCAGCCGGTTCAGCGAAACGAAGGCGCGGGCAAAAGCATCCGGATTCCGCTTGTGAAGCCCGACCTCCACCAGGGTGCCGGCGATGATCCGAACCATATTGTACAGGAAAGCGTTGCCGCTGACGGTCAGTACCAGCCGGGGCCCGCAGTCCGAAAGCTCCGCGCGGTCCACTGTGCGAACGGTTGTGCGGGCTGAACCGCCGGAAGCCTGAAAAGCGGCAAAGTCGTGGGTCCCGGGAAGGCAGGAGAGGGCTTCCCGCATGGCCGCAATATCCAGCGGTACGGGGATGTGGGCCCAGGTGTTCCGGAGCAAAGCGCTCCCGTGGCGGGTGTTCAGAATCCGATAGGTATAGGTTTTGCCGGAAGTCAGAAAACGGGCATGAAAAGCCGCGGGAACCTCCCGGGCGGCCTGCACCCGGATATCCGGCGGAAGCAGATTGTTCAGGACAAAGGGAAACTTCTCCGGCGGGATTGTGCAGGAAGTATCAAAGTGCACCATCTGCATCCGGGCATGGACTCCCGCGTCCGTACGGGAAGAGCCTGTGACGGTGACGGGATGCGCACAGGCCTGGCCCAGGGCCTCCTCCAATACCTGCTGAACCGCCAGCCCCGTGATCTGCCGCTGCCAGCCCGCATAGGCCGTTCCGTCATATTCCACTGTCAGCAGTACGCGTTTCAAAACAGGACTCCCTTCAGGACAATACCTTCCAGAATGATCAGGCCCAGAAGGACCGCCAATACACCGCAGGCAATCCAGTCGCTGCGGGTAATCTTCAGAACGCGCAGGCGGGTACGGCCTTCACCGCCGTGATAACAGCGGCTTTCCATGGCCAGGGCAAGATCCCCGGCACGGCGAAAGGCGCTGACGAACAGCGGCACCAGCAAGGGCACCATGGCACGGGCACGGGAGAGCAGATTGCCGCTTTCAAAATCGGCGCCGCGCGCCATCTGAGCCTTCATGATTTTATCCGTTTCCTCCAGCAGGGTGGGGATAAAACGCAGGGCAATGGTCATCATCATGGCCAGCTCATGGGCCGGGAAATGAATCTTTTTCAAGGGCGTGAGGAGAAGCTCGATGCCGTCGGACAGGGCGATGGGAGACGTGGTCAGCGTCAGCAGGGAAGTGCCGGCCACCAGGAAAACGAGGCGCAGGGAATAAAACAACGCCTGCAGGAAAGCTTCCCGGGTGATCCGGACAATCCAGAAGGAAACCCATACATCATCCCCCGGGGTGAAAAAGAGATTCAGCAGGAAGGTCAGGATGATAATCATCCGGAGGGGTTTCAACCCTTTCAGCAGCAGCCGGAAAGGTACACAGGCCAGCCGGCACGACAGGAACAGAAATCCGGCCAGAATCACATATCCCACAAAGGAATGGGCCAGGAAGACGGCCACGATGAAAGCAATGGTCAGGATCAGCTTGATCCGGGGATCCAGGCGGTGCACCCTGCTGTCCACAGGATAATACTGCCCCATGGTGATGTTGTTCAGCATGCCGGTCCTCCTTTCCCCGCTTCAGAGCCGGTATGCCGCCAGAGCCGGAGCAGATGCTCCCGCAGCTCCTCCATTCGGTACAGATCTGCAGGCAGATCAAACCCCTTTTGCCGCAAGGCGCCGCACAGGCGGGAAGCTGCCGGGACACCGAGCCCGGCAGAGAGCATCAGTGCCTCCCGGGAGAAAATTTCCCGGGGGGTTCCGGTTGCGAGGATTTTGCCGTCCTTCATGACAACCAGGCGGGTGGCAAGGCGAGCCATGTCATCCATGCTGTGGGAAACCATCACGATTGTGGTCTTTTCCCGGGAGTGGAGCTCTTCCAGCATGGAAAGAATCCGGTCCCTTCCCCGGGGATCCAGCCCTGCGGTCGGCTCGTCCAGAATCAGTACGGACGGACGCATGGCCAGTACCCCCGCAATCGCCACACGGCGCATCTGGCCTCCGGAAAGCTCAAAGGGGCTTCGTTCGCTGTATTTCTGATAATCCAGATGGACGCAGTCCATGGCGTAACGGACACGCTCGTCAATGGCTTCTTTGGAGAGCCCCTGATTTTTCGGCCCGAAAGCGATGTCCCGTGCGACTGTTTCCTCAAAGAGCTGGTATTCCGGATACTGAAAGACCAGGCCGATGCGCTGGCGCAGAGCGCGGCGGTTTACCTGTTCGCCGTTCAGATCCTCCCCGTTGATCAGAATCTGCCCGGAAGAGGGCTTCAGCAGGCCGTTGAGATGCTGCACGAGCGTGGATTTGCCGGACCCTGTATGACCGATGATTCCGACAAACTCACCGTCCTCTATGGTCAGGCTGACGTCCTCGAGCGCAACGGTACTCAGGGCGCTTCCCTCGGAATAGCAGTGCGTCAGGTGGCGGACTTCGATGGACATAGGATCTTTTCCACCTCCTGTACGAAATCTTCCACGGTCAGGATTCCGGCGGGCAGGGGCATGCCATCTTTTCGGAGGGCGTCCGCCAGGGCGGTCATGGGAGGAACATCCAGATGCATCTGCTGCATTTTCTCTACCCGGTCAAAAATCTCCGCAGGCGTTCCGTCCGCCTCAATGGCACCGTCGGTAACGACAAGAATCCGGTCAGCCAGGGCTGCTTCCTCCATAAAGTGCGTAATCCAGACCACGGTAATTCCCTTGGTCCGGTTCAGCATACGAATGGTATCCAGCACTTCCTTCCGGCCGGAGGGATCCAGCATGGCGGTTGCTTCATCGGCGATAATGACGGAGGGCTCCATGGCCAGAATTCCGGCAATGGCAACCCGCTGCTTCTGCCCTCCGGAGAGGGTGTGAGGCGCGGAATCCGCGTATTTATTCATTCGGACCGCGGAAAGCGCCTGCTCTATGCGCGGCAGCATCTCTTCTGTCGGTACGCCGAGATTCTCGAGGCCGAAGGCAACATCTTCCTTCACAATGGTAGCGACAATCTGATTATCCGGATTCTGGAAGATCATCCCTGCGCGGCGCCGGATTTCCCAGACCAGCTTTTCCTCTTTCGTGTCATAACCGCAGACAATCACATTTCCTTCTGTAGGCTGGTACAGGGCATTAATCAGCTTGGCCAGGGTGGACTTGCCGGAGCCATTATGCCCGAGCACGGCAACAAATTCCCCCGGCCGGATCGTGACGGAGGCATGAGAAAGCGCGGGAGAAGCATCTTCCTCGTAGGTGAAGGAAACATCCTTCAGCAGAATCTGTGGTTCGGTGTGCATGAATCAGGAACCTCCGCAGCAACAAGAAATTAATCTGAGGTCATTTCAATCAGGTGAATCTGGGGAGAACAGAACAGCCGGCCCGGGAAGACCGATGTGCCGACACCCCTTGAGATCAGCAGGCTGACCCGGTTCTCCGTCAGCCAGCCGGAACGGTAGCGCTGCTGCACATCGTCCGCAATGCCCAGGAGAGAATCAAAGAACATCATCTGCCCTCCGTGGGTATGCCCGAAGAGGCCGAGATCAAACCATCCGAGGCTGCCGGACCCATCCTGTGTCTGCTGCGCAGATGGAATTACGGACGGGTTGTGGGAAAGCAGGATGACAAAATCGGAAGGCTTCAGGGCGGCGGAAACTGACTTGAGATCAGGTTTCCCGGCGGAGGAATCATCCAGTCCGGCAATATACACCGTTCCGGAACCGATGTAGACAGGAACGGTCTGATTGATCAGGGGAGTCACGTCTGCATTGGCCATGTATTCCGTCAGAATCGTCCGGTCGTCCGGGCTTTCTCCGTAATCCGTTTCCCCCAGCACACCGTATATCCCATAGCGTGCATGAATACGGGCCAGATTCGGCAGGCGGCGGAAAAACTGCACCGCACTGTCATAATCCGTGGCGTAATCGCCTCCGAAAAGCACCAGATCCGGCCGAAGAGAATTGACTTTATTCAGGAGACGGCTGAGATCCCCGTCGGAAAACCAGTATCCCCAGTGGATGTCGCTGAGGTAGACAATCCGGAGGTGATTCGCGTCCCATGGGAGATCATCCGCGTGGATGATCACCTTGTCCACCGTCAGGATCCGGGCTTCAATCAGCGGATAAGCCAGGATCAGCAGCAGGATCAGGGCAGAAAAGACCGCCCAGAAGCGGCGGACGCGCCGTTTTTTCAAATGGCGGCCGCGCCGGACCGGAACGGCAGCACGGGATGATACAGGCCAGGGCGAGGAAGGCGCATGCTTTCCGCGATATTCATTCATTCCGGTCCCTCCTTTCAGAATATATAATATCTTATTATATACGAAACGGCATGATCTTCCAAGTACTTTATGATCCGTGATTCTGCCGCTGCCATGCAGGATCCTGCCTGAGGATGGAGTACAGCGCGACGTCGATCCATTCGCCCTTATTGAAGACACGCTGCCGCAGAATGCTCTCCCGGGTCATGCCGGCTTTCACCATCACACGGCCGCTTGCAGGATTCCGCACATCGTGCTGGGCTTCCACCCGGTTCAGGGGAAGCAAAGAGAAGGCAGAGTAAAGAACTGCCCGGAGGGCCTCGGTGGCATACCCCCGGTTCCAGACTTCCCGGGAAAAACTGTAACCGACTTCTGCGGACTGGGCCGCTTCGCTGTACCACATAAACCCGATTGTGCCGATCACGCGGCCGGAGGTTCGTTCTTCCGCCGCCCAGCAGGAGGGGAGCCCCCGGCGGTACAATGACAGGACATACCGTACATAGGCCCGGGAATCCGCGGGACTGCGGTGAGGTTCCCAGAGGACATAACGGGCCACCTCCGGATCCGAAGCATACGCATAGATATCCCCTGCGTCCTTCCGGGACAGCGGACGAAGCAAAAGATGCTCCGTTTCCAGCCGCGGAGGACGGGAGAAATACGCAAAAGGAGGCCAGGGCCCCTTTTCACCGGCAGGGTGAAAAAAACGGGCGAGACCGGAAGCGAACATAAAAGATACCGCCTTTCGGGAACGAAAACGGGAAGGGGATCGTTCCTATTTACGAAGCACGGTTTCACATTCGACGGCGGCGGAAGCAACTCCTTCCCGGCAGGCGGGTTTGATTGACACTCCCCGGGAATGGCAGTAAAATAAATGCCGTCGTGCGGTAGACAATCCGGGAGGACGGAGAGATGCGTATGAAGAAATGGAAGACAAGGAAAAGAATTCTCGCAAGCCTGACAGCTGTTCTGATGATGCTGTCTGTCTGGCCGCTTTCCCTGACCGCTTTAGCAGAGGGAGAACCCCTGGTGGTTGTCAGCTGGACGGATTCTGAGGGATATCCCTGCCAGCAGGTTGCCATGCCTGTGGAAGAGGAGGATGGCACCTTCTGGGTCTGTGTCCCGGAGGATGCCCTGGGCGATCTGACAGTGAGCATTTATGCTCCGGATCAGCCGGATTTTCCCATGGAGCTGTTGGACGGCGGTATGCTGACGGATGTGGCAGACGCCGGTGACACACTGAACGGGGAAACTCCCTACAGTTTCCTCCAGACGGTGGAAAACGGGCAGTATGGGGATGCCTTCTTCCTCTATATTTCAACCGTCACGTCCACCCCCTATATTCAGACGGAGGAGCCGGAACCCGAACCGGAACCCGAACCGG